>NZ_JBSJQE010000013.1:0-1345 GCF_053663335.1 Bacillus sp. YH3-2-B2 | reverse complement strand
GCGGGAGACGAGAGCCGTCGCTTTTAACGAATGGCCGCCCCGCTCAAAAAAGTGATCCCGGATGCCGACGGGTCCGTTTTTCAGCACCTCTTCCCAAAGGGCGCAAAGCTTCATTTCCGTGACGTTCCGCGGGGCGGTGTACACCTGTCTGTCTTCCGCTCCGCCGGGAGCCGGCAGCGCGCGGCGGTCAAGCTTTCCGCTCGGCGTGACCGGCCATTCGTTCATCTCTATAAACTGAGCCGGCATCATGTAGGCCGGAAGGCGTGCAGCAAGCTCCGCCCGCACGTCATCGCTTTTTCGTCCTTCGATATAGGCGTAAAGCGCGGTTTCGCCGTGTTCGGTCCGGGCAGTGACCGCCGCCTCACGAATGCCGTCAATGCGCCGGATCGCCGTTTCGATCTCTCCCGGTTCAATCCGGTAGCCGCGAACTTTCACCTGTCCGTCTGACCGGCCGAGCCATTCGACAAGCCCGTCTTCAGTCCAGCGTGCGATATCGCCCGTCTGATACATGCGCTCTCCCGGATAAAACGGATCATCGAGAAAACGTTCCGCCGTCAGTTCAGGACGGTTCAAATAGCCCCGGGCCACCCCTGTCCCCGCGATGTACAGCTCTCCGGCAACGCCCGCAGGCTGAACGGTTCCCCCGCCGTCTAACACATAAAGACGGGCACCCGGAACGGGTTTTCCGATTGGAAGCCGCGTCCGTCCGCTGTCCCGTTTTCGGTCACAGACGTAAAAGGCCGCATCGACCGTCGCTTCTGTCGGCCCGTAGCCGTGAATAAGCATGGTCTCAGGCAGAAGATCGGCAAACCGGGCAGCCGTAAGCGGTGAAAGAGCTTCGCCTCCGGCAAACACGCGTGTCAGTGTTCTGCCGAGGCGTGTTCTTGTTTCTGCAGGCTCTGTTTCCAGCGCGTCTAAAAAGCTGTTGACCATCGCCGGAATAAAATGCGCGGTCGTCACCTTTTCAGAAGAAAAAGCTTCAATCATCCGCACAGGATCTTTCTCCCAGCCGGCCGGAAGCAGATACACGGAGGCGCCGGACATCGTCCACCAAAACAATTGCCAGATGGAGGCGTCGAATGAAAAGGATGATTTCAGCACGATAATGTCCTCTTCCGTTAACGGAAACTGCCCTTGCATCCCTGATAAAAAGGCGGCGGCTTGACGGTGTTCAACAGCCACTCCCTTCGGTGTTCCCGTCGAACCGGACGTATAAATGATATAAGCGAGCGAATCAGCATCCGCTTCGTCAGAGACAGCCCCTGTCTCCGCCTCACCTGTAAGGGCAGAAAGAGACACTTCTAGCGTTTCGCCGGAAAAACCGGGAACGGATAACCCCGACTGT
>NZ_JBSJQE010000012.1:0-1214 GCF_053663335.1 Bacillus sp. YH3-2-B2 | reverse complement strand
TGAGAGAACACTCTCAATGGTTTGGTGGCGATAGCGAAGAGGTCACACCCGTTCCCATGCCGAACACGGAAGTTAAGCTCTTCAGCGCCGATGGTAGTCGGGGGTTTCCCCCTGTGAGAGTAGGACGCCGCCAAGCTTTTTATTTTATCTACCATGTTTTTGTTTATGAAGCTTATAATATTCCGCAGTAGCTCAGTGGTAGAGCTATCGGCTGTTAACCGATCGGTCGTAGGTTCGAGTCCTACCTGCGGAGCCATTGCTTCCATAGCTCAGCAGGTAGAGCACTTCCATGGTAAGGAAGAGGTCAGCGGTTCGAGCCCGCTTGGAAGCTTATCTAAATACGTTGATCTGAAGCAGTTTCCGAATGTTATGGAACTGTTATTTTTTGTTTAGTTCAGTAAAAATCTGTTGCTGATTGTACCAGTTAAGGTATAGGTATTTAGCGCGTCTTCTGATGAAGCCTCTCTTCAATGATGCAAAAGAGATTAACATAATTAATTGTTAAACGGTATTGACTTTTATCAAAACCTTGATATAATTACTTTTGTCATAATGAACAGTATAAATAACAATACGGTTTACCGCCATCTGAGGCTGTATCCTGGCCATGCATTACATTTTTACTTGCGGAAGTAGTTCAGTGGTAGAACACCACCTTGCCAAGGTGGGGGTCGCGGGTTCGAATCCCGTCTTCCGCTCCATTTTATCCCAACGGGATATTGTGAAATTAATTGCGCCCGTAGCTCAATTGGATAGAGCGTTTGACTACGGATCAAAAGGTTAGGGGTTCGACTCCTCTCGGGCGCGCCATAATATTTTAAAAAATCGGGAAGTAGCTCAGCTTGGTAGAGCACATGGTTTGGGACCATGGGGTCGCAGGTTCGAATCCTGTCTTCCCGACCATTCTCAAGCTTTAAAGATAATATACTGGTTTTCTTTTTTCTCTTTTAAAAAAAATGCTTGATTTATAGAGAAGCACCGTGGTATATTATTAAACGTCGCTGATGGACAGCAGACAACAACAAAAAGCTTCGAAAACAACTTAAAAAAAGTTGTTGACACAAAAGAAGCTGAGTGGTAAGATAATAAAGCTGCTTCAACAAGCGGTAATGATCTTTGAAAACTAAACAAGACAAAACGTACCTGTTAATTCAAAGTTTTAAATAAATCGCACAGCGATGTGCGTAGTCAGTCAAACTACTTTATCGGAGAGT
>NZ_JBSJQE010000010.1:0-13726 GCF_053663335.1 Bacillus sp. YH3-2-B2 | reverse complement strand
CGGACGTATAAATGATATAAGCGAGCGAATCAGCATCCGCTTCGTCAGAGACAGCCCCTGTCTCCGCCTCACCTGTAAGGGCAGAAAGAGACACTTCTAGCGTTTCGCCGGAAAAACCGGGAACGGATAACCCCGACTGTTGAAGCAGGAGACAGGCGCCGCTGTCGTCGAGCATATAGCGCAGCCTGTCCTCCGGATATTCCGGGTCAAGCGGCACGTAGGCGCCGCCTGCTTTTAACACGGCAAGCACTGAAATCACCATCTCCGGCGAGCGTTCAGCGAGCACACCGACCACGCTTTCTTTGCGGACGCCTTTTTGGCGGAGCCGAACAGCGAGTCTGTCTGTGTACCGGTCAAGCTCGGCGTACGTCAGCATACCGCCCGGAAAACGGAGCGCCGGACGATGCGGCGAAAGCGCGGCGCGGCGGGTGAACAGCCCGTGAAGCGTCGGAGCCGGCGGTTCAACCGTTTCTGTATGGTTAAATGCATCCATCATACTTCTGGCTTCACACGCATCCAGCAATGCGATCTCGGAAGCGCCGATTTCAGGGTCGGAAATGACTGAGTTCACCATATGCCGTAAAAATGTTTCGATATTCTTCATAAAAACATCGTCGTATATACCGGTATCAAATTTTAAGCGGATATAAAGAGAATTGCCCGGAATCACCTTTATGCTGCATCCGTAGTTTGTGACTTCTTCCATCGTGAAATCCTCTACCGCAAAATCAAATGAACCGGCCTGACTCACATTTTCAATTTCACGCTGGGCCGGCACATTTTCAAACACGATAATGTGGTCAAACAGCGCTTGCTTCAGAGGGCTTTGCGCCTGAATGTCATACAGCGGATAATAGCTGTACGTTTCTGCTTGCAGCGTCTCCTGCTGCAAATGCCTGACAAGCTCCAGAAAAGAAAATGAACCGCTTTTCACCCGTACGGGAATCGTATTAATAAACAGTCCCACCATTTTTTCCACGCCTGCGAGATCCGACGGCCGGCCGGAAACGACAGAACCGAAAACGGCATCATCACAGCGGCTGACACGCTGCAGCAAAATGCCCCACAGTGCCTGGAACACTGTATTCAGCGTTGCTCCAGCCCTTGCCGCAATGTTCTTCAGCTCATTTGTCTGCTCTTCAGAAATGGTGAAAACCGCCTGCTCAAGTTCGCCGTTTGGTTCCGCGGATTTTTTCGGAAGAGACGCCGATTGCTCAAGATCGGCAAGTCTCGTTTTCCAAAAAATCTCGGCTTCTTTACGATCCTGCTTCATGAGCCATTTAATATACTTCCCATATGGCTGAACAGGCTCGAGAGACGGAAGCCGTCCGTCTCCCAGAGATTGATAGATCATCAGAAATTCCTTCATGACAATTCCGAAGCACCAGCCATCCATGACAATATGATGATGGCTCCATATACAAACATAGCGTTCAGGCGCTTTTTTCAAAATGGAGACTCTCATGAGAGGATCTGATTGCAAATCAAAGCCTTTATCTTTATCTTCTTTTCTGAACCGGTCGGCATATTTGTCTTGCGCCTTCTCGTCCAAATGAGAAATATCATGAAACTGAACGCGGCTCGGCCTGTTTTTCAACACGACTTGGCGGGGCTTCGCCACATTCTTATGAATAAATGTCGTACGGAAAATATCGTATCGTTCAAAAACAGCATCTATACTTTTTTGGAATCGTTCCCGGTCAAGCTGTCCGCTGATCGTAAACACCGCTTGTTCGAAGTAGGCTCTTGAGTCATGATCCAACAGAGAATGAAAAAGCATGCCCTCCTGCATAAAAGACAAAGGATATATATCTTGTATTTCCGGTTGCTGCCCCATTGCGCCACTCCTTTTCTATAGTTTGTTGACGGCTCCCATAATGTCATTCAGATCTTCCAGCGTTAACTCCTCGTCACTGAAATCAGCGGCGCTCCATTCACGCTCCTCTTTTCCTGTGCAATGCGTGATGATCTGCTTGAGAAAGGTATGAAAATATCCCGTCAAAACTTCAATCGTTTCTTTTTGATACTGAAAACGGTTGTACACGACATGCATGCTGAGACATTCCGACGCTACGGAGCCGCTGATATCAAGTGTGTATGGACGTTCCCAGTCTGGGCTGACTTCATTTCCCGCTTTTACGGGAGAAACACCGAAGCCGCTGGAACGGATTTCCCGGTCAAACTGTCCCAGATAGTTAAAACTGATTTCAGGGGAATCAGATTCAGTCTCTCCCCAGAGTTTGCTTATATATTTCAGCACCCCGTATCCCGCTCCTTTATGCGGTATGCGGCGCATCATGTCTTTTGTCCGCTTAATGTGATAGCCGAGACGCTCGCCGTCATCAGGCTGATCTTGAAAACTTGCGTCAACCAATACCGGATAAATTGACGTAAACCAGCCGATGGTTCTGCTGATATCAAGATGCTCCAGGTGCTCTTCCCTTCCGTGGCCTTCCATGCTGATTTTGAATGTCTCGTTTCCGGTCCATCTGTTCAGCGCTAGGCTTAACGCGGCAAGCAATAATTCGCCCGTCTCTGTTGTGTATGCTCTGTTTGCTTCCGTTAACAGCTGCTCAGTCTCCTGTTTTGTCAATGTAACGGTCATCACATCTGTATCTTTCAGAAGATTGGAAGAGATGCGGGCATCTTTCGGAAGCGGTTTGACCGCCGCTTTTTCTCTTTCGGACCAGTAGTCTGCTTCCTGTAACAGCCGGCGGCTTTTTGCATAATCAGAGATTTGCTTTGCGTAAGTCTGATAGGAATCGGTTTTCGCCGGAAGCGCGGTTTCTTTTCCTTCGAGCGCCTGCCTGTAGCACGCGGTGAGATCTTCAAATAAAATCCTCCATGACACTCCGTCAATGACAAGGTGATGAATGGAAAGCAGCAGATGATCGCCATCAGCGGCATGAAATAAGCCGACAGCTACGAGCGGACCCGTCTCCAGCCGAATGGAAGTTTGAATACGGGCGGCCGCCTGTTCAATTGCGGCGTGCTCCTCTTGTAATGAACCTTTCTCTCTTACGTCATGCGTTTCAAACGTAAAGAGTTCTTCTTCAGAAAGGTTTTCCGCTCTGTTATATTGAATCACCGATCCGTTTTGTGTGCCGCATACCATCCGTAATGCGTCATGATGAACCGCGAGCTGTGCCAGCGCTTTTCTCATAGCAGATTCATTGATTCTGTCCGCACTGCGGAGCATAACGGACTGATTAAAATGATCATGCGGCAATGATTGCGAAAAGAACCAGTGCTGGATCGGCGTCAGCGGCACGTCTCCCGTGACGGGAGCCTGATCAATCACGCGGCGGACTTTCCGGAGCCGCATCGACACTTCTCCCAGTGTCTGATGCTCGAACAGCTCGCGGACGGTCGTTTCATAGCCCTGCTGTTTCAGCCTCGCACATACTTGCAGCGCTTTAATCGAATCCCCGCCGAGATGGAAGAAATGAGCATTGGGGCCGAGTCCTTCAACACCTAAGAGTTCTTCCCAGATGTCAGCCATCATTTCTTCAGTTTCATTTCTCAGGCTGATATCATCTCCAAGGCTTTCATTTAATTCAGGCTGCGGGAGTGCCTTCTCGTCCAGCTTCCCATTCGCCGTCAAAGGCAGTTCATCAAGCTCTATCAAGCGGGCGGGAATCATATATTCCGGCAGAAAAGCTCTGAGAGAGGCCTGAATCTCTGCTTCTTTTATTTTCTCGTTCCCGTGTATGACCGCGTATGCGTAAATGGAGTGCTGACCGTGCTGATCAGCACGTGTGATCACGGCGGCCTCTTTCACGAAGGAAAGCTCCTGCAGCGCTGATTTTATTTCTCCCAGCTCAATTCTGTGGCCTCTGACTTTTACTTGCGCATCTATCCGCCCGACATATTCCAGCTCGCCATTTGAGAGTCTTTTGGCAATATCGCCCGTTCGGTAGAGCCGCATGCCGGTATTGTGCGGATTCGTGATGAACCGGGAGGCGGTTAAATCATCCCTGTTTACATATCCCCTCGCGACGCCTTCCCCGCCGATATAAAGCTCACCTGGAATTCCGATCGGCTGCGGATTCATATAGGCGTCCATGACAAAAGCATGAAGGGTTTCCAGCGGTCTGCCGATATTGCTTTTATTTCTCTCAATATCATCCATCTTCAGTTTTTTGCATGTGACGTGAACCGTGGTTTCCGTAATGCCGTACATATTAACAAGCTCCGTCTCCGGGTACTTCTCTTTCCAGCTTTTCAGCATGCCGGGCTGAAGCGCTTCTCCGCCGAAAATGACATATCGAAGCTTCAGCTTGTCCGCATGCCCGGCCTCTTCATGAATGAGTCCGGAAAAAGCCGTCGGCGTTTGATTCAGCACCGTTACGCCTTCACTTTGCAGCAGCTGCCGGTACAAATGCGGATCACGGGCTGTTTCTTTCGGCACGATAACTACCTTTCCGCCGTATAAGAGCGCGCCGAATATTTCCCAGACAGAAAAATCAAAACAATAGGAGTGGAACAGCGTCCAGACGTCTCCAGAGCCGAAATCAAACGGCAGTCCTTTATGTGTGATAAGGCTGATGACATTGCGGTGTTCCGTCATAACGCCTTTCGGTTTTCCGGTTGTGCCCGATGTGTAAATCACGTAAGCCGGCTGTTCAGGCGTTATCATTTCTTTCGTTCTGTCTGCTGAAACGGATTCAGGCTTATCAATGTATAATACCGGCAGCCCGTCCATTCCGGATATCCCAAGACCCGATTGCGTCAACAGAACACGCGCGCCGCTGTCAGTCAGCATAAATGAAATCCGCTCGTCCGGATAGTCAGGATCAATCGGCAGATAAGCCCCTCCCGCTTTTAAAATACCGAGAATCCCAATCAGCATATCCGGGGATCGTTCGGTCATAATTCCGACAATCTGTCCGGAGCGGATGCCGTTTTCCGACAGCATATCAGCGATTCGATCCGCCTTGTCATTGAGCTCGCGGTAGGTGAGACGCTCATCGGACATAACGGCTGCAATTTGATCCGGCATTTTTTCCGCCTGTGCTTCAAATAAACTGACGATCGTCTCATGCCTCGGATACTCAGCTGTTTGATTTTCCGCTTGAAGAAGCATCTGCCGCTCGTTTGTGTCCAGCAAATGAATGTCAGACAGCTTCTGCTCATCATCCGATGCGATTTGTCCTAAAAGCTCTTTAAAATGACCGGCCCACCGTTCGATCGTATCTTTTTCAAACAACGCGGTACTGTATTCAAAATGAAAATCCAGTGAGCCGTCCGGCTGTTCCTCGGCATGAAGCGTCAAGTCGAATTTTGAAATGTCATGTTTCACTGCATGTGAAGAAACGGATAAGCCCGGAAGGTTCACTTTGAAATCATCACTGTTTTGCAAAACGAGCATGGCATCAAACAGCGGATTGCGATTGACTTCCCGGTGTGTATCAAGCTTTTGGGCAAGTTCTTCAAACGGGAAGTCCTGATGTTCGGCTGCGCCGAGGGCAAGCATTTTCACCTCTTCTAAATAAGCGCGGAATGTCTTATCCCCTTTCGGCCTGCTTCTCATTGCTACGGTATTTACAAACATGCCGATGACCCCATCAAGCTCAGCGCGGCTTCTGCCGGCCGCAGGTGAACCGACGATAATGTCTTCCTGCCCGCTCAATTTAGAAAGGAACAAGGAGTAGCCTGCCAAAAGAATCATATACAGCGTCGAACCCGTCTCATCCATAAGCCGGCGCAAATTCTCCGCCGTTTCTTTTTGAAGGCGCGTTCGTACAACGGACCCGCTGAAATCAGGAAGCTGCGGGCGCTTTTTATCGAGCGGCAGATCAAGAACGGGAATGTTTTCCCCGATCGCATCCAGCCAATACCGCTCATGTCTTTTGAATTCTTCAGCGGCGAACCGCTCATGCTGCCAGACGGAAAAATCTTTGTACTGAAGTTTTAACGGCCGCAGCTCTTTCCCTCTGTACAAATCCGTCAATTCTTGAATCAGAACGCTCATTGACACACCGTCTGCGATAAGATGATGCATATCAAGCAGCAGAAAATGACGTTCTTCAGTGGCTTTGGCTAAAGTCACTCTCAAAAGCGGCGCTTTTTCCACGTCAAACGGCTTGACGAAAGTTTCCATTGTCTCTTGAAGAAGTGTCCCGGATGGCATGTGAATCTCTGTGAGATCGAGATCGACATGTGAATGTATGTGCTGCATCGGCTCCCCGTTTCGTAAAACAAATGATGTGCGTAACGCTTCATGCCTTTGTAACAGCGCTGAAAAGGCTTCGTGCAGACGATCCCGGTTGAGTCTGCCGCTCAGCTCCAGACAAGCGGGCATATGATAGCCCGTGCTGTCCGCCGCAAGCTGATGAAGGGCATAGAGCCTTTTTTGCGCAAAAGATAGCGGGTACAAGTCCTTTGCCTCCGCAGGCGTGATTTCTGCATATTCTCCTCTTTTCCTCTGTTCTAGGAAGCGGGCCATGCTCTCGATGGTCGGATGTTCAAAAACATGGCGGACGGCAAGTTCAATTTGCAGCCGTTTATGTATGTTTGAAACAAGCGACGCGGCTTTCAGCGACTGTCCGCCGATTTGGAAGAAATCATCTCTCATACTGATGTGTTCCCGTTTCAGCACTTCTTGCCAAATAGACAGCAGCTCAGTCTCAAGCATTGTGCGCGGAGCTTGATAATCACCGGTTCTCTCGGCTTCTTTCGGCTCAGGAAGTGCGGCCCGGTCAAGTTTTCCGCTCACAGACAGCGGCATTTCCGTCAATTTGGTAAAGCTTCCCGGGATCATATAAGCAGGTAATCTCCCGGCCAATTCGGCATGAGGATCAAATGTCACACCCGCGTTTTCCAGTACGACATAAGCTGCAAGCTCCTGTTCCCCGTCCGCCGTTCTGCGCACGGTGACTGCCGCCTCTTTTACCCCGGACAGACTTCTGAGTGCCGTTTCGATTTCTCCCAATTCAATTCTGTAACCTCTTACCTTCACCTGATCGTCAAAGCGTCCCATATATTCAATCGTTCCGTCCGGTAAAAATCGGGCTGCATCTCCCGTTCTGTACAGCCGTTCACCTTTACGAAACGGATGAGGGGTAAAGACTTTGTCCGTCAGCTCTTTTTGCTGAAAATATCCGTCCGCCAGACCTTTTCCGGAAATACACAGTTCACCGACGGCTCCGACCGGCTGCAGCTGATCTCCGTGCATCATATAGACAGAAGTGTTGGCAATCGGGCGCCCGATCGTAATCCGGCTGCTTTTTTGCAGGTTGCGCAGAATCGTCGTGGCCACACTGTTTTCCGTCGGGCCGTATTCATTCAGCAGCTCGGCATTCGGGCATATGTTGCGGCTCGCTTCCACGATATCAGGGGTGGCCGCTTCCCCGGCAAATGTCACCGCCCGAAGCGTCTGCGCATCCTTTTTCGTCAGCGAATCAAGCAGAACGCGATACAGAGACGGAACGATCAGAAGATGGCTCACTCCGTGGCGGGCGATTTTCTGTTTTATTGAAAGGACGTCTTTCGCATCATCTTCATCAGTTAACAGTACACAGGCGCCCGACAGAAGCGGAGTGAAAAGACTCGTTAATGACCCGTCAAATACGTATGAAAAAAGATGAAGCGCTATGTCTCCTTCTGTCATCCCGTATTCTTCACGCCGCCATTGCAATGTATTGCTGATCGCTTTGTGTGGTACAAGCACCCCTTTCGGCCGGCCTGTCGTTCCGGAGGTGTAAATGACATACGCCCAATTTCCGCTGTCAGACACCGGCGGAAGCGGTGCGGTCTGCTGGGAAACCGTTTCCTCCATGATGACGACGCTGCCCTTGAAATGCGGCGGAATGAGGGGGAGCAGGTCTTTTTCAGTCACGAGCAGTGAGGCTTCACTGTCTCTCAGTAAAAATGAAATCCGTTCAGGCGGAAATTCCGCATCAATCGGCATATAGGCGCTGCCCGACTTCCAAATTCCGAGCAGAGCGGCAACCGTACTCATTGATCGGCGCAGCATAACAGCGGTGATCTGATCGGAACGGGCGCCTTTTTCCCTTAACGCATGGGCAATCTGATTCGCCCGCTGATTTAATTTTTTGTAGCTCCAGCTTACTCCGTTATATCTCAACGCCTCTTGGTCAGGCGTTTTTGCCGCCTGTTCTTCAAACAGCCCATGAACGGTTGTCTCAGGGTACGGACGGTTCGTTTCGTTAAACGAATGAATCAGGGCTTCTTCCTCCGGAGGTACGAGACTGATGCTTGATAAAAGCCTGTCCGAATCTTCCGTTACACAGGAGATGACCTCCAGAATATGCCCTTTGATCCGTTTCATGTCTTCCCGATCGTAGATGCCCGCATTGTAGCTGAATTTTACATAAAACTCTTCTCCCGGAACGATGACGACGTTAAGATCGTAATTGGTTTCTTCCGCCATCGAAAAGTTTTCAAGTGAGAGCGCACTGCTTTCCGTTTGCTGCCAGCCGTTTACCGCAGCCTGCATCTGAACCGGATAATTTTCAAAGACAAGGATATGGTTCAAGAGATCTTTTTGCAGACCGCTCTCGTTTTGGATGTCATAAAGCGGATAATAGCTGTGCTCTTCCGCAGCGAGTGACTCTTTTTGCACCTTTTTGAGAAGAGAAGAAAAAGTCATATCCCCAGCCGCGCGCACCCTTACCGGCACGGTATTGATAAACAGTCCGGCCATGGATTCAATGCCGGCGATAGCTGACGGCCTGCCGGAAACAACTGAACCGAATACCGCATCTTCAGTGCCGTTGTAACGATGGAGAAGCAGACCCCAAATGCCCGTAAATATAGTATTCAGCGTGACCCCAATGCCTCGGGCAATGTCTGTCAGTTTTTGCACGGTTTCAGGCTCAAGGGAAAATTGAAAATGCTCAGATGCATAACCGTTTTGCGCCGGCTTATTCTTCGTCTGCGGAACGGAAACGGTTTCTCCGTAATCTTCCAAGCAGCGCGACCAGAACGCTGACGTCTCTTCTTTATTCCGGCTTCGGAGCCATTTGATATAAGTGCTGTAAGGAGCCGGACTGCCGAGGTTTACAGACCTGTTGTTTCGGATCGCATAATACATGCTGAAGAAATCTTTCAGTACAAGGCCCAAGCTCCAGCCGTCCATCATAATGTGATGATGAGTCCAAACGCATGTATGGCGGTTTTCTCCCGTTTGAAAAAGAGTCAAGCGCATTAAGGGGCCTTTTTGCAGATCAAACCCCTTATGCCGGTCGTTTTCCTTAAATTCGTCAATGATGCTTTGCTGCCGTTCTTCCGAATAGTCTGAAATGTTCTCAGTCTGTACGGCAGTGTCACGGCGTGAAAGGACAACCTGCTGCGGCCCTTCAAGGTCAGGCACTTCTTTTATGAAAATCGTTCTGAAAATATCATAACGGCTGACAAGCATATCCAGACTTTTTTGGAATGTATCAATGCATAAATCCCCGCTGACTGTAAACGAAATCTGCTCGACATATGCGTTTGATCCGGAATCCAGAAGCGAATGAAACAGCATGCCTTCCTGCATATATGATAAAGGGTAAATATCTTGAATTTCTGTCGCTTGTGTCACGAATGCCACACACCTTTTTATGAAATTAAAGTCCTTTTACGAGATCTTCAATGCTTGATAGTGCTTGAGCGGTCAATTCTGTATGGCTGTAATCCGTTAATGTTTTTTCCCGCTCTTTCTTGCCGGAACAATGGGCGATGATGTCCTCGAGGTGAGTATGGAAACGATTCATGAAGAACTCGATTGCCCCCGGTGCAAATACATCGGTATAAACGGCTTTTACCTCCAGTTGCCCGGCCGCCACCATCGCGTTAATATCCAGATCAAACTCGCGGATGCGCCCGGATGCTATATCATGCTGCGGCTTGAACGGTGACATCTTCAGCGTCCCCTCAAGACCGTCAAACGCACCGAGATAGTTAAAGCTTATTTCTGGGTCTTTATAAAGAATGTTTCGCGAATATCTCAGCAGCCCGTAGCCGGTTCCGTGATGAGGAACCCGTCTCATCATGTCTTTTACCGTCTTTATGCGGTGCGCGGTTTTTTCGCCTGAGCCGTCCGGCACTCTCATATCCAAAAGCACCGGGTAAACAGATGTAAACCAGCCTGCCGTTCTTGACATATCAATGTCAGGAATATGCCCTTGGCGTCCGTGTCCTTCAGTGCTGATAAGCATCTGTTCGGAACCCGTCCACTCATGAAGCGCCATTCCAAGCGCCGTTAAAAGCAATTCATGAACATCCGTTCCGTATGCCTGCTGTGTTTCCAACAGCAGCTGCTTCGTGACTTCGCTGCTTAATATCCACGATGCAGTGCGCGCGTTTTCCTGCAATCGTCCGGCGTTTTCATCAGTTATTTTTGGCAGCGGCGCTGTTTCACCAGACATCACGCTGTCCCAGTATGCGGCTTCCTCCAGCAATGCTTTGCTCTTGGAAATGTCAAAAAGCTCTTCAGCATACTTTATATAAGAATCGCTTTTCGGCGGCAGTTCGATTTGTTTGCCGTCCAATGCCTGCTGATAAGCTGTCTGCAGATCTTCAAGCAATATCCTCCATGACACGCCGTCCGTGATAAGGTGATGAATCGTGATGAGCAGATGGTCGGCTTCTTTCAGCCTGAACACTCCGAGATGAAGCAGAGGGCCTTGATCAAGGCGCATAGCCTGCTGTATTTCTTTTTCCTCAGCGGCTATCCGTTTTTCCGGCTGTGTTTCTTCTGAAAGATCTATGACGTTAAGCGTAAAGATTTCTTCATGCTGCTCTGTGATTCCGCGGTTATATTGAACAACTTCCCCATGCTCATTTTCAGTGAAAGTCATTCGCAGCGCATCATGATGTTCTGTCAGCGCGCAAACCGCCTGATACAGCGCATCTATTTCGAGGCTGTCTTCACTGCACAGCATGACTGATTGATTATAATGAAGCTCAAACGCACCCGGCTCCTCAAAAAATCTCTGCTGGATCGGTGTCAGCGGAGCGCTTCCTTCTATCGGGCCCTGATCAGCCGTTGCAACAGCCGGCGTGAGGTGTTTCGCGAGTTCTGCAATCGTCGGGAACTGAAACAAATCGCGGATCGACATGTTCCAGCCTTCTCCGGCGAGTCGGGCTGACACTTGAAGCGCCTTAATGGAATCTCCCCCAAGCTCAAAGAAAGAGTGATGAATTCCCGCTTTCTGAATATGAAGCACATCTTCCCAAATCCGGCATAACATCGCCTGTTTTTCATCGCCGGGCGCGACAAATGCCTGTGATGAATGTATCTCTTCTGCCGGCAATGCCGATTTATCAAGTTTGCCGTTCAGTGTCAGGGGCATGCTGTCTAAACCGATAATATGAGACGGCATCATATAAGCCGGGAGCTCCTGCATAAGAGACTGGCGGAGTGATGAGATATCGGCCTCTTTAGGAACGATGTATGCCGCTAACCGGGCTTGTCCTTCGGCATCTTTCATCACGGTAACAGCCGCTTCTTTGACTTGATCGTGTTTCAAAAGCACACTTTCTATTTCTCCCGTCTCAATTCTGTATCCCCTGATCTTCACCTGCTTATCAATCCGCCCTTGAAAACGAAGAGTTCCATCCGGCAGCCAGCAAGCCTGATCTCCGGTTCTGTAAAGTGTTTCTCCCGTTTGTAACGGGTCACTGAATGCGTCCTCTGTCAGCTCAGGCTGTCCCCAATATCCTTTGGCGACGCCGGCGCCTCCGATATACAGCTCTCCGAAAACGCCGATCGGCTGGACCTGTTTGTCTTTGTTTAAGACGTACATTTGCACATTCGGAAGCGGAACACCGATCGGCACATCATCTTCCCGCGGCTCTTCGCTCATTCCGGCTTCATAATACGAAGAATCAATTGTCGCTTCTGTTACACCGTAGCTGTTAATGATCCGCATTTCTTTCCCAAAGCGTTCATGAAGCGTATAAAAATCTTGCGACTTGATCATATCTGAACCAAGTACCAGTATTTTTACGCTTTGCAGCGCGAGTTTCCGGCGGTATATATATTCCATAAACGGAACAATCAGCGCGGGTGTCGACTCCATAAACGTGATACGGTGCTGATCAATGAGCCGATAAAGCTGCTGCGGCTCAAGCCGGACGTCATCCGGACAAATGACAAGCGTTCCCCCGTTCAGCAGGGCGCGTGCAAGATCCCCTGAAAATACATCAAATGAGAAACTCGCCATCTGCAGCACTCTGACTGGTATAAGATCAAGCTCATAAATCCTGCGCCATGCAAGTGCTGCATGCGTAAAGCTGCGATTTCTGACTTCGACTCCCTTCGGCGTTCCCGTTGTTCCCGAAGTATATATGATATATGCAGTATCATCCGGTGACGCTGCCGGCTGAATATTCTTTGCAGAAATATCGTATTGATCTTCATGATCAAGCTGAATGAGAAATAGATTGTGATCCGTCAGCTGTGAAGCAAGTTCTTTGTATTCTGACTGCACCATCAAGACGGATGCCGCGCTGTCTTTTAATAAATAGCGAATCCGTTCCTCAGGATAATGGGAGTCAACCGGTATATACGCCCCTCCTGATTTCATGACGGCAAGAACACTGACGATCGCTTCAATCGAACGGTTTGCCAATATAGCTGCTCTTTTTCCCGGACCGAATCCATTTTTCTGCAGTGTTCGGGCAAGACGGTTTGCCCGCTCATTGAGCTGTAAATAGCTGATCTGTTGTGCTCCTTCAATAACAGCGGTCTGATGAGGCGTTTCTTCTGCTTTCTCTTCAAACAGCTGGTGAAACAGTTTGTGTTTTTCCATGAATTCGGTTTGTGTGTTATTAAACTCAATCAGTAACTTTTGTTTTTCTTCTTCATCCAAAATGGCAGCTTTCGATAGTGTGACTTCCGGTTCGGCGGCAACATGGCGCAAGAGATTCAGTAAGTGGCCCATCCAGCGTTCAATCGTTTCTTTCATAAAAAGCTCGGTGCTGAATTCCATCTCAAAGCGGATGTTTCCGTCGGATTCAGCCGCTGATAAGGTCAGGTCAAAACTTGATACATCATGTTCGGTATGCTCTGATCGTGACGCCTTCAGACCGGCCAGATTTATCTCCTCTCGCTCCATATTCTGAAGAATAAACATCACATCAAACAGCGGATTGCGGCTCATGTCCCGCTGCACGCCGAGCCGTTCCGCCAGCTCTTCAAACGGGTAGTCCTGATGTTCATACGCTTCAAGCGCCGCCTGGCGGACTTCCGCCAAGTAATCGGTAAACCGTTTGTCCCCCTTCGGCTCCGTTCTGATGGCGAGTGTATTGACGAACATCCCCAGAATCGGTTCAAGGTCTTTATGCGGGCGCCCGGCAATCGGCGATCCGACGATAATATCTTCCTGTCCGCTCAACCGCGCGAGCAGCGTATTGTACGCGGCGAGAAGCACCATGTACAAAGTGGAGCCGTGATCGCGTGCGATGCGGTGAAGGCCGGATGCCGTGTCAGCGTCAAGCGTGCACGATACGCTACCGCCCGCAAAGCTTCTGACAGCCGGACGGGGCTTGTCAGCCGGAAGCTCAAGCACCGGAAGCTCTCCTTCGAGCCGTTTCAGCCAATAGTCTTCCTGTTTCTGATACCCTTCTTTCTCCTGAAACGACCGCTGCCAGACGGCATAGTCTTTATATTGAAGGCGCATCGGCGCAAGCGAACGGCCTGCGTACAGCTCGCCGAATTCTTTTATCAAGGTGTTGACGGACACACCATCGGAAATAATATGATGCATATCCG
>NZ_JBSJQE010000009.1:0-16934 GCF_053663335.1 Bacillus sp. YH3-2-B2 | reverse complement strand
TTTTGAGAGAACACTCTCAATGGTTTGGTGGCGATAGCGAAGAGGTCACACCCGTTCCCATGCCGAACACGGAAGTTAAGCTCTTCAGCGCCGATGGTAGTCGGGGGTTTCCCCCTGTGAGAGTAGGACGCCGCCAAGCTATCATTACGGTAAAGGCAGCTCATCATGAGCTGCCTTTTTTATTTATAAGTATTGCTTCAGGAAATTAGAAACGTAATACGGAAATTTGCGTTCCGTTACCTCTAAGAACCGGCGGATCATCACATAATCATCACTGACATGCTGTGTCAGCAGTTCATACCACCACTCCGTTTCATATCTTGCAATCATCCCGATATTGTAGAGGACCAAATAATGAATAATCATTTCCGGAAGATGCAGGAAGTGATCACGCTGAGAGGGAATGTAATATTGATTTTTCTCCAAGTGAAACAATAAATTTGGAGAAGACCAAGGTTCTCTTTCTATCGGGTCAGCCTCAAAAACCAAGTGGTTATGGTCTTTCCTCAGAAAAGACCATTTCAAATGATGGCTGATATATTCAGCAAAGCGGGAATCAGACATATTGTAATGAATCACCGCATGCTCAGGCACTGAAATAAGGTCATCTTTCAGCTCTACTTGGGTCAGCCAATTCTTTTTCTCTTGGAAGTAAAAGACAGTATGCAATTCAGGTATGGCTGTCAGCAATTTCTTCATTGTGTACCGTTCTTCCTCAAGACCAGCTATTCCGAATAAGTGCTTCATTACATGAATACATAAGCCATTGCGCTGCACCTTCACTTCATCATCCCTAAAGGAGTAATTTTGCTTTTTGCGTTTCCGGGCAGTCACGCCATGTGCGAGTACTGAAGCGTGGCTTGGATAGCTTGGATCTGTGGTCAGAAGGCAGGCTTTCAGCAATTGTGACATCCCGTAAAACAACAGAATAGGCTTAATTTCTAAAGGTGAAAGAGATGCCTGCTTATAGAAGGACTCGGCGTGTTTGATAAAGAATATGAAGCGCTCACTGTTCTTAAACGCATATCGTTTTGGTTCTTCCATGCCGCTTTCTGTATAGACTTTGTTTAGAAATTTTTGGGAAGATTCTACGGAATAAAATAAGGATAACTCTTTCCACTCATGATCTCTCATATGTATTTTTAAACCCTTTCCTTTATCTAAATATTTCAACTCTTTTTCGCTTCCTTGACATGCTGTTTTCTAGTTGATAATCTACATATAATATTTTGCCGAAAAGAGGGGGATTTACTAATGTGGGAAAGTAAATTTTCAAAAGAAGGCTTAACGTTCGATGATGTACTGCTCGTACCGGCTCAATCAGACGTACTTCCGCGTGATGTGGATTTATCTGTTGAACTGACAAAAACGTTAAAGCTTAATATTCCTGTCATCAGTGCGGGAATGGATACAGTAACAGAATCAGCTATGGCGATTGCGATGGCCAGACAGGGCGGCTTAGGCATTATCCATAAGAACATGTCCATCGAACAGCAGGCTGAACATGTTGACAAAGTCAAACGTTCTGAACGGGGCGTTATTACAAATCCCTTCTTTTTAACACCTGATCATCAAGTATTCGATGCGGAGCATTTGATGGGGAAATACAGAATTTCCGGTGTTCCGATCGTAGATAATAAAGACGATCAAAAGCTTGTCGGTATCATTACAAACCGTGATCTTCGCTTTATCTCTGATTATTCAATGAAAATCAGTGATGTCATGACAAAAGAAGAGCTGGTTACGGCTCCTGTGGGAACCACATTAGACGAAGCAGAAAAAATCTTACAGAAACATAAAATTGAAAAACTTCCTTTAGTGGATGACCAAAACAAATTAAAAGGTCTTATCACGATCAAAGATATTGAAAAGGTTATCGAATTCCCGAATTCATCTAAAGATGAACATGGACGCCTTATTGTCGGCGCTGCGGTAGGCGTGACAGGCGATACAATGACACGCGTCAGCAAGCTTGTTGAAGCGAATGTCGACGTTATCGTGGTTGATACGGCTCACGGACATTCCAGAGGCGTACTGAACACAGTTGCGAAAATCCGTGAAACATATCCTGAACTGAACATTATCGCAGGAAATGTTGCAACGGCTGAAGCGACAAAAGCTCTGATTGAAGCCGGAGCAAATATTGTCAAAGTGGGAATCGGGCCTGGTTCTATCTGTACGACACGGGTCGTTGCAGGTGTAGGCGTACCGCAGATCACTGCCATTTATGATTGTGCCACTGAAGCGAGAAAACACGGCGCGACAATTATCGCAGACGGCGGTATTAAATTCTCCGGAGATATTACGAAAGCGTTGGCTTCAGGCGGACATGCCGTAATGCTCGGAAGCCTGCTTGCCGGTACTTCAGAAAGCCCGGGAGAGACTGAAATCTATCAGGGCAGAAGATTTAAAGTATATCGCGGTATGGGTTCTGTCGCTGCCATGGAAAAAGGCAGTAAAGACCGATATTTCCAAGAAGAAAATAAGAAATTCGTCCCTGAAGGTATCGAAGGACGGACTCCGTACAAAGGTCCTGTAGAAGAAACAGTGTATCAGCTTGTCGGCGGTCTTCGTTCAGGTATGGGATATTGCGGTTCAAAAGACTTGCGCGCTTTAAGAGAAGAGGCTCAATTCATCCGTATGACAGGTGCCGGTCTTCGTGAAAGTCATCCGCATGATGTCCAAATTACGAAAGAATCACCAAACTACACAATCTCATAATTGTTACAAATAAAAAACATTTGACAGGGTCGCTGACTCTGTCTATTTTTTTTATATCGAGTGTGATAAAATTTATACTGTTGTGTGTTGAATTTGAATATGTCCTTAACGGCTTAATTATAGATTTAAAATGAATGACGGAGGTCGTAAGATTGAACATCACGAAATGGAAACAGCTGTTGGTGTCATTAGTGGTACTGGCACTGGCCGCAACTTGCTTTGTTCCGATGTCTAAAGCGGAGGCAGCCGGCAATGACCCGATTGATGTCAACGCATCAGCTGCGATAATGATTGAGGCTTCATCGGGAAAAATTTTATACAGTAAAAATGCAGACAAAAGACTGCCGATTGCCAGCATGACAAAAATGATGACTGAATATCTGCTTCTGGAAGCCATTAAAGAAGGAAAAGTGAAATGGGATCAAACGTATACTCCTGATGATTATGTCTATGAAATTTCTCAAGACAACAGTTTATCAAACGTCCCCCTTCGAAAAGACGGCAAATACACGGTTAAAGAACTGTATCAGGCCATGGCGATTTACTCTGCTAACGGAGCCGCGATTGCAGTTGCCGAAATTCTTGCCGGAACTGAAACGAAATTTGTCGCTGAAATGAATGCGAAAGCCAAAGAATTAGGCATGACAAACTATGATTTTAAAAATGCCACAGGGCTTGTGAATGAAGACCTTCACGGCAAGCAGCCGCAAGGAGAAGGCGTTAAAGAAGAGAGTGAAGTTTCTGCTAAAGACATGGCGCTTCTTGCAGACCGCCTGATCACTGATTATCCGGAAGTTCTCAAAACAACAAGCATCGCTAAAACAAAATTCAGAGCCGGCACTGATGATGAAATGGACATGCCGAACTGGAACTTCATGTTAAAAGGTCTTGTTTCTGAATACCCTGGCGTTGACGGCTTAAAAACGGGTTCTACTGATTCTGCGGGATCTTGTTTTACAAGCACAGCACAGCGGAACGGAATGCGGGTCATCACCGTTGTATTAAACGCAAAAGGCAACCTGCATACCGGACGTTTTGATGAAACGAAAAAAATGCTCGATTACGCATTTAACAGCAATTTCTCAATGAAAGATCTTTACCCTGAAGGCTCTCAAGTAAAAGGGCACAAAACGGTTGACGTTGAAAAAGGGAAAGACGAGCAAGTTGATATTGTTACTGACAAGGCGCTTTCTATTCCTGTGAAAAGCGGGGATGAAAAGAACTATAAAGCCGAAGTGAATATAGATAAAAAAGAAATCACGGCTCCTGTGAAAAAGGGAACGAAAGTCGGAACGCTGACAGTTACATACAAAGGCAGTGACAAAGACTATGGCTTCCTCAAATCCAAAGAGTTCAGCGTGAATCTTGTAACGAAAAATGATGTAGATAAAGCAAACTGGTTTGTTCAGATGATGCGCGGCATCGGCGGATTCTTCTCCGGTATCTGGAACAGCGCCGTTGACACGGTAACAGGCTGGTTTTAAGAAATAAGAAAGAGCTCTGATGAAAGTTAGGGCTCTTTTGCTTAATATACTGAAAAAACCAAATTATTAGTAAAAAAATGATATCTATCTTATTCATCTCGCTGTAAAATAAGAATACCCATATGAAATATTGTATTTCTGGGATACAATAAGAGATAGACATTATCTAACTATACATTGACTAGGGGGACCAAATAATGGCTCAAACAGGTACTGATCGTGTAAAACGCGGCATGGCGGAAATGCAAAAAGGCGGCGTCATCATGGACGTTGTAAATGCTGAACAAGCGAAGATTGCGGAAGAGGCGGGAGCTGTTGCCGTAATGGCGTTAGAACGCGTTCCGGCTGATATTCGCGCTGCCGGCGGTGTTGCCCGCATGGCTGATCCGACAATCGTTGAAGAAGTAATGAATGCTGTATCCATTCCCGTAATGGCAAAAGCGCGTATCGGACATATCGTTGAAGCGCGTGTCCTTGAAGCAATGGGGGTAGATTACATCGATGAAAGTGAAGTTCTGACTCCGGCTGACGAAGAATTTCATTTAAATAAAAATGAATATACAGTCCCGTTCGTATGCGGCTGCCGTGATCTCGGCGAAGCAACTCGTCGTATCGCCGAAGGAGCTTCCATGCTTCGTACAAAAGGCGAACCGGGAACAGGAAACATTGTGGAAGCTGTCCGCCATATGAGAAAAGTAAACGCGCAAGTGCGCAAAGTTGTTGCGATGAGCGATGATGAGCTGATGACTGAAGCTAAAAACCTCGGCGCTCCTTATGAACTGCTTCTTCAAATCAAACGTGACGGCAAACTGCCTGTAGTGAACTTTGCTGCCGGCGGAGTAGCGACGCCTGCTGACGCGGCATTGATGATGCAGCTTGGCGCTGACGGCGTATTTGTCGGTTCAGGTATTTTCAAATCAGACAACCCTGCTAAATTCGCCAAAGCAATTGTTGAAGCAACGACTCATTACACAGACTACAAACTGATCGCTGAGCTTTCTAAAGAATTAGGCACAGCAATGAAAGGAATCGAAATCTCAAATCTATTGCCGGAACAGCGTATGCAAGAACGCGGCTGGTAAAACCATAGGAGAGCTGGAAGCATGTTAACAATTGGTGTACTTGGACTTCAAGGAGCAGTAAGAGAACATATTCGTTCAATTGAAGCATGTGGTTCAAAAGGTGTCGTCATTAAGCGTCCTGAACAGCTGAATGACATCGACGGCTTAATCCTGCCGGGCGGGGAAAGCACGACAATGCGGCGTTTAATGGATACGTATCATTTTATGGAGCCGCTTCGCGAGTTTGCCGCCCAAGGCAAGCCGATGTTCGGCACATGCGCCGGTCTGATTATCTTAGCCAAAGAGATAGCGGGAACGGATAACGCTCATTTAGGGCTGTTGAACGTTGTTGTCGAGCGTAATTCCTTTGGCCGTCAGGTCGACAGCTTTGAAGCTGATCTGACGATTAAAGGCCTTGATGAGCCGTTTACGGGTGTATTTATTCGCGCGCCGCATATTTTAGAAGCCGGAGAAGATGTTGAAGTGCTTTGTGAGCATAACGGACGCATCGTGGCTGCAAAGCAGGGAAATTTCCTCGGCTGCTCGTTCCATCCTGAACTGACGGATGATCACCGGGTGACAGAGCTGTTTGTGAAGATGGCGGAAAAGCATAAGCAGGAAACAGCTGTATAAAACAGTTGAAAACCGCTGATACTTATAGTACATTATAAACACAAATAAAGATCGAAAAGCGTTGACAGGAAGCAGTAGGGAGCCCCTCTTTCAAAGAGAGCCGATGGGTGGTGCGAATCGGTGAAAGATGCTGTCCGAATCCGTCCTTGAGCGAAATGCTGAAAACAAGTAGGCATTTACGGGAAAACCGTTATGTGTTAAAGCGGAAAGCAAGTGTGAGCTTGTTTTCAATCAGGGTGGCAACGCGAGAGCTCTCGTCCCTTTTAGGGGATGAGGGCTCTTTTTTATTTTCGATAAAAACAGATAGGAGTTGTTAGGCATGATTGATACGAAGGTGCTGAGAGCCAATTTTCAAGAGGTAAAAGCGAAGCTCATTCCAAAAGGCGAAGACTTATCTGACTTTGACAAGTTTGAAGAGCTGGATGAAAAGAGAAGAGAGCTTATCGGTAAAGTAGAAGAACTGAAGGGAAAACGCAATGAAGTGTCTCAGCAGGTCGCCGTTTTGAAACGGGAGAAAAAAGACGCTGATCATATTATTAAAGAGATGCGTGAAGTAGGCGAAGAAATTAAGAAGCTTGATGAAGAGCTTCGTACTGTCGAAACGACGCTCGAAACCATCCTTCTGTCTATTCCGAACATCCCGCACGATTCAGTGCCCGTCGGAGAAACGGAAGATGATAACATTGAAATTCGCAAGTGGGGAGAGGCGCCGGCATTTTCATATGAGCCGAAACCGCATTGGGATATCGCAGACCGCTTAAACATTCTTGATTTCGAACGCGCTTCAAAAGTAACAGGAAGCCGGTTTGTGTTTTATAAAGGATTAGGCGCACGCCTCGAACGCGCGCTCTACAACTTTATGCTGGATCTTCACGTTGATGAATATGATTACACGGAAGTCATTCCTCCTTATATGGTAAACCGTACGAGCATGACAGGTACGGGACAGCTTCCTAAATTTGAAGAGGATGCTTTTAAAATCAGAGAAGAGGATTATTTCTTAATTCCGACGGCGGAAGTGCCGATTACAAATATGCACCGCGATGAAATCTTATCCGGTGAGAACCTGCCGATCAATTATGCCGCGTTCAGCGCCTGCTTCCGTTCAGAAGCGGGATCCGCCGGCCGTGATACACGCGGTTTGATCCGTCAGCATCAGTTCAACAAGGTTGAGCTTGTAAAGTTCGTGAAGCCGGAAGATTCTTATGAGGAGCTTGAAAAACTGACAAATCAAGCTGAGCGGGTGCTTCAGCTGCTTGAATTGCCGTATCGTGTCATGAGCATGTGTACCGGTGATCTCGGCTTTACAGCTGCGAAAAAGTACGATATTGAGGTTTGGATTCCAAGCCAAGACACATATCGTGAAATTTCTTCTTGCAGCAACTTTGAGGCCTTCCAGGCAAGACGTGCGAACATTCGATTCAGACGCGAAGCGAAAGGCAAGCCGGAGCATGTGCATACATTAAACGGTTCAGGTCTTGCAGTCGGCAGAACAGTAGCTGCCATCTTGGAAAACTACCAGCAGGAAGACGGAAGTGTCATCATTCCGAAAGTGCTTCGTCCTTATATGGGAAATAAAGAAGTCATCAAACCATAAAAAGGTGCGCCCTAGAGGCGCGCCTTTTTTGCTGCCCAGTATAGAGCGGCGGCATTCCGAGCTGTGCTTTCCAGGTTAAAACAGCCGGATGCTAAGGCGTCTTCAAGACTTACAGCACCGGGCACGATAGAAAATACAGCTGTTATTCCTGCGCTGTAAACATGCTCGAAATTTTCGCCTAAGGAGCCCGCCAATGCGATAACGGGAATTTCTTGAGCAGCTGCGCGTGCGGCGATCCCGGCGGGGGTTTTGCCGAATATCGTTTGTCCGTCAATCTGGCCCTCTCCGGTAATGACAAGGTCAGCATCTCTTATCTGATCTGAGAAGGACAGTGTATCTAATACAACGTCAATCCCGCTTTGAAGTTCTGCCTGTAAGAAAGCGATCAGTCCAGCGCCCAGCCCACCTGCGGCGCCCGCGCCTTTTACGGTATCCGCTTCGATATCGTGCTGACGCCTCAATACGTCAGCGAAATGGCGTAAATTGCGATCCAATACAACTTTAGTCTTCTCGGACGCCCCTTTTTGCGGGCCGAAGACATATGACGCGCCGTTTTCACCGGTCAGGGGATTTTCGACATCACATGCGGCACGAAAACGGATATGTTTCAGATCAGGGGAGAGCCCGCTTATATCAATAGAAGCTAGGGTGTGCAGAGCGCCTCCGCCGTCAGGTATCTCCTGACCTTCCTCATTTAAGAAACGCACACCGAGCGCGCTCGCCATTCCTGTTCCGCCGTCATTGGTTGCACTCCCGCCAAGCCCGATGATGATCTCACTCGCCCCGCGGGAGGCTGCATCTGCTATTAGTTCACCCGTTCCTCTTGTCGTTGTGTTCAACGGATCTCTGAGGTGGCGGGGAACGAGATGGAGACCCGATGCTTCCGCCATTTCAATGACTGCCGTGCGTCCGTCTCCCAGAAGTCCATATGCGGCGTTTACCGGCGTTCCCAGCGGACCGGTCACAGTTTTTTTGATGATGCTTCCGCCAGTAGCATCCGTCAAAGCCTGAACGGTTCCTTCTCCGCCGTCAGCTGCGGGTATCTTGGTATATTCCGCGTCAGGGAAGACCGCTTTGAATCCTTTTTCTATGCTGTCAGCTGCTTCTTTTGATGTCATGCTTTCTTTGAAAGAATCGGGTGCAATGATGATTTTCACTATGTTCTCCACCTTTATGAGCAGATTATCTGTTTGAATCTATTCTTGATTTTTACTGTGTTTTCCTGCCCGTATGGCATACTGAGGTTGAATTGGACGCAAGACTTTTGTATGATAGTAAAGCTGACGGAAAAGCTGTTTAAGAAATGAAATAAAAAATATGAAAAAGCGCTTGACTGAAATTTGGGTCATGTGGTATATTATTAAATGTCGATACGGAGGAATACCCAAGTCTGGCTGAAGGGATCGGTCTTGAAAACCGACAGGGGTGTCAAAGCCCGCGGGGGTTCGAATCCCTCTTCCTCCGCCATATTGATTTTAAACCTAATGAAACTCGAGCATATATTGGAGATTGTTTTGTCCGCTGCATGTGATGCAGCGGATTTTTTATATGCAAAAAAAGCGATTTTCTCTGTTCGGGGAAAATCGCTTTGCTATTTTTATTTGTTTCTGTTTTCGTTGATCACGTGACTGATTTTTTCGATCAAAGGTTCCAGTGACTGTTCATCAGCTTCAAGGTCATAATCTTCAATGCGTACTTTCAGCACAGGGCAGGCGTTAAAACCGCTGATCCAGTCTTCGTACCGTGTATACATCTCTTCCCAATAAGAGCGGTTTGTCTGCAGCTCCATCTCGCGGCCCCGCTTTTCAATCCGGCTTATAATGTATTCAAGGTCGCCTTCTAAGTAGATCAAAACATCAGGATGCGGGAAATACGGCGTCATGACCATCGCCTCAAATAGGCTTGTGTATGTTGTGTAATCTGTCAGCGACATGGTTCCTTTATCCGCATGCATTTTTGCGAATATGCCTGTATCTTCATAAATCGAACGGTCCTGCACGAATCCGCCGCCTGATTCAAACATGTTTTTCTGCTCTTTGAACCGCTCAGCCAGAAAATAAATTTGCAAATGGAAGCTCCAGCGTTCAAAATCGTGATAAAACTTCTCTAAATAAGGGTTTTCATCCACTTCCTCAAGTGAGGTATGAAACCCGAGCCGTTTTGCTAAAGCTTTGGTCAAAGTCGATTTTCCGACTCCTACCGTTCCTGCTACTGTTATAATGGCATTGTTTGGAATATGAATGTCTTTCATTTAATTAGCTCCTTTACCTGACGGGCAATTCTTTCATAGTCTGTCTTATTCAAAACAAAGTCTTCAGTATCACCGTCAATGGTCAGTACAGATATATCCGGATCTTCTTCTTGAAGCTGTCTGATGGCTGTGTCGTAATCTGCAATGAGATGTTCCAGATATTGATGTTCGATATTTTTCTCAAACGGGCGCCCGCGTTTTTCAATGCGTTGAAGCAATGTCGGCAGGCTTGCCTTTATGTATACAATGATATTCGGCTTCGGCAGGTCGTGAGTGAGCAGATGATAGATCTGCTTATATTTCTCAAGCTTTTGGCCGTGCAATGTACGCTCTGCGAAAATAACATTTTTATAAATATGATAATCGGACAAAACGGGCTGTCCTTGTTTTAAATAATCTCGATCGGTGTCTTCAAGCTGTTTATACCTGTGACATAGAAAAAACATTTCAAGCTGGAAACTCCACTCCTCGATATTGTCATAAAACTTATCGAGATAAGGGTTGTCTTCCACAATCTCATTAATCATAGGAAAACCGAGCTCTTCAGAAAGCATCGTAGCGAGTGTCGTTTTTCCTGCCCCGATAGGACCTTCTACCGCGATAAAAGGGGCTCTGTTCATTGAAAATCCTCCTTAATTCTGCAAACATCCGTCAGCTGCCGGCCTTTATATTGTATCACACTCACAGAAAAGCCCATGAAAAAAGACGCTTCCAATTAACGAAACGTCTCTTTTACAATATGAAATTGATCGCCGAGCAAAAGCCAGTTTTGCGGGAAAGAAAGGCCGAGTTTCCAATAGCTGATTCCTCTTAAATGAAGTTCTTTAATTAAATTGAATTTCGCTTGAATGGATCGTGCGTCTTCAAACCATACTTCATGCCGTTTCTGATTTGCATCCGTGTATCGGAAGAAGGGAGCCTGGGCGGTTTCGTCATATTGAATGTCGACTTTATAGCGTGCTGCCAGAGCGATTGCCTGCTGAGGACTGACGGCTTTCGCTGTCGTTCCCTGTTTGAAAGGCAGTGTCCAATCATAGCCGTACATATTCTGGCCCATGACGATTTTTGAAGAAGGCATTTCCGTCAGCGCGTACTCAATGACATTTCTTACAGGGCCGATAGGTGATACGGCCTGAGCCGGGCCTCCGCTGTACCCCCACTCATATGTCATAATCACGACGAAATCGACGATTTCTCCATGTGCCCTATAGTCATGAGCTTCGTACCATTTGCCGGCCTGAGTCGCGCTCGTTTTCGGAGCAAGCGCCGTTGAAATCTTCCAGCCTTCCCGATGAAAAATCGTTCTCGCTTCACGTAAAAAGCGATTGTAAGCTTCCCTGTCCTGTGGACGTAAATATTCGAAATCAAAGTGAATATCGCGAAAGCCGTACTTTTTAGCCGTGGAGACGATTTCCTGAAAGAGTTTTGTTTTCACTGTATTGTCATTCAAGATGAGCCGCCCGAGTTCATCGCTGAATGCGTCATTTTCAAGGTTGGTGATGATCATCATCAGTGTGGTGTTGTGCCTGTCACTGATGCTTTTTAAATTGGTCAGAGGCGGTTCCTTTAAAGTCCCGTTCCGCTGCACTTGAAAACTGAATGCGCCGAGGTATGTTAAATAAGGAGAGGCCTCCCTTGCCGCCTGCTGCAGATTAGCGCTTACGCTCGTTCCCCGCGGTTCTATATATGCGTTTGATTCGATATCGGGCTTATTCGCCTGCTGCGGAATGTAAAGGCGGGTTCCGACTCTCAATGTGGTGCCGGGCTGAATTCCGTTCACCCTCGCAAGCTCCGCGGCCGATATATGAAAACGGCCGGCGATTGACGCGAGAGTATCACCTTGTTTTACTTCGTAATATTGACCCTCAATCGGGATGACAAGGGTTTGTCCGACAACCAATGTATTGGGATTAGGCAGTTTATTTGCTTCCGCAATGACATTTGCGGCTGTCCGGTAGCGCGCCGCAATAGCGGAAAGCGTGTCGCCCCGTTTCACTATATAGATCTGAATGAAAAACGCCTCCTTTCATATCCGCTATCAAATATATGAAAAAAGGAGGCTGATCATGTTTATTTTTCGGCGGTAATTTGTTTTTCCGTGGTTATTTCTGCGAAGAGAACATTCTCCATCATGGTCAAAGCGAAATCATTGTCTTCGTCGTTATTGGAAGCGGTGCAGTCTTTCGGAATGGCAATGCTGTATTCTCTCATATAGGCGTCGTTGGCCGTGAACAGCACACAAATGTTTCCGGCAATCCCCGTGATGATTAATCGGTTCACTTGTAATTCGGTCAGAAGGGTGTGAAGCGCCGTTTCGTAAAAAGCGGAATGCTTCGGTTTAATGAGAAAATAATCATCCGGCTGAGGCGAAATATCTTTTATAATGGAGGCGCTTCTGTCGTTGCTGCATTCCTCCCTGATGGCATCAATATCAGCCTTCCAGAGCCCGTAATGATCATTAATATAAATAATCGGCCAGTTGCTTTGTTTTGCATGCTTCTTTAATGATAAAATACGGGGGACAATTTGTTTGGTTTTTTCAGCAAGACGTTCGCCCATATCAAATTGAAAATTGTTGATCATATCGACAATCAGAAGGGCTGTGTTGTTAGGTTCAGACAATACCGGCAACTCCTTTCTGCTGGGGTATTCCTATTTTAACCTTTATGAGACATGAAAAAACTTAAGAAGAGAGCTCGAACCTATGAATGATGAATATTGTATGAGAGAAGCCATAAAAGAAGCGAAGAAAGCCGAAGCGAAAGGTGAAGTGCCGATCGGAGCAGTTCTTGTTCTGCACGATGAGATCGTGGCGCGGGCGCATAATCTGCGGGAGACTGAACAGAGGTCGCTTGCCCACGCCGAAATGCTGGCGATAGACGAAGCGTGCCGTAAGCTGGGGACATGGAGACTTGAGGATGCCGTTCTTTATGTCACTTTGGAGCCGTGTCCGATGTGCGCGGGAGCCGTCGTGCTTTCGAGAGTCGATAAGGTCGTATTCGGCGCATTTGATCCCAAGGGGGGCTGTACAGGAACGCTGATGAACCTCTTGCAGGAAGAGCGGTTCAACCACCAAGCGGAAGTGGTGAGCGGAGTACTCGGAGAAGAGTGCGGAGAAATGCTCAGCGCTTTTTTCAGAAAGCTGCGCCGGCAAAAGAAAGACATGAGGAAAAAGTTGTCTGAGTAGTACGGTTGCATTTTCTGCCTGAAGCAGATATACTTATGTGTGCATCATGAATGGTGCGCATATCAAAATTTGATATTTATTTTGCCGTGCTAAGCGGGGAGGTAGCGGTGCCCTGTACCCGCAATCCGCTCTAGCGGGGCCGAATCCCTTCTCGAGGTTCGTTTACTGTAAGGTCTGCCTTAAGTAAGTGGCGTTGACGTCTGGGTCCTGCGCAATGGGAATTCATGAACCATGTCAGGTCCGGAAGGAAGCAGCATTAAGTGAAACCTCTCATGTGCCGCAGGGTTGCCTGGGCTGAGCTAACTGCTTAAGTAACGCTTAGGGTAGCGAATCGACAGAAGGTGCACGGTAAATCAATCATCAAATTTCAGACTCACCTGTTTATGGCAGGTGAGTTTTTTCGTATATGAAAAACGGGTTTTGGCGTTAAAAGCACGTTCATGTATAATAAACATGATGAATAACAGAGGAGGGCGCATCCTGTGGGTTACCAAGCTTTATATCGAGTATTTAGGCCTCAGCAGTTTGAAGATGTGGTCGGACAGGAACACATTACGAAAACGCTGCAAAATGCCCTTTTGCAAAAGAAATTTTCTCATGCATATCTGTTTTCTGGACCGCGGGGAACGGGAAAAACCAGTGCAGCTAAAATATTTGCGAAAGCAGTCAACTGTGAGCACGCCCCTGTAGAAGAACCGTGCAATGAGTGCGCGGCGTGCAAGGGGATCACAAATGGCTCTATATCAGATGTGATTGAAATAGATGCGGCGTCGAATAACGGCGTAGACGAAATCCGCGACATCCGTGACAAAGTAAAATTCGCCCCGTCGGCCGTTACTTACAAGGTATATATTATAGATGAGGTGCATATGCTCTCTATCGGCGCATTCAATGCGCTTCTGAAAACGCTGGAAGAACCGCCGGCACATTGCATTTTCATATTAGCTACGACTGAGCCTCATAAGATTCCTTTAACCATTATCTCCAGATGTCAGCGTTTTGACTTCAAACGGATTACATCCAAAGCAATTGTCGGACGAATGAAGACAATCGTCGATGCAGAGCAGCTGAAGGTGGAAGAAGGAGCCCTTGATATCATAGCGAGTGCTGCGGACGGAGGAATGAGGGACGCGCTGAGCCTGCTCGATCAAGCTGTATCATTCAGCGGCGAGGAGCTGTCGGTGGATGACGCATTGCTCATTACCGGAGCCGTTTCTCAGCACTATATTGGAAAACTGGCATCTGCTCTTCACCGCAAACAGGTTTCCGAGGCATTGGAAACACTGAATGAATTGCTCCAGCAGGGGAAAGATGCGGCCAAACTGATTGAAGATATGATTTTCTATTTCAGGGATATGCTCTTGTACCAGGCCGCTCCCGGTTTAGAAGGAGTCCTGGAGAAGGTGAAGGTCGATGAAACGTTTCGGAATCTAAGCGGTGACATACCGGCCCCCGCTTTATATGAGATGATTGATATCCTGAATAAAAGCCATCAGGAAATGAAGTGGACGAACCACCCAAGAATCTTTTTTGAAGTGGCTGTCGTGAAAATATGCCAGACGGCACAGCAATCCGCCGGAGACATCCCTGAGGTCGGCATGCTGATGAATAAGATCCAGCAGCTTGAGCAGGAAGTGGAAAGGCTGAAAACCTCCGGTGTGAAGGTTCAGATGGAAAGCGCTCCGAAAGAAGCTCCGCGTCCTCAAAAAGGCGGAAAAAGCCATTATAAAGCCCCGGTCGGAAGAATTCATGAGATACTGAAGGAAGCCACAAGACCTGATCTTGAACAGCTTAAAAGCAGCTGGGGCAAGCTGCTGGCACACCTGAAACAGCAGAATAAGGTATCTCATGCGGCTCTTTTGAATGACAGTGAACCGGTGGCCGCTGCTCAAAAGGCATTTGTGCTTAAATTTAAATACGAAATCCATTGTAAAATGGTTGCAGAAGACAATAACGGAGTCCGTACGAATCTTGAACAGATTCTCGAATCAATGCTCGGGAAAAGAATGGATTTGATTGGCGTTCCGGAAGCACAATGGGGTAAAATAAGAGAAGAATTTTTAAATGATCACCAGCAGGAAAGTGAAGGATCAAACGAACCGGCTGAAGAAGATCCGCTGATTGCAGAGGCGAAAAAACTTGTCGGAGCGGATTTAATCGAAATAAAAGACTAATAAGATGAAAGAGAGTGATTGAATATGCGTGGCGGAATGGGAAACATGCAAAAAATGATGAAACAAATGCAAAAAATGCAAAAGGATATGGCGAAGGCTCAGGAGGAACTTGCTGAAAAAGTGCTTGAAGGCACAGCGGGCGGCGGTATGGTGACTGTAAAAGTCAACGGCCAAAAAGAAGTTGTAGACGTTGCCATTAAAGAAGAAGTTGTTGATCCGGAAGATATCGAAATGCTTCAGGACCTGGTTCTTGCTGCGACAAACGACGCCCTCAAAAAAGTGGATGACATGACGAATGAGACAATGGGACAATTTACAAAAGGAATGAACATACCGGGTTTATTCTAGGGGGATAAATAAACATGCAGTATCCTGAACCAATATCAAAGCTGATTGACAGCTTTATGAAATTGCCAGGGATCGGACCGAAAACAGCGGTTCGTCTGGCTTTTTTTGTTCTAGGTATGAAAGAAGACACAGTATTGGATTTTGCTAAGGCGCTTGTCAATGCGAAGCGGAATCTGACATATTGCTCGATTTGCGGACATATTACAGATCAGGACCCTTGTTATATATGTGAGGACACAAGAAGGGATAAGTCTGTTATTTGTGTCGTGCAGGACCCTAAGGATGTGATCGCAATGGAGAAAATGAAGGAATATAACGGCCAGTATCATGTTCTTCACGGCGCGATTTCACCAATGGACGGCATCGGCCCGGAGGATATTAAGATTCCGGAGCTGCTGAAACGTCTTCAGGATGATCAAGTGACAGAAGTTATTCTCGCAACCAACCCTAATATTGAAGGGGAAGCAACAGCGATGTATATATCAAGGCTGTTAAAGCCCTCAGGCATCAAGCTCTCCCGTATTGCCCACGGTCTGCCCGTCGGCGGTGATTTGGAATATGCTGATGAGGTCACTCTTTCAAAAGCTCTTGAAGGAAGACGTGAATTGTAAGGGAGGAAAAGGCAAGGCATGGGTTTTCTTCGCAGAAATACATTAAGAAAAGAGTTTGACGAGAAGCTGATAGAACAGCTCTTTAAACAAAAAGAAGAATGGAACAGACAGAAGAGTCTGGTCGAGAAAAGTCTAGAGCCCTCCGCTGAAGTGTTGTTTGAGCTGAAAGTCGCTGAATCTAAGTACTTTTTTTATTTGAAAGAAGCGAAGCAGCGGAATTTGAAAATGAGCAGATGGAAGTAAGAGGTCTATTCTCCGGAATCTTCTCATAAGCTTGTACTAAACAAGCGAGGGGGAAGATTCATGGAGCCTTTTTTCATTATCGGTTTGATTGTCGGTCTGGTTGCTTTGCTTTTTTTATGGGGAGTATCTTCAAAACCGTTAAGGTGGATTGGTGTGACTGCCATTAAGTTTATTGCCGGCGCGATTCTGTTGGTGGGTGTGAACTTGTTCGGGGGCAGTCTCGGTATTCATATCCCTGTTAACCTGATTACAACGGGCATCAGCGGGATTCTGGGAATTCCCGGAATTGCGGCTTTAATAGTCATTAAACGCTTCATCATTTAATTTGTCGATTATTGTTGACATGTTGGATCATGGGTGGTATTCTAATATACGTCGCTGATGACGAAACGAATTCTCGAAAAAGAAATTTTAAAAAGTTATTGACGATACTGACACTGAGATGTTATAATAATTAAGTCGCTTCAAGAGCGATGGACAAAGTTCTTTGAAAACTAAACAAGACAAAACGTACCTGTTAATTCAAAGTTTTAAATAAATCGCACAGCGATGTGCGTAGTCAGTCAAACTAAGGTCTGCATGATGCAGATCACACAGACGTTACTGCAGGATGCAGTGAACTTA
>NZ_JBSJQE010000008.1:0-40164 GCF_053663335.1 Bacillus sp. YH3-2-B2 | reverse complement strand
GCTGTGTCTTCAGAAGACATCATCTCACCGGACGTTAATTGGTCAATAATGTGGGTATATTCCTCAAACATTGACTCAATTACGTCATTTTCAAAAGCCTCTGAAACATAGTCCCAGCTAAGCATGACTCCATCATTGAGCTCTATCACTTGATGATCCAGATAAACTTGTGATGTCTGACTGATACTCTCTATAAAAACTCCTAGAGAATCTAAATAGTTTAATTCGTTCTCAAATAACATACTTGTAAAAACAATCGGAAAAACAGCTTTCCTTCTATCTATATCATTAAATTCACAGTATTCTCTGGTAAACTCTATTCCATCAAAATCATTATGTGATAGGCATTTAAAGAAGTTATCCTGAATATTTTTTACTTCTTCCCAAAAATGATTTAAATTATTGAAGCATACATCAAATATCATAATTTCTGTAAAATCGCCTATAACGTTATTAATTTGCTTATGCAAAGGTCTTCTTTTAAATAATGTAGTGTTTAACGCAATATTCTGCTGATTACTCCATTTAGACAACACTTTTGAATAAATAGCCAAAAGTAGTATACTAGGTCTAATATTCTTCTGAGAGCATAAATTCACAAATTGATTCCAATTTCTTTTCTCAATAATTTTTTTCTTTCTTTTAAAAGTAGGTTTTTTTATACATGTTATATCTACTTTTACTGGCAGAGCTGGTGTTGAAGGAAAACCTTTAAGTTTATTTAACCAATATTCCTTGTCATTCTGATATTTATGATTTTCCTTTAATTTTTTATAAGCTAACATATAATCTCTATAGGATACTTCTAAAGGCTCTTGAATCTTTCCATTGTACAATTCAGATATCTCTTTAAATAAAAGCTGGATACTAGCTCCATCTGCTATTAACATATCGATATCAAAGAATATTCTATATAGATTATCACTGATTTTTAAAGCTTTAAATTCAAACAATGGCCATTGGTATGGATCGAATATTCGTTCGTTAGTTACTTTTCTTGCTTCTAATATTTTGTCTTCTTGGTCTGATTTTTTAAGATAACTCACATCTTGAATAGCTAATTTATAATTCGGTACGTGTTCAAGTATTTTTTGCTTACCATTTGATAAAAAAACTGCACGTAGCATGTGTTGACGCTCTATCACAGCTTGTAAACTTTTATTGAATTTTTCAATATCTAGTTCAGCCTCAAATTCTACAAAAGCATGAGTGGAAGTTCCCCCTAGTTCAAATTGCTTGTCTCTTCCAGATAAATAAGCAACTTGAACATTTGTAAGATCAAATTCTTTATAGGTATTTTCTTCATCGTTTAATAAATGTATTGTATTATTCTCTTTTTTATTATCTAATAACTGAAACTTTTCATATACAACTTGACAAAATGACAGTACATCTGGGTTGTCAATATAATCATAAAATTCAATATTTATATTATATGTATCTTCAATGGCTCCAAGTAATTTTAATATATTCATAGAAGATATTTGATAATCAAAAATATTAGTTCTTAAATCAACTGAATCATCTTTACTTAATTCACGAATTTTTTTTATTATAAAGTTAGAAATCTCTTTAAACTTATTACTCGTTACTAGCGTGTTATTAATCAATGATTTACCTCCTTGTTCTTTAGTCCTACCTCTACCGAATGTAAATAGATTTCATTGCTATTCAAATTAAATTCATCTTTAATTTTATCGAAGTCTATTTCTCCTATGGAGCACGATCCAACATCAAAATATTCTGCTATATTAGCCAATGTAGCTGACATAACACCACATTCGAGAATACCATAGTAATACCCTGTCCCCTTATATTTGGGCATGATTACATCACAATCAAGAGTGAAAAAGATAGAGAAATTCGAAGTATTAAATGCACTGTGGTTTATAAAATAATGATATTTTTTTTCAGCCAGTTTTACTCTATTAAGTAAATTGATAGAGTGACTGTGAGGGTTATAAAAATATACCCCTTCCTCAAGATTTTCGACTCTCCCATCTTTAATATACAAATATATGTTGACAGGATACAGTCCTCCTGCACTTGGGTAGAAATATTTAATACCCTCTTGAATTGGAGACTGTTTAAAGACATTTAACAAACGACTAAACTTAGAAAAATTCATTATTTTACTAGTATCAAAATTCCTAGTACTTTTTCTATTTTGAACTACAGAGGGCAAATCTGAACATTCCTCTAAATCAAATGATTGAAGAGTATTCTTTGACATAAACCTAGTTAATTGTTTCTTCTTATAAGATTCTATATTTTCTTTATATAAAAAAAACTCCTCATCATATTCTTGATAAACAAATTTGTTTTGCGTTTCGAAAAGCTCTGTCGGTGTGCTTACATTGCAAACTAAAACTCTATTACGTATTAAATCTTTTAGAAACATTTTTAAAATTTTTGGATTAAAGTCTTTAAAAATAACATATATTTCGCTTAAAGAAATGCCTTTTTGAAAATGAAAATAAATATCAGGAAAAAGATCAACTACTTTCCCTCTAAATTGAAAATCATTAATAATAATATGGTTATTTTCATTTCTCCAGTGAACATGAGGAGCCCAAAAGTATTTTTTCACGTTAAAAACCTCCATACTAAACTTAAACTAATAATTTATCTTTAATAATTGATATAACTTCTGTAACGGATTCATTAATAAAAAAATGCCCTCCGTTAATCTGGTATACATCAACCTTTTTTTCTGAATATTCTTTCCACCCTTCAACTTCTCTTATAGTTAATGATTCGTCAAACTTGCCTGTTAAAACAGTTAATGTAACATTTGATAATTTTTTTTTAATATTGTGGTTGTAACTTTCTATTAGTTTATAATCATTTCTTATTACTGGAAGAAATAGTTTCATTAGTTCATAATTCTCGATAAGATCCTTGGGAATCCCTCCTAATTTGTTTAACCATTGAATAACTTGTTTATCAGGAAGACCGCTTATAAATGTTTCCTTAGTTAAATAAGGTGCGCCTTTTCCAGATACAAATAAATGCTGAGGAAGATTATCTGTAACCTTCATTAATTTAAGTATTACTTCATAAGATATATATGCACCCATACTATGGCCGTAAATCGCATAGCACTTATTATCACACTTTCTTAATATTAATTCTGTAATGTCATCTATAGCCTGATTTATTGTTTTGTAGGACTTTTCAGAAAATCTAGAGCCTCTTCCTGCTAGCTCAACAGGTATTAGTTCAATTTCTGGTCCAACTGAGTTACTCCAGTCACTATAAATACTTGACAATCCTCCAGCATGCGGAATGCAAAAAAGTTTAATTGGATAGGTCATTAGCTCCTCCTTTTTCAAAAAAACCCATGAAAAACCAACTTTTAAATAATAATAAGGAATTATTGTCTATTTGTAAAGTATTAATTTGGAATTTTAATAGATTCAAAGTAATGGTTATCTTAATACATTTGTTATTTTATAATATATTGGGTCTAAAATACATATTATGAATAATATTGACACCAATGATTTTTTTTCTTATTATGTTTTTTAGACATACGTCAAAGTTTTAATTAGATTATGTTCTAAAAGGAGATGTAAGTATATTGAATTTCAAAAAATTAATTATGTTATCTGCATTATTATTAGGTACATTCATTTCGGTAATGGACACCACTATAGTAAATATTGCATTACCTAAGATGCTGGATTACTTTTCGAGCAACCTTTCTCAAGTAGCTTGGGTGGCTACAGGTTATACTTTAGCTTTTGCAGTTTTATTAGTAGGTGCATCAAAGCTGGCAGACCATTTTGGAAGAAAAAAAGCTTTTATGTTTGGATTAGCACTTTTTATTTTGACATCAGTTATTGCCTGTTTGAGCACTTCAATTGAAATGCTTATCACAATTAGAGTGATTCAGGGATTATCTGCTGCTTTCATTGTGCCAGTTACAATGCCTATTGCTTTGGCCATCGTTCCTCAAAATAAAAAAGGATTGATCATTGGAATCTGGGGGGCTTTCTCAGGATTAGCAGCTACTTTAGGACCTGTACTTGGAGGATTATTAACTGAAAACTTTAATTGGCAAGCTATCTTCTTCATAAATATTCCTTTAGGCCTGATTTCTCTTTTTTTAGCAGCATTTTTTATTACTGAGAGTTATGATGAAACAGTGAGTAAAAAAATTGATTACATGGGGATTCTTATTTTATCCGGAGCTCTCTTCTGTTTAACCTTTGGCTTTGCAAAAGTATCTGATTTAGGCTGGTCATCACCATTAATTATCTCTCTTTTTGTAATCTCTGTATTATTATTCTGTTTGTTTTTCTTTATTGAATCTAAAATTAAAAACCCGATGATTCCCTTATCCATGCTGAAGATACGTACGTTTAGTTTCAGTTCTTTCACCCTCTTTATGCAGGGCCTTGGATTAACAAGCGGTACCCTTATTATTACTTTACTCCTCACGAATTTAATGGGAAAAACTGAATTAGAAGCGGGGTTAATTGTTTCTACATTAGCTCTATCATCTATGTTTACCTCTGTACTTTCTGGAAAGCTATCTGATAAACTCGGGGGCATTTGGCTTTCGGGTCTAGGTATGCTCGGTTTAACAATCACAACATATTTATATGGATACATACGATACGACAGTTCTGTAACAACGGTAATTATTCTGTTATGTTTGACCGGCTTAGCTTTAGGGCTTGTGATAGGACCGGCAATGAGTTCAGGGATACGGCTTATTCCTCCTGAGAAAGTAGGTATTGCCTCAGGTATTCTTAATATGATGCGGACAGTTGGACAAGCGCTAGGCATTGCCATACTTACATCTGTGCTTACAATGAATATAAATGATCACACAGCTTCTGCAAAAAAAGAAGCCATAACAATTGTGGAAAACAATCAGGTTTTTGATAAAAATGCAAAAAACGAGATAATAACTCACTTAAAGCATTCAGACAGTAAAGGTTTCGATCGAAGAAAAAGTATTGCTGAATTAAACAAAAAAGAGGAAGAAATTCTTTCTATAACCCCGGATCCATATAAAGAAAAGGTACAAAAAAGTTTCAATACTCAAAAGAAGGAAGTTATCGCTATCCAGAAAAAAATTTCAAATTTATATAATGAAAAAATAAGTGACAGTTTTAATAATACATTCAAAGTAGGCAGTGTAATTCTTATTTTAGGAATTATTTTTGCATTGTTCAGTGATATTTCTCCAAAACGATTAAAACAACAACAGAAAAACCAGGTAGATATTACGCCTTGACCGTTCCATAATTGTTTCATTGTTCCGCTCCATCATTCATGCTACAATTTTAGGATGCATCTGATGTGAGGGAGGCTTTTTGAACATTGAACGAGAATAACCCTTTTCCTTATTCAAATACGGAAAAACGGTACCATACATTAAATTATCATCTGCGGGAGCATTTCGGGCATAAAGTGTTTAAAGTCGCGCTTGACGGCGGTTTTGACTGCCCGAATCGGGACGGCACGGTTGCACACGGCGGCTGCACATTCTGCAGCGCGGCGGGCTCCGGCGATTTTGCCGGCAACCGGGCCGATGACTTACTCACGCAATTTCACGATATCAAAAACCGTATGCACGAAAAGTGGAAAGACGGCAAATATATCGCATATTTCCAGGCGTTCACGAATACGCATGCCCCGGTAGAGGAGCTGCGTGAAAAATTTGAATCCGTCCTCAAGCTTGACGGCGTTGTCGGCATGTCTATCGCCACCCGTCCGGACTGCCTGCCGGACGATGTCGTGGAATATTTGGCAGAACTGAATGAGCGGACCTATTTGTGGGTTGAACTCGGGCTGCAGACCGTGCATGAACGGACCGCACTCCTGATCAACCGCGCCCATGATTTTGACTGCTATGTTGAGGGTGTCAATAAACTGAGAAAACACGGCATCCGCGTTTGTTCCCATATCATTAACGGGCTTCCGCTTGAAAACAGGGACATGATGATGGAGACGGCCAAAGCCGTCGCTGATTTGGATGTGCAAGGCATTAAAATTCACCTGCTTCACTTATTAAAAGGCACACCGATGGTGAAGCAATATGAAAAAGGAAAGCTGGAGTTCCTTTCTCAAGAAGAATATGTAAGTCTTGTATGTGATCAGCTCGAAATCATTCCCCCGGAAATGATCGTTCACCGCATTACGGGAGACGGGCCGATCGAATTAATGGTCGGGCCGATGTGGAGCGTCAATAAGTGGGAAGTACTGGGCGCCATTCAAAAAGAGCTGGAAACACGGGGAAGCTATCAAGGAAAGCTCTTCAGAAAGACCGGGGAGGAGACCGCCCTATGACCTTGATGCACATCCTCCCTTTCAGTAAAGAATTGCTGAAGTCCGCCGCACAGGAAGGTGATATCACGGTTGACGCGACGATGGGCAACGGACATGATACATATTTTCTGGCCGGCCTTGTCGGTGAGACAGGACATGTCCATGCCTTTGATATTCAAGCGGACGCACTCGCTAAAACGAAGGAGCGGCTCGGTGCCGACTTCGGCCCGCGCGTCACGCTTCACCATAAAAGCCATGATCAAATAAAGGCATCGCTGCCTGAAGATGCGCACGGTCGTGTGGCTTGCGCCGTCTTTAATCTCGGCTATCTGCCAGGCGGCGATAAAAGCATTACGACAAACGGTCACTCAACCATTTCCGCGATCGAACAGCTCCTTGAACTGCTGAAGGAGAACGGGCTGATCGTTCTCGTTGTGTACCACGGGCATCCTGAAGGCAAGACGGAAAAAAGTGCATTACTGGAATACTGCAGCAATCTTGATCAGGAAAAAGCCCGCGTGCTGAGCTACGGCTTTCTCAACCAGCAAAACGACCCGCCGTTTATTATAGCGATTGAAAAGAAATCTGCCGGCAAATAAAGAATGGGCCTGTCATAAGCGGGCCGATTCTTTTTGTGTTTACTTTTCAAGAAAAATCAATTACTATGCAATAATGGAAAAAAGTTCATCTTTTAAGCGTAACATCTGGGAGGAGCGGCAGTTTGAATATTCTTCGCATCATATTTTCAAGTGTTCCCTATGTAATGTTTGTCATCATTTTATCAAGACATTTAGGATTTGAGTTCGCGAAAACCTATTACTGGTGGTTTGCTGCATTTTTTGTCATCGGGCTGATCGGCAAATTCGCAATGCACCTTGCGGCAAAAAAGAAACCGTTAAAAAAAGAGACAGCGTAAAATGCGCATGTCTCTTTTTATTTACTGTTTTGCAGCACGCTGCGTGTATAAGCGGGATTGTTCGTAAAGACACCATCTGCTTTTTGTTTCAGCATAATAGGCGTCAGCGTATGCTCGTCTTCCTTATCAAAAAACACGTGCACTTTCATCTTATTGTGATGAATGCGCTTCACGACTGCTTCATTTGCCAATTTGGCGTTGATTCCGACTGTATCAGCATACGTTCTGATGGTTTGCAGCTGCTTATCATTTATCTCCTCAGCCTCGTGATCTTTTAATAATCGAACAAGAGGAACTTTTTTATTCATAGAACGAACTTTCTTTAAGCTCTTCCCGCTAAAAGACTCAATGACTGCTTTATGGCTGGAAATCAGCTTATGTTTTTGTAATATGTCAATCAGTTTCTTTTCCATCACCAGGCTGCCGTTGCTCTTGTCTCAATATAGTAATTGGCAGTTTGTCCGAATTTCTGGATGATTTCTTCTAATGTTAAAATCTTTTCTCCTTTTCCCGCATTCAGTTTCTTAATCTGAGCCAAAGACAGATCATCTGTCATCCCTTTACCATCTGTTGTCCGATCTACCGTTTTATCGTGAATTGCAATCAGACGGCTGTCCTTCGTCTCCCGTAAGTCTATCTCAATATAATCTGCTTTGTCTTTAATCGCACGTGCATAAGACAAAGCGGTATGTTCCGGCTCAATCGCAGAAGAGCCCCTGTGCGCTATCAAGACAGGATGATAGCCGGCGGAAGCATGGGTGACGGAGCAGCCTCCGGAAATGGAAAGTAATGCTATGACCGCTAAATACTTTAATTTTTTCATAAAATTAAAGTATCATATTCTGCAGGCGCACACAATGTTTCATTCTTCACATCATAAATAAAAAACTGCGCCGTCATGATGTACACGAGAGGCGCAGTTCACCCATTACGAACTTTTCGTCCAAGCCATCTTCTGAAATTTGCGGTAGGCTCTTCCGTTGATATAAAAGAAAAATGACGTTTTTCCGCTTGCCCTGATCAGCTTTCGCGCGAGGCGGCCCATTTCTTTTTGGCCGGCGACTTTGTCATCGGATAAATAGACACCGAGCAGCCCCCTGTTGATCAGCCGGTGAAAATTTTCATGCGGAATGCCTTGCAAATGTTCATCCGCTTTTTCAATAAAATGCTGCAGTCTCTGCATCATTTCTTCATGAGACTGATAATACGTACAGAAATTCAGATCGCCTTCAAGCAGATCTTCTTCCTGGTCAATTAAATAATCGAGCAGTATGTGCAGCCCTTGTATGTACGGAAAATAACTGCTGCGGATTTTCTCAGCGGTATGTTCGTTAAAATCAGGCTGGAATGAGTAAGCAACGAGACAGAAAATGCCTAGCGTCGATCCGGCGCAGGCCGAGAACTCAAACCACTCCATTTCCGGAAGCTGTGACCGGTACTGCTCAAACCAGGCTTTAAGCCTCGGAACGCGTTCATGTTCAACGACATGCTTATGAACCTGAAGATCGCAATAATAATCACACAGCTCAAGCAAATAAGGTTTAATGATACCGTAATGTTCTATTGACCCGAGCACCCGCTGGCATGTTCTGACCAGCTCATGAAGATAACCGCCGTCATCCCGCTCCTCTCTGTACTGATAGTACGGCCGCACCTCGGCACCGACCGTCAGCGCGTCACGCATGGAAAGATGAAGCATGCGGAAGTCCTCCGGATCAAGCGAGGTGCTGCGGTCGCACAGATTGTCCAGATAATCACTGATTGTCTGATACGCGATGATAAATTGCACGCATTTCTGTTTTTGTTCTCCCGAAAGCAAGGCTAAAATGCCGCCGCCTTCACAATGAAACGATTTATCGCGGATACTTGCGGCCGCCTGCTGCCGCAGTTCGGTATTTTTAATGGAATCTGATTTTTCCCGCCACATGTTCAATTCCTGATGAACGAGCGGAAAAATTTCCCGATACACTTTTGCCATAAGGTTAAAAGGATGTTCCGGTACTGTCAACATATGCACCCCCAGCGAATTCAAATATACTGATCTGTAAAGGCTTTTGCCGCCTTAAACACAGTTTCTCTTTCCGGTTCATTAAAAATTTCATGATAAAGCCCTTCCCATTCCCGATACGATTTATTATGGGAAGCCACACCGGAAAACCATTTGCGGACCTTCATTTTATCGACGATTTTGTCATCACCGCCCTGCATAAGCAAAAGCGGCACCTTTAAAAACGCATCAGTCGGCACCATAGCGGCATCAATGGTTTTTAAAAGCTCTCTGTACCATCTTACGGATACCTTCGTGACATATAAAGAATCGTTTTGATCCGCTTCAATCATATCCGCATTCCTCGTTGCCATATCAGGTGATAAGCCGGAATCCACTCTGAGGGACGGAGCGAGGACGTTCAGTCCTTTAGACGCAAAATCAAGGACTTTATTGACTTTTATTTGCAGACCCAGACAAGGTGATGATAAAATGAGTGCCGTAATGCGGGGATTTCTCTGCTGCTTAAACCATTCTATCGCAATCAGTCCGCCCATGCTGTGGCCTAAAAGGAAAACGGGCGCTTCAAGCGTTCTCGCTTTATCAATCCATATATCTACTTCATCAATGTATTCTTGGAAAGAGCGAATATGCCCTCTGGCGCGGGTCGACGTTCCCTGACCGGGCAAATCGCCCATCACCACGTTATATCCGGAAGATCTCCACATTTCAACGAGCCATTTATAACGCCCGTGGTATTCGCTTGCCCCGTGGATAATGACAATGGTACCGACGGGCCTGTCTGCTTTCCAAGTCCACATGCAGTTCACCTCTTACATAAATTTAGAGAAAGAAGGATGAGACATGATAATCTACCCTTATAAACAATTTACGCCTGACATACATCCTGAAGCGTTCATTGCGGATAACGCCGTCATAACGGGCGACGTCGTGATCGGAGAACAATCGAGCATTTGGTTCTCGGCAGTCATCCGGGGGGATGTTGCGCCGACAAGGATCGGAAAAAGAGTCAGCATACAAGACTTGAGCTGTCTGCATCAAAGCCCGAACCGCCCGCTTCTTATTGAAGATGACGTCACGATCGGCCATCAGGTTACACTGCACAGCGCAATCATCAGAAAGAATGCTTTAATCGGTATGGGCTCCGTCATTCTTGACGGGGCGGAAATCGGAGAAGGCGCGTTTATCGGCGCCGGAAGTCTCGTTCCTCCGGGCAAAACCATTCCTCCCGGCTGTCTTGCGTTCGGCCGGCCCGCAAAGGTTATCCGCCGGCTGACAGAAGAAGACATACGGGACATGGAAAGAATCAGAACGGAATATGTTGAAAAAGGCCGATACTATAAAACAATGCAAGAGAAATAAAAATAGATCAGCTTTGTTTTACTACTGTACCATTTTTCAAAATATTATTTAAGTAAAAACCATTTGCATTCTCCCGATTGTCAGGAAATAGAAGCAAAATGTTCAGGAATTTGTTTTATTCTTCCCCCGCCGGCCCGATCCTATGAAAAAAAGAGCCCATGTCCCGGGCTCTTTTTTTACGCTTTTTCGGCGAATGTCTGTCCGTTTTCCAGATCTATGTCTTTTCTTTTATGGAAACCTTTCCCGTAATAGGCGGCTAATAATATGCCGAACCAGACAGGACCGATGATGACGGCCACCCTGGTCTCTGCATCAAAAGCCATCAGCACAACGACAAAAGCCAGAAATGCCAGCGAGATATATGAGGAAAAGGGGTATAAAGGCATTTTATATTTGAGTTTTTTCCGTTGTTCCGGCTGTAAGCTTTTACGGTATTTCATTTGGGAAAGCAAAATAATCGACCATGTCCAAATTGCTCCGAACGTCGCAATGCTCGTCACCCACGTAAACACTTTCGCCGGCACCACGTAGTTCAGCAAAACGCCGATGCATAACGCACCCGCTGAAACCAATACCGCTTTTCCCGGCACACCGCCTTTTGTGACCGTACCGTATGCTTTAGGCGCTTCATTTTGTTCCGCCAGATTGAACAGCATACGCCCCGTGCTGAAGATCCCGCTGTTGCAGGAAGAAAGAGCCGCCGTCAATACGACAAAATTAATGATTCCGGCTGCAGCTGGTATTCCGATTTTTTCAAATGTCAAAACAAACGGGCTCCCGCCTGAACCAATTTCCTGCCACGGATAAATTGACATAATGACAAACAAAGCTCCGACGTAAAAAATGAGAATGCGCCAAAAAACAGTATCTATGGCCCGCGCCAGTGATTTTTCCGGATTTTTGACCTCACCGGCTGTGACACCGATCAGCTCAATCCCGAGATAGGCAAACATGACCATCTGAAGCGACAGCAGCACCCCTTTAATCCCATTCGGGAAAAAGCCGCCGTGGCTCCATAAATTGCTGATTCCGAGCGCAACGCCTCCGTTTCCGAGACCGAATACGATCATCACCAGACCGATCGCGATCATTGACAGAATCGCCAATACTTTAATGAGTGCAAACCAGAATTCAAGCTCACCGTACGCTTTGACCGCCAGAAAGTTGACAGCCGTCATAATGACGAGTGCACAAAGCGCCCAGATCCATGACGGCACGTCAGGGAACCAGTAGCCCATATAAATGCCGACCGCGGTGATTTCCGCCATGCAGGTAACGACCCATAAAAACCAATAATTCCAGCCCGTTAAAAACCCGGCAAGCGGACCGAGATAATCTCTGGCATACCGGCTGAACGAGCCGGCTACAGGCTTTTGAATCGCCATTTCCCCCAATGCCCGCATAATAAAAAACATAATCAGTCCGCTGCAGGCGTAAGCGGCTAAAATCCCCGGCCCGGCAAGCTTTATGGCAGAAGCTGACCCGAGAAACAGCCCGACTCCAATCGCGGCGCCCAACGACATAAGCGAGATATGCCGCTCTTCCAAGCCGCGGTGAAGCGTTTTTTCTTTGTTTTGCATAACTCTCCCTCCCCCTGATTTTGACAAAGAAACAACAAACCGAGACGAAATAGCCAGAAAACTCTTTCCGGAATCTACCCGATTAGTCCTATTATAACCTTTTTCTGAATATTGCGTAATACTTTGTCGAAAACAGAGCGGAATAGACGGTTTACAAAAAACAATAAAAAAAAGGCTTTCGATAACATCGAAAGCCCCTTTGGATTAAACGAAAATGACTTCTTTCGGCTGATGATTCAGCTCTTCCGGCACCAATCTTTTCTCGACATTGATGCTGTGCCAGATCATGAAGATCAGCACGGTCCAGATTTTGCGGCTGTTGTCCGCTCTGTCGGCACAATGATCTTCCAGAAGCTGAAGGACATAATCCTTTTCAATATAAGCATCTGTTTCACTTTCACGAATGATGTTGCGAACCCATTCGTTCATTTCATTTTTCAGCCAGTGGCGGATCGGCACAGGGAAGCCGAGTTTTTTGCGGTTAAGCACATGATCAGGCACTACCCCTTCAGCAGCTTTGCGCAGAAGGTATTTCGTCGTGCCGTTTTTCGTTTTCAGTTCATCCGGAATTTTAGAGGCCACGTCAAACACGACTTTATCAAGGAACGGCACGCGCAGTTCCAATGAGTTGGCCATCGTCATTTTGTCAGCCTTTAACAGGATGTCGCCGCGCATCCACGTATGGATGTCAACATACTGCATTTTATTAATGTCGCTGTATGAACGGCTTTCCGTAAAGTACGGCTTCGTGACATCACGGTATGAAAGCTCTGGATTGTAATGTTTGAGCAGCTGTTTTTTCACGGGCTCTTCAAAAATCTTCGCATTACCGATATAGCGCTCCTCAAGCGGTGTGCAGCCGCGGACTAAGAGGCTTTTCCCTCTCATTCCTTCAGGCATGACGGACGCCACATGAAGAAGCATTTTTTTCAGACCGGACGGAATGCGTTCAAACGGTTTAAGCGACAGCGGTTCGCGGTAAATATTGTACCCGCCGAACAGCTCGTCCGCGCCTTCCCCGGATAATGCAACCGTTACATGCTTTTTCGCTTCTTTCGCGACAAAGTACAAAGGAATCGCCGCCGGATCTGCAAGCGGGTCATCAAAGTGCCAGACGATTTTCGGAAGCTCATTCATATACTCCTCAGGAGAAATGACTTTGCTTATATTTTCAATCCCGAGCGCGGCAGCCGTTTCCTTCGCTACGTCAACTTCACTGAAGCCCTGCTGCTCAAAACCGACGGAAAATGTTTTAAGGCTCGGGTGAAATTCTTTCGCAACTGAGACGATAAAAGAAGAGTCGATACCGCCGGATAGAAACGAACCGACAGGAACGTCACTTCTCATGTGAACTTTGACAGAGTCAAAGATTGCGTCTCTGACTTCTTTCACCAATTTATCTTCATCAGACTGAACAGGCTTAAAGTTCGCTTTGAAATATGTTTTAAACGCGATGTCGCCTTCCGGGCGGATCGTAAACTGGCTGCCCGGCTCGACTTTTTTTACTTCAGCGTCAAGCGTGCTCGGTTCAGGAACGAATTGGAAAGACATATATTGCTGTAAAGAAGCTGTATCAAGATCAATACCGTTTTGAGCGGCCATTAAACTCTTTCTTTCAGATGCAAAATATACTTTGTCCCCGATGGTTGTGTAATACAGCGGTTTAATTCCGAACGGGTCTCTCGCGCCGTACATGACGCGGTCAGCCTTGTTCCAGATTAAAAACGCAAACATTCCGCGAAGCTTTGAAGCGGCTTCTTCTTTATAATGACGGTATGTCGCAAGGAGCACTTCGGTATCGGAATCTGTATTGAAAGTGTAGCCTTTCGCTTCAAGCTCTTCTCTCAATTCAATGTAGTTATAGATTTCGCCGTTAAAAATGATCCAATATTTTTCGTCTTCATATGATAAAGGCTGTCCGCCGTTTTCTACGTCAATAATACTGAGCCGTCTGAAGCCGAATCCGACGTGCTCATCATGATAATACCCATCGCTGTCAGGACCGCGGTGAACGATCATTTGGTTCATTTGTTTGATTAGCTCTTCTTGATCTGCGGTTTGAGTTAATGGATGCTTATTAAAAACACCGACAAATCCACACATAGTATAGCCTCCATAAGTGTAATTTTCTAATTGGACCCCCTTTTTATAGACGCTTTGTTACGCCATTGGTTTCACGCTATGTAAAAAATAAGCATGGCAGCATCTACAAAAAGGGAAAGCCGCTTAAGTAAGCGGCTATAAAATTATTCTCCTAGTGCTTCTTTGCGAAGCGCATCCGCCTTGTCAGTACGCTCCCAAGGAAGATCTACATCATGACGTCCGAAGTGGCCGTAAGCAGCTGTCTGCTTATAGATCGGGCGGCGCAGATCAAGCATTTTAATAATGCCGGCAGGTCTCAGGTCGAAGTTATTCCGTACGACTTCGATCAGTTTTTCTTCAGAAGCTTTTCCTGTATCAAATGTATTGATGGAAATAGAAACAGGCTGTGCCACGCCGATCGCGTATGCAAGCTGCACTTCACAAGAATCAGCAAGACCTGCTGCCACGATGTTTTTCGCTACGTATCTCGCAGCGTATGCCGCAGAACGGTCTACCTTCGTCGCATCCTTACCGGAGAATGCGCCGCCGCCGTGACGTGCATATCCGCCGTATGTGTCAACGATGATTTTACGGCCGGTAAGACCCGCATCACCTTGAGGTCCGCCGATTACGAAACGTCCCGTAGGGTTGATGAAGTATTTTGTTTCTTCATCGATCAGTTCCTCAGGCACAACAGGGTTAATGACATGCTCTTTCAGATTGCGCTGAATCTGCTCAAGCGTAATTTCCGGGTGGTGCTGAGTTGAAATGACGATCGCGTCGATGCGGACCGGCTTGTTGTTTTCATCATATTCAACGGTAACTTGCGTTTTGCCGTCAGGGCGAAGGTACGGAAGAATGTCTTCTTTGCGGACTTCGCTCAAACGGCGGGCTAATTTATGCGCCAAAGAGATCGGAAGCGGCATAAGCTCTTTCGTTTCGTTACACGCATAACCGAACATCAGGCCTTGGTCTCCCGCTCCGATTGCTTCGATTTCAGCATCGCTCATTGTGCCTTCACGCGCTTCAAGAGCCTGATCGACACCCATTGCGATATCCGCAGACTGTTCATCAATTGATGTTAAAACAGCGCAAGTCTCCGCATCAAATCCGTATTTGGCGCGTGTGTAGCCGATTTCTTTAATCGTTTCACGGACTGTTTTCGGAATGTCAACGTATGTTGATGTAGTAATCTCTCCGCTTACCAGCACAAGTCCTGTCGTTACAGATGTTTCGCAGGCCACGCGCGCGTTCGGGTCATTTTTTAAAATCTCATCTAAGATACTGTCAGAAATTTGGTCACAGATTTTGTCCGGATGACCCTCAGTAACAGATTCAGATGTAAATAGTCGACGGTTTTTACTCATTCACTTTTCCTCCTGAAAAAAGATCTTTTGCAAGACCTTCTCATATGATACGGAACTCGCTCCCTCTTAATACAATGTCATACTATATCAGAGAATGTTAATTGGCATATTTTATGAAATAAAAAAACCTTTTCCACTCGAGGAAAGGGTTTGGTCTGTGTGCCTTTCACTCTTATCGCTCAAGGAAAATATTAAACCTTGCATCAGGTTAGCACCTTGGTTTCCCACAGTGTTTTCACCTGCTTTTTTACAGAGAAACCGGTTGCTGGGCTTCATCGGGCCTGTCCCTCCGCCAGCTCGGGATAAGAGTATCCGCTCAATGAAATATCTTATCGTAAAAGGGCGGAAAGTGTCAATATGAATTAAAGCGATTGCGCGCCTTTATTTCGGGAAGCAATGGAAAAACACAAACAAAAAACCGCAAATAGTATAGACTATTTTCAGATATATGTTATACTAATTCCACATTCAGCGAAATACAAATAAACCGGCAAAGGAAGGTTTTTATGAAATTAGTTGATTTAACCGCAGATCTTCAAGCATTACTTGCAAGTCCGAATGTGCATCATAATTTATCGGCTCCAAAACTTACCGAAAAAGTAATCAGCCGAAATGAAGGAACGCTGACATCAACGGGCGCCGTACGCGCCACCACCGGCGCATATACAGGCCGGTCACCTAAAGATAAATTTATCGTCCGTGAACAAAGCACAGAAAATCAAATTGATTGGGGCGCGGTGAATCAGCCCATTTCTGAAGAGGCGTTTGAAAAGCTGTACGCCAAAGTCGTCAGCTACTTAAAACAGCGGGATGAACTGTTTGTGTTTGAAGGATTCGCGGGAGCGGATGAAAAATACAGACTGCCGATTACGGTCGTAAATGAATTTGCGTGGCACAATTTATTCGCGCGCCAGCTGTTTATCAGACCGGAAACGGATGAAAGAGACCCGCAAGCGCAGCCTTTCACCATTCTCTCAGCTCCGCATTTTAAAGCAGACCCGGAGACGGACGGCACGCATTCGGAAACATTTATCATTGTCTCTTTCGAAAAGCGCGTCATTTTAATCGGCGGCACCGAATACGCCGGAGAAATGAAAAAATCAATATTTTCCATTATGAACTTCCTGCTTCCGCAGCAGGATATACTGCCGATGCACTGTTCAGCCAACGTCGGTGAAAAAGGTGATGTCGCCCTGTTTTTCGGCCTTTCCGGCACAGGGAAAACGACGCTTTCAGCCGATGCGGACCGCAAACTGATCGGAGATGACGAGCACGGCTGGTCAGATTCCGGCGTTTTCAACATTGAAGGCGGATGTTACGCTAAATGTATCAATCTGAGCGAGGAAAAAGAACCGCAGATTTTTCGTGCGATCCGCTTCGGGTCTGTTCTTGAGAATGTCGTGCTTGATGAAAAAACGGGTGAAGCGGATTACGACAATTCCTTCTACACGGAAAACACAAGAGCCGCATATCCGATTGAGATGATCGGCAATATCGTGCAGCCTAGCATTGCCGGCCATCCGCAGGCGATCGTCTTTCTAACGGCGGACGCATTCGGCGTGCTTCCTCCGATCAGCAAACTGACGAAGGAACAGGCGATGTATCACTTCTTAAGCGGCTACACCAGTAAACTCGCGGGAACCGAACGCGGCGTGACATCTCCGCAAACGACTTTCTCGACATGCTTCGGTTCACCGTTCCTTCCGCTTCCGGCACATGTATATGCCGAAATGCTCGGGCGTAAAATCGACGAACACGGCGTTCAAGTCTTCCTGGTCAACACAGGCTGGACCGGCGGAGGGTACGGAGTCGGAGAACGGATGAAACTTTCGTATACAAGAGCGATGGTCAAAGCCGCTATTGACGGCAGACTGAACCAGACTGACATGACGGCAGACAGCATTTTCGGCCTGCACAGTCCCGTTCATGTTCCGGGCGTGCCGGATGAAGTTCTTCAGCCTGAAAACACATGGAGCGATAAACAAGCATACAACGAAAAAGCGCTGTTTTTAGCCAATGAGTTTAAAGAAAACTTTAAAAAGTTTTCCCATGCAGACTCGATTGCCAAAGCCGGCGGACCTCTCGTGTAATCAAAAAAGCCAAGGGCGTTTATGCCCTCGGCTTTTGTTTTTTCAGTTTGTCGAATGAAGCGAAGTGAGTCTGTATGTAATGCTTGTCCGGCCGTTCGCCCATTCGAGCTTTTGGACCTCGCCGGTGCCGGATTTCTCTCCGGTTTTCGTTTTGCGCACGTCCATCGGAATATCAAGAGGATAGACGCGGTAGCCCTCTTTCTCCAATAAAAAGATATTTTCCTCTATCCGTTTTTCATTGCCTTTTGTCACAATCATGGTATTAAATTCAACAGGCATTCCCAAAATGAAAATCCCCTTTCATTCTCTTATTCTTTATTATCATATCATAAATCAGGCATCTTACCGTGTCTTCATCCATTCCGCCAGCCGCCGGACAATGCGTCTGTTTTCCTGCGGCGGAAAATAATGCGTAAAACCGCTGTAATACCAAGTTTCCACCGGTTTCCCCGCCTCTTTCAGCTTGTCCTCGATCATCCGGGCGTGTTCAATCGAAACATTCTCATCATTCTCTCCATGGATGAGCAGCACAGGGGCCTGAATGCGGTCTGCTTTTTCAAACGGCGAACGCCATCTGTATTCATCCGGCACCTTTTTCGGCGTGCCGCCGATCACCCGCTTCATCATCCGCCGCATATCCTTCCGCTCTTCATAAGTAAGCACCATATCGCTCACACCGCCCCATGAAACGAGTGAAGCCGCTTGATGCCCCATTTCAATCGCGGTCAAAAGCCCCATGATTCCGCCCCGGGAAAAACCGAAAATATGCACCCGCCCTTCCCTGACGTTCGGATGCTCCCGAAGAAGGCGGAAAGCGGAAAACGCGTCCTCTCTGTCCTCTCCCGCAAAATCTTCATTTCCCTCGCCGCCCTGGTTGCCTCTGTAATAAGGCGCAAACACGACAAAGCCTTGGGAAGCGAATTGAACGATTCTCCCAGGGCGTACCATGCCGACATTTTTTATGCCGCCGCGCAAATATAAAAAACCGTCATATGTTCCCGGCGCCGCAGGTTCGGCAAGGAGCCCCTTTACCTTCAGACCTTCTGACTCATAGCATACCGCAAAGAGGCGGACATGCGGACTCGGAGACGGGAACCTTTTCTTTTCTACCAGCAAAACAATGCGCCTCCTTATATCATCAGTTTTTTTATTCTTTCCCAACGTGAATATGGGCACTCACACATTTTTTATACCCATCATACGATATGTAAAGCAGAAAAGGTTATTTTAACGCTTAAACAAGGAGGTTACACCGTGAACAAATGGCTCAAAGCGGGCTGCGTTTTTGTCATATGCGCCTTTTTCCTGCTCATTCTTCCGGCTTGCAGACAGGAAGAAAGTCTGACGAAGGTAAAGGTGGCGGAAGTCACACACTCCATCTTCTATACGCCTCTGTATGTCGCTGAAGCAAAAGGTTTTTTTAAAAAAGAAGGGCTCCAAGTGTCACTTCAAACAACATGGGGCGGAGACAAAACGATGACATCGCTTTTGTCAAACGGGTCAGACATCGCGCTGGTCGGTTCTGAAACATCCATTTACGTGGAGGCGCAGGGAGCAAAAGATCCGGTCATCAACTTCGCGCAGCTGACACAGACGGACGGCACGTTTCTCGTGTCGCGGAAGGATGAGAAATCATTCAAATGGAACGATTTAAAAGGAAAAACATTTCTCGGCCAGCGAAAAGGCGGCATGCCCCAAATGGCCGGTGAGTACGTCCTGAAAAAGAATCACATAGAGCCGAAAAAAGACATTAACCTCGTTCAAAACATTGATTTCGCCAATATTTCCAACGCATTCGCATCCGGAACGGGTGATTATGTGCAGCTGTTTGAACCGACGGCATCCCAATTTGAAAAAGAAGGCATCGGTCATATCGTCGCATCCTTCGGAGAAGCTTCCGGCCAAGTGCCATACACAACCTTTATGGCAAAAGAAAGTTATTTGAAAAACAATGAAAAGACGGCGGAAAAATTCACCCGCGCCATTTATCGCGCCCAGCAATGGGTGGAAAGCCATCCGGCCAAAGACATCGCAAAAACGATTCAGAAGGAATTTGCCGATACAGACCCGGCCATTATCGAAACATCGATAGAGCGCTATAAAAAACAAAAGTCATTCTCTGCAGACCCAGTTCTGCAAAAGGATGAATGGGAACTGCTTCAATCTATTATGGATGAAGCCGGAGAGCTCCCGAAACACATTCCGTACAGCAAACTCGTCAACACAAAAATCGCCAAAAAAGTCACCTCAGAACAATAGGAGGAACATGAATGTCTTTTTTACATGTGGATCATGTAACACATACTTATTTCTCGCTGAAAGAAAAGACAACCGCCGTGAAAGATATACATTTTCAGATTGAAAAAGGGGATTTCATCTCCTTTCTCGGGCCGAGCGGATGCGGAAAAACAACACTCCTGTCCATTCTGGCCGGCCTTATCACCCCTGCGCAAGGCCGGGTGCTGATCGAAGGAAGCGTGCCGAACCATAAAGAACACCAAATCGGTTATATGCTTCAGCAGGATTATTTATTTCCTTGGAAATCAATTGAGGAAAACGTGCTGCTCGGTTTACACATTTCAAAAACATTAACAGAAGAAAAAAGAGCTGAAGTTCTCAGCCTTCTGCCTAAGCTCGGATTAATCGGCGTTGAAAAGAAATATCCGAAAGAGCTCTCAGGCGGAATGCGGCAGCGGGCGGCACTTGCCAGAACTCTTGCGCCGGACCCGGGACTGCTGCTCCTTGATGAACCGTTTTCCGCGCTGGACTTTCAAACGAAGCTTTCTTTGGAAAACCTTGTCTTCAGAACATTAAAGGATTTTCAAAAAACCGCCGTGCTCGTCACCCACGATATCGGTGAAGCCATCGCCATGAGCGATACGATCTATTTATTTTCGAATCAGCCGGGCACCATCCATCAAATATTCACCGTGCCTAAGGAGCTCGCGGCTTTAGATCCGTTTGACGCGCGTCAGGATCCGGCCTTTCAGCCGCTGTTTCAAACCATATGGAAGGAGCTGAATTCCCTTGAAAAACAGCAGCGGCACGATTGAACAGCTTCATCAGCAGTTTAAGAAAAGACACCAAAAAGAAAAGCTCCGGATCCGTGCGTATCAGGCCGCCATTTTCATCGTATTTTTTGCCGGGTGGGAAATATCGAGCAGGGCGGGCTGGATCGATCCGTTAATCTTCAGCTCACCCTCCGCCGTTTGCAGGCTTTTAGTTGAAAAGATTGCAGACGGATCCCTTGCGGCGCACATCGGCGTAACCTTAGGAGAAACCGTTCTCGGCTTTTTGCTCGGCACGCTTCTCGGCACATGCCTCGCCGCTCTGTTATGGTGGTCAAACAGGCTCGCCCGGGTTTTAGACCCGTACCTCGTCATTTTAAACGCGATGCCGAAGGTCGCACTCGGACCGATTCTCATCGTGGCACTCGGACCGAATTTCACAAGCATTGTCGCCATGGGAGCAGTCATCAGTGTCATTATCACGACAATCGTCGTCTTTACGGCTTTTCAGGAAGTGGATGAAAACTATATTAAGGTGATGAAAACCTTCGGAGCGAAAAGAAGCATCATGTTTAAAGAAGTCATTCTGCCGGCATGCGCCCCCGCGATTATTTCCGCGCTTAAAGTGAACGTCGGTTTATCCTGGGTCGGCGTCATCGTCGGCGAGTTTCTCGTTTCCGAAAAAGGTCTGGGCTACATGATCATTTACGGATTCCAGGTTTTCAATTTCACTCTTGTGTTCTTAAGCCTTCTGATCATCGCGATTTTTGCGACATTGATGTATCAGGGAGTCGAACTGTTAGAAAGAAAATGGACGAAAGGAAAAACATAAAAAAGACCCGTGCGTAAGCGCCGGGTCTCCGTTTTTTATGATTGAAATACGCCGTCCTCTTTCAGCTTTTTCAGACTGATCGGAAGCACCGAATCTTTCATAATGAAACTGAATTTTTTATTTCGGGGGAGATTCTCCGGCAGTTCGCTGAACAGCACCGGCCCTTTTGTTTCAAAATAGTCAGCCTGTTTTTCAAGCTTTTCAATATCGGCAAAATAAATATTCTTCACAATTACCTTTTCCCTGCCGAGAACTTTATACTGTCCGACGTACTTCAGATGTCTTACCGCGGCGCCGGTTTCTTCTTTCACCTCGCGCAGGGCCGCTTCCTCCGCACATTCCATCGGCTCCACTTTTCCGCCCGGAAATTCAAACCCCCGGTCTTCGTGCTCAGTCAAAAGCCACTTATCTCCATATCGGCATATGACCCATACATGCTTCGGGCTGTCTGAAAAAGGCTGGTGTTCAAAGGAGAGCTGAACAGTATTCTGATAATAGTCTTTAAACTCGTACATGTTTATCCCTCTAATCCGTTCCTTCATATCTTCCATACATCATACCACAGTTGCGTTTGTTCGGAAGCCCTTTATCAAAAATTCAGAGGAAAACCATCATACCCGCTAGTATAGCCTCCTTTGAAGCAAATGTTACGGTTTGCGCTTGAATTTATTTTTCAGGGTATCCAATAGGTCGACGAGCACCTGCGGAACCGGTATGCCCAGCGAGCTTGCCGTAATCACGATCTGAACCGATTCGTATAAGATATAAAACATAATAGCCAAATTGCGGATGGCGCCTTCTGAATGAAGCAGCTGATCAAAAAAATGGCAAACTGAGACTAATGCCAGGGTCACGATTTTTTTGACCAGCCGCGCAAAAAGCTTTCTTGTGCTCAGCTGCTGCAAAAGAGATTCTTTTAAGCTTGTACTGATAAACTCAATCGCCATGACCGATAGCAAAATCAGAAACGAATACTGAAAACCGCCAAAGAAAAACCCCGCTGCCGACACGATCACTGCAAAAAACGAAAAGATGCCAAAGTCTTTGCCCACTTGATCCAACATCCTTTCACAGAAACGGCCTTACATTATTCTATGAAAAGTGAATGGAACGGACTGGATTTTTCAGAAAAATGGACAACACCTCTCTTCGGCAGCCAAATAAAAGACCGAGTGCTTTATAGCCCCGGTCTTCCCTTGTTGATTATCCTAAATACGCTTTCAGCATCCAGTTATGTTTTTCGATATTCTGGTGAATGGCAAGCAGCATATCTCCGGTCGTTTCGTCTCCGACCTCATCTGCGAGATCCATGCCGCTTTTCAGCTCTTCCGCAATGACAGTGAAATCATCATAAATGTTCTGTACCATTTGTTCTGCGCTCTCATTGCCTTCCGCCTCTTTTATAGAAGCAGTCTTCAATGATTCCGTCATTGTGCCGATCGGCTTGCCGTTCAATGCCAGCAGACGTTCTGCCAGATCGTCAATATATGTAGCCGTTTCGTTATACAGCTCCTCGAACTTTTCGTGCAATGTGAAAAAGTCCTTCCCTTTGACGTACCAATGATAGTTATGTAATTTCACATACATGACCGTCCAGTTTGCAACTTGTTTATTGACCGCTTCCAATAGTTTTTCTGACATGCCTATCTTCCTCCTTTGATTTACTATTGATATACCCTATATATCGTGTGTTAAAACATAAATTTTTAGCCCTTGATTTTACGGATGGAAAATATGTTATGATTTGTTAAAAAGGAGGGATTTTATGCTGCTTCTTCTGGGCTTCGGCTTTCTTATCGTGCTCGCCGTGCTGCTTTTATCCATCTGGTCGACTGTAAGAGCTTATAACGTAAAACATACGATTGACCCGCCGGAGGACGCATCAAAAGGCTTGACGGATAAAAACAATCCTTAATGATGATGCGTCTGTTCCTCATGGCCGGAGGAATCATCGGCAGCTTCAGCATCCCCGACACGCACTTTTACAGTCGGCATATTATGCTGCTGTTTTGCCGTTACGTGGGATTGAACGGTATACACACCCTCTTCATCAAATTCAGTCCGCAGGTGATACGCCCCTTTTTCCTCCTTGGCCTTGCTTGTTTTGCTGCTTCCTTTTTTTCCTTCTTTCCATACTTCAAACATGACTTCATCCGCATCCGTGACACGCTTGCCGCCGTAAAAAACCTCCGCCTTGTATTCCGTTTTTTCATGCGGTGCTGCCGTTTCCGGTCCTGTAAGCTTGACCTCAAGCGCTTTAGGCTCCTCATCCGCGGAGGTTTTGTCCGAATTGCCCCCGCAGGAAGATAATAGAAATACCATACCGCACATACCTGCCAATACAGCCCGTTTCATCCCATCACTCCTTCATCTTTGCTTCTATTTTAGCAAACGCTTACACATAAGGTGTGACATTTTTTAGAAATATGTAAAAAAGCCTTTTTGCATGTCAGCAAAAAGGCCTGTTTTTTATCCGAACACTTTCAGCAAATCTTCTTTATCTTGTGACAGCCAGAAACGCATCAGCCGTTTCGCGCCTTCTAAATCATGAAGTTTCGCCTGGCCGCACTGTTTTTCGTTGGCCGCCGGAATCTCCGTAATATCGATGGCTTCTTTCAGCGTAGCGTCAAGCAGGTCTACAATTTCTTCCGCTGTCGGCTCGCCGCTGACAACAAGATAATAGCCTGTCTGGCAGCCCATCGGTGAGATATCTATGATGTCGAAGTGATCGTATTTCTCAGAATGTGTGCGAATCGTAAACGCAAGCAAGTGCTCAAGCGTATGAATCGTATCCGGCTTCATCGCCTGTTTGTTCGGCTGGCAGAAGCGAATGTCAAACTTATTCACGACGCCGTCTGTTCCGACTTTATGCACTCCGCAATGTCTTACATACGGAGCCACAACCGCATTATGGTCTAGCTCAAAACTTTCTACTGAAGGCATAATGGCACTCCCTTTTTTTCAGAATATGCATCCATTATAACACAGTTTTCCGATAAGAATTGTGGCGGAAGCTTTTCAATCTGAAATTTTTTTTCTATACTAGCATCAGAAAGGTGGTTTTTTGATGAAAACCATAATGATTGCGTTAATCCGCGGATACCAGAAGTTCATCTCTCCGCTGACGCCGCCGTCATGCCGCTTTTATCCGACGTGTTCGCAGTACGGAATCGAAGCCGTCAAGACTCACGGCGCATTAAAAGGCGGATGGCTGACACTGAAGCGGATTTTAAAGTGCCACCCTTTTCATCCGGGCGGTGTTGATCCCGTACCGGACAAAAAACAAAAACATTAGTCCATATGCTGGTAGCCGTCGATCACCAGATCCAGTTTACCGGTTTCAGGATCAATCACCAGACCGTGCACCGGGACATTGTCAGGGAATAGCGGATGGTGTTTAATGACGTTTACGCTGTCTGTAACACTCGCTTCTACTGAATCAAAGCTTTTCAGCCATTGATCAAGATCAACACCTGAGTGCTTCAGCATGTCAATCCGCTCTTTCGGAATACCGCGGTCGATAATTTTATCAAGCATATCCTCGCTGTTGATTTTGCTCATGCCGCAATCATGGTGGCCGATAACGCAGACTTCATCAGCGTTTAATTCGTATACAGCGACTAAAAGGCTGCGCATGATGCTTCCGAACGGGTGGGCGACAAGCGCGCCGGCACTTTTAATAATTTTCACATCGCCGTTTCGCATGTTCATCGCATGCGGAAGCAATTCTACAAGACGTGTGTCCATACAGGACAAAATCGCCATCTTTTTATCCGGGAATTTAGATGTTTGGTATTTTTCATAATCTTTGTTTTTAGTGAACTGCTCATTAAATTGCATAATATCGTTTAGAAGACTCATCTTGGTGTTTCCTTTCTGCCTTTTTATTCACAATATAACATAAGGCGGGTCATTTCGTCACTCCCCGCACAAGATGACAAAGTGCTCAATAAATAAGACAAACCCCATTGGGCTTGTCTTATTTCCCCATATTGTATTTTTTGTTGAACTGTTCGACTCTCCCGCCTTTTTCGTTGAATTTTTGGCGGCCTGTATAAAACGGATGCGTATCTGAGCTGACTTCTACTTTAATCAGCGGGTATGTTTTTCCGTCTTCCCACTCTGCCGTTTCCTCTGACGTTTTCGTAGAATGGCTTAAAAAGCGGTAGCCGCTGTTCACATCTTGAAAAATCACTTGATGGTTATCCGGATGAATATCTTTTTTCATGGTGATCTCCCTTTCTTAAATCGTAATAATTACGTTTTATTCTAAACCTTAAATAGGCGCTTGTCAATCATATATGCCCTGATCCCTTGATTTCTAAACCCTGCACATATATGGAATCGGAAGAATAATCTAATCGCTTCAGCAAATAATATAATCACATTACATAAAACGGTAATTTAGAAAGGCGGTTTATGATCGTGGATGATTTAGTATTAGCCAGAAGTCTGTTCGGGACAACCATGGGCTTTCATATTATTTTTGCGACGCTTGGTGTCGGCTTGCCTCTGATGATTTTAATGGCTGAATTGATTTATCAAAAAACAAAAGATCCGCATTATGCCATTATGGCGAAAAGGTGGACGAAGGCGCAGGCTGTTCTGCTCGGCGTGGCGATACCGACCGGAACGATCGCGGGTACACAGCTTGCCCTTTTGTGGCCCGGATTCATGGAGGTCATCGGCAGGGTGATGTCACTTCCTTTTCAGATTGAAATTTATGCTTTCTTTATCGAAGCGCTGTTTATGTCCATTTATGTCTACGCCGCTGATCGGCTGACTCCGGCGATGCGCATCATTGCCGTTATTTTCGTTTTGATCGGCGCCGCGGCATCCGCCGTCTTAATCACAAATGTTCACGCATTTGAAGGAACCCCGGCCGGCTTTAAAATTTTAAACGGCAAAATCACTGACGTCGAACCGTGGGCAGCGTTTTTTAATCCAAGCTTTTTCACCACCGCGGGCCATGTCGTACTGACGGCTTTCATGACCGGTGCATTTATCGTCGCGTCAGTTGCGGCTTATAAAATGCTGAGAACGAGAAAACAGGAGCAGGTATACCGCTTTCACCGAAAAGCGCTGCTGCTCGCCTTAACGATCGGCGGGATATTCTCCATTCTTGCCTCTTTAAACGGTCACGAGTCAGCCCAGCTTCTTTACGAATACCAGCCTGAGAAACTTGCGGGCGCCGAAGGGCTGTTTGAAACTAGATCACACGCTCCGCTTGCGATCGGGGGTTTTACTGATGCAAAAGAAGAAAAAGTAAAATGGGCGATAGAAGTGCCGTGGGCTTTAAGCTTTTTGGCCGCAAACAGCTTTGATACCGTCGTCAAAGGATTGAACGCGTTTCCGAAAGACGAGTGGCCGCCTTTATTCATCCATACACTGTTTAACGGAATGGTCGGCATCGGGATGCTGCTCATTTTGTACTCCATCATCGGCATCGTGTGGAGAAAAATTTTAAAGAAAGACAGCTTTCCGACTTGGCTTTTGATTTTATTTTTAACCGCAGGACCGCTCAGTCTGATCGGAATTGAATTCGGGTGGATATTCGCTTGTACGGGGCGGCAGCCATGGGTGATTTACCATCTCCTGAAAACGTCTGATGTCGTCACGACAACCGGTTCAATCGGTTTGCTGTTCATCCTGTTTACGGTCGTTTACGCCATTTTGGCAGCCGCAGTCATTTATGTGCTGCTTTACTATTTCCGCAAACATCCTGTTGAGGAGGATGTAAAAGCGGCGGAATCCTAACAATAGAAAGGGCTGAATTGAAATGGACATTACCATGGATGCTCTCATTGCGATATCAATCGTATGGGGCTTCGTGTTTATCTACGCGGTCATGGCAACGATGGACTTCGGAGCCGGCTTTTGGTCGATGATTTATTTAAATAGAGAACAAACAAAGGCGACAAACATCGCCAACCGTTATTTGTCCCCGACATGGGAAGTGACCAACGTCTTTATCGTCGCGATCGTTGTCGCCCTATTCAGCTTCTTTCCAGGGGCAACCTTCGTGCTGGGAACCGTTTTATTGATCCCGGGAAGTATTATTTTGCTGCTCTTAGCCATCCGCAGCGGCTTTCTCGTCTTCTCCAATACGGCGAAGGAAAGAAAAATCATGAGATATATCTCCGGAATTTCAGGCTTCATTATTCCCGCTGTGCTGATTTTGGTCCTTCCGGTCACACACGGAGGGTTTATTGAGAAGACGGGCGGAGTGTATCAACTGAATTTGGCAAATGTCTTTACAAGCCTTAATGCGTATGCGTTTATCGGCTTTGCCATTTTAAGCACTTTATTTTTATCTTCACTGCTTCTGGCCGATTTTTCAAATGTTGCGGAAGAGGAGCATGCGTACCGCATCTACAGACGGAGCTCTTTAATAACAGGGCCGCTGTCGCTTCTGTTTGCCTTCTTCATTATGCTGACATTACGCTCTGAAGCCGGCTGGCTGTATACGGGGATGATGAAAGACAAGACATGGCTCATTCTGTCTGTCATTACATTTATCATTGCCGGCGTGGCTCTGTTTTTGCCGAATAAGCACTTCGGCCGCAACCTCGGCAAACCGAGAATCGCCATGATCGCCATTGCGCTCCAATACTTTCTGGCAAGCTATGCATACGGACGGGCTCATCTTCCTTATATGATTTATCCGGATATTACGGTCATGTCAGGATTTACGGAGCCGGCAACCTTCAGGGCGCTGTTTATGACGTATATCGTCGCTTTCATCATTTTGTTCCCCGGGTTTTATTTCTTCTGGAAGCTCTTTATGAAAGACAGACGTTATATCCGCCAGGAGGAATAACAAAAATCAGGGCGGCTCATACTAAAGGCGTACCTTTTATCTTGGAGGGGAGCCAGCATGGACCAAAAAATTCTGTGTGAAGTCAATAACTGTTCATATTGGGGCAGAGGAAACAAATGCACGGCCGACGCTATTTATGTGGTCAGCCATACAGGCGAAACCGCTGAAAAAAGTGAAGAAACGGATTGCAAAACCTTTAAACCGCATGATTTATAAAAGAAAAGAGCTGTTTTATACAGCTCTTTTTCATTTCCGCCGCAAGCATCCCTGAACCGGAGAAAACCGCGCGGATGAGAAGCATGGCAGAAAGGCGGTTCGGCGGCAAATATAGGCGGCGGCATGCGATACAATCAGTATTGCATTCATGACAAGCACAGAATTTTTTATCAAGATGTACATGTTTGCCCCAGCCGGAAAGCAGCACCTGCGATGTAAAGCCGACACTGTTTGAAGAATAAAAAAATCATCGCATTCGCCTATTAAAAAAACCGGCTGATACAGCCGGTTCAAACGGGGGAAGGGGTGATAATGAACAGTTTCAATATAACAGCAGCATACAGGCAGCTCAACTCGCTGAAATGTCTTTTTATCAGTTGTTTGTCGTAAAAACGTCCATTTGGGTGACGTATTTTCTCATTATTTCCTGATTGACTTCAACACCCAGTCCGGGACCGTCCGGGACAGAGATGAATCCCTCTTCGATACGGATGTCGGGAGTGACAATATCCTCCTCCCAGTATCGGTCTGATGAGGAAATATCACCCGGTATTGTAAATTGCGGCAGCGAAGCAAGCGCGACTGTCTGCGCTCTCGAAATGCCGGTTTCAAACATTCCGCCGCACCAAACCGGCATGTGATGCTCTCTGCATAAGTCATGTATTTTTAAAGCCTCTGTCAGGCCCCCTACACGCGCCGGTTTTATGTTAATGATTTTACAGCTCCCAAGCTCAATCGCCCGCCTTGCATCATCATATGAGCATATGCTTTCATCAAGGCATACCGCGGTTCTTAAGTGTTTCTGCAGGTGGCGGTGATCGACAATATCATCTGCCTGAAGCGGCTGTTCTATCATCATGAGCTGGAATTCATCCAACTCTTTCAGCCTGCTGATGTCTTTCAGTTCATAAGCCGAGTTGGCATCCGCCATCAGCGGCACGTTCGGAAAACGGCTGCGGATGGCTCTGACCAGATCAACGTCATGGCCGGGCTGAATTTTTATTTTTATACGTTGATAACCTTCTTTTACGTATTGCTCAATTTCCCGAAGCATCTCATCAGCCGAAGCCAGACCCACCGCCACGCCGGCGGGCACTTTATCTCTTTTGCCCCCTAAGGCTTCTGCGAGAGATATCCCCTTTTTCTTGGCATATAGATCCCACACGGCTGATTCAAGCCCTGCTTTTGCCATGCGGTTCCCTTTGAAACGCGCGAGACTGTCAGGCACTTCTGACGGATGGAAAAACTCGCGGCCTACGACATTTGGGATAAAAAAATCTCTCAGCATATGCGCGCATGTCTGAATCGTTTCTTCTGTATACCACGGAGAAGAAAACGCCGATACCTCCCCCCAGCCGGTTCTCCCGGTTTCATCGATCGCTTCCACGATCAAAAATTTACGGTCCTGCAGCGTTTCAATACTTGTTTTAAACGGTTTTTTCAGCCTCATACTTACATGATAAAGGGTGATTTTTTCAATCTTAATCATGACAATTCTCCTTTACGAAGCTCATTCAGCCGATGCCTCATCAGTTTATTGGACGCATTCCGCGGGAGCTCGTCAACCGTGAAAAAAGCAGCCGGTATTTTATATTTTGCAAGCCGCTCACGGCAAAAAGCGGTCAGCTCCTCAGAACTGACAGAAGAAGTCAGCACGAGAAAAGCATGCGGCACTTTCCCCCACTTCGGATCTTCGGCTCCCGAAACACCGGCCTCCGCTACAGCCGGATGGGTAAGCAGCGCCGCTTCCACTTCTGCCGGGTAGATGTTCTCTCCGCCTGAAATGATGAGGTCCGACCGCCTGTCCAGCACGTATAAAAACCCTTCATCATCCAAATAGCCAAGATCGCCCGTTTTAAACCATCCATTATGAAAAGCGGCCTGGTTCGCGTCGTCACGATGATAATACCCTTTCATTACATTCGGGCCTTTCACCGTAATTTCACCATGTTCAAACGGCGCACAAGGGTTTTCGTCTTTTTCAATTCTAATTTCGCATGAAAACAGCGGTTTACCGGCCGAGCCGAGCTTGTCCATACTGAATTCCGGAGAAAGCGTGACAATCTGTGAGCAGGTTTCAGTCAAGCCGTAAGATTGGAATACCGGAAATTGTTTCCTGCGGCATTCTTCAAGGAGCGGCAGCGGTGCCGGACCCCCGCCAAGCAGAATGCAGCGCAGTGATTCAGGACATTGTTCAGTTTCCGCAAGCAGGCCCGAGAGCATGGTCTGCACCGCTGAAATGATCGTGACCTGATGGGAGCTGATGCTGTCCAGCACATCAGTGACAGAAAATTTTTGATGAAGCACGACAGGCATGCCGTAAATGACCGACTTAAACAGCGCAGACAGACCGCTGATATGAAACAGCGGCAGCGCAATAAGCCAGCGGTCCCGCTCTGTGACCCCCAGATTCAGCGCAGACGATACAGCGCTGGAATAATGATTACCGAAAGTCTGCTGCACCCCCTTCGGCCTTCCTGTTGTTCCTGACGTATACATAAGAGTCGCCGTATCATCAAGCGTTACATAAGCTTCCGGCTCCATGTCACCCGCCTCTTCAGCCTGCAGCTCGTCCACATCTGCGGTGGCGACCGCAGATTCATATTCTTCGCGGCAAAAACCGTCCTCCGTCAATAAAAGCTTTGCCTGTGAATCTTCGAGCTGAAACAACCGTTCCTGTTTTGAGAGCTTCGTATTCAACAGCACAGCTTCCGCCCCTAATAAGAAGCAGGCGTGAACGGCATAAACCATTTCCGGTCTGTTAGAAAGCAAAATCGCGGCCCTGTCTCCTTTTTTAAGCGAGCAGTATTTGGACAGCCGCACAGCCATTTGTTTAGAAGCATGATATAATTCTCTGAATGTCATCTGTTTGTTTTCAAATATGAGAGCGATTCTCTCCGGTGTCAGCTGAGCCCTTTGAATGAGCCAATTCGGCTGTTCTGTCAGCATGTTATCATCTCCGAGGTAAAAGTACTGTTTTTGAAAAGAAAACAGCTTGGACCAGAGCGGCTCAAGCTGTTTCGTAGTGTCATCTGATCACGGAAAACGAGGGAATTGACCGAAATCGGGACTGCGTTTCTCTTTAAAGGAATCACGGCCTTCTTTCGCTTCGTCAGTCGTGTAATAAAGAAGCGTTGCATCTCCTGCAAATTGCTGAATTCCGGCGAGGCCGTCTGTATCAGCGTTAAATGCCGCTTTAAGGAAACGAAGGGCTGTAGGGCTTTTCTCAAGCATTTCTTCACACCATTTAATTGTTTCCTCTTCAAGTTTCTCTAATGGGACAACCGTATTGACAAGCCCCATGTCGAGCGCTTCCTGCGCGTTGTATTGACGGCACAGGTACCAGATTTCACGGGCTTTCTTATGTCCGACGATACGCGCCAGGTAACCTGAGCCGTAACCGGCATCAAAGCTTCCCACTTTCGGTCCGGTTTGGCCGAAAATCGCGTTATCGGCCGCAATCGTTAAATCACAGACGATATGAAGCACATGGCCTCCGCCGATGGCATAGCCTGATACCATCGCCACGACCGGTTTAGGAATCACGCGGATCAAACGCTGAAGATCAAGCACATTCAGACGCGGGATCTGATCGTCTCCGACATATCCGCCGTGACCGCGGACTTTTTGGTCTCCGCCTGAACAGAATGCTTTATCTCCCGCTCCCGCAAGAACGATGACACCAATATTGGAGTCATCACGCGCACAAGCAAACGCGTCAATCATTTCTGATACCGTCTTAGGAGTAAATGCGTTATGTACCTCCGGGCGGTTAATTGTTATTTTTGCAATACCGTTATACGTCTCGTACAGGATTTCATCGTACTGACGTTCACTTTTCCATTCTGCAGCCATTGATATGACCTCCTTCATTTTTGCCTGAGTCCGGCCGAAAAGCTATTTTCTTTATGCTTTACAAGCCGTATAAAAACTCACTTACTATCTTACCAAAAATTCGCGGCTGTTCCACATGTACCGTGTGCCCCGCCTGTTTGACAACCTCTATTTTACTTGATGGGAGCAGGTTATGCACCTTTTGATTAATAGCGCAAAACTTTTCATCCCATTCACCGCATATGAGCAGGACGGGCGCCTTGATGCGGTGTAATGCCTCCCACCAGGAAGGTTGTGAGCCCGTCCCCATTCCGAGCAGGCTTCCTGCAAGTCCGGACGGATTATTCTTCAGCCTGCCCGCACGGATGGACGCCTTTACGCTGTCCGGCAGAGAGAGCTGCGTGGCAAACAACGGAATGCTCTCCCAATAATCAACAAACGATGTTATACCTTCCCTCAATATAAAGTCAGCAAGCTTCCGGTCTGACTGAATCCGCTTTTTGCGTTCCTGAAGCGTGCTGAGGCCCGGGGTTGTACTTTCCAAAACAAGCGCTGACACCCGAGGCGGAAATGCCTGTGCAAAGGAATACGCAAGTCTTCCCCCCATAGAATAACCAATAAGTTTCACTTTGTGAAGTTTTAATTGATCAAAAACGGCGGCAAGGTCCGCAACCTGCCGGCTCGCACTATACCTTGCCGCTTGCACAGGCGCGTCTGTCTCCCCGTGACCCAGGCAGTCAATCATCACCATTCGCTCGCCGGGAAACATGCCGCGTAAAAACATCCATGATTCTTTGCTGCCCGTAAATCCATGCAGACAAACAATAGCTTCAGACGATTCGTGTCCGCTATCAGCAGCACGATAGCATACGCCGTCAGCCGTTTTAACTGTTACAGTTTCCATTCTTTTTTCACTTCCCGCACTGCGGCCTGCAGCAGATCACGATGGAATTGAACTCTTGATGTCCGATCTGTTTTCAGCTCGATTATATGAAGTCCGGGCTTGTCCGCCTGCGGCTGATACGCATCCTTAAATGCTTCCCATGTCTCAGGACAAGTATACGTCCCGCCGTACAGTGCGGCGGCATGCCGGAAATCAAGACCCGTCGGCGTACCGAACAGTTCTTCAAAATGAGTCTTATCAGATGCCTGCGGCAAAAACGAGAAAATCCCGCCGCCATCATTGTTTATTAAAATAACCGTAAGCGGAATTCCAAGTTTTTTAGCCGCTAACAGCCCGTTTAAATCATGGTAAAACGATAAATCTCCAATGACAAGCGTGACAGGAGCTTTTGTACCTTCACACAGCCCCATAGCCGAGGAGACAACTCCGTCAATGCCGTTAGCACCGCGGTTGGCATAGACACGGAAGGAACGATCTTGTTTTTCAAAGAAAGTATCCACGTCGCGGATCGGCATGCTGTTGCCGACAAAAATCGAACTGCCTTCAGGGACAAGGTGCTGAAGCTGACGATATACATTTCCTTCAAATGATAAATCATCCATGCTCGCGGCCTGTAAATGACTCCGGAACCGCGCATTGACAAACTGCCATTTCTCAAGCCATCCGGACGGCCGTTTTCCGGTTTCAGCTGAACGGACCGCTTCCAAAAACACCGACGGATGGCAATGAATCATATGCGCGCCGGCCTGGGTGGGATCTCTCCATCCTCCGTCTTCATCGACGATAAACTGCTCAATGGCAGGATCATCTCTGAGCCATAAAAAGAGCGGTTTGGAAACCGGCATCGGGCCGAAGCGGATCACAGCGTCAGGGCGCAGCGCCTCTTTTATTTCTTCATCTTTTAAGAACGAGTCATAAGCATCAATAATCAGCGTCTTATCATGCTCCCCGTTTCGGAGGTTTGAAAGCGGATCAGCCAAAATCGGGAACTGAAGCATCTCGGCAAGCGCGATGATTTGCTGCTTTTCTGCTTCACCGTGAATTTCGCCGCAGACGATCATACCTCTTTCGGTACCCGCGAGACGCTCTGTAATATGACAGAGCGCGTCTTGATCAGCTGACTGCATCCCTGTTGTGACTGAGACGTGCTTCCCCTTTCTCATTCTTTCAAAAGGTCCGGCTGATAAATCCGGCATCAAAGGCTCTCTGAGCGGCACATTGATATGGACTGGCCCCATCGGGCGCTTCCCGGCTTCACTTACGGCTCTGCCGGCCAATGTTCTGATATAGCTCAGCATTTGAGGATTTTCCTCAGGCAGAGCCGAGTCTGTGAAAAACTTAACAAAGTTACCGAACAGAAAATGCTGGTTAATCGCCTGAGGCGCCCCCACTTCCCTCAATTCATGAGGCCGGTCAGCAGTCAGGACAATAAGAGGCACTCTTGAATAATGAGCTTCAATCACGGCCGGATAGAAGTTAGCCGCTGCCGTTCCTGACGTACAAATCAGCATGACCGGACGCTGGCGGGCTTTTGCAAGACCGAGTGCGAAAAAACCTGCGGATCGTTCATCAATCTGTATATGGACTTGAATATCCGGGTGGACCGCCGCCAAAACCGCCAGGGGAGTTGACCTCGATCCCGGGCAAACAACCGCGTCGGTGACACCAGATAGAGCGAATTCATCAATAAAACTTCCGATATAATGTGTAATCGGGTTTGTCAAAGCCTTTCACCTCCTAAAGCAGAGATCATCGGCTTTAGTTTAATTTGTGTTTCTTCATATTCTGATTGCGGATCTGAATCTTCAACAATACCGCAGCCTGCGAAAAGCCGCGCACTTTTGCCTTCAATCAGCCCTGATCGGATAGCCACGACAAATTCTCCGTTTTCCCTGCCGTCCATCCAGCCGATCGGAGCCGCGTACCATCCGCGTGTCATCGGTTCAATATCAGCGATAACTTCAACAGCTTTCTGCTGGGGAGCTCCGCCCAATGCCGGAGTGGGATGCAGCTTTTCAATTAAATCAAACAGCGAAGCGGACGTTTTAAGATGGCCTGTGATCGGCGTATATAGATGCTGAACACTTTTTGTTTTATATAATTGCGGACCTGCAGGCTTTTTCACATCGCTGCAGCTCGCCAAGAAAGAATCGTGTATCATCTGAACCACAAAATCATGTTCCGCAAGATTTTTTTCGTCATGCAGCAGCTCTTTGCCGAGACGGTCATCTTCTTGTTGATTTTCTCCGCGCTTAATTGAACCTGCCAGACAGGTGGACATAACGTCTTTGCCGGATTTTTTGATCAGCCGTTCCGGTGATGCGCCGACAAAGCATTTATCTCCCTGCTCAATCGCAAAAACATAGCTTGTCGTTTGGTCCGTCAAAAGCTTGCGGACAACGCTCTCCGCCGGAATAGGCCCATCATATGACAAAACGACTTCCCTTGCCAGCACGACTTTATCATATTGATTTGCCTTCATATCATTTGTTGCTGTTTTAATGGCTTCAAGCCAGTTTTCCACATCAAGTTCTTCCGCTTTTGTTAAAACAGGATATTCTTCATACTCAATTGAAGAAACTGCAAAAGCTTCTGAAAAAGATTTCAGACGTTTCAGCGTATCTTCTGCCTGATTACCGTCTGCCGCCCATTGATTGACGGTTAAATAATCACCATCTGCCGTCTTTGTCAGCATGAGTGAGGGGATAAAGAACAGCCCTTCTTCGAACCCGTTCCATTCGTCTCCTCTCTCTTCAGCGGGATTAAATGAAAAACCGCCGAATAAGACAGGGCCGACCGCGGTATGCGCCGCCTCTTCTTCTTCATGAATATGAAAAGCCGTCTTTTTAAAGCGCTCCCATTGTTCAAAAACGTCGTGATAACGTTTTCCATTTTTTTCATTCGATTGGAACAGCGCTTCTGTGCCAAGACCGACTATTGTTAATTCACTACCGGGTTCTGACCAAAAAAATCGTTTGCCTTTATATTTTTTTGCTCCGTCTTTGAAAAATGATAGAGGGTCTAAAGACGCAATACGTCTTGAATAGCTCAATAAGACAGCATGGTTGACTTGTTTGGCTTTATGTAATGCATGATCTGCTTCCTCTCGGAACGTATGCTGCACCGTTGTCACCATGAGACATTCCTCCATAATCCGTTAAATGCTTTTAATACAATACACCTGTGATGAATTTGTGTCAAACACACAGATTTGAGCACGACAAAATGCCCGCATTTCTTATTATAAACCTTTTTGCGCAAATGAATAAAGAAACAAACTTGAATTTTCTTTCCCCACTCTCGGCAATCACTGTATCCTTTTACTTCCCCGTGGGAAAATGACTATTTTTATCCACCATTTTTCTGCGCAAAAACGTTCATACTAACAGTAAGCATCACATAGAAACGAGGGATTGATGTGCTTACAAACGAACAGATCACACACTTAAAAAAAGAATTGGAAGAAGCCAGAGATGATATTTTAAGCCGCTTTAAAGAAAATGATCAATTTCAGTTAACTGATGAATTCCCGTATCAATCATCCGGCGAATTGTCTTCCTATGACAATCATCCCGGCGATCAGGCGACCGAATTATACGAGCGGGAAAAAGACCTGGCTCTGCTCGACCATGAACGGGAGCACCTTCGCGATATTGATTACTCTCTGAAACAAATTGAAAACGGCACATACGGCACATGTGAAGTCAGCGGCAAGGACATTCCTTATGACAGACTCGAAGCTCTGCCGACGGCTACGACATTGGCGGAATATTCCTCGCAGGATGCCGTTTCCAAAGACAGGCCGATTGAAGAGGAAACACCGTTCGGACAGTTTGAATTTGATGATGATGAATCAATCCGGGCGGCTTACGATAGTGAAGATGCTTATCAGGATGTTGAGGAATACGGAAACTCAGAAACGCCTCAGGATTTAGAAGATCCGCCGCTCAGCTATGGGGATATGACAATGAACTCAGAAGAAAACATCGGCTATGCTGAGGATTATGAAAACTTTATCGCGACAGATATTACCGGAAAAAACATTTCCGTGTATCCAAGCAAAGCACACGAAAAATATGAGCAGGAACTGGACGAAGAAGGAATTATGACGACCTTTGGCGATCTTCATGCTGATTAAAACCCCGGCCTGCCGGGGTTTTTGAATACAAATAGATGGTTTGCTGCATTTTCACACTGAAAATTCATATACTTAATGGTGCATGGATCTTTAAAAGGTTTGATCTTTCCAAAAGAGGGAACTCACGTATTGACATTGAATGGCGGAGGGAACAAATGAAAAAGAAGTATATTGGTGCAATTATTGTGTTTATCATTACATATGTCTTGTTTTCTTTAGCAGGGTTTCTCTTTCCCATCGACCGGGATTGGTACGATCCGCTGCAAAAACCTGACTGGACGCCGAGCGGATCATTGATCGGCATCATATGGGCGGTTTTGTTTGCGCTTATTTCGCTCTCAGCAGCCTTGATATACGCAAGGTTTTCATGTAAAGAATCCAAAGCTTTTTGGGTGATGCTCCTCATCAATTATATCGTGAATCAAGGATTCAGCTATTTTCAATTCACACAGAAAAATTTGCTTGCTGCATCTATCGATTGCCTGCTTGTGACTGTGACAACACTCATTCTGTTGCTCATTGCCGGTAAATACAGTAAAGCTTCAGCCTGGCTTCTGGTTCCTTATTTATTATGGAGCGCTTTTGCCACATACCTGTCTTTTACCATTTACGCTATGAACGCATAATAAAAAACCTTGCATAGTATGCAAGGTTTTTTTAATGACCCGTACGGGATTCGAACCCGTGTTACCGCCGTGAAAGGGCGGTGTCTTAACCGCTTGACCAACGGGCCTTATGGCGGAGAAGGAGGGATTTGAACCCTCGCGCCGCTTACACGACCTACACCCTTAGCAGGGGCGCCTCTTCAGCCACTTGAGTACTTCTCCATATGGCTCCACAGGCAGGATTCGAACCTGCGACCGATCGGTTAACAGCCGATAGCTCTACCACTGAGCTACTGTGGAAAAATCATCATGGTGGGCCTGAGTGGACTCGAACCACCGACCTCACGCTTATCAGGCGTGCGCTCTAACCAGCTGAGCTACAGGCCCATGACAATATAAAAATGGAGCGGGTGATGGGAATCGAACCCACGACATCAGCTTGGAAGGCTGAGGTTTTACCACTAAACTACACCCGCATGTTGTTTGGGGCGATTGATGGGAATCGAACCCACGAGTGCCAGAGCCACAATCTGGTGCGTTAACCACTTCGCCACAACCGCCAAAACAATATTAAATTAAATGGTGGCTCGGGACGGAATCGAACCGCCGACACACGGATTTTCAGTCCGTTGCTCTACCAACTGAGCTACCGAGCCTTTTTATAAATGGCGGTCCGGACGGGACTCGAACCCGCGACCTCCTGCGTGACAGGCAGGCATTCTAACCAACTGAACTACCGGACCATTTTTTGGTTGCGGGGGCAGGATTTGAACCTGCGACCTTCGGGTTATGAGCCCGACGAGCTACCGAACTGCTCCACCCCGCGATGATAATTAAATTAGATATGGCGGAGGAAGAGGGATTCGAACCCCCGCGGGCTTTGACACCCCTGTCGGTTTTCAAGACCGATCCCTTCAGCCAGACTTGGGTATTCCTCCGTATAAGTGGTGGACCTTGTAGGACTCGAACCTACGACCGGACGGTTATGAGCCGTCTGCTCTAACCAACTGAGCTAAAGGTCCAATGGTAGCGGCGGAGGGGATCGAACCCCCGACCTCACGGGTATGAACCGTACGCTCTAGCCAGCTGAGCTACACCGCCAAAAACAATTAAAATCAAGTGGAGCCTAGCGGGATCGAACCGCTGACCTCCTGCGTGCAAAGCAGGCGCTCTCCCAGCTGAGCTAAGGCCCCAAAATGGTCGGGAAGACAGGATTCGAACCTGCGACCCCATGGTCCCAAACCATGTGCTCTACCAAGCTGAGCTACTTCCCGTTTTTCAAAAGTATGTATGGCGCGCCCGAGAGGAGTCGAACCCCTAACCTTTTGATCCGTAGTCAAACGCTCTATCCAATTGAGCTACGGGCGCAACAATAAGTGCCGAGGGCCGGACTTGAACCGGCACGGTAGTCACCTACCGCAGGATTTTAAGTCCTGTGTGTCTGCCAATTCCACCACCCCGGCATGGATGGTATAGTATAGTTGGAGCGGAAGACGGGATTCGAACCCGCGACCCCCACCTTGGCAAGGTGATGTTCTACCACTGAACTACTTCCGCGTTTGGCAATGCGGATGAAGGGACTTGAACCCCCACGTCTGTAAAGACACTAGAGCCTGATTCTAGCGCGTCTGCCAATTCCGCCACATCCGCAAGAAAAACATGGTGAGCCATGAAGGACTCGAACCTTCGACCCTCTGATTAAAAGTCAGATGCTCTACCAACTGAGCTAATGGCTCTTATTACAAGAGACTTATATAGTATAACATATAAAAGTGGTGCCGGCAAGAGGACTTGAACCCCCAACCTACTGATTACAAGTCAGTTGCTCTACCAATTGAGCTACACCGGCCCAATACGCCAACTTATGTATGATAGGAATGGTGGAGGATGACGGGCTCGAACCGCCGACCCTCTGCTTGTAAGGCAGATGCTCTCCCAGCTGAGCTAATCCTCCATATATTACACTTACGTGTAATGGCTTGGCGGCGTCCTACTCTCACAGGGGGAAACCCCCGACTACCATCGGCGCTGAAGAGCTTAACTTCCGTGTTCGGCATGGGAACGGGTGTGACCTCTTCGCTATCGCCACCAAACCATTGAGAGTGTTCTCTCAAAAC
>NZ_JBSJQE010000007.1:0-55457 GCF_053663335.1 Bacillus sp. YH3-2-B2 | reverse complement strand
GTTTTGAGAGAACACTCTCAATGGTTTGGTGGCGATAGCGAAGAGGTCACACCCGTTCCCATGCCGAACACGGAAGTTAAGCTCTTCAGCGCCGATGGTAGTCGGGGGGTTCCCCCTGTGAGAGTAGGACGCCGCCAAGCTATCATTACGGTAAAGGCAGCTCATCATGAGCTGCCTTTTTTGTTTTTGAATAAAAACAAAACAAACACCGAAATACGGGAACGCCCATATACTAATTGCAAACTTCAAAAAGATCCAAATTGTGTATACAATCAACAGCTTAAGGGAAGGCTATTCATACGGAGGTGGGCAAAATGAATGAAACGTCCGGCCATGAAGAAACATGTATTGTGTGTGAAACCAAGAAAAGCAGGGGAATCCATATTTATACGAAATTTATATGTTTAGAGTGTGAGAAGAAAGTAGTTTCCACTCCGACCTCTGATCCGAATTATGAATTTTTCGTTCGTAAACTGAAAAACCTTCATACACCGACGTTATATTCTTAACCCTGAAAAGGGTCTTTTTTTTGCCTGAAATCAGAGGAGTTTTTTCACTTTTTATAAAAGAACTGATACGATAAGAAGAGGAACTTGTTTAGACATGGAATGTAATAGATAATACTGATAAAAGTGAATAAATAGGAGTCGATCAAGTATGAAACCGTTTATTCAATATATGAAATGGACGTTTTGCGGCAGCACAGTTTTTGTATTAGCGGGGATAACCTTCTTTACGATAGGGCATCAGCCTTTTCTGTATTCGCTTTTATACGGGGCAGCCGGCGGAGCCGCAGTCAGTGCGTCCGGCTTGTGGAATGCGAAGCGTCTCTTTTTAAAAAAACACCGGCTGACAAGAAAAGAATATGCTTATATCAAGGAAAATCTTGAGGAAGCAAAGGGTAAAATCATCCGATTACGCAGGGCGCTTTTTCGCTCTAAAAGTATACAAATGCTGAAGCAGAATGCAGAGATACTGCGGATAACCCGACGAATATATCTGCTCACCAAGCAGGAGCCGAAGCGTTTTTATCAGGCAGAGCGTTTCTATTATCAAACGCTTGATTCTGTTGTGGAACTGACGGAAAAGTATGCTTTGCTCTCATCACAGCCGCGAAAAAATAAAGATTTATCAATGTCCTTGAGTGAGACGAGGATGACTCTGGCGGAGCTTTCCAGAAGGCTGGAAGAGGATCTTCATGAACTGATGAAGGAGGACATCGACGACCTGCACTTTGAATTAGATATGGCAAAGCATTCACTGAGAAAATAAGAAAGGAAGAAGGAAATGGCCAAAGACCGTTCCGATGACAGTATGGGCGCCCAAAATGACCAGACTCATCTAAAGCTTGCAGATACGCTGCCGGAAGAAAAAAGAGAAGCGGCACTTCAGCTCGCTGAAAAACTGGACCCTGGAAACATGCAAAGCATTGTTCTGTTTGGTTCACAGGCGCAGGCGAATCTTCTGGAATTTTCCCACACGATGATAGAGCACGTGCAAAGAAAAGATGCAGGAGAGATGGGACAGATATTGGCCGATCTGATGCTGAAGCTTGACCAGGTAAACCCCGATGATCTGCAGGTAAAGAACAAAGGATTTTTCGCCCGGCTGTTTAAAAGGGTATCCGGATCTGTGCAGGAAGTGCTTTCGAAATATCAAAAGACAAGTGTGCAGATTGACCGTATCAGCAGAAGGCTGGAACATTCTAAAAATATGCTGTTGAGTGACAATAAATGGTTAGATCAGCTGTACGCCCAAAATAAACAATACTTTTCTGATTTAACTGTGTATATAGCAGCGGGTGAATTAAAATTAGATGAGCTGAAAACAAAGCTTATACCCGAAGCGGCAAGAAAAGCCGAATTACGAGAACACAATCAAATGGCCGCGCAGGAAGTGAATGATCTTCGCCAGTTTGCCGACCGTCTGGATAAGAGGGTGCATGATCTGCTGCTGAGGAGGCAGATTACGCTTCAGAGTGCGCCGCAAATCCGTCTGATTCAAAACACGAATCAGGCACTGGCAGAGAAAATTCAGTCCTCCATTGTTACGGCTATTCCTTTATGGAAGAATCAAGTCGCCATCGCGCTGACGCTTATGAGGCAGCGGAGTGCGGCAGATGTGCAGCAGAAGGCGTCGGATACGACAAATCAATTGCTCCTGAAAAACGCCGAACTTCTGAAAACAAGCACAGTCGAGACGGCCAAAGCCAATGAGCGCGGGCTTGTTGAGGCAGACACCCTCAAAAAAGTGCAGGAAAGCTTAGTCAGCACACTTGAAGAAATCATGTCTATTCAAGAAGAAGGCAGGATGAAACGCAGGCGTGCCGAGGAGGAGCTTGTTATCATGGAAGGCGATTTAAAAAAGAAGCTGCTTGATATGAGGTCCGGCCGGGATAACGGCTAGATGGCAAAAAGTCTTAGCTTTAAGTTGGCTCGCAGGCACGATATAATAAGAAAGACAGGCAAAGGATTTGTTTAAAAATGGACACACCTTTATATACAGCGCTGATGAAGCATGCGCACCGAAATACGTATTCTTTTCATGTTCCGGGACATCACAATGGAGATGTCTTTTTTGATGAAGCCAAATCTGTATATCAATCTCTTTTATCTATTGATATGACTGAGATCACGGGTCTGGATGACTTGCATCACCCGACGGGGGTCATTAAGGAAGCGCAGGATTTGGTGAGCAGATTGTACGGCTCTCAGGAAAGCTTCTTTCTCGTCAACGGAACGACCGCCGGCAATCTGGCGATGATTTTAGCTGTTTGTGAACCGGGTGAACCCATTCTGATCCAGCGTAATTGTCACAAGTCTGTTTTCCATGCGGTGGCATTGGCCGGAGCCAAGCCGGTTTATTTGGCGCCGGAAATCGATGAAAACATGCATGTGCCGGCACATGTATCCCTTTCAGTCATCGAAAAAGCGCTGGCGTCATATCCGAACGCGAAAGGACTTGTTTTGACCAATCCGACTTACTACGGACACGCCGCCGATTTGACTGCGGCAGTTAAAAAAGCCCATTCATACGGTGTTCCTGTACTGGTGGATGAGGCTCATGGGGCTCACTTTGTGTTAGGGCAGCCTTTCCCGCCTTCATCATTGGCTATGGGGGCGGACGCCGTTGTTCAATCGGCTCACAAAACGCTTCCGGCTATGACGATGGGATCTTACTTTCATTTAAACAGCACCCGAATTGACAGAGATCGATTAACTTATTATGTAAGCAGTTTGCAAAGCAGCAGCCCGTCATACCCGATTATGGCATCTTTAGATACGGCGCGTGCTTATGTGCAGGATATTGCTGAAAAAGGGACACTTCCCGTCCATATGGAGCACATTGAGAAAATCAAACGAAGGTTCGCATCAATTTCTTCTATTGAAATAATTGAGCCTTCCGGATATGGGCTGCGGGCGGACCCGTTAAAATTAATACTTCGGTCAAAGCTCGGACATTCCGGCTATTCATTACAACGCATTTTGGAGAGTGAAGGCATTGTTGCCGAGCTGGCTGACGAGTACCAAGTATTGCTCGTACTGCCGATAGGCGGCCGGCGGATGATAGAACAGGCAGCCGTAAGAAACATACAGCAGAAACTGGAGAATACACCGCCCGATAAATTGCCGGATGCCGTGAATTGGACATTTCCGTCCATTTCGACACTTGAATATCCGCAAAATGAGATGCGGAAGTTTACAAAAGAGCCTGCAGATATAAATAAGGCGGCCGGGCGCTTGCATGCGGGGAACATTATTCCTTATCCGCCGGGAATTCCGCTGATCATGGACGGAGAACGGATAACAGAAGAGATCGTACAGAAGCTTTCCCGTTTAATCGGCATGGACGCGCATATTCAAGGCTTGTTAAACGGGAAACAATTACTTGTCTATATAGAAGAGGAGAAATCATGAGCGGTTTATTTATAACATTTGAAGGTCCTGAAGGTGCAGGGAAAACGACTGTGCTTCAGGAACTGAAAGAGATTCTGTCGGCAGAGGGGCTCCCGGTGACAGCGACAAGAGAACCGGGCGGCATCGACATTGCGGAACAGATCAGAGAAGTGATCTTAAATAAAAACAATACACTGATGGATGCAAAAACGGAGGCGCTGCTTTACGCCGCGGCGAGAAGACAGCATTTAACCGAAAAGGTGCAGCCTGCATTGAAAGAAGGGCGCATTGTGCTGTGTGATCGTTTCATCGACAGTTCGCTGGCTTATCAAGGCTATGCGAGAGGGCTCGGCATTGATGAAGTTCTTTCTATCAACCAGTTTGCAATCGGCGATACGATGCCTGATGTCACCATCTATTTTTCTATTGAGCCTGAAGAAGGGTTGAAACGGATTACGTCGAATGATTCAAGAGAAAAGAATCGTCTCGATCTTGAGGCCCTGCACTTTCACACGAAAGTACGGGAAGGATACCAAAAGGTTATGCAGCGTTTTCCGGAAAGATTCCATACAATCGACGCATCGAAAAAGAAGGAACTCGTCATTCAGGACGTACTTCAAGTGATAAATGAAGCATTGAAAAAAATTCAGTTGTGACCTGTTTCTCATAAGTTGCTATAATGAATGTAACGACAATGTTCTTTCCAACCTAAAGGGGGCCTAGAGAATGAAATTAATAGTGGCAGTGGTGCAGGATCAGGACAGCAACAGGCTTTTGAAAGTATTAACCGACCACAACTTCAGGGTGACGAAGCTTGCGACAACAGGCGGATTCCTTAAATCAGGCAATACGACGTTTATGATCGGGGTGGAAGATATCCGTGTCGATAAAGCGCTCAGCCTCATTAAAGAGAATGGCTGTAAACGTGATCAGATGATTGCCCCGGTATCCCCGATGGGCGGGAATGCGGATTCCTACGTTCCATATCCCGTCGAAGTGGAAGTCGGCGGAGCGACGGTCTTTGTCCTCCCGGTCGATGAATTTCATCAATTTTAAGGATTTGACGACGTGAAAATAAATTCTGACTTACGTACATTTATTGAGAAAAAGCAGCAGCCTGCTTATAAAGCGGCAGAGCTTTCCGGAACGTTTAAAAGTTCAATGGACAGCCAAAGCAGCAAGCTGAAATTTGATCAGCTGAGCAGGTTCTTAACGGATATAGAAACGTTCGGGAAAAGGCTGACGAAGTCGAGAAACTTCAAAGACTTAGCGAAATTCAAAGGATTGGTAAAACGTTTTGTAAAAGAGGCCGTAGACAGCGGATTATCGCATGAGACGGAGAAAAGCTTTGACCTGTACGGCAGCAGCCGGACCCTGGGGCTTGTAAAAGAAATAGATGAAAAACTGCTCCAGCTGACGGAAGAAATGTTAGATCAGGAAAAACCGGCAATTGATTTGCTGGATCGAATCGGAGAAATAAAGGGTTTATTGATTAACCTTTACACATAGAGAGTGATACAATGGCAATATCATGGAAGGAAATGACCGGGCAGCAGCCCAGAGTGATGCGGCTTTTGCATAACAGCATTGAAAAGAAAAGGCTTTCTCACGCATATCTGTTTGAAGGCAAAAAAGGTACGGGCAAATTGGATGCCGCACTGCTTCTCGCAAAAAGCTTTTTTTGCCTTGAAGACGGGACTGAGCCTTGCGGAGAGTGCCGGAACTGTAAGCGTATCGAATCCGGAAACCATCCCGACCTGCATGTGGTTCAGCCCGACGGATTATCCATTAAAAAGGCTCAGATCCAATCGATTCAGGAAGAGTTTTCCAAAACGGGGCTGGAATCGCATAAAAAGCTGTACATTATATCCCATGCGGATCAAATGACGACAAATGCGGCAAACAGTCTGCTGAAGTTTTTAGAGGAGCCGAGTCAAGACACCATCGCAATTCTGCTTACTGAGCAGCTCCACCGAATACTGGATACCATCGTTTCGAGATGTCAGGTTCTTCCGTTCCAGCCGCTTCAGCCGAAAGCCATAGAAGAAAGACTGATTGAACAGGAAGTGAGCCCTCACATGGCCCGGCTCTTAGCAAATATGACAAATAATATTGCAGAAGCAGTCGAATTAAGTCGAAATGATGAGTTTGCAGAGTCCAGAGCGAAAGTGATAAAATTGTATGAAGTCTTACATCAGCGGAAAGGACATGCCTTTTTCTTCATTCAGGATCAGTGGGTGCCCTTTTTCAAAGAAAAAACCCATCAAGAAATGGGTCTTGATATGCTCTTATTGATATACCGTGATGTATTATCCATCCAAATTGGAAATGAAGATAAACTGATTTATCAAGACTTATTCCAATCAATAAAACAGCATGCGCTGCAATTTACACAACAAAGCGTTACGAACCAAATTCTCGCTGTTTTAGAAGCAAAAAAACGGCTTCATTCCAATGTGAATGTGCAGGGATTAATGGAGCACTTGGTGTTAACGTTGCAGGAGGGATAAGCTTGTACAACGTAATAGGCGTCCGCTTTAAAAAAGCGGGGAAAATTTATTATTTTGATCCGAACGGATTTGATATAGAACAAGACAGCTGCGTCATTGTTGAAACCGTAAGAGGTGTCGAATACGGGCAGGTTGTCATCGCAAATAAACAAGTGGACGAGCATGATGTTGTGCTTCCGCTTCGAAAGGTCATTCGCGTTGCTGATGAACGCGATCTTCTCATTGTAGAAGAAAACAAACAGGAGGCCCTGTCCGCTTTTGAAGTCTGTCAGAAAAAAGTGGCTGACCACGGCTTAGATATGAAGCTGGTTGATGTTGAATTTACGTTTGACCGCAATAAAGTCATTTTTTACTTTACGGCAGACGGACGGGTTGATTTCAGGGAATTGGTCAAAGACTTGGCTTCTATCTTTAAAACGAGAATCGAATTGCGCCAAATCGGGGTAAGGGACGAGGCGAAAATGCTCGGCGGTATCGGACCATGCGGGAGAATGCTTTGCTGCTCCACGTTCCTCGGTGATTTTGAACCGGTGTCCATCAAAATGGCGAAGGATCAAAATTTATCGTTGAACCCAACGAAGATTTCCGGTCTGTGCGGCCGTTTGATGTGCTGTTTGAAGTACGAAAATGATGAGTATGAGACGGCAAAAGAACAGCTGCCGGATTTAGGCGAAATGATTACGACGGCAAACGGCCCCGCAAAGGTTGTCGGTCTTAATATTCTGGAACGGGTGCTTCAGGTGGAACTGAAGAATCGTGAAAAAGTGATAGAATATACTTGGGAAGAGCTCTTGGAAGAGGGCGTCGTATCCGCACAAACCACAGATTAACGAGGTGTGGAACCTTGGATAAAAAAGAGTTATTTGATACTGTCATAAACCTGGAGGAACAAATCGGTTCGCTGTACCGTCAGCTGGGTGACTTAAAGCAGCATATCGGCGAAATGATTGAAGAGAATCACCATCTTCAGCTTGAAAATAAGCATTTGCGTAAGCGGCTTGATGACACGACGGAGCAAATTGAGAAATTCAAAGCCGATCAGAAAGAAACAAAAACACAGAAGGCAGAGCAGAGTGATATAGGAGAAGGGTACGACAATCTGGCCCGGCTGTATCAAGAAGGCTTTCATATTTGCAACGTCCATTATGGGAGCGTCCGCAAGGGAGATTGCCTTTTTTGTCTGTCCTTCTTAAATAAAAAATAAGGAAAAGGCTTCCGCTGATGTCGGAAGCCTTTTTCAAAGAGTGCCGAAAGGAATAAGATTATGGTTTCATTACGTGATGATGAAAGATTGGATTACTTATTAGCAGAGGATATGAAAATAGTACAGAGTCCGACGGTTTTCGCTTTTTCATTAGATGCCGTGCTGCTGTCTAAGTTTGCATACGTTCCGATTCAAAAGGGGAACATCGTTGATTTATGCACGGGGAACGGCATTGTGCCGCTTTTGCTCAGCACAAGGTCAAAAGCCGATATCACCGGGGTTGAAATTCAGGAACGCTTGTATGATATGGCGCTCCGAAGCGTGGAATACAACGGGCTGGGCGGTCAGATCAGTCTCATTCATGATGATCTGAAAAATATGCCGGAAAGACTCGGACATAATAAATATGATGTTGTCACCTGCAATCCGCCTTATTTTAAAACACCGAAAGAGGCGGAGCAGAACCTGAACGAGCATCTCAGAATCGCAAGGCACGAAATCCTTTGCACGCTTGAAGATGTGATTTCCGTCAGCAGCAAACTGCTGAAGCAAGGCGGAAAAGCGGCTCTCGTTCATCGGCCGGGGAGGCTTCTGGAAATCTTTGAATTAATGAAAGCATACCGAATAGAACCGAAACGGGTTCAGTTTATTTATCCGAAACAAGGTAAAGAAGCGAATACCATTTTGGTTGAAGGAATTAAAGGCGGCCGCCCTGATCTCAAAATTCTTCCCCCGCTCTTTGTATACAATGAACAAAATGAATATACGAAAGAGATCCGCACGATTTTATATGGAGACAAATAGCCATTTCTTTTATGTGCTGCTGTGCAATGACAACAGTCTGTATGCCGGTTATACAAATGATCTGCAAAAACGGCTGAAAACCCACAATGAGGGAAAGGGCGCGAAATATACAAGGGCGAGAAGGCCGGTTTCGTTATGCCATGCGGAATCATTTGAAACAAAACGGGAAGCGATGCAGGCGGAATACCGTTTTAAACAGCTGACCCGAAAGAAAAAAGAGCAATATATAGAAGAAAAACGACGCAGCAAGGAGGCTGTATATGTTAAGACGCCAGATGAGTTTTAACGGAAAATCTGAAATGGGAACTCTGTACCTTGTTCCTACACCGATCGGCAATTTGGAGGACATGACCTTTCGTGCAGTAGAGACGCTGAAATCGGCCGATGTCATAGCTGCCGAAGATACGAGACAGACGAAAAAGCTGTGCCATGTTTATGACATAGAAACATCTCTCATCAGCTATCATGAACATAATAAAGAAAGCAGCGGCCATAAAATCATTGAATGGCTGAAAAGCGGAAAGAATGTGGCATTGGTCAGTGATGCCGGTATGCCGACAATTTCCGACCCGGGGGCTGAGATTGTGAGAGATTTCACCCAAATCGGCGGATATGTCGTTCCGCTTCCGGGTGCAAATGCGGCATTAACCGCGCTGACCGCATCAGGGATCACCCCGCAGCCGTTTTTCTTCTACGGATTCTTAAACAGACAGAAAAAAGAAAAGAAGAAAGAACTCGAACTCCTGAAAAAACGGCAGGAAACGATGATATTTTACGAAGCGCCGCACAGATTAAAAGAAACATTAACAGCAATGCATGACGTTTTGGGTAATCGAACCATCGCCGTCACGAGGGAATTAACGAAAAAGTACGAGGAATTCATCAGAGGAACCATCGCCGAGGTGCTTGAATGGGCAAATGAAGATCAAATCCGCGGTGAGTTCTGTCTCGTTGTCGAAGGCAATCAAGGCGATGAACCGGATGAAGAGGAAAAGCCTTGGTGGACGGAGCTTTCTGAGAAAGAACATGTGGAGCATTACATAAATGAAGGATCCTCTTCCAAACAGGCCATAAAACAAACAGCGGTAGATCGGGACGTACCGAAACGCGAGATTTATGACGCTTATCACATTCAATCATAAAAAAAACCGTTCTTGTGTCGTAACAAGAACGGTTTTTGTATGAAATAGCTTATTTTTGGTTTTGAAGCTGGTTTTGAATTTCAGAGATGATTTGCTCAGCGCCTTCTTTGCTGAGTACCAATTTACCGCCGGCAAGTTTAAGGTTATCATCAGAAACTTCACCAGTTACTTGGCAAGTCATGTTTGGTTTATATTTTTTAAGGATGATTTTTTCATCATCAACATAAATTTCAAGAGCGTCTTTTTCTGCGATGCCCAGTGTACGGCGAAGTTCGATAGGGATAACGACGCGTCCAAGTTCATCAACTTTACGTACGATACCAGTAGATTTCATTAACAGTCTCCTCCCGAGAGATAATTATTTGTAGTTTATATTTTTCTTCGTCATTATTCGACAAAATTCCTTACATTCCTAGCATAACAAGGTTTCCAATAATCGTCAATCTTTTTGTTTGCTATTGTTTGTAAGAATTAGTTCTTATAGTAAGTAAAGCCTTGGAAATCCTGAAATAACAGGCTTTTTGACTGCTTTTTCGAACCTATTATCCTACTGAAAATCCTTTTAAATCAAGACTTTCGAACCAAGATGTTTTATATTAGTAGATTATATACGACAAATTTCGACATGTTAAGACTTTTTTTAATTTCAATAAAAATTTTTAATTTTATTTACTCTTTTACGCGCAGTACGTATATATCCTTGATCTTAAAGGCTAAGATGGTATCATAGATAGAGGACAAATATCAATATTGTATATCAAATAAAACCGCTCTCGTCCTTTGGGCGTGAGCTTTTCGACATTCTGAATGGGAGGTTGCAACATGCCGCAAGACAATAATACTTTTTATATTACGACCCCGATATATTATCCGAGCGGAAAATTACATATCGGCCATGCTTATACTACCGTGGCCGGCGATGCGATGGCGCGTTACAAAAGATTAAAGGGATTTGACGTACGCTACTTAACCGGAACGGATGAGCACGGACAGAAAATCCAGCAGAAAGCGGAGGAAGAGAATATCACGCCTCAAGCTTATGTGGATCGCGCAGTTGCTGAAATCCAAAAGCTATGGAAGCAGCTCGACATTTCTCACGATGATTTCATCCGGACGACGGAAAGCCGGCACAAAGAAATTATCGAGAAAGTGTTTCAAAAACTTCTTGATAATGGTGACATTTACCTGGATGAGTATGAGGGCTGGTACAGCATCCCTGATGAAACATTCTATACGGAAACACAGCTGGTGGATGTGGAACGAAATGAGAAGGGTGAGGTTGTCGGCGGAAAAAGCCCTGACAGCGGCCACCCGGTCGAATTAATCAAAGAGGAGTCATACTTCTTCCGCATGAGCAAATATGCAGACCGCCTGCTGAAGTTTTATGAGGACAATCCTTCTTTCATCCAGCCTGAATCACGCAAAAATGAAATGATTAACAACTTCATTAAACCGGGGCTTGAAGATTTGGCCGTTTCCAGAACGACGTTCGACTGGGGCGTAAAAGTGCCGGGAAATCCGAAGCATGTCGTATATGTATGGATTGACGCACTGTTCAACTATATTACAGCGCTCGGTTACGATACGGAAAATGATGAGCTTTACAAAAAGTACTGGCCGGCTGACGTCCACCTTGTCGGTAAAGAAATTGTCCGTTTTCATACCATTTACTGGCCGATTATGCTGATGGCGCTTGATCTCCCGCTGCCTAAGCAAGTATTCGCGCATGGCTGGTTATTGATGAAAGACGGAAAAATGTCGAAATCAAAAGGAAATGTCGTTGATCCGGTAACGTTAATTGAACGCTACGGCTTGGATGAACTTCGTTATTACCTGCTTCGCGAAGTACCGTTCGGTTCAGACGGTGTCTTTACGCCGGAAGGTTTCGTAGAACGGATTAATTATGACTTGGCGAACGACTTAGGAAACCTTCTGAATCGTACAGTCGCAATGATCCAAAAATATTTTGACGGCGAGATTGGTTCATATGAAGGAAATGTGACCGATTTTGATTCAGAGCTTTCTTCTGTAGCCGGTGAAACGGTTAAAGCTTATGAAAAGGCAATGGAAAACATGGAGTTTTCAGTCGCTTTATCAACGCTATGGCAATTAATCAGCCGTACGAACAAATATATTGATGAAACTGCTCCGTGGGTGCTTGCTAAAGATCAGGAAAAAGAAAAAGAATTACGTTCTGTCATGTATCATTTAGCTGAATCATTGCGTATGACGGCCGTATTGCTCCAGCCTTTCTTGACGCAGACGCCTGAAAAAATGTTTGCCCAGCTCGGAGTTGAGGATCAGTCTCTTAAAGCTTGGGACAGCATTGAGACATTCGGCCAATTGAAGAACGCGAAAGTGAAAAAAGGGGAACCGCTTTTCCCTCGTCTTGAAGCTGAAGAAGAAGTAGCTTATATCAAGCAAAAAATGCAAGGAACTGCTCCTGCTAAAGAAGAAAAGGCGGAAGAGCCGCAAGAAGCAGAGCGTCTTCCTGAAATTACGTTTGATCAATTTATGGATACAGAACTTCGCGTCGCAGAGGTCTTGTCCGCAGAGCCGGTGAAAAAAGCAGATCGGCTGCTGAAATTGCAAATTGATCTGGGCTTTGAACAGCGCCAAGTTGTATCAGGTATCGCGAAGCATTACACACCGGATCAGCTTGTGGGAATGAAGATCATTTGTGTAACGAATTTAAAACCGGTAAAACTGAGAGGCGAGCTTTCTCAAGGAATGATACTGGCAGGAGAATCGGACGGCGTTCTCAAAGTTGTAGCTGTCGACCAGTCATTACCGAAAGGCACTCGAATTAAATAATAGGGGCAAAAGGTGTTTCACGTGTAACATTCCGTCGAACACCTTTTGTTTTTCAACAAGAAAGGAGTTTTTATGATGCTTTTTGATACACATGCGCACTTAAATGCCGAGCAATTTGACACAGACTTAGAGGAAGTCATTGCGCGTGCAAAGGCTGAAAAAGTTGAACGAATCGTCGTTGTCGGGTTCGACAAACCCACTATCACGCGTGCGATGGAGCTGATTGAGGAATATGACTTTATATACGCTGCGATCGGCTGGCATCCGGTAGACGCAATTGACATGACAGAGGAAGATTTATCATGGATTAAGGAACTGTCCTCTCACGAAAAAGTCGTGGCAATCGGAGAGATGGGCCTTGATTACCACTGGGATAAATCACCAAAAGACACTCAGAAAGAAGTATTTCGGAAACAAATCGCTCTCGCCAAAGAAGTGAACCTTCCAATTATCATTCATAATCGTGATGCAACGGAAGATGTTGTCACAATTTTGAAAGAAGAGGGAGCGGAAGAAGTCGGCGGCATTATGCACTGCTTTACGGGGAGCGCGGAGGTTGCGCGGCAGTGTATGGATATGAATTTCTATATTTCATTCGGCGGACCGGTTACCTTCAAAAACGCGAAGAAACCAAAAGAAGTAGCAAAGGAAATTCCGAATGACCGTTTGCTGATTGAAACGGACTGTCCTTTCCTGACACCGCATCCTTTCCGCGGCAAACGAAATGAGCCAAGCTACGTAAAATATGTTGCTGAACAGCTCGCTGAATTAAAAGGGCTGACATATGAAGAAATTGCCTCAATTACAACCGAAAACGCAAAAAGACTTTTCCGCATGAACTGACAGAATGCGCTGTCATAACGTGTAAAAGCTTGTCCGATTCAGTGGATATGTATAACGGTTCTACAAGCTTCCTTCTCCTCATAAGATAGGTTGTCGATATGTCTCTCTTCCTTTTTTTGCTTTGTTTTTGCATAATGAGGGATACGCTGAAGGTTTTTCATCTTCGAGATGGGAGGGTTGACAGCATTTTAGATACTCTATATAATCTCTCCGAGGAGAAGGAGGCGTTTTTCATCACACAAAAAATGAAAAAACTGTTTTCCGTAAAGCTTGGTAAAAGCAAGGTTATTCTGATTGCAGCTATTATTCTGCTGGGCGGAACCGGGACTGCATACGGGGCACATGAGCTCTCAAAACAATCAGTTTCTGTTTCCATCAACGGCAAGAAAAAGCAAATACGCACTCATGCAAAAACGGTTGGGGAACTTCTGGAAGATTTACATATAGAGACGAGAAATGAAGACCGGATTACCCCGTCTAAGCAGACAGCATTGGCAGACAACATGAATGTCGTGTATGATGCTGCAAAGCAGATCCGTGTGACAAGAGGCGGAGAAGAAAAGACTTTATGGTCAACGGCAAAAACAGTCGGCGCATTTCTGAACGAACAGCATACACCTGTGAATCAGCACGATAAAATAGATCCAGCAGCAGATACGAAAGTGACAAACGGCATGAAAGTCACGGTCGACCCGGCTTTTCAGGTCACTGTAAATGATGCGGGAAAGAAAAAGAAAATATGGACGACTTCGACTACGGTCGCTGACTTTTTAACGCAGCATAAGATGGACATGAAAGACGAAGATAAAGTAAAACCGGCATTACACGAAAAGCTCACAAAAAATCAGGCCGGCATACAAATCACTCGTATCGAAAAAGTCACCGATGTAGTTGAGGAAAAAATGGCGTATCAAGTGAAAGAAAAAGAAGATGCGTCTCTCGACAGCGGGAAAGAAAAGATCGTTCAAAAAGGAAAAGAAGGCAAACTTAAAAAGCATTTTCACGTTGTCAAAGAAAACGGAAAAGAAGTATCAAGAAAGCTTGTCAAAGAAGAAACATCTGAAAAAAGCAAAGATCAGATCATTGCGGTCGGCACAAAGCGGCACAGTCCCAAGATTGAGCAGCTCAGTGCACCTGTGAAAGCATCTTCGGGCGAAAACGGATCTTCCGGTAAAGTGATTACCGTGTCTTCCACGGCTTATACCGCAAGCTGCAGCGGCTGTTCCGGCCAAACGGCTACAGGCGTTAACCTGACAAGCAATCCGAATGCCAAAGTCATTGCGGTAGACCCAAGCGTCATCCCACTCGGCACAAGAGTCCACGTAGACGGATACGGGGATGCCGTGGCCGCTGATACAGGCTCAGCCATTAAAGGAAGACGGATTGATGTCTTTTTCCCTGAAAAATCTTCAGCTTACCGCTGGGGAAAGAAACAAGTCAAAATAAAAATCTTAAATTAATTCCGATTCACTCAGAGGGTTTTGCGCCCTCTGTTTTTTTCGTTATAATAGGTAAAGTGTATTTTCAGTATATTAGACGTGACATGTAAGCAAAGGTTTCGTTTTGGATATAAAAAGTTTTTTTGGAGGAAGTAATGAAAATTAAAGAAATTATTGTAGTCGAGGGACGCGATGACACTGCGCGCATAAAACTTGCCGTTGATGCGGATACGATCGAGACAAACGGTTCCGCAATCGGAGACGAAGTCATCAGGCAGATTCGGCTGGCGCAGGAAACGAGAGGGGTCATCGTGCTGACAGACCCGGATTTTCCGGGGGAAAAGATCCGGAAAACCATTTCTGAAGCAGTACCCGGCTGTAAACACGCATTTCTGCCCAAACATCTTGCCAAACCGAAAAACAAGCGCGGCATTGGCGTTGAGCACGCATCCATTGAAAGCATCAGAGCATGTCTGGAAAATGTGCATGAAGAGATGGAGGCAAAGCCGAGTGAGATTTCAGCTGAAGATGTCATACAGGCCGGTCTGATCGGCGGACCGGCTGCCAAAAGACGCCGCGAACGATTGGGCGACCTGCTGAAGATCGGCTATACAAACGGCAAGCAGCTTCAAAAACGGCTGCAAATGTTTCAAATCAAAAGAAGTGATTTTATTGATGCGCTCGATGCTATGAGGCAGGAGGAACAGGATGAACAATAAAGATATCGCGACACCTATCAGAACGAAGGAAATTCTGAAAAAGTACGGTTTCTCTTTTAAAAAGAGTCTGGGACAGAATTTCTTAATTGATACAAATATATTGGACAGAATTGTGGACCATGCGGAAATTACGGATCGGACCGGAGTCATTGAAATCGGGCCCGGAATCGGCGCGCTGACAGAGCAGCTTGCCAAACGGGCGAAAAAGGTCGTCGCGTTTGAAATTGATCAGCGCCTGCTGCCCATTCTCAATGATACGCTGTCTCCATATGACAATGTAACGATCATCCATCAAGATGTGCTGAAAGCAGACGTCAAATCCGTCATTGAAGAGCAGTTTCAGGATTGTGATGAAATTATGGTGACGGCGAATCTCCCATATTATGTGACGACGCCGATCATCATGAAGCTTTTGGAAGAACATCTTCCGTTAAAAGGAATTGTCGTGATGCTGCAAAAAGAGGTCGCTGAGCGGATGGCCGCTGATCCTTCCTCTAAGGAGTACGGATCGCTTTCCATTGCGGTTCAGTTCTATACGGAGGCCAAAACCGTCATGACCGTACCGAAAACGGTGTTTGTGCCTCAGCCTAATGTCGATTCCGCCGTCATCCGTCTCTTGCTTCGTGACGGCCCGGCGGTTGACGTCGATAATGAACCGTTTTTCTTCCAGCTGATTAAAGCAAGCTTCGCACAGCGCCGGAAAACCTTGCTGAACAACCTTGTGAACAATCTTCCGGGCGGAAAAGAGAAAAAAGCTCAAATTGAAGAAGTTCTTCAAGAAACGAATATTGACGGAAAGCGGCGCGGTGAATCCCTGTCCATAGAAGAATTCGCGCTCTTGTCCAACGGATTGCATAAAGCCCTTTTCTAAGAGGGCTTTTTGTTTTGCGTCACCACTTGGACTGCCGCTACATAGGCTAGAGGAGAACCTTATTCATTCAACTGCAAGAAAAGCTTGAAACATCAAGCGCCGCAGCGGAAAGAGGTGCATTTGCCAAGACTTCTTTCATGATGAGGCTTAGTCTATTTGTGGAGTGGGTAACGTGCAATTTCAAATAGGAGATATGGTAGCCAGGAAATCCTATCAAATGGATGTTTTATTTCGCATTATCGGTATAGAGCAAACAAGCAACGGAAATTCAATTGCCATCCTGCATGGTGACGAAGTCAGATTGATTGCGGATGCTGATTTTTCTGATTTGGAGCCTGTCAGAAAAGACGAACAGGCCATGAGAAAGAAAAGAGATGAAAGCAGGATGAATGAATCTCTCGAGCTGCTCCGCCAGGATTATAAGCTGCTTCGGGAAAAACAGGAGTATTACGCGACAAATCAATATCAGCATCAGGAGCACTACTTTCATATGCCCGGAAAGGTATTGCATCTGGACGGCGATGAGGCCTATTTGAAAAAGTGCCTGAACTTTTATGAAAAAATCGGTGTGCCGGTATACGGAATTCATTGCCATGAGAAAAAAATGCCGGCATCAATTGACGAGCTGCTTGATAAATACAGGCCGGATATTTTAGTCATCACCGGCCATGATGCATATTCCAAGCATAAGGGAGGCGTGAACGATTTAAGCGCCTACAGGCATTCCAAACACTTTGTCGAAACCGTTCAGAGAGCGAGGCGTAAAGTCCCTCATTTGGATCAGCTGGTCATATTCGCGGGGGCGTGCCAATCTCATTTTGAGTCTTTAATCAGAGCGGGCGCGAATTTCGCAAGTTCGCCGTCACGCGTCAATATTCATGCGCTTGACCCGGTATATATTGTCGCGAAAATCAGCTTCACTCCGTTTATGGAGCGGATCAATGTATGGGATGTCCTGAGAAATACGCTGACGAGAGAGAAAGGGCTGGGAGGAATTGAAACGAAGGGTGTGCTGCGTGTCGGTATGCCGTATAAATCAAATGGATGAGTGATAAAACCCGCATATATTTCGCTATGCGGGTTAATTATTTTACATATTGATACATAAATTTCCGGAACTTGTGAAAAATAACGCAGAAATCAATAGAATTTTGTCAAAATAATTTTGTTGACAATGACTTATTAACGTTGATATAATTTAAATTTTATTTGACAAAATTGGGCTCTTGTTGTACAATAAATGTAGTGAGGTGGATGCAATGGCGAAGACGTTGTCCGATATAAAAAGATCGCTTGATGGGAATTTAGGTAAACGGCTTACGTTAAAAGCAAACGGCGGCCGCCGAAAAACGATTGAGCGTTCGGGCATTTTAGCTGAGACGTACCCTTCTGTTTTTGTGATACAACTAGATCAAGACGAGAATTCGTTTGAAAGAGTTTCATACAGTTATGCTGATATTCTGACTGAGACTGTTGAATTGACATTCAATGACGATGCGGCAAGCTCAGTAGCATTTTAATGGGCAGTGAACCTTTTGTTTACTGCTTTTTGTTTTGCCTTCTAAAGCTCTTCTAATTATTCCCTCGAAAGTTTCAGCCGATTAAACGGAAGCTATAGGTGTCACATGTTTTATCGTGGCGTGCACGAATGGTGATCAATTCTATAAAAGGGGTTGTTTCGTTTGGGCAGACGTCGTGGAGTTATGTCAGATGAGTTCAAATATGAGCTGGCGAAGGACCTTGGTTTTTACGATACGGTGAAAAACGAGGGCTGGGGAGGCATTCGGGCGCGTGACGCCGGGAATATGGTAAAGCGCGCGATCGAGATTGCCGAACAGCAGATGGCGGCTCAGAACCAAAATAACCGATAATGCAGTGGCCCGGGGGACAATCCGTTCCCCGGTTTTTTCTATCGGCTGTCGAAACCGGCGTCAATTTCGGATAAGTACCTCCGGGTCTCCAAATGTGATACAATGTTCATACTTATGTTTAGATGGAGAAGTAGGTGAAAGCTATGCGTATTTTAGAAAAAGCGCCGGCCAAAATCAATCTGTCCCTCGATGTGACGAGTAAACGCCCGGATGGTTATCACGAAGTGGAGATGATCATGACGACAATTGATTTGGCAGATCGGATTGAACTGACAGAACTGCCCGAAAACGTTATCAGAGTGGCGTCGCATAATCGCTTTGTTCCGGATGATCAAAGGAATCTGGCTTATCAGGCAGCCAAACTGCTTAAAGAACGGTTTCAAGTCAAAAAAGGCGTTTCGATTATGATTACAAAGGTGATCCCTGTAGCGGCAGGGCTTGCCGGCGGAAGCAGCGATGCGGCAGCCACGCTCAGAGGGCTGAACAGACTTTGGGATTTAAAGCTTTCTGTCGAAGAGCTTGCAGAGCTTGGAGCTGAAATCGGTTCAGACGTGTCCTTCTGTGTATACGGAGGCACTGCCCTGGCAACCGGACGCGGTGAGAAGATCAGGCACATCAGTGCTCCGCCTCATTGCTGGGTCATGCTCGCCAAACCGACGATCGGGGTATCGACTGCCGAAGTGTACCGCCGGCTGAACTTACAGCAGGTTCGGCATCCTGATGTGCAGGCGATGATTGACGCGATTGAAGAAAAAAGCTTCCAAAAGGTATGCGGACAATTAGGGAACGTATTGGAGTCGGTTACGCTCAGCCTCCATCCCGAGGTGGCGATGATTAAAAATCAAATGAAACGCTTCGGCGCTGATGCGGTGTTAATGAGCGGAAGCGGACCGACTGTATTCGGTTTGGTTCAATACGAATCAAAGGTGCAGCGGATTTATAACGGGTTAAGAGGTTTCTGTGATCAAGTGTACGCGGTGCGGATGATCGGCGAACAGAATGCTCTTGATTAAATCCGTATGTTAAGTTATATTATTTTTAAATTATTCGGATTTTGGGGGTAAGTTCATGAAGTTTCGTCGCAGCGGCAGATTGGTGGACTTAACAAATTATTTGTTAACCCATCCGCATGAATTAATACCGTTAACGTTTTTCTCAGAACGGTATCAATCAGCAAAGTCATCAATCAGTGAAGATTTAACGATTATTAAACAGACCTTTGAACAGCAAGGCATTGGGACGCTGCTTACAGTGCCGGGAGCTGCCGGAGGCGTCAAATACATTCCGAAAGTGAAACAGGCTGAAGCAGAAGCGTTTATACAGGAGCTGGGACAGTCTTTAGTAAATCCTGAGCGTATCCTTCCGGGCGGTTATGTATATTTAACGGATATCTTAGGAAAACCATCTGTCCTCTCTCATGTAGGCAGGCTTTTTGCTTCCGTTTTTGCGGAGCGGGAGATTGATGTGGTGATGACCGTTGCGACAAAAGGAATCCCTCTTGCTTACGCAGCGGCCAGTTATCTGAACGTTCCGGTTGTCATCGTGCGAAAGGACAATAAAGTGACTGAAGGCTCCACGGTGAGCATCAATTATGTATCAGGGTCGTCTAACCGCATTCAAACAATGTCGCTTGCGAAAAGAAGTTTGGCTACGGGTTCGAACGTTTTGATTATTGACGACTTTATGAAAGCCGGCGGCACCATTAACGGCATGATCAGCCTGCTTGATGAGTTTAATGCAAACGTCGCGGGAATAGGCGTCTTGGTTGAAGCCGAGGGAGTGAATGAACGGCTTGTCGATGAATACATGTCACTGCTCACGCTTTCAACCATCAATATGAAAGACAAAACGATTGAGATTCAAAACGGCAATTTTCTGCGATTTTTTAAAGAACAGCATTTAAAGAATGGGGAGACAGAAAAATGACAAAAGCAATCCATACGAAACACGCGCCGGCAGCGATCGGGCCATATTCACAGGGAATCATCGTAAACAACATGTTTTACAGCTCAGGCCAGATTCCTCTTACTGCTGAAGGAGAAATGGTAAACGGTGATATCACAGAACAAACGCATCAGGTGTTCAGCAATTTAAAAGCTGTGCTGAAAGAAGCGGGCGCTTCTCTCGAGACGGTTGTCAAAGCCACGGTATTTATTGCTGATATGGAGCAGTTTGCGGAAGTGAATGAAGTGTACGGACAATACTTTGATGTACATAAGCCGGCAAGGTCTTGTGTGGAAGTGGCGAGACTGCCGAAAGACGCTCTCGTGGAAATTGAAGTCATTGCGCTGGTGAAATCTTAAATCTCAGAAAAGTGGTTCCGGTCTCCGGGATCACTTTTTTTATGCAGTATATGATCCCCAAATATGGTTTATCACCTAATTGTGTATGTATATCCTATATTTTCAAAAAAACTTTTTGAAACGTGCAGGAATTTAAAAAGAATCGTGGAATTGTTAGACTAATGCTTTTATATAGGGAAAAGGTGGTGAACTACTGTGGAAGTTACTGACGTAAGATTACGCCGCGTGAATACCGATGGTCGCATGAGAGCGATTGCATCCATCACGCTGGATCACGAATTTGTCGTACATGATATTCGTGTGATTGATGGAAACAATGGTCTTTTCGTTGCGATGCCGAGTAAACGCACCCCTGATGGAGAATTCCGCGATATTGCTCATCCTATTAATTCCAGCACGCGGGGCAAGATCCAGGATGCTGTTTTAAATGAGTATCATCGTTTGGGTGATTCTGAAGCATTAGAATATGAAGAAGCCGGGGCTTCTTAAACATAACAAAATGTAAGGACTGCTGATAAAGGCTGACACAAGGCCTTTTCCGGCAGTCCTTTTTTAAATCTGATTTTTCAGTAATAAAGCGATTACATAGAAAATTCTTGCACTTTTTGATGTCTTCTTGAAATCAACAGCTATTTAGGATATATTTTTCTATGGATAAAAGGGATATTGGAGGCCATTAAATGGATAAGCGGTTTGCAGTGATTTTAGCTGCCGGAAAAGGAACGAGAATGAAATCGAAGCTTTATAAGGTCCTTCATCCGGTATGCGGAAAGCCTATGGTAGAGCACGTCGCAGACGAAGCTCTGAAATTATCTTTAGCGAAGCTTGTCACCATCGTAGGACACGGCGCCGAAGATGTGAAGAAGCAGCTCGGACAGAAAAGCGATTACGCTCTCCAAGCAGAACAGCTCGGTACGGCTCATGCGGTCAAGCAGGCAAAACCATTTCTTCACGGAGAAAAGGGTGTCACGATCGTTATTTGCGGCGATACACCGCTTCTGACGGCGGAGACGATGGAAGCCATGCTGAATGAACATACAGACAAAGGTGCAAAAGCCACGGTGTTAACGGCCGTTGCCGACGATCCCGCCGGATACGGAAGAATCATCCGCAGTGAAGACGGCGCCGTTCAAAAAATCGTGGAGCACAAGGATGCTTCGGAGCAAGAACGTCTTGTGAAAGAAATCAACACGGGAACGTACTGTTTTGATAACGAGGCTCTTTTTCGTGTCATCGAACAGGTTTCGAATGAAAATGCCCAAGGCGAGTATTATCTGCCGGATGTGATCGAAATCCTCAAAGACGAAGGCGAAACTGTTGCCGCTTACCAGACTGGTAACTTCCAAGAGACGCTCGGAGTGAATGATAGAGTCGCTCTTTCTCAGGCTGAAATGTATATGAAAGAGCGAATTAACAAACGGCATATGCAGAACGGAGTCACTTTAATCGATCCGATGAATACGTACATCTCACCTGATGCGCGCATCGGACAAGATACAGTTATTTATCCCGGAACTGTGTTAAAGGGACAAGCTGAAATCGGCGATGAATGTGTCATCGGCCCTCACACTGAGATAGAGGACAGTTCAATCGGCAGCCGCACCGTGATTAAACAATCCGTTGTCAACCGCAGCAAAGTTGGGAATGATGTAAATATCGGTCCTTTTGCTCACATCAGACCCGATTCCGCAATCGGCAATGAAGTGAAGATCGGAAACTTTGTTGAAATTAAGAAAACAAAATTCGGCGACCGAAGCAAAGCATCTCATTTAAGCTATATCGGTGATGCCGAAGTGGGCACGGATGTGAATCTGGGCTGCGGCTCCATCACGGTCAATTATGATGGGAAGAAAAAATATTTAACCAAGATTGAAGACGGCGCTTTTATAGGCTGCAACTCCAATCTGGTCGCACCTGTCACAGTGGGAGAAGGCGCGTACGTCGCTGCGGGTTCAACCGTAACTGAAGATGTGCCGGGCGAAGCGCTTGCCATTGCCAGAGCAAGACAAGTAAATAAAGAAGATTATGTGAAAAATATTCATAAAAAATAATCCTAAAATCGGAGGTTTACCATGTCTAACGAATACGGAGATAAGAATTTAAAGATTTTTTCTTTGAATTCAAATCCAGAACTTGCAAAAGAAATCGCGGATAATGTAGGGGTTCAATTAGGAAAGTGCTCTGTTACAAGATTCAGTGACGGAGAGGTCCAGATCAACATAGAAGAAAGTATTCGCGGCTGTGATTGCTATATCATTCAGTCTACAAGTGCGCCGGTTAATGAGCACATTATGGAATTGCTGATTATGGTTGACGCTCTAAAGCGCGCTTCCGCGAAAACAATCAACATTGTGATTCCGTACTACGGTTATGCGCGCCAGGACAGAAAAGCAAGATCACGTGAACCGATTACGGCAAAACTTTTTGCAAACCTGCTTGAAACAGCGGGTGCCACACGCGTGATTGCGCTTGATTTACACGCGCCGCAAATTCAAGGTTTCTTTGATATTCCGATTGACCACTTAATGGGTGTTCCGATTTTAGGCCATTACTTTGAAGGTAAAGACTTGAAAGATATCGTTATTGTTTCTCCTGACCACGGCGGTGTGACGCGCGCCCGCAAACTTGCGGACCGTCTGAAAGCGCCGATCGCGATTATCGACAAACGCCGTCCTAGACCGAATGAGGTGGAAGTGATGAACATCGTCGGTAACGTGGAAGGAAAAACAGCGATTCTGATCGATGATATTATTGATACGGCCGGCACAATCACACTTGCCGCTAACGCGCTGGTTGAAAACGGAGCTGCAGAAGTGTATGCATGCTGTACGCACCCTGTACTGTCAGGCCCTGCCGTTGAGCGGATCAATAACTCTAAAATCAAGGAGCTTGTCGTAACGAACAGCATTAAGCTTCCTGATGAGAAAAAAATCGACCGCTTTAAGCAGCTTTCTGTCGGACCGCTTCTGGCTGAAGCGATTATCCGCGTTCACGAGAAACAATCTGTCAGCTATTTATTCAGCTAAACCGAAACTTTAAGGTTTAAATCCCAGTTATTGTGGGTATTGTTCTAATAGGACGATAAAACGATAATTAGGATGGTGCTGAATATGGCAACTTTAAAAGCAAATGAAAGAACAGATTTTAAACGTTCGACGCTTCGGAAAATCCGTCATTCAGGACATGTTCCAGGGATTATATACGGTAAAGAAATAACGAATACGCCTGTCTCTTTAGACAGTGTCGAATTGCTTAAAACATTGCGGGACGAAGGAAAAAACACGATTATCACAATTGATGTCAACGGAAATCAGCAATCGGTTATGGTGACTGATCTTCAGACAGACCCGCTCAAAAACGAATTGACGCACGCCGATTTTCAAGTCGTGAATATGAGTGAGGAGCTCGAGGCCGAGGTGCCGATTCAGCTGACGGGAGAGGCGCAAGGAGTCAAAGACGGAGGCGTTATCCAGCAGCCGCTGCATGAGCTTTCGATCAAGGCTAAGCCGAAGGACATCCCTCAGACAATCAATGTTGATATTTCCGGGCTTGAAATGAATGATGTGCTGACCATCGCAGATCTGACTGCTGACGGCAATTATACATTTACAAACGACCCGGAAGAAGTCGTGGCTTCCATCCTTCCTCCTAAGCAGGAAGCATTCGAAGAAGATGCAGAACCGTCTCCTGAGGAAGAGCCCGAAGGAGAAAATCAATAAGCGCTTTAAGACGTAACCCGCCCGAGGTTACGTCTTTTGTGCTAGAATGAGAAGAATTACAGCGATGTTGAGGGAGGATTTACGATGCTTGTGATTGCCGGTCTCGGTAACCCGGGAAAAACCTATGAGAACACGAGACATAATGTCGGCTTTATGGCCATTGACGAGCTTTCTAAAGAATGGAATATTGAACTGAATAAAACGAAATTCAACGGACTTTACGGAATGGGGTTTGTTTCCGGAAAAAAAGTTCTACTTGTTAAACCGCTTACATATATGAATTTATCAGGAGAATGTTTGCGGCCGCTGCTGGATTATTATGATGCCGATCATGAAGATCTGAAAGTCATATACGATGACCTTGATCTTCCGACGGGAAAAATCAGGCTTCGGACGAAGGGGAGCGCAGGGGGACATAACGGAATTAAATCGCTTATACAGCACCTCGGAACCCCTGAATTTGACCGGGTCAGAATCGGAATCGGCCGCCCCGTTAACGGAATGAAAGTCGTTGACTATGTACTGGGAGCTTTTACGAAGGAAGAAGCGCCGCATATCAATGATGCCGTCTCAAAAACCGTAAAAGCCTGCGAAGCTTCCTTAACGAAACCATTTTTAGAAGTCATGAACGAATTTAATGCAAATGTATAAGATAAATAATGGGAGACCATACTAGGGAAAAATGATTTTTTCACATCAGGAGGTCCAACGTATGGCTTTGCATTATTTCTGCCGCCACTGCGGCTTTAAGGTAGGGAGCCTGGAATATTCGACGGTGCCGACACAGTCACTTGGATTTCAGCACTTAACAAATGAGGAAAGAAACGATATGATTTCATATAAAGACAATGGAGATGTCCATGTTCTTACAATTTGTGAAGACTGCCAAGAGGCGCTGGAACGCAATCCGCACTACCATGAACACAACACATTTATTCAATAAGAAGCTTTGGTGTAGATTCTAGACCAAAGCGTTTTTCTGTTCTTGCAGAAAATAGAGAGGAGGGCCCATATGGACAACATTCAAACCTTTATTAAAGAAAGCGATGATTTTAAATCCATTGTCAACGGTTTACATGAGGGGCTGAAGGAACAGCTGCTTGCGGGTCTGTCAGGTTCCGCGCGTTCTGTTTTTACCTCCGCCCTTGCACAAGAAACGAAAAGGCCGATTTTCTTTATCACCCATAATTTATATCAGGCCCAAAAAGTGACGGAAGATCTGACGGCGCTTCTCGGGGATCAATCTGTTTTTTTATACCCCGTGAATGAATTGATTTCTTCAGAAATTGCGGTAGCGAGTCCTGAACTGCGCGCTCAGCGGCTTGATGTCATTAATAGATTAACAAACGGAGAAGCGCCGGTCGTTGTGGCGCCCGTTGCGGCAGTGAGAAGAATGCTTCCGCCGAAGGAGCTGTGGAAAAGCAGCCAGCTCGTCATTTCACTCGGAGACGATATAGAACCGGACCAGCTGTCCGCGCGCCTTGTAGAGGTGGGGTATGAGCGTTCCGATATGGTTTCTGCACCCGGTGAATTCAGTATTCGCGGCGGAATTATCGACATTTATCCGCTGACGTCGGAGCATCCGGTGCGAATTGAACTGTTTGATACGGAGGTCGATTCCATCAGAAGCTTCAATTCTGATGACCAGAGATCAATCGAGACGCTTAAACATGTGGCGATCGGACCGGCGAAGGAATTGATCATCAGGGCGGAAGAAAAAGCCCGGGCAATGGAAAGGCTCGATAAAGGGCTTGCCGACAGTCTGAAAAAGCTGAAGCAGGACAAACAAAAGGAAATGCTTCATATCAATATCTCACATGATAAAGAACGGTTATCAACGGGACAGACTGATCAGGAACTTGTGAAGTATCTCTCGTACTTTTACGAAAAACCTGCTAGTTTGCTAGATTATACACCGGAAGACACGTTGTTACTGTTAGACGAGGTCAGCCGCATTCATGAAATGGAGGATCAGCTGCAAAAAGAAGAGGCCGAATTTACGACAAGTCTGCTCGAGGAAGGGAAAATTCTGCATGACATTCATTTATCCTTCAGCTTTCAGGAGCTTATGAGCGAAAAGCGGCGCCCGGCTATTTATTATTCATTATTTTTGCGTCATGTCCAGCATACAAGCCCTCAGAATATCGTGAATGTGACAAGCCGGCAGATGCAGAGTTTTCACGGGCAGATGAATGTGCTCGCAGGTGAAATGGAGCGCTTCAAGAAATCAAACTTCACCGTCGTCTTTTTAGGCGCAAATAAGGACAGAACCGACAGATTGGCATCCGTGCTGGCTGATTACGAAATTGAAGCCGCAAAAACGGACAGCTCCAAAGCGCTTGTGCAAGGACAGGTCTATGTCATGGAAGGCGAGCTGCAATCCGGTTTTGAACTGCCGCTGATGAAGCTGGCCGTCATTACGGAGGAAGAGCTGTTCAAAAACCGAATCAAGAAAAAGCCGAGAAAGCAGAAGCTGACAAATGCCGAACGGATCAAAAGCTATTCCGAGCTTCAGGTCGGTGACTATGTCGTCCACGTCAACCACGGGATCGGTAAGTATTTGGGGATCGAAACACTAGAAATCAAAGGCATTCATAAAGATTACCTCAACATTCATTATCAGGGCAGCGATAAGCTGTACGTCCCTGTAGAACAAATCGATCAGGTGCAGAAGTACGTCGGCTCTGAAGGAAAAGAACCGAAGCTTTATAAACTGGGCGGCAGTGAATGGAAACGGGTGAAGAAAAAAGTTGAAAACTCCGTTCAGGATATTGCCGATGATCTGATTAAGCTTTATGCGGAACGGGAAGCAAGCAAAGGCTATGCGTTCTCGCCCGATCATGAAATGCAGCGGCAGTTCGAATCTGCTTTCCCTTATCAGGAAACAGAGGATCAGCTCCGTTCCATTCAGGAGATTAAAAAGGATATGGAAAGAGAGCGCCCGATGGACCGTTTGCTTTGCGGTGATGTGGGATACGGGAAGACGGAGGTAGCCATCCGAGCGGCCTTTAAAGCGATCGCAGACGGAAAGCAGGTCGCGCTTCTTGTGCCGACGACAATACTCGCGCAGCAGCATTATGAAACCATTATGGAGCGTTTTCAGGACTATCCGATTAACATCGGTCTTCTCAGCCGATTCAGAACGAGAAAAGAGTCCAATGAAACGATTAAAGGCCTGAAAAACGGAACGGTAGACATCGTAATCGGAACCCACAGGCTCTTGTCTAAAGACGTCGTCTATAAAGATCTCGGCTTGCTCATCATTGATGAAGAGCAGCGCTTCGGCGTAACGCATAAAGAAAAAATCAAACAGATCAAAGCCAATGTCGATGTGCTGACTCTTACAGCGACGCCGATTCCGCGTACGCTTCATATGTCCATGCTCGGTGTGCGGGACTTATCCGTTATTGAAACGCCGCCGGAAAACCGTTTCCCTGTTCAGACATATGTCGTGGAATACAACGGCGCGCTTGTACGAGAAGCTATCGAAAGAGAACTGGCGCGCGGAGGACAGGTATATTTCCTGTACAACCGCGTGGATGACATCGAGCGGAAGGCTGATGAAATTTCCATGCTTGTTCCCGATGCGAAAGTGGCATATGCCCACGGAAAAATGACCGAAAATGAATTGGAAAGCGTCATGCTCAATTTTCTGGAAGGGGAATCAGACGTCCTTGTCAGCACGACTATTATTGAGACAGGCGTAGATATACCAAATGTCAATACCTTGATTGTGTTCGACGGAGACAAAATGGGTCTGTCTCAGCTGTATCAGCTGAGAGGACGGGTCGGCCGTTCCAACCGCGTCGCTTACGCGTATTTTACGTACCGCAGAGACAAAGTGCTTACTGAGGTGGCGGAAAAACGGCTGCAGGCGATTAAAGAATTTACCGAGCTGGGATCAGGCTTTAAAATTGCCATGCGTGACTTGACGATCAGGGGAGCGGGGAACCTTCTCGGCGCCCAGCAGCACGGCTTTATCGACTCAGTCGGTTTTGACCTGTACTCGCAAATGCTCAAGGAAGCGATTGAAGAGCGGAAAGGCGATATTCCGAAAAGCGAACAGTTTGAGACAGAAATCGATATCGAGCTTGACGCGTATATTCCCGAAAACTATATACAAGACGGCAAGCAAAAAATCGACATGTATAAACGCTTCAGGTCAATCGCCACAATTGAGGAGAAAAATGAGCTCCAAGATGAAATCATTGACAGGTTCGGCAGCTATCCTAAAGAAGTTGAATGGCTGTTTACGGTTGCTGAGATGAAGGTATACGGAAAATATGAACGCGTCGAACTCATCAAGCAGGATAAAGACGCGATCAGATTTACCATTTCTGAAGAGGCCAGCGCACAGATTGACGGCCAGAAATTATTTGAACTCGGCAATAAATACGGCCGGCAGATCGGACTGGGAATGGAAGGGAAAAAGCTGAAAATCTCAGTACAGACGAAAGGCCGCAAAACGGAAGAGTGGCTGGAGACCGTGCTCGGCATGCTGAAAGGCCTTCAGAATGTGAAGAAAGAAACAATCGCGTCTTCATAAAAATTGTTACTCTCTGGTGTATATTACATTTGATGTGACGGATACTAATTTCAAGCGAGTGGCGGAAGCTACATAAAGTAAAGAGCTTTAGTACTTTCCCTTAAATATCATCACATGAAAGAGAGGCACCAGAGAGATGAAAGCTACAGGTATCGTACGTCGTATTGATGATCTAGGACGGGTCGTCATTCCTAAAGAAATTCGGAGAACACTGCGGATCAGGGAAGGAGACCCGCTTGAAATATTCGTTGACCGCGACGGAGAAGTTATACTGAAAAAATATTCTCCTATCAGTGAGCTTGGCGATTTTGCGAAAGAATATGCAGATGCATTGTATGACAGTCTCGGCCATTCCGTCTTGATTTGCGACCGTGACGCGTATATTGCCGTTTCGGGCAGTTCGAAAAAAGAATTTCTGAATAAAGCCATCAGCGATTTGCTCGAAAAAACGATGGATCAGCGCAGCTCAGTGGTAGAAAACGACGTGAAGTCCGCGCAGCTTGTGAATGACATTGATGAAGATATGAGCTCCTATACAATCGCTCCGATCGTGGCGAATGGCGATCCTATCGGTGCCGTGGTCATCTTTTCCAAGGAACAGGCGCTTGGAGAAGTAGAGCATAAAGCGGTAGAAACGGCAGCCAGTTTTTTGGCGAGACAAATGGAGCAGTAGGTCTTATTACCATTATTGAAATAAGAAAACGGAGAAAGAGCAGCTCTTATACAAGTGCTGTTCTTTTTCATATTCATATGTGCTCTCTATCGGTTCGGCCGTTAGGATTGTGATATAATAAGCTCGTTTTATAGACGTAATTTTCTAGCGGCTGGAAGGAGCTTTTGGATGAACGATTCAGTTGGCGCCAAACGGCAATCGGCATGGAAAGGTGCTATTGTGCTCGTCGTTGCGGGCATCGTGACGAAGATATTAAGCGCCGTGTACAGGGTTCCTTTTCAGAATATTGTCGGTGACGTCGGATTTTACATTTATCAGCAGGTGTATCCGTTTTTAGGGATCGCGGTCATGCTGTCAACATCCGGTTTTCCGGTGATCATCTCAAAATTAATGAACGATTATAGCGATCATAAACAAAAAATAATGAAAATTTCTGCCCTTTATGTCACGGCGGCCGGACTTGTTCTGTTTGCGCTCATGTATGCCGGCGCGGCGCCGTTGGCCGGTTTTATGGGTGACGCCCGCCTTGTGATGCTGATAAGGGTCGCGGCGTTCGCTTTCATACTGTTTCCGTTTACGGCGGTTTTCCGGGGGTATTTCCAAGGCGTGCATGATATGATGCCGTCAGCCTTATCCCAGATTACGGAACAGCTTCTTCGGGTGGCGGTGCTTCTCGGTTTATCCTTCTGGCTTTTAAAAAGCGGCCGCTCGTTATACGCGGCGGGTGCGGGGGCGGCCTCGGGATCAATAGCCGGGAGCTTTGCGGCCCTTTGTGTATTGGCTGTTTTCTGGTATAAGCGCGAAGAAACAAAGAAAGACGGCGGACATATCAAAACGGCCGTCATTGTAAAAAAGCTGCTGCTTTATTCAGTCACCATCTGTATCAGCAGTGTACTCATGCTTTTGATTCAGCTTGTAGACGCCTTAAACTTATATTCACTGCTTTCAGACGGGACGGAGAGCCATGCTGCGAAACAGCTGAAAGGCATATATGACCGCGGACAGCCGCTCCTTCAGCTGGGAACCGTGTTTGCCGTCAGTATCGCCGCATCTCTTGTTCCTTCCATTTCAAAAGCGGTGCATGGGAACAAGCCGTTTATCATAAAAGAGAAAGCGACATCAGCCGTCAAGCTCTGCCTTGCGGTAGGGATCGGCGCATCGGCCGGGCTTTTTTGCATTTTAGAACCGGTGAATATCATGCTTTTCCAAAACAGTGAGGGGACGCAGACCTTACAAATATTCAGCTTATCTATCTTTTTTGCCTCAATTGCGCTTACGGCAGCCGCGATTCTGCAAGGAGCGGGACATACCGTTTTCCCCGCTGTATCCGTTTTGGCGGGAGGGGCGCTGAAATGGGTGCTGAATGTTTGGCTGGTCCCCGGCTGGGGTATTACAGGAGCGGCACTGGCGACCGTCTTGGCATTCGCCGCAGTTGCGTGCTTGAATCTCCGGAGAATTTGGTCGAAGGGCTGGCTGACGAATATCGGAGGCGTGATTGCCCGTCTGTGCTGGTGCAGTCTGCTGATGGTCTTCTTTCTGCTCGTATATATGAAGCTTTGGCAGTTATTTGTTCCCGTCAGCAGGGGCGGAGCTGTATGTGAGAGTCTGTCTGCGTCAGTCATCGGAGGGCTATTGTTTATTTATTGTATGATAAGAATGAAGATTTTCACGGACGAAGAGCTGAGCGGCCTTCCTTTCGGCAGTGCTTTAAGCAAATTGAAAAAGAGGAGAGAAAAACATGGCAGGTAATATTACGGTCGTCGGCCTCGGCGCCGGAGACATGGATCAGTTGACAGTGGGCGTACATAAGCTGCTGACTCAGGCGAAGCATTTATATATAAGAACGAAAGACCACCCTTTGATTTCGGAATTAGAGCAAGAGACGGAAGCGGACATCCGGTATTTTGATGATATTTATGAAAAACATGATCAGTTTGAAGCGGTCTATGAAGAGATCACGGACATTCTGTTTGAAAAAGCGAAGCAAGAAGATGTCGTCTACGCTGTACCCGGGCATCCGTTTGTCGCTGAGAAAACCGTTCAGCTGTTATTTGAACGCCGGGAAGAACAACAGATAGCTGTTCATACTGCCGGAGGGCAAAGCTTTCTGGATGCCACTTTTAATGCATTGCGAATTGATCCGATTGAAGGGTTTCAATTTACGGATGCGCAAACAATGACGCCGGATGAGCTCGAACTCCGGCATCACCTGATCATCTGCCAGGTTTATGACCAAATGACGGCCTCTGAGGTGAAGCTGACGCTCATGGAGAAATTGCCTGACGACTATGAAGTGGTCATCGTTACGGCAGCCGGGAGCCAGGGAGAAAAGATGACCAAGGTGCCTTTGTTTGAACTTGACCGCAATGTAGAAATAAATAACTTAACAAGCGTGTATGTTCCGCCGATTAAAAAAGAAGAACTCCTTTACCAGGAATTTTCTGCATTCCGAAGTATTATTCGCGAGCTTCGCGGGCCGAACGGCTGTCCGTGGGATCAAAAGCAGACACACCAGTCATTAAAGAAATATATGATTGAGGAATGCTACGAACTGCTTGAGGCCATTGACGAAGAGGACACGGATCACATGATAGAAGAACTCGGGGACGTCATGCTTCAGGTTATGCTGCACGCCCAGATCGGAGAAGACGAGGGGTATTTCTCAATTGATGATGTCATCAGAGACATCAGTGCGAAGATGGTCAGACGGCACCCGCATGTGTTTAAGGATGTTAAGGTTCAGGATGAACATGATGTCGTCGCCAACTGGGAAGAAATCAAAAAGGCGGAAAAGCAAACAACATCTTCTTCATTGCTGGATGCCGTGCCGAAAACCCTGCCTTCTCTTGCGAAAGCCGCCAAGCTTCAGAAAAAAGCCGCAAAAACCGGCTTTGACTGGGATGACGTTCAGGATATATGGGATAAAGTAAATGAAGAGCTGAAGGAATTTTCTGCAGAGGCTTCCGCCGAATCAGCAGATGAAATCAGCTTAAAAGCTGAATTCGGCGATGTTTTATTTGCATTGGTCAATATCGGCCGATACTATAAAATTGAGCCTGAGGAAGCGCTCGCCATGACAAATGACAAATTCCGCAGACGCTTTGCTTATATTGAGAAAGAAGCGGCAGCAAAGGGGCTTGAATTGACCGCAATGTCACTTGAGGAAATGGACAAATTGTGGGATGAAGCAAAAGAAATGGAGAGGAGATTCTGATATGAGACTTGATAAGTTTTTAAAAGTATCCAGATTAATTAAACGCCGCACATTGGCGAAAGAGGTCGCCGATCAAGGGAGAATCACCGTTAACGGGAATCAGGCGAAAGCCAGCTCAGACGTAAAAGCCGGTGATGAACTGAAGGTCCGCTTCGGGCAGAAGCTTGTCACCGTGAAGGTAAATGAATTGAAAGAAACAACGAAAAAAGAAGAAGCCGCGGGCATGTATACAATCGTCAAAGAAGAAAAACTCGGCGAATAGGCTTGTTCTAAACAAGGCTCCCGCCTCATACAATGCAGTAATAATGCTAAAAGTATCGAGGATATGGGGGCTGAATAGATGAATTCATATTATGAGCAAAAAGGTTCTTCTTCTGTTCCGGAACAGCATGATGTAACGATGAAAGGGAGAAAGCATTTAGACATTTCGGGCGTCAAGCATGTGGAAAGTTTTGATAACGAAGAGTTTTTGCTGGAAACGGTTATGGGAATGCTTTCCGTCAGAGGCGAGAACCTGCAGATGAAAAACCTTGATGTGGAAAAAGGGATTGTATCTATAAAAGGCAGGGTGTTTGACCTTGTATATTTAGACGAGCAGCAAGGGGATAAAGCTAAAGGGTTTTTTAGCAAGTTGTTTAAATGACGCTGACGACCCAATTTTATACGATGCTGGCAATGACCGGTATGGGCGCCTGGCTCGGAGCGTCGCTTGATACATACAGGCTGTTTGTCAGCCGCGCCAAAACGGCCAGATGGCTGTTATTCATTCATGACATTCTCTTTTGGATTGTACAAGGTCTGCTGTTTTTCTATGTGCTGCTCAACGTGAATGAAGGAGAACTCAGGGTATACATTTTCTTGGCTGTCTTACTGGGTATTGCGACGTACCAAAGCCTGTTTAAACGAATGTATATAAAAATACTGAAATTTGCCATTCATCTTGCGGTGTCTCTTTACCAATTCGCAAAAAAGCTCATTCAGCACGTGCTGTTCCGTCCGGTGCTTCTGCTCTTTAAGCTGCTCATCGGGCTGATCACGGTTATTTCTTTATACTCCTATCGGGTGAGTGCCTTTTTTGCGAAGTGTCTTTTTAAGATCGTAGCGTTTTTGCTGTATCCGCTGTTTTTCCTGTTGAAACAATTATTGAAACTTCTTCCTGAAAAGTGGCGTCTTACTTTCAAACGATATTTTCAAAAAAGTGCAGGATTTTTACAAAAGAGCAAGAAACTAATCATAACAATCAGATCGACCATGATACGTATTTTGAAAAGGTGAAAGGAGGACCGTCTGGTTTGAATCTATCTAGGGAACGTACAATAACTGAAATTCAAAACGACTATAAAGAGCAGGTTGAACGGCAATCCCAGCTTATGAAAAGAAGGCGGAAAGGGCTTTTCAGACGGTTGATCGTATTCGGCGCCCTTGTGTTGTTGACGGCTATTGTCTTAGCGGGTTCTCTGTGGTCACAGACCTCTTCCCTTAGCGCAAACGAAGAAAAAAAGGCTCAGCTGGAAAAACAAGTAAAAGAATTGAATGCGAAACAGGCTGATTTAAAAGATGAAATTTCCAAATTAAAGGATGAGGATTACGTCACAGAGCTTGCCAGAAGAGACTTGTTTATGTCAGGAAATGGTGAGATTCTCTTTAATGTAGAAAAGAAGAGCAAGTAGCCTTGTTGACACTTAAATTTTTATTTAGGTATAATTAAACAAACGATCTTTTTATAAGCCTAAGGAGGAGCACTTTTTTTATGTCGATTGAAGTTGGCAGCAAGTTGCAAGGGAAAATAACAGGTATTACAAATTTCGGAGCATTTGTTGAATTGCCTGGAGGCTCAACCGGTCTCGTTCATATCAGTGAGGTAGCCGATAATTATGTAAAAGACATTAACGAGCATTTAAAAGTCGGCGATCAAGTTGAAGTGAAAGTCATCAACGTTGAAAAAGACGGGAAAATTGGTTTATCAATTAAAAAAGCTAAAGACCGTCCGCAAGCCAGACCTAGAAATGATTTCCGTCCGAAAGAATCTTTTGAACAGAAAATGAACAAGTTTCTTAAAGATAGCGAAGACCGCTTATCATCTTTAAAACGAAACACGGAATCAAAACGTGGAGGGCGCGGAGCAAGAAGAGGATAACTTGCTGCTTTCTATAAATACATGGAGCATCCGTCTATCCCAGCGGGTGCTTTTTTTGTATGCGCCTTTATAGTCAGAAAATTAAAACTTTGAAGTTTCTGTTGACGGAATGAAGAAACCTTTGTATTATATAACTTGTGCTTATAAGCACCTATATGGCGGTGTAGCTCAGCTGGCTAGAGCGTACGGTTCATACCCGTGAGGTCGGGGGTTCGATCCCCTCCGCCGCTACCATATATATCTGGCCCGTTGGTCAAGCGGTTAAGACACCGCCCTTTCACGGCGGTAACACGGGTTCGAATCCCGTACGGGTCATCAAGCGAATCGGCTTCTGTTGCAGAAGCCGATTTTTTCATATTTAGACAACTTTTTGAGAAATGTCGGAGGAAATACGAAAGGAAAGGGGAACAAGGGAGAAAGCGTCGAAGAGTTCTTTGGAATTGTTACCTTCTTTTGACAAAATCCTATCTGGGCTTTCATTTATAATGACAAGCAACGAATAAAACAGGTGGGGGATGAGAGCAATGGAAAAAGCGGAAAGAAGAGTGAACGGGCCGATGGCGGGACAAGCTCTGGAAAAACTGCAATCGTTTTTTGAAAAGGCGGCAAAGCTTACAGTCCATCAAGCGCATTCACTTTTTTTCTATAAGGGTTTCATTTATGTCGTGATCGGTTTTTTACTTGGACGGGCTTTCATATTATCTGAGGTTCTTCCGTTTGCACTGCCGTTTTTCGGAGCGATGCTTTTGATCAGAAGAGATAAAGCCTTCTATGCTTGTCTGTCTTTGCTTGCGGGCGCTTTAACCATTTCGCCGAAACACTCTTTATTGATTCTCACAGCTTTGGCCGTCTTCACTCTATTTTCAAAAATCGGTACATATATCGTGCAGGACCGGGTGAAGATGCTGCCGATCGTGGTGTTTTTCTCTATGGCTGCCGCGAGAATCGGATTTGTTTATTTTGAAAGCGGCGCTTTTACCACCTATGATTATGTGATGGCTGTTGTCGAGGCGGGCCTGGCCTTTATTTTGACGCTGATCTTTTTGCAAAGCCTGCCGATTTTCACGATCAAAAAAGTGAAGCAATCGTTAAAAATAGAAGAAATCATCTGTTTTATGATCTTGATCGCATCTGTTTTAACCGGGCTTGCCGGTGTTTCATTTCAGGGAATGCAGGCTGAGCATATCCTGGCCCGCTATGTCGTGCTGAGTTTTTCCTTTGTCGGCGGGGCAAGCATCGGCTGTACGGTCGGTGTTGTGACCGGACTGATCCTCGGGCTTGCGAATATCGGGAATCTCTATCAAATGAGTCTGCTTGCGTTTTCCGGGCTTCTTGGCGGGCTGCTGAAAGAAGGAAAGAAAGCCGGCGCCGCAGTCGGATTGGTGATCGGCTCACTGCTGATTTCATTATATGGAGAAGGGTCTGCCGGATTAATGACCACTCTTTATGAATCTTTGATTGCCGTTGTTTTGTTTTTGATTACGCCCCAATCGATTACGAAAAAGGTGGCGCGATACATACCGGGCACTGCTGAGCACAGTCAGGAGCAGCAGCAGTACGCGAGGAAAATCAGAGATGTCACCGCCCAGAAAGTAGACCAGTTCTCCAATGTGTTTCATGCCTTGTCGGAGAGCTTCGCCACCTTTCATCAGACGTCTTCCGATGAGCAGGCGGAAGAAGGGGAAGTGGATCTCTTTTTAAGCAAAATCACCGAGCATTCCTGCCAATCCTGCTATAAAAAAAGCAAATGCTGGGTTCAAAACTTTGATAAAACATATGACTTAATGAAACAAGTTATGCATGAAACAGAAGAAAAGCAGTATGCCTCAAACCGCAGATTGAAAAAAGAGTTTCAACAGCACTGTTCCAAATCCAGACAGGTGGAAGAGCTGATTGAGGACGAACTTGCCCACCATCACGCCCATCTGACACTGAAGAGAAAAGTTCAGGACAGCAGGAGGCTTGTTGCCGAGCAGCTGTTGGGGGTTTCTGAGGTCATGGCGGACTTTTCTCGGGAAATAAAACGGGAGAGGGAGCAGCATTTTATTCAGGAAGAACAAATGATAGAGGCGCTTCAGCATTTCGGAATCGAGATTCAGCATGTCGAGATATACAGCTTGGAGCAGGGCAATATTGATATCGAAATGACAATCCCGTTCAGCGGAGGACACGGCGAGAGTGAGAAAATTATCGCCCCGATGCTGTCTGACATTCTTGAGGAGCAGATACTTGTCAAAAGCGAACAGCACTCGGCTCATCCGAATGGCTACAGCCATGTTGCGTTCGGTTCGACCAAATCGTACCGGGTATCGACAGGCGCGGCTCATGCGGCAAAAGGCGGCGGCCTTGTCTCCGGCGACAGCTACAGCATGATGGAACTGGGGGCGAGAAAGTATGCGGCCGCGATCAGTGACGGCATGGGCAATGGGGCGAGGGCCCATTATGAGAGCAACGAAACGATTAAGCTGCTCGAAAAAATTCTCGAATCAGGTATTGATGAAAAAATAGCGATCAAAACGATCAACAGTATTCTGTCTTTACGGACGACAGACGAAATCTACTCAACTCTCGATCTTTCTATCATTGATCTTCAGGATGCAAGCTGCAAATTCTTGAAGGTCGGTTCAACGCCGAGTTTTATCAAGCGGGGAGATCAAGTCATGAAAGTGCAGGCCAGCAATCTGCCGATCGGTATCATCAATGAATTTGATGTGGAGGTTGTAAGTGAACAGTTAAAAGCGGGAGATCTGCTCGTCATGATGAGTGACGGTATTTTTGAAGGACCGAAGCACGTTGAAAACCACGACCTGTGGATGAAACGGAAAATGAAAGGGCTGAAAACCGAAGATCCGCAGGAAATCGCTGATATATTAATGGAAGAGGTCATCAGAACGCGTTCCGGCCAAATCGAAGACGATATGACGGTGGTTGTTGTCCGGATTGATCACAACACGCCGAAATGGGCTTCCATACCGGTGCCGGCGGTATTCCAAAATAAAAAGGAGATTTCTTAATCCTTTCGTATAAATCACTTTCCTTCTGGCGAAGATGGGACTAATCGTATCACCGGGAGGAATGTATGTGAATAAGGGACATTTAAATCAAGTTCTGCTGATTACAGATGGCTGCTCCAATCATGGTGAAGACCCGATTGCAATGGCGGCTTTCGCCAAGGAGCAGGGGATTACGGTGAATGTTATAGGGATTATGGAAGAAAACGCGATTGACCAAGAGGCAATGAAGGAAGTTGAAGGCATCGCCATGGCCGGTGGCGGCGTCCATCAAGTTGTATATGCGTCACAATTGTCTCAGACGGTTCAAATGGTGACGAAAAAAGCAATGACCCAGACGCTGCAAGGTGTCGTCAATCATGAGCTTAAACAAATCTTAGGGGAAAACGTTGAAATGGAAGAGCTTTCTCCGGAAAAACGCGGCGAAGTGATGGAAGTGGTTGATGAACTCGGAGAAACAGTTCATCTGCAGGTGCTTGTGCTGGTTGATACGAGTGCGAGTATGGCGCCGAAACTGCCGACGGTGAAAGAAGCGCTGATTGATCTTTCCATCAGTTTAAATTCCCGGGCCGGACAAAATGAATTTGCCATGTGTATATTTCCCGGGAAAAGCCAGGAAGTTGAGCTTGTGCTGAATTGGACGCCGAAGCTTGAATCCCTTTCCGCGCTCTTTGCGAAGCTGTCGACCGGCGGTATCACCCCTACGGGCCCCGCTATCAGGGAAGCGACGCAGCAGTTTGAGAGAATCCGCTCAAGAAGGAGCATGTTGGCAGATGATGAACGACGCTTTAACGAGTTTGGCATGTAGTTTGGCACCGGGGACGGCAATTCAGGGCAAATGGAACGGCAAATCCTACAGATTGCTCAAACAGCTTGGAAAAGGGGCTAACGGTATTGTATATCTGGCAGAAGCATCAGGCGGACAGGTTGCTTTGAAAATAAGCAGCGACAGCATGTCTGTTACCTCTGAAGTGAATGTCTTAAAATCCTTTTCAAAGGCCCGGTCGCAAACGATGGGGCCTTCTTTTTTTGATGCGGACGATGCGTTTATTCCGCAGCTGAATAAAAATGTCTCTTTTTACGTGATGGAGTACATAGAAGGGCCGCTTCTTCCGCAATATATCAGCAGTAAGGGAGCGGAGTGGATTCCGGTGCTGATGGTGCAGCTTCTTTCCAGCCTGTCAGTCCTTCATCAGCAAGGGTGGGTTTTTGGCGACCTCAAACCGGACAATCTCATTGTAACCGGACCTCCGGCTGCCATTCGCTGCATTGATGTAGGGGGAACGACAAAACAAGGCCGGGCGATTAAAGAGTATACGGAGTTTTACGACAGGGGCTATTGGGGGTATGGAACAAGAAAAGCAGAACCATCCTACGACCTGTTTGCTGTCGCAATGATCATGATCCACTGTGTCCAGAAGAAAGAGTGCAAAAAGTCAGGACAGCCGAAAGAACAGCTTCGTTCTATCATTGAAGGCCACCCGTTTCTGAATAAGTATAAGAAGGTTCTGTTTTCTGCTTTAAACGGCCAATATCCGTCTGCGGAAGCCATGAAGCATGACATCCTGACGGCGGGGCAGAGCGCCGGGAGTAAAAGGAAAGCCGCCGCCAAGCCTAAGCCGCCGCAATCAAAACCGCGGCAGGGCACTGTATCTCAAACGCGGTATAAACCTAAACAAAAACCCGCAAAGCACAATGGTTTGTTTGAAACAACACTTATTTTAATCAGCGTTCTCGCCCTTTATTTCGCTTACATCGTCTTTTTTCTCATCTAATGCCGGCCGGACGCCTGCGCTCATGCTTCTTCTTTGCTTGGAGGGAATGAAAGTGATAGGATATGTATATCTTTAAAAAACCTGCTCATTGTGAGGGGGACATTGTGAAAAGCGTGGAAGATTTTTTCAAAACATATCATCTTCAGGCGGAGGGAGAAACGATTATTGCCGGGGTCTCCGGAGGCCCTGATTCAATGGCGCTTCTCAGTATGCTGAATAAGCACTTCGGGCATTCTTCCGTTATCATAGCGGCGCATGTCGACCATCAGTTCAGGGGTCCTGAATCTGAAGAAGATATGAAGTTTGTGCAGTCATATTGCGAAGCGGAACACATCCTCTGCGAAACGGTACAGATTGATGTTTCTGCATACGCAAAGAAGAATAAGCTGAACAAGCAGGCTGCCGCGCGTGATTGCAGATATCAGTTTTTCGAAGATCTGATGGCAAAACACCAAGCGAAGTTTTTGGCGCTGGCTCATCACGGCGATGACCAGGTTGAGACAATGCTCATGAGGCTTGCGAAAGGTACGCTCGGGGCAGGGCTCGCGGGAATGCAGCCCGTCCGCGAATTTGCATCCGGCTGGCTGATCAGGCCTTTCCTCTATGCGGCAAAGGATGAAATCCTAGAATACTGCCGTCAAGAAGGGCTCAGCTACAGAACGGATGAGAGCAATGCAAAAGACGATTATACAAGAAACAGATTCAGAAAGACCGTGCTTCCTTTTTTAAAACAAGAATCACCTGACGTTCATAAAATGTTTCAAAAGGTGAGTGAAGCACTGACAGAAGACGAACAATACTTGCAGTCATTAACGAAAGAACGAATGAATAAGGTTATTACAAGCAAGTCTGACACATCGGTTGAAGTCGATTCCTCTCAATTGCTTGCCCTTCCGATATCTTTACAAAGAAGAGGAGTTCAACTAATATTAAACTATCTTTATGAAAACGTTCCATCGTCGTTTTCCGCCCGACACATACAGCAGTTTCTTGAATGGGCGGAAAATGGAAGCGCCTCGGGAGTGCTTGATTTTCCGAAAGGGCTGAAGGTGGTCAAATCATATCAGACATGTTTGTTTACATTTGAACAATGGCAATGTGAAAAGGTTCCCTTTGAGCTGCAGCTGCAAGGAGCGGAAGGCGAGACTGCTGTTCTCCCCAACGGCTTTATGATAGAGGTGGCCGATCAGGCTGACCCTCATATCAAAAATGGGAATGCTGTTTTTATGACAAGCAGAAATAAGGTGCAATTTCCTTTAACAATCCGGACGAGAAAAATCGGCGACCGGATTAAACTTAAAGGGATGAATGGCTCGAAAAAGGTAAAAGATATATTTATTGATCATAAACTGCCTCTGCGGGATCGGGACGAATGGCCGATTGTAACGGATGCGAGCGGTGAAATTATCTGGCTGCCTGGCTTGAAAAAATCCATCTTTGACGATCTTGTGATTTCAAACAGTGACCGCATTGTATTACAATATAGACAGCATGAAAAGTGTAGGGGGCAAGCATTAACATGAAACAGGATATCGAAAAAGTGCTGATCTCAGAAGATGAGATCCAGCAGAAAGTAAAACAGCTTGGAGAACAATTAACAAGCGAGTACAGCGACACGTTTCCGTTGGCAATCGGTGTGTTAAAGGGAGCGCTCCCTTTTATGGCTGATCTTATAAAGCATATTGATACATATTTGGAAATGGACTTCATGGATGTATCAAGCTACGGAAATTCCACGGTTTCTTCCGGAGAAGTCAAAATCATCAAAGATTTGGATACATCTGTAGAAGGCCGGGACATCTTAATCATTGAAGATATTATCGACAGTGGGTTAACCTTGAGCTATCTCGTAGAACTCTTCCGATATCGTAAAGCGAAATCAATTAAGATTGTTACCCTGTTGGATAAACCAAGCGGAAGAAAAGCGGACATTAAAGCAGACTTCGTAGGCTTTGAAGTTCCTGACGCGTTTGTTGTGGGTTACGGACTTGATTATGCCGAGCGCTATCGCAATCTGCCTTACATCGGAGTATTAAAACCGGCGATTTATGAAAGCTGATCGGCTGCCTGCTTCCGAGATGGTTATCGGTTGTATTGGAATGATTTTCTATGGTACTATTGAACATAGTTGTGCTTACTGTGGGAGGAGGTAAGGAATGAATCGGGTCTTCCGTAATACCATTTTTTATTTACTTATTTTATTAGTAGTAATCGGGGTTGTGAGTTACTTCCAGACCTCAAACCCGAAAACAGAAAATATGTCGTACAGTACGTTTATCAAGAACCTCGATGAAGGGAAAGTTGATAGCGTATCGGTTCAGCCTGTCAGAGGTGTTTATGAGGTAAAAGGACAGCTGAAAAAATACGACAAAGACCAGTACTTTTTAACACATGTTCCTGAAGGAAAAGGAGCAGACCAGATATTTGACGCAATTAAAAAGACGGACGTAAAAGTTGATCCCGCACAGGAAACAAGCGGGTGGGTGACGTTCTTAACGACGATCATTCCGTTTGTCATCATCTTTATTCTGTTTTTCTTCCTGCTCAATCAGGCTCAGGGCGGCGGAAGCCGTGTCATGAACTTCGGGAAGAGCAAAGCGAAGCTGTATACGGAAGAAAAGAAACGCGTGAAGTTTAAAGATGTAGCCGGCGCGGATGAGGAGAAGCAGGAGCTCGTTGAGGTTGTTGAGTTTCTGAAAGATCCCCGCAAATTCGCCGAGCTTGGCGCCAGAATTCCTAAAGGCGTGCTGCTGGTCGGACCTCCGGGAACCGGTAAGACATTGCTTGCGAGAGCCTCAGCCGGTGAAGCGGGCGTTCCTTTCTTCAGCATCAGCGGATCTGACTTCGTTGAAATGTTTGTCGGTGTCGGTGCTTCCCGTGTGCGTGATTTATTCGAAAATGCGAAAAAGAATGCGCCTTGCCTGATCTTTATTGATGAGATCGACGCGGTAGGACGTCAGCGCGGCGCCGGTCTTGGCGGCGGGCATGATGAACGCGAACAGACGCTGAACCAGCTGCTTGTTGAGATGGACGGTTTCAGTGCAAATGAAGGAATCATTATTATCGCTGCGACAAACCGTGCGGACATTCTTGACCCTGCATTGCTCCGTCCGGGACGTTTTGACCGTCAGATTACGGTAGACCGTCCGGATGTCATCGGCCGTGAAGCCGTATTGCAGGTGCATGCGAGAAACAAACCGCTTGATGAGACGGTGAACTTAAAAGCAATCGCTTCAAGAACACCCGGTTTCTCAGGCGCAGATTTAGAAAACCTTCTTAACGAAGCGGCACTCGTTGCTGCCCGTCAAAACAAGAAGAAAATTGATATGCGCGACATTGATGAAGCAACGGACCGTGTCATTGCGGGTCCTGCGAAGAAGAGCCGCGTCATCTCGAAAAAAGAACGCAATATCGTGGCGTACCACGAGGGCGGTCACACCGTTATCGGACTTGTGCTGGATGAAGCCGATATGGTTCATAAAGTAACGATCGTTCCGAGGGGGCAGGCGGGCGGATACGCGGTCATGCTTCCGAGAGAAGACCGTTACTTCCAGACAAAACCTGAACTTCTCGATAAAATTGTCGGTCTTCTGGGCGGACGTGTTGCCGAGGAAATTATCTTCGGCGAAGTCAGCACGGGGGCTCACAATGACTTCCAGCGGGCAACGAACATTGCCAGAAGAATGGTGACAGAGTTCGGTATGTCAGAAAAACTCGGACCGCTTCAGTTCGGTCAATCTCAAGGCGGTCAAGTATTCCTGGGCCGGGATTTCAACAACGAGCAAAACTACAGTGATCAGATCGCTTACGAAATCGATCAGGAAATTCAGCGCATCATTAAAGAATGTTATGAGCGTGCGAAAACCATCCTGACTGAAAATCGTGATAAGCTTGAATTGATTGCTCAGACATTGCTTGATGTGGAAACATTAGATGCGGAACAAATCAAGCATCTCGTGGATCACGGAAAACTCCCTGAGCGCAATTTCTCAGATGACCATCTTCAAAAAGACGATGTGAAAGTAAACATCCTGTCTAAAACAGAAGACGAAAAGAAAGACGAGCCGAAAGAATAGTTCGCTTTCTGATATGAAAACCGCCGGCGTATACCGGCGGTTTTTTTACTGGTTTCGTTTTGTTTACAAAAGAGCCGCAGATCGTGTATGGTATTGTAGAATGTTGAAAATGTTATGATTAGAAACTATTCAAAAGTGGTGATAGAGGTTGTTACTGGTTATAGATGTGGGGAACACCAACACCGTGATTGGTGTATATCATGATGGGGAACTAGAATATCATTGGCGCATAGAAACGAGCAGGCACAAAACAGAAGACGAATTCGGCATGCTGCTCCGCTCCTTATTTGAACATTCCGGACTGATGTTTGAACAGATTGAAGGGATTATCATCTCATCCGTAGTGCCGCCGATTATGTTCTCTTTAGAAAGAATGTGCACAAAATACTTTCACATCGAGCCGCAGGTTGTCGGCCCGGGAATGAAAACAGGTTTAAATATAAAATATGACAATCCGAAAGAAGTGGGAGCTGACAGAATCGTCAATGCCGTTGCGGCGATTCATCAGTATGGCGGCCCCTTAATTGTTGTTGATTTCGGAACGGCGACGACGTATTGCTACATTGATGAAAACAAACAATATATGGGCGGCGCAATTGCTCCCGGCATTACAATTTCAACGGAAGCGCTGTACTCACGCGCGGCCAAGCTTCCGAGAATTGAAATCGCCCGACCGGACAATATCATCGGCAAAAACACGGTAAGCGCCATGCAGTCCGGCATCCTTTTCGGCTATGTCGGACAAGTTGAAGGCATTGTAAAGCGGATGAAATGGCAGGCCAAACAAGAACCGAAAGTCATTGCGACAGGCGGGCTTGCGTCATTAATCGCAAATGAATCAGACTGTATTGATATTGTTGACCCGTTTCTTACTTTAAAAGGGCTGGAAATCATTTATGAGCGAAATCGTGTGGGTCACGTATAGGAGGTAAACGATGGATTATTTAATTAAAGCAATTGCATATGATGGTAAAGTGCGGGCTTATGCAGCCAGAACGACAGATATGGTAAATGAAGCGCAAAGAAGGCATGACACGTGGCCGACGGCATCAGCCGCAATCGGCCGGACGATGACAGCGTCTCTGATGCTCGGAGCGATGCTTAAGGGTGAAGATAAGCTGACAGTCAAAATAGAAGGCGGCGGCCCGATCGGAGCCATTGTCGCAGATGCGAACGCAAAGGGTGAGGTAAGAGCATACGTATCAAACCCGCATGTTCATTTTGACCTCAATGAACAAGGGAAACTGGATGTCAGACGGGCGGTCGGAACTGACGGAACACTCAGTGTCGTAAAAGATTTGGGCTTGCGTGATTATTTTACGGGACAAGTAGAGATTGTCTCGGGTGAACTCGGTGATGACTTCACGTATTACCTTGTTTCTTCTGAACAAGTTCCTTCATCTGTCGGCGTAGGTGTTCTAGTGAATCCTGATAACACGATTCTCGCTGCGGGCGGATTCATCATTCAGCTTCTTCCGGGGACTGATGAAGAAACCATTTCAACAATTGAAAAGCAATTATCTCAAATCGAACCGATTTCAAAATTGATTCAAAAAGGCCTGACACCGGAAGAAATCTTAGAAGAAGTTCTGGGTCAAAAACCGGACGTTCTCGAAACAATGCCGGTCAAATTTCACTGTTCTTGTTCAAAAGATCGATTCGAAACGGCCATTTTAGGACTAGGCAAAAAAGAAATACAAGATATGATAGAAGAAGACGGAAAAGCCGAAGCGGTTTGCCATTTTTGTAATGAGAAATATTTATTTACAAAAGAAGAACTGGAAGAGCTTCGTGACGAAACAACCCGCTAGCTCTTTAGCGGGTTGTTCTATTTTATAAAAGGGATGGGGTAGATTTTGAAATCGAGAACACTTTTGACGATTATTGTAGCGGCGCTGTTGGTATGCAGTGTGACAGTGGCGTATAAGTTAACAAAATCCCAAGCCACAGGGTCATCTGAAGAATCCATCGCGACAATCGGTGATAAACATATCACACGGCAGGACTGGATGAAAAAGATGGAGGACGAGTACGGAAAATCAACTCTGGAAGACATGATTAATGCACAAGTAGTGGAAGAACTTGCGAAAAAGAATAAACTCACAGTTTCAAACAGCGAATTGGAGCGGGAATTTCTTTTAATCAAAGCGGTGAATAATTCATTTTATGAAGACAGCCATATTACCGAAAAAGAATGGAGAGACCAGATCCGCTACAACATTCTTCTTGAAGAACTGCTGACGAAGGACATCGATATATCGGATAAGGAAATGCAATCATTTTATAATAAAAATAAAGAACTGTACCATTTCGATGATTCCTACAGAATCAGGCACATTGTCGTCAAAAACAAGGAAGAGGCGGACAGGGTGCTTGCTGATTTGAAAGGCGGTTCCAGCTTTGAAGCCGTCGCCGCTGAGCGTTCCACGGACAGATACACGTCTCAGTACGGCGGAGACCTCGGCTTTGTGACAGAAAACCAGGAAAATATCCCGCAGGCATATATCACAGAAGCTAAAAATCTCAAAGAAGATGAATGGTCCGCTGAACCGATTAAAGTTTCTTCAGGATATGCCGTCATTCAGCTGAAAGAAAAGCTTAAAGCGAGAACTTTCTCATACAATGAAGTGAAGAGTCAAATCAGACGCCAGATCGCGATGGATCAATTAGGTGACAAGGCGACAGTCAAAACGCTGTGGAAAGAGGCGGGGGTCTCTTGGTTCTACGGGGAAAAAAGAACTAAATGATTGACAAAAAATTTTGAAATTGATAACTTATATTTATAATACCAATAAATTTAGTCGGAAATTGAGGTGGCCAACATGGTGCGTATTGCAAATTCTATTACTGAACTAATCGGAAATACTCCTATTGTGAAATTGAATCGCCTGACGGATGAAAACAGTGCAGATGTATATCTGAAGCTTGAATACATGAATCCGGGCAGCAGCGTAAAAGACCGTATCGGAGCGGCGATGATTGAAGCGGCTGAAAAAGAAGGAAAATTAAAAGCCGGCGACACAATCATTGAACCGACAAGCGGAAATACAGGGATCGGTCTTGCGATGGTGGCAGCGGCTAAAGGTCTCAGAGCCATTCTTGTTATGCCTGATACAATGAGTATGGAACGACGCAATCTGCTGCGCGCATACGGAGCGGAGCTTGTGCTGACTCCCGGCGCAGAAGGAATGAAGGGCGCCATTAAAAAGGCGGAAGAACTTGCGGAGGAACACGGATACTTTGTGCCTCAGCAATTCAACAATGCGGCAAACCCGGAAATTCACCGCCAAACGACGGGGAAAGAAATCGTAGAACAGTTTGGTGACGACCAGCTTGATGCGTTCGTGGCCGGAATCGGTACCGGCGGAACCATCACGGGAGCGGGCGAAGTGCTGAAAGAAGCATATCCATCCATCAAAATCTATGCGGTAGAGCCGGCGGATTCTCCAGTTCTTTCCGGCGGAAAACCGGGTCCGCATAAAATTCAGGGTATCGGAGCGGGATTTGTCCCTGAAACATTGAATACGGACATCTATGATCAAATCATTCCCGTCAAAAACGAGGATGCATTTGAATATGCCCGTAAAACGGCAAAAGAAGAAGGGATTCTCGGCGGTATTTCTTCCGGAGCGGCCATTTACGCGGCACTGGAAATCGCGAAAAAACTCGGGAAAGGCAAGAAAGTGCTTGCGATCATCCCTAGTAACGGAGAACGTTACTTAAGCACACCGCTTTATCAGTTTGAATAGAGACATACACACGGCTCCCGGCTATATCCGGGAGTTTTTTTGTGCCTGAAGTATCGAAAATCCAAAAAACGTTTCGAATTTTATGGTTGGAAGTGAAATTCACTTTTTTCACCAGTGTGATTGCTTTAAAATAAAACTACAGTAAAACGAAGCAGAGGATTGATATGATGGCACAACGCAGACCGGCAGGAAGAAAAATACCTTTTACGAAACAAGCATTTTTACAGCGATATGAAAACCTTTCGAAATCGAGAAAACGGCATGTTCTGCTCGAAAGCGCGAGAGGGGGAAGATTCAGTATAGCCGGTCTAGATCCGATTGCGTCCGTCAGAGGGAAAGACGGAATTACAACGATCAAGCATGAGGGAGAAACACTGTTTAAAGAAGGTGACCCGCTGCGGGCCTTTCATGAATGGTTTGGAACGCTCGGAACGGAAACAAACGTTGAGTTTCCGGACTTTCAGGGCGGTGCGATTGGTTTTATCAGTTACGACTATGCCCGATATATTGAGAATTTTAAGATGCTGTCGTTAGATGATCTGGAAACACCCGATATTTACTTTCTTGTTTTTGATGATGTGGCCGTTTATGACCATGAGGAAGAGGCGTTATGGCTCATTACCCATACTGAAGCGGAAGAAGCGGATCTTGCAAAAGAAAAGCTGTCCGGCTTAGAGGACATGTGGTGTTCCCTCCAAACGGCGGACGAGCCTTTTTCACCGCTGAATCGGAATGGGGACGGATCGTACGCCGCTCCGTTCACTGAGGAAGGATTTTCACAGGCTGTAGAACAAATTAAACAATATATCGCGAGCGGCGATGTGTTCCAGGTTAATTTGTCCATCAGGCAGTCTCAGTCTTTATCCGTTCATCCGTATGAGGTGTATAAACACTTGAGAAACGTCAATCCGTCTCCTTACATGGCCTATCTCGAGACACCGGGGTTTCAAGTGATATGCGGGTCGCCGGAGCTATTGGTGACAAAGAAGGGGAAGAAGCTTGAAACGAGACCGATCGCGGGTACGCGTTCAAGAGGAAAAGACGATGCTGAAGACAAGGCTTTGGCTGATGAATTAATTCACAACGAAAAAGAACGTGCGGAACACGTCATGCTTGTTGATCTTGAGCGTAATGACCTCGGGCGCGTATCGCGCTACGGCTCCGTGCGGGTTAACGAGTTTATGGCGATCGAAAAATATTCCCACGTCATGCATATCGTGTCAAACGTACAGGGAGAGCTGCAGGACGGATATGACGCGACAGACATTATTCATGCGGTGTTCCCGGGGGGCACCATCACGGGAGCGCCCAAAGTGAGAACGATGGAAATTATAGAAGAGCTTGAGCCGACAAGACGGGGGCTTTATACTGGATCTATAGGCTGGTTCGGATTCAACGGAGATTTGCAGTTTAACATTGTGATCCGGACGATCTATGCAGCCGGCGGACATGCTTTTATGCAGTCCGGAGCAGGAGTGGTTATTGATTCGGTTCCGAAGCATGAATACAAGGAATCGTTCAAAAAAGCTTTTGCGATGAAAAAGGCGTTAGAGCTGAGCGAAGAAGAGACAAAAAATCAGACGAGGTGAGCAGAGATGATTTTAATGATTGACAATTATGATTCATTTACGTACAACTTGGTTCAATATTTGGGTGAGCTCGGGGAGGAACTGATCGTCAGACGGAATGACGAGATTACGATTGAGCAGATTGAAGAGCTGGGTCCGGACTTCTTAATGATTTCTCCCGGGCCGTGCAGTCCTGATGAAGCGGGGATCAGCCTCGAAGCCATCAAACATTTTGCCGGCAGTATTCCTATTTTCGGCGTATGTCTCGGGCATCAGTCGATTGCGCAAGTATTCGGCGGCGATGTCGTCAGAGCAGAGCGGCTCATGCACGGCAAAACGTCAGAAGTTATGCATGACGGACAGACGATTTTTAACGGCCTGCAAAATCCGCTGGTCGCCACCCGGTACCATTCACTTATTGTCAAAGCGGACACGCTGCCGGATTGTTTTACGGTATCCGCTCAAACCAAAGAAGGAGAAATTATGGCAATCCGCCATAATGAGCTGCCTGTTGAAGGTGTTCAGTTCCATCCGGAATCCATCATGACCTCCTTCGGCAAAGAGATGCTCAGAAACTTTATAGAGACACACCGCAAAAAGGAAGTGTCGGTGTGATTATATATTTGAATGGTCAATATATAGAGGAGAAAGAAGCGGCGCTTTCTCCTTTTGACCATGGTTATCTGTACGGGATCGGCGCGTTCGAAACGTTCAGGCTTTACAGCGGCCGGCCGTTTCTGCCGGATGCGCATGTCGCCAGACTCAACAGGGCGCTTCGGGATCTGCAGATTGCATATGAGGTGAACAAACAGGAGCTGCTTGATATGCTTCGGAGACTGTTGCTTCTCAGTGACATAAAGGACGGCAGCGCGCGTGTCCGGCTTAACATCTCGGCAGGCGTCAGCGATAAGGGATTTGCCGCGCAGACTTATGAAAAGCCGACCGTTCTTTGTTTCGTCAACCGGCTCAATCCGGAAACTCTGCCTATTCAAAAAGAAGGCAGGCTTCTCTCTGTCCGGAGAAATACGCCTGAAGGATCTTTCCGGTTAAAATCCCATCACTATTTAAACAACATGTACGCTAAACGGGAGATCGGGAATGATCCCAATCTTGAAGGGATTTTCCTGACCGGAGAAGGAGATGTCGCGGAAGGCATTGTCTCCAACGTGTTTTGGCGAAAAGGAGACAAGGTCTTTACGCCATCTTTGGATACGGGAATTCTCGACGGTGTAACAAGACAGTTTGTCATTGATGAATTGAAACGGCAGGGGACAAAAGTCACCGAAGGCCGATTCCGTTTTCAATCAATGCTTGAAGCGGATGAAGCATGGTTGACAAACTCCGTGCTTGAAATCATCCCGTTTTCTAAAATAGAGGAAGTGCCGCTGCCCGGAATGAGCGGAAAAACGGTGCAATTGCTCCGTAAGCAGTATCAGCAGGAAATAAACAAAATGAATGTACAGGAGGAGGAACAAAATGGCGCAGCAAACAATTGAACAGCCTAAACTGATTCATACAAAAAAAGGCGCTCTGTCCTATAAAGAGAAGACGCTCGTTATGGGGATATTAAATGTAACGCCAGACTCCTTCTCTGACGGCGGCAAATACGACAGTACGGAAAGGGCGCTTCTGCATGCGGCGAAGATGGCTGAAGAAGGGGCGCATATCATAGATATCGGCGGCGAATCGACAAGGCCCGGCGCATCACTCGTTTCGGCTGATGAGGAAATGTCACGAGTCATCCCCGTCATAGAACGGATTACAAGCGAGCTGGACATTCCTCTTTCAATCGATACGTACAAAGCGTCCGTGGCAGACGAAGCGGTCAAAGCAGGAGCCTCTATCCTTAATGACATCTGGGGGGCGAAAGGTGACCCTGACATGGCGTCAGTAGCCGCCGCACACGGAGTTCCGATTATCTTAATGCATAATCGTATGGAAAGAAACTATAACGATCTTATTCCTGATATGCTTGCAGACTTGATGGAAAGCGTAAAAATTGCCGCAGAAGCCGGCGTCACAGATGAAAACATGATTCTGGATCCGGGGATCGGCTTTGCGAAAAACTATGAGGACAATCTGGCTGTCATGAACAAGCTGGAGGTGTTCAGCGGGTTAGGGTATCCGCTGCTCCTGGCGACATCGAGAAAAAGGTTCATCGGCCGTGTGCTTGACCTTCCCCCTGAAGAACGTGCCGAGGGAACGGGAGCAACAGTATGCCTTGGCGTCCAAAAAGGCTGCGACATTGTGAGGGTGCACGATGTCAAAGAGATCGCAAGAATGACTAAGATGATGGATGCTATGCTGAACAAAGGAGGCGCGCATTATGGATAAAGTATATGTGGAAGGTATGGAGTTTTACGGATATCACGGCGTGTTCGAGGAAGAAAACAAACTCGGCCAGCGCTTCAAAGTAGACCTGACTGCCGAACTGGATTTGAGCAAAGCGGGAAAAACGGATGACCTTTCTTATACCATTAACTATGCGGAATTGTACAGTGTCTGCCGCGGCATCGTTGAGGGCGAGCCCGTTAATTTGGTCGAGACCCTTGCGGAACGGATCGCAGACACCGTCCTTGAGAAATTTGAGCCGGTGCAGCAATGTACGGTAAAGGTTGTTAAGCCTGACCCGCCGATTCCCGGCCATTATAAATCAGTAGCCATAGAAATGACGAGAAAGAAATCATGAACAATACGGCATATATCGGCCTCGGCTCCAATATGGGCGACCGTGAACATTATTTGCGTCAGGCAGTGGCCATGCTCACCCGGCATGATGGCGTGACGGTGTCAAAGGTATCCTCTATATATGAAACAGATCCCGTCGGTTATGAGGATCAGGATCAGTTTCTCAATATGGCGGTTGAAGTGAAAACGTCGTTATCTCCTTTTGAACTTCTAGATGTAACGCAGAGCATTGAAGCTGAATTAGGCAGAACGAGAGAGATTCGCTGGGGACCGCGGACGGCAGACCTTGACATTTTGCTGTATAATCGTGAAAATATTGAAACAGAGCGGCTGATTGTTCCGCATCCGAGAATGTATGAGCGCTTATTTGTCCTTGCGCCGTTAAAAGAAATATGTCCGCAGGCGGATCATATCACGATAAGCGCTGAAACAAACCAAGAAGGTGTAAGAGTATGGAAGCAGAAATCTGGGGTAGGCGAATTCGTGCATTCAGAAAGCTGAAAGGTTATACTCAAGAAGGATTTGCAAAAGCATTAGGTATATCAGTTTCTATTGTCGGTGAAATTGAACGGGGAAACCGATTGCCGTCAGATGCCATCATTCAAGATGCGGCAGATGTTTTAAATATAAGTGCGGACGAATTGGCCCCGCCTGAAAAATAGACAAATGAAAGGAGGGGAAAAATGTTTAAAATCGGTGATATTCAATTGAAAAACCGGGTTGTGCTTGCCCCTATGGCCGGTGTCTGCAACTCAGCGTTCAGATTGACTGTAAAGGAATTCGGAGCCGGATTGGTATGCGCTGAAATGGTCAGTGACAAAGCGATCCTTTACAACAACGCAAGAACAATGGGGATGCTTTACATTGATGAACGTGAAAAACCGCTCAGCCTTCAGATTTTTGGAGGAAAAAAGGAAACCCTTGTGGAAGCGGCGAAGTTTGTAGATCAAAACACGACTGCTGATATTATTGATATTAACATGGGATGTCCCGTACCAAAGATTACAAAATGTGATGCGGGCGCCAAATGGCTTCTCGATCCTGATAAGATTTATGAAATGGTATCCGCAGTAGTAGATGCTGTTGATAAGCCGGTTACAGTGAAGATGAGAATGGGTTGGGATGAAGATCACATTTATGCGGTGAAAAACGCCCAAGCCGTTGAACGTGCCGGCGGAAAAGCCGTTGCCCTTCACGGCCGCACAAGAGTGCAAATGTATGAAGGCACTGCGAACTGGGATATCATTAAAGAAGTGAAGCAATCCGTCTCCATTCCCGTCATCGGAAACGGTGATGTCAAAACGCCTCAGGACGCGAAACGCATGCTTGAGGAAACAGGAGTTGACGGCGTCATGATCGGCCGGGCCGCACTCGGCAACCCGTGGATGATTTACCGTACGGTGCAGTACCTTGAAACCGGTGAGTTAAAAGACGAGCCGAAAGTCCGTGAAAAAATGTCGGTATGCAAACTGCACTTAGACCGCCTGATTAAGTTAAAAGGCGAAAATGTGGCAGTCAGAGAAATGAGAAAACACGCTGCCTGGTATCTGAAAGGTGTCAGAGGCAATGCGAATGTACGCAATGAAATTAACCAATGTGAGACGCGTGAAGAATTTGTGCAGCTTTTAGATGCATTTACCGCCGAAGCAGAGGCAAAAGAGCTTCAAGATGCAAAAGTAGGTTAATATACACCCTCTATTGCTGCTCACTGCCAGCTTACCGCTGGCAGTTTTTCTGCTTTTTCGTGAAATCAAAATGTAACGGAGTGATACCAATGAGTCAAGAAGAGCAAAATCATGAGGAATTGAACGACCAGCTGCAAGTCAGACGAGATAAAATGAACCAGCTGAGAGAAAACGGCATTGACCCTTTCGGCGAACGTTTCGAGAGAACGCATCAATCTCAACAAATCATTGAAGCCTACCAGGAGCTTTCTAAAGAAGAACTGGAAGAAAAAGCGATCGAAGTGACCATTGCAGGCCGTATGATGACAAAGCGCGGAAAAGGGAAAGCCGGCTTTGCGCATCTGCAGGACTTAGAAGGTCAAATTCAAATTTACGTAAGAAAAGACAGTGTCGGCGAAGAACAATATGAAATCTTTAAATCTTCAGACCTCGGAGACGTTATCGGCATCACCGGGAAAGTTTTCAAAACAAACGTAGGCGAGCTTTCTGTCAAAGCGACATCTTTTGAACTGCTGACAAAAGCACTGCGTCCTCTTCCTGATAAATATCATGGGTTAAAAGATGTTGAACAGCGTTACCGCCAGCGCTATCTCGATCTCATCGTAAACCCTGACAGCAAACAAACGTTTATCACACGCAGCAAAATCATCCAAGCGATGAGAAGATACTTAGATGACCATGGATACTTAGAAGTTGAAACACCTACGATGCACAGCATACCGGGAGGAGCGTCTGCACGCCCGTTCATCACGCACCATAACGCGCTAGACATGCCTCTTTATATGCGTATTGCGATTGAACTGCATCTGAAACGCCTGATTGTCGGCGGATTGGAAAAAGTCTACGAAATCGGCCGCGTGTTCCGTAACGAAGGTGTTTCTACACGCCATAACCCTGAATTCACGATGATCGAGCTGTATGAAGCGTACGCCGATTATAAAGATATTATGAGTCTTACGGAAAACCTCGTAGCACATATTGCGCAGGAAGTGCTTGGAAGCACCACAATCCAGTACGGCGAAGAGCAGATTGATCTGAAACCTGAGTGGAAACGACTCCACATGGTAGATGCGGTCAAAGAAGCGACAGGCGTAGATTTCTGGAATGAGATGACTGTTGAAGAAGCGCGCGGTCATGCAAAAGAGCATGGTATCGAGATCACAAACTCAATGACGGTGGGTCATATCATCAATGAATTCTTCGAACAAAAAATTGAAGAAACACTCATTCAGCCTACATTTATTTACGGCCACCCTGTAGAGATTTCTCCTCTTGCTAAGAAAAATCCGGAGGATCCTCGCTTTACAGACCGTTTTGAGCTGTTTATCGTCGGCCGTGAGCACGCTAATGCGTTTACGGAGCTGAATGACCCTATTGACCAGAGGGAACGCTTTGAAGCGCAATTAAAAGAAAGAGAAGAAGGAAACGATGAAGCGCATATGATGGATGAAGACTTCGTTGAAGCTCTTGAATACGGCATGCCGCCGACCGGGGGATTGGGTATCGGTATCGACCGCCTTGTCATGCTGTTAACAAATGCTCCGTCTATCAGAGACGTTTTATTATTCCCTCAAATGAGACAACGCTAATAAAAGGGAAGGCGCCGTTTCTGCTTATCGCAGTACGGCGCTTTTTTAGAAACAAGCCGCTCGTAAAACTTTTTTGATTTTCTTTTAAAAAACTATTGCACTATTATTTGTGAGGTGGTATATTATTATTCGTTGCCGCTAAACAAGGCGCTGACGAAAAAGGAAATTCAAAAAAAGTTGTTGACTTCAAGAGGTTGATAAGATATAATAATAAAGTCGCTTGAACGAAAGACAAAATGATCTTTGAAAACTAAACAAGACAAAACGTACCTGTTAATTCAAAGTTTTAAATAAATCGTACAGCGATGTGCGTAGTCAGTCAAACACTTTATCGGAGAGTTTGATCCTGGCTCAGGACGAACGCTGGCGGCGTGCCTAATACATGCAAGTCGAGCGGGCAGATGGGAGCTTGCTCCCTGATGTTAGCGGCGGACGGGTGAGTAACACGTGGGTAACCTGCCTGTGAGACTGGGATAACTCCGGGAAACCGGGGCTAATACCGGATGGTTGTTTGAACCGCATGGTTCAGACATAAAAGGTGGCTTCGGCTACCACTTACAGATGGACCCGCGGCGCATTAGCTAGTTGGTGAGGTAACGGCTCACCAAGGC
>NZ_JBSJQE010000006.1:0-59967 GCF_053663335.1 Bacillus sp. YH3-2-B2 | reverse complement strand
CGTCCTGAGCCAGGATCAAACTCTCCGATAAAGTAGTTTGACTGACTACGCACATCGCTGTGCGATTTATTTAAAACTTTGAATTAACAGGTACGTTTTGTCTTGTTTAGTTTTCAAAGATCATTACCGCTTGTTGAAGCAGCTTTATTATCTTACCACCCAGCTTCTTTTATGTCAACAACTTTTTTTAAGTTGTTTCCGAAGCTTTTTGTTGTTGTCTGCTGTCCATCAGCGACGTTTAATAATATACCATGCATCGGCTGAATTTAGCAAGTATTTTTTTCGTTTTTTTTGAAACGTATTTCGTTATATTCATCTCCGCCGCGGCATACGATGTAATCAAGCATGGACAAGATAAGGAGGCGTCATCAGTGAACCACTTCTACGTGTGGCACATCAGAAGGATAAAACAGCTGCTTATTATTATCATTGCCGCATTTGCAGCAGCCAGCTTTTTTTATATACAGAGAGCCGTCCCCCTTCCTGTATTTTTAACTGATAGCGGCCCGAAGGCTATTTCAAAAGGGGAAACGAAAGCGGGCGAAGTCGCATTAACATTCGATATCAGCTGGGGCGACGAAAAAGCGGTTCCGATTCTGAACGCGCTAAAAGCAAACGGTATTAAAAACGCCACTTTTTTTCTGTCAGCTTCTTGGGCGGAACGGCACCCGGACACAGTTGAACGTATGGTAAAAGACGGACATCAAATCGGCAGCATGGGATATGCGTATAAGAATTATACCAACCTAGAGGACAATGAAATAAAAAAAGATATCCTCCGGGCCCAGACCGCATTTAAAAAGCTGGGTGTGAAGAATGTTCATTTACTCCGCCCGCCGACCGGACAATTTAATAAAAAGGTTCTTACCATTGCACAGCAGTACCGCTATTCAGTGGTTCATTACAGCGTTAACTCGCAGGATTGGACAAATCCCGGTCCTGATAAAATCATTGAAAATGTAAACAGTCATATAAAAGGCGGCGACATTGTCCTGCTGCACGCCTCTGATTCAGCAACACAGACCGAAGAAGCGCTCCCCGCCATCATTCACAATTTAAAGCAAAAAGGACTGAAAAACGTGACAGTCGGCGACCTGATCGCAAATACTGACGTCAAGTCATCAGAAGTGAAATAACTACCTCTGGGCAAACTTCGGCAGCATTAACAGCTGAAACGCATTGCAGCCCATCAGCGGAATCAGCATCAAATAAAGCCAGTCCTCATTATTCACTCTTAGCGCAGGAACCCATTCAAGCGCCGTAATAACGACCATTAAAAATAATGATGAAACGAACGTATTTTTTGAGGACTGCTTTTGTTTTATATACGCCGTCAACAGGCCGACGGCAAGCAGAGCCAGCGGCAGCCAGACAAACCCCGCAATCGAGTCATCCCGCTCACCGAAAAACAAAAATCTGACGTACATTAAATCAAAAGCGACAAACAGAATGATAAACAGCTGAAGCAGATTCCAAAGCGAGTTTGATCTGAGAATTTCAAGGGCAAACCGGTGCACCGTCAGAAAGACGAAGAATCCCATCTGGCTGATCACACTGAAAATCATGCCTACCCCGATAAACCAGATCAGAACGGAGAAAATCTGACCGGCCTCAAAATTCAGAAAGAACCCCTTGTACTCCCCCCACTTCAGTGCAAATCCCACGACGCTTGTAATAAGAGCGCCCACAGCTAAAATCGAAAAGAAAAATCGAACAAGCCCGCGGCTTTTCATCTCTTATTCATCCCCCTGACAATCGCGTTCAGCGATATTTTGTTATGTATAAATCCATTCCGATGAATCATATTAAAAATAAGTACAAGTAAGGAAGGAGCTTATGCATGTCAAAAGCCAGAACGCTATTGATAAGCTGTTTTGTTGTATTATCTGTAACAGCTTGTGCTCCAAAAGACCAAGCAGCGGATATGGATTATGACCAGACTAAAAAAATGGTTGTTGATATATTAAAGACAGATGATGGAAAAAAAGCAATTAAGGAAATATTAAATGATGATGCGATGAATGAGGCATTGGTGATTGATCAAAATGCCATTAAAGGCACAATAGAGAAAACCCTCACCTCTAAAAAAGGGGCGGAGTTCTGGAAAACCATCTTTGAAGACTCAAAGTTCGCCGAGAGCTTTGCAAAAACGCTTCAGCCCGAGCACGAAAAAATCATAAAAAAACTGATGAAAGACCCTGATTATCAGAAAAGTTTTATGCAGATCATGCAGGACCCCGGCATGGATAAAAAATACTATGAGCTGGTGAAAAGCCAAAAGTTCCGCAGTTACTTAGAAGATGTAATTACAGAGACACTTTCCAGCCCGCTTTTCAAAAAGCAATTCGAGGATGAATTGAAAAAAGCGGCTTCAAGCTCTGAAAAAGAAAGCCAATAAAAGGCCGGGCCGTGTTGATCCCGGCCCCTTTTTTATTCAGCTGTTTTTTCAATGACTTTCTGGGCGATTCCCATATAAATTTCCCCGATCGGATGACTTCTGTCATAGACAGAAGGCGCAAACTGGTCCTTGTCCCAATCAGGCTGTTTTAAAGGAATTCTGCCAAGCAGCGGCACCTGCAATTCCTCTGCAAGCTTGTCTCCCCCGCCTTGACCGAACACATATTCTCTCTCGCCGGTTTTTGCACTTTCATAATAAGCCATATTTTCAATGACCCCTACAACTTCATGATCGGTCTTAATCGCCATAGAACCCGCTCTCGCCGCTACAAATGCGGCTGTAGGGTGCGGCGTTGATACGATAATCTCTTTGCAGCTCGGAAGCATCGTGTGTACATCGAGCGCCACATCACCCGTGCCGGGCGGCAGATCGAGAACGATATAGTCAACCTCTCCCCAGTCAACCTCATGGAAGAAGTTATTCAGCATCTTGCCCAGCATCGGCCCTCTCCACACAACCGGAGCGTTTTCTTCGACGAAAAAGCCCATCGACATAACCTTTACTCCAAATCTTTCGACAGGAAGCAGTTTTTCTCCTTCAACTGTCGGGCGAACTGTAATACCCATCATGTCCGGCACGCTGAATCCGTATATATCCGCGTCGATCAAGCCGACTTTTTTGCCGAGCCGCGCAAGAGAAATGGCCAGGTTGACGGAAACCGTTGATTTGCCGACACCGCCTTTTCCGCTTGCCACCGCAAGAAAGACCGGCGGATGTTTCCTATTCAGCAGAGTTTCGCTTTCAGCAGCAGGCCGGCTGAATTTTGCCAATGTTTCTTCCGGCAGCTCTTCAAACCGCAGTCCGACAGTTTCCGCACCCGCTTCTTTCAAAACGGATACGATTTCCTGCTGAATGCCCATCTGTTCAGCCGTCCCCGTTTTTGCCAATGCAATTTTTACACTGACATGCCGTTTTTCCGGCTTGACCTTTACTTCTTTAATGGCATCCAATTCTCCCAGCGGTCTATGAAGAAAAGGTTCGCGCATGTTTCCGACTATATTTCTTACTTCATCTTCTCTTATCATCGAACCCTCACCCTTTGTGTATTCGTTTACAAATGGTATTATACCATATATTAAACGCAGAATCGGCGAAAAACCCTCCTTACTCGGGAGGGTCTCCTTTCTCTGTAAAATATCTCAACACGCCCTTATACACGGAAGAAGCGATTTTGTCCTGATATTTAGGCTGGCCGAGCCTTTTCGCTTCCGCGGGATTGGACAGAAATCCGATTTCCACCAGCGCGCCCGGTTTGGTTACATTCTGCATTAAGTAAATGCCGTGTATCCGTTTTGCCTTTCTCGTTGTATTCTCCAAATTGATTCTCAATTCATCCTGTATATATTTGGCCACTTTTTCATTCTCTTCGTATTTTCCATAGTAGAAACTTTGGGCGCCGCTCCATCTCGGTGACGGTATGGCGTTCAGATGAATGCTGATATAAAGCTCCGCCTCTGAACGGTTGATGATCTCCACGCGCTTTCTCAGATCTTCCGCTTTGCGTCGGCTGTAGCCTCTCGTCCCTTCAGGAGCTAAATCAGTATCCGTCTCCCGCGTCATAATAACCAAAGCTCCCTGCTCCTGCAAATAGTCTCTGACCCTGGAGGCCACTTCGAGAGTAATGTCCTTTTCAAGGTGACTGCCTCCCGTGGCGCCTCCGTCCGGCCCGCCGTGCCCCGGATCGAGATAGATGATTTTCCCGCTCAGCGGCAGGCTCCACGGCCGCCAGGAATCATCATTATGGAATTGAAACCGGAATAAACACAATAATATGATAAAGCCAAGTAAAAAACCGAGCCATTTCAGCTTTTTTGTCATAGCTTTCCCTCCCGCTTGTCCCCGTTATTAATAAGTATGGGACAAGGGAGGAAATTATGATTACCTCATGCGGAGCTTACATTGTTTTTCCCTTTGCAGAAATCCTTCCGTCCACCAGCTGTTGATAAACCGGCAGGACGCTTCATAGATTTCTTTTTGTTCAACGGAAGAATATTGCTCATGCGTCCAATTGCAAAGATATTCAAAAAAATCGGCCGTCAGTTCTTCCTCTTCTTCAGCCGAACGGGCGTTTGCCCTCTGCAAAGACTCACCATAATAGCCAAAGACGCCGAACCGGCCGCCTAATAAATACGCTTCAATTGCAAAATCTATGCATCCTTCACTCAGAATGCCGTTTTCGTCTTGAAGAAAGGGAAACAAAGGGGTAAGACATGCTTTTACGGACTGAATGATCTGCGTCAGTGACAGCTCCTTTAGTAAACTCTTCTCAAGCTCAAAATCCTTCTGCCGTTTCACGTCTGAAAAAGATAATACTTCTGCCATTGCCAGCCACGCTCCTTTTTACTGTTATTTTGAAAGGAAAAGGGAAAAAGCATGCTTTGTTGATAGTGGAAATCCTCCCAAATGAAGGAGTTTCATGTTAAATGGAAGAATAAAGAGCTGAGGTGACGTGATGAAAAAGCTGTTTCAATACAATTGGACGGTGCGTGACGAGTGGTTTATGATATGTGAAAAGCTGAGCCGGGAGGAACTGACGAAAACCCGGACGGGCGGAATGGAGAGCATCTTGCGGACTTTATTTCATATCATTGATGTCGAGATCAGCTGGGCTCGTGCCATTTTAGGTAAAGATGATGTTTTACCCGCTGAGTCTGGCTATACGAGCATTCAGGATCTCAGAAAGCTGTCTGAACAGTATCGGGAGGATGTCATTCATGCGGTCTCCCGCAAAGGGGCGGATCTTGTTAAGCCGGACTGGATGGACCAAACCTTTCCTAAAGAAGATATTCTCCGCCACATCCTTGCGCATGAGATTCACCACATGGGACAACTGTCGGTTTGGGCCAGAGAAATTGGAATAGAACCGGTTTCGGCTAATGTGATCAGCCGTCCGCAGGAAAAAGCCGCAAAAAAACAGCACCTCTGACGGGATGCCGTTTTTATATTTTAATGCTTCTTGTTACGGAGTATGTATTAATGTATTCATCCAGCACGAGGCCGCCTTTGTCCTCATAAAAACCGGCAACCATAAAGCCTGCGTCAATCTGACCTTTAATTTGATCCTCCAGCGTATGGCCGAATTCAAGCGCTTCATGATTATCAATAAGTTCCTTTACCTTTTTCTTACTCAGATCTTTTTCATCGGAAAACGGAATGGAATACTTTACTTTTAGTACGCCTTCCTGCTCTAAATCCATATCAAATAAGAACACGACGGGATTTACAAAACCGGAGACTAAAGACCCGCCTTTTTTCAATACGCGATGAGCTTCTTTCCATACCGGAAGAACCGTATCAACAAAGCAATTCGATACCGGGTGCACGATAAAATCAAATGTCTCATCATCAAAACAGCTCAGATCATTCATGCTGCCTTTGACAGTCCGAAGCGTAAGATCGTCCCGCTCGGCAACCATTCTGTCTTGCGCAAGCTGTTTTTCCGAATTGTCAAAGATGGTGACGTCCGCTCCTGCAGCAGCAAGGACCGGCCCTTGCTGTCCTCCTCCTGAAGCAAGACAAAGAACCTTCAGACCGTCTATGGGCGGAAACCAATCCGCCGGCACATCTTTTTCGGGGGTCATTCTGATGCTCCAATTGCCTTTTTTCGCTTCACCAATTGTATGAGAATCAACCGCAACCGTCCATTCATTGCCTGTTTCGACTTTTTTATCCCATGCCTTGCTGTTATGTATGACTAACTTATTCATTATAACTGCGCTCCTTATTGGTAATGAATAGAGTATAACAAACAATTCTAGAAAAACATCGGATAACCTCTTCGATATGAGAAAAAAATACAAAAAAACCACAACCAAGAAGTTGTGGTTTTTGCCATCCAAAACGATTAACGTTTTGAGAACTGAGGTGCACGACGAGCGCCTTTAAGACCGTATTTTTTACGTTCTTTCATACGGGCGTCACGAGTCAGAAGACCAGCACGTTTAAGTGTTGCGCGGTATTCTGGATCTGCTTCAAGCAAAGCACGAGCGATACCGTGACGGATTGCTCCAGCTTGACCAGATAAGCCGCCTCCATGTACGTTTACTAAAACATCATAAGTACCAGCTGTTTCAGTTAAAGCTAATGGTTGTTTGATATCTTCGATTAGAGCCGGAGATGGAATGTGCTCGCTGATTTCACGATTATTAACGACGATACGACCTTCTCCTGGAACTAAGCGCACACGCGCTACAGAACTTTTACGACGGCCAGTACCGTAATATTGAACCTGTGCCAAATTGGTAACCTCCTTTTTAATTAACCGCGAAGTTCGTAAACTTCAGGTTTTTGTGCTTCATGTGGATGCTCAGAACCACGGTATACGTTCAATTTCTTGAACATTTGACGACCTAGAGAACCTTTTGGAAGCATGCCTTTGATAGCAAGTTCAAGCATTTTCTCAGGGTAGTTTGTACGCATTTCAAGAGCTGTTCTTGATTTCAGACCGCCTGGGTGCATTGTGTGACGGTAGTAGATTTTATCAGTTAACTTTTTACCAGTTAACTCGATTTTTTCAGCGTTGATGATGATCACATGATCTCCAGTATCAACGTGCGGTGTGTAAGTCGGTTTGTGTTTCCCGCGAAGGATAGATGCAACTTCTGTAGAAAGACGTCCTAAAGTCTTGCCTGCTGCATCAACAACTAACCACTTGCGTTCAATAGTACTTGCGTTAGCCATAGGTGTTGTACGCATTTAATTCCCTCCTAAATGATCTGTCATTTTTTCATAAACTTCTGTTACGTTCTATTTCACAACACAATAAGTTCCGGGGCTTATCGTGGGGTTGAAATACATACCATATGATATCTTATAACTTTATGCAGACTCTGTCAAGAAAATGTTACACCTGGTTTAGTTGTCATAGCAAACGCTCCATAAATACAGCCCGTGCCCCGGTGCGGTGCGCCCCGCGGCTTCGCGATCCTTCGCTTCGAGCATTGCTTTTACATCATCGGGAGAAAATTTTCCAGCTCCTGTATCCAATAACGTTCCGGCAATGATTCTGACCATATTATAGAGAAAACCGTTTCCGGTGATCCGCATCTGCAGGCCGTCTCCGGTCTCAGTCCAATCCAGCTCGTAAATCGTTCTGACCTTATCCTGAACCGCGGTATCAGCCGCGCAAAAGCTTGTGAAATCATGTGTCCCGATGAGGTGCCTTGAAGCTTCCCTCATTTTCTGCACATTAAGCTGATATGCAAAATGGTAAGCGTAATGTCGTTTAAATACGTCCGGGTGTTTCTCCGTATATACAAAGTAGCGATATTCCTTTTGGACTGCGCTAAATCGTGCATGGAACCCATCATCCGCAATCTCTGCTGTTTTGACGGCAATATCATCAGGCAGCAGGGCATTGAGCGCAAACGGCCATTTCTCAGCCGGGATGGACAGCGGCGTATCAAAATGAATAACCTGCCCGGCAGCATGAACATCGCTGTCCGTGCGGCCCGATGAGATGACAGGCACCCTGCCGTCCGTTTTATGGATGACGGCCAGCGCTTTTTCCAATTCACTTTGAACGGTCCGCTTTCCAGGCTGAACCTGATATCCGTTAAATAAATGCCCGTCATAAGCAATGGTACATTTCACTCTCATTCAGCAGCACCTCTAACTTCTTAAGAAAAACAATAACACGGCTAATACGATGATGAGCAGAATGGCTCCGGTATCCTTTCCGGTCCAGACGAGCTTTCTGTATTTCGTTCTCCCCTCACCGCCCTGGTAGCCTCTCGCCTCCATGGCGACCGCAAGCTCTTCCGCGCGTTTAAAGGCGCTGACAAACAGCGGGACAAGTAGCGGAACAACCGCTTTGATTCTGTCTTTCACCGGGCCGCTTGTAAAGTCCGCACCCCTCGCCATTTGCGCCTTCATGATTTTATCTGTCTCTTCCATCAATGTCGGGATAAATCGCAATGATATCGACATCATCAATGCGAGTTCGTGTACGGGCAGCTTCACCTTTTTAAAAGGATTCAAGAGCTGCTCCATTCCATCCGTTATTTCAATCGGCGTTGTTGTCAGCGTCAGCAGCGTTGTCATAAAGATAAGGTAAACGAAACGGAGGGAGATAAAAATCCCCTGTATAAGTCCGCCCTCATACACTTTAAACCAGCCAAGCTGAAAAATGACAGATCCTTCATGCGTCATGAAAATGTGTAATAAAAAGGTAAACGCCACAATCCAGATAATCGGCTTAAGCCCTTTCAGCAAAAAGCTGAACGGCACTCGTGTTAAGGCGATCACCCCGAATGTAAACAAACCGAGCAAAGCATACGTTTGTACGTTGTTTGCCAAAAAAACGATACATACAAAAAGAAAGATGCTGACAAGTTTTGTTCGCGGGTCCAATCGGTGAATAAGCGATGATCCGGGAACATACTTTCCGATAATCATGCTGTCCATCATTGGTCCTTTTCCTCCTGAAAGAAAGCCTTAATTTCGCTCGCGGCATCCTGCAGGGTCAGCATGGGTTTTTCATACTTAACTCCGAGAGCCTCCTCAAGCCGTCTCTGAAACTTCACCGACTCAGGAAGATCCAGTCCCATTTCGGCCATCTCTTCACCTTTTACAAACAAGTCACGCGGACTCCCCGTCGCTTTAATGGTTCCTTTGTGCATGACGATCATTTCGTCAGCATAGCGGGCGGCGTCCTCCATGCTGTGGGTGACGAGAACGGTAGTCAGGTTTCCCCGCTGATGAAGCGCATAGAACATGTCCATAATGTCCTGGCGCCCTCTCGGATCAAGACCGGCCGTCGGTTCATCCAAAACCAGCACTTCCGGCTCCATCGCGAGAACGCCGGCAATCGCCACTCTGCGCATCTGGCCGCCGCTGAGCTCGAACGGTGAACGATCCAAAATGTCTTCCGGAAGGCCCACAAGCCCCAGCATTTCTTTTGCTTTCCGTTCAGCGTCTTCTTTTTTTACACCGAAATTCATCGGTCCGAATGCGATGTCCTTCAGCACAGTCTCTTCAAACAGCTGATGTTCGGGAAATTGGAAAACGATTCCGACTTTTTTTCGCAAAGTCTTAAGGTCTTTATTTTTTTTACCGGCTGCCAGAATCGTGCTCCCGAGCTCAAGCTGTCCTTTAGTCGGTTTCAGCAAACCGTTTAAATGCTGCAGGAGCGTCGATTTGCCCGACCCTGTATGCCCGATGACGGCAACGTAGCTGCCCTCTTTTATCACGGCATTGATATCATACAGAGCAAGCCGTTCAAACGGTGTCTTCATTTGATAGCGGTGTTCTACATCTTTGATTTTAATGTCCACAGCTCATTCACCAGCCCTTCCTGAGTCAGATGGTTTTTCGTTAACGCCAGTCCGCTTTCTTTCAAAAGCAGGCTGAGCTGGAATGAGAAAGGCAAATCAAGACCGATGCGAACCAAGTCTTCATTTAATTTAAAAATCTCTTCAGGCGTGCCCTCTGCATATTTCCTGCCGCCGTTCATCACAATGATCCTGTCCGCCCTTGCGGCTTCTTCCAGGTCATGTGTTATCGAAATGACGGTGGCCATGCCCTGATCTTTTAAGCGTCTGACAGTATCAAGGACTTCTTCTCTCCCAATCGGGTCAAGCATGGATGTCGCTTCATCCAAAATCATAATATCAGGACGCGCGGCAATAATTCCCGCGATCGCCACTCTTTGTTTTTGACCTCCGGAGAGATGGTGCGGCTCTTGATCAAGAAAATCCTGCATATTGACTTGTGTGACAGCCCAATCTACTCTCTCAATCATTTCTTCGCGCGGAACACCATTGTTTTCTAAACCAAAAGCCACATCATCGCGAACAGTCGTTCCGACAAATTGGTTATCGGGATTCTGAAAGACCATCCCTATTTTTTTTCGCACATCCCACACGGTATCCTCAGTCAGCTTGATGCCGCCGACTTCAATTTCTCCGGCCTCAGGCAAAATCAGCCCGTTCAGCGCTCTGGCCAAAGTCGACTTCCCTGAACCGTTGTGACCTACGATAGCAAGCCATTCTCCTTCATATACCTCCAGACTCACACCGTCCAGCGCCGGTCTTTCTGCATCTTTGCGGTAGCGGAATAGAATGTCTTTTACGGATATAAGCTGTTTTTGATCCACGGGCGCCTGACCTCCTCTCAGCTATAGCTCTGCTTTTCTGTCTCATGATAAAAAGTTCTGATATCTAAAAAAAGGGCATAGATCCAGTTAGAAACTGTCCCGCCCTTCTTTAGATACACAAAAATATGTGATTAAACCAATTCGATGATTGCCATTGGTGCACCGTCACCACGGCGAGGACCAAGCTTCATAATACGTGTGTATCCGCCTTGGCGCTCCTCGTAACGAGTTGCAATGTCAGAGAATAATTTTTGAAGTGCATCTTGGTTATTTTCTTCATTAGCAACCTCGTTGCGAATGTATGCAGCAGCTTGACGACGAGCATGCAAGTCACCGCGCTTACCAAGAGTGATCATCTTTTCAACAACAGAGCGAAGTTCTTTCGCACGTGTTTCAGTTGTTTCAATTCTTTCGTTGATGATCAAATCTGTTGTAAGATCACGAAGCATAGCTTTACGCTGTGAACTCGTACGTCCTAGTTTTCTGTATGACATGTGATGTCCCCTCCTTTAATGGAATGCTGTTTCTAATTAAAAAACACACGAAAATCCTAGTTCACATGGAAACTAGATCAATCGTCTTTGCGAAGGCCGAGTCCAAGTTCTTCAAGTTTCGCTTTCACTTCTTCAAGTGATTTGCGTCCCAGGTTGCGAACTTTCATCATATCTTCTTCCGTCTTGTTCGCAAGTTCTTGAACCGTGTTAATGCCCGCACGCTTCAAGCAGTTGTAAGAACGGACAGAAAGATCAAGTTCCTCAATCGTCATTTCAAGAACTTTTTCTTTTTGGTCCTCTTCTTTTTCAACCATGATTTCAGCATGCTGAGCTTCGTCAGTTAAACCGACGAATATATTAAGGTGTTCAGTTAAAATCTTTGAACCGAGAGCAATTGCTTCCTTCGGTCCAGTGCTTCCGTCAGTCCAAACATCAAGTGTAAGTTTGTCATAGTTTGCAACCTGGCCTACACGAGTGTTTTCTACCTGATAAGATAAACGAGAAACTGGCGTAAAGATTGAATCGATCGGAATCACGCCGATTGGCTGATCGTCTCTTTTGTTCGAATCAGCAGGTGTATACCCACGTCCTCTTTGTGCAGTAAGGCGAACTCGGAAACTCGCATTCTCACCAAGAGTCGCGATATGAAGATCCGGATTAAGGATTTCAACATCGCTGTCGTGTGTAATATCAGCTGCTGTGACAGTTCCTTCGCCCTGTACATCAATTTCAAGCGTCTTCTCTTCATCAGAGTAGATTTTCAATGCAAGCTTTTTAATGTGCAAGATTATCGTTGTAACATCTTCCACAACGCCTTCGATTGTCGAGAATTCGTGCAGTACACCATCTATCTGGATCGATGTTACAGCGGCACCAGGGAGTGAGGATAAGAGGATACGACGTAAGGAGTTACCCAGAGTTGTACCATATCCACGCTCAAGCGGCTCTACGACAAACTTACCAAATTTGGCATCGTCGCTGATTTCAACCGTTTCGATTTTTGGTTTTTCAATCTCGATCATTACTTAAAACCCTCCTTCAAAACGTCGAAACCTCGAATAGAATCATATGAGATTCCATCCGAAATTCCCCATTGTTTAGTCCCGTATGTGCTCAGGCAACGAGTCGGTGCATTCGTTTCATAAATAACTGTATCATAACCCATTATTGACAGGGACACAAAATCTATACAAACAAATTACACGCGGCGACGTTTTGGTGGACGGCATCCATTATGAGGAACAGGAGTTACGTCTCTGATAGCTGTAACTTCAAGTCCGGCAGCTTGTAAAGCACGGATTGCAGCTTCACGGCCAGAACCTGGTCCTTTAACAGTTACTTCAAGAGTTTTAAGTCCGTGTTCGATTGAACCTTTAGCAGCTGTTTCAGCAGCCATTTGCGCAGCAAAAGGAGTCGATTTACGAGAACCTCTGAATCCTAGAGCTCCGGCACTTGACCAAGAAATAGCATTACCATGAGTATCAGTGATCGTAACGATCGTGTTGTTGAAAGTTGAACGAATATGAGCGATTCCTGACTCAATATTCTTTTTCACGCGACGTTTACGCGTGTTTTGTTTACGAGCAGCAGCCATTGTTTAGGTACCTCCCTTACTTATTTTTTCTTGTTAGCTACAGTACGACGCGGACCTTTACGAGTACGCGCATTGTTTTTAGAGTTTTGTCCGCGAACAGGCAAACCTCTGCGATGGCGGATTCCGCGGTAGCTTCCGATTTCGATCAGACGCTTGATGTTAAGAGAAACTTCACGGCGAAGGTCACCTTCTACTTTCAGTTTGTCAATAACATCACGGATTTTACCAAGTTCTTCTTCAGTAAGATCACGCACACGAGTATCTTCAGAAACACCAGCCTCTTTCAAGACTTGCTGAGCCGTTGTGCGGCCAATTCCGAAGACATATGTTAAAGAAATAACAACACGTTTGTCACGTGGGATATCTACACCAGCAATACGAGCCATTCTCTGGGCACCTCCTTATTAATTATCCTTGTTTTTGTTTATGCTTTGGATTTTCACAGATCACCATTACTTTTCCTTTTCTGCGAATAACTTTACATTTCTCGCAGATTGGTTTAACTGATGGTCTCACTTTCATGTGTTTCCAACCTCCTTCAGTTTCCGGAGTGCTTTATTTGTAACGGTACGTAATCCTGCCACGAGTTAAGTCATATGGAGATAATTCTACCGTAACTTTGTCTCCAGGTAAAATGCGAATGAAGTGCATGCGGATTTTACCAGATACGTGAGCCAAAACCGTATGGCCATTTTCGAGTTCAACTTTGAACATCGCGTTTGGCAGTGTTTCGACAATCGTACCTTCCACTTCAATTACATCGTCTTTCGCCATTCAAGTGTTCTCCCTTCTTCAAATCAGTAACTTGCTCTCTGACAAATTTCAAAAGAGAAAATCTCAGTTATCCGTTTGTCACACGCCCTGTTTCGTTTATACTGTTCTGAACTTCCGGAGATACGCAATCATAAAGGGTGAATGATTGATATTCTTTTTCTAAGGAGAATGAAATGTACGCTTTTCTCCGTCTGCTTTAGTACACGATGATGAGTCTTCATTCCGATGACAGCAGCTAGCCGGTTTTTCTTCCGACCAATTGTAAACCTACAATCTGCCCAGGTGCGGAATGAAAAACATGTGTCATGGAATTCATTTCATCATCTAGACTTTTGTCAGTATATCAAAACCCGTTTCCGTAATCGCAATCGTATGTTCAAAATGAGCACACTTTTTCCCATCTACCGTTACAACCGTCCAGTTATCAGCCAATGTTTTCACATATCGGCTGCCAGCGTTAACCATCGGTTCTATAGCGAGAACCATACCAGGCTTCAGCCTAGGTCCTTTGTTTGGCGGACCGTAATGAGGAATTTGCGGATCCTCATGCAAGTCTTGACCAACACCATGTCCGACATACTCCCTAACAACTGAAAACTGCTCATTTTCGACATACGTTTGTATTGCGTGGGAAATATTCGACAAACGTTCACCTGGTTTTGCTTCCTTCAAGCCTTTATATAAAGACTCCTCTGTCACTTCCAGCAGTCGTTTATCATCATCACTGATGTTTCCTACCGGATATGTCCAAGCAGAGTCACCATGATAACCATTTAATTTAGCACCGATATCAATGCTGATAATGTCACCGTCACGCAAAACCCTTTTACCGGGAATTCCGTGAACGAGTTCTTCATTAACTGATACACAGATGCTCCCGCGAAACCCATTATACCCCTTAAAAGATGGGATTGCACCCTGCTTCTCAATAAAACGTTCGGCAATTTGATCCAATTCTTTTGTCGAGATTCCTGGTTTAATGTGCTTTTTCATCTCTTCATGAGTCAAAGCCACGATTCGCCCTGCTTCCCGCATGATGCTAAGCTCACGAGGGGTCTTACAGATAATCATTTGCTCAATCCTCCAAGAAGCTCTTTCACATCTTTGTACACGTCGTTAATGTCCTGCTGGCCATTGACGTTGACAAGATACCCTTTCTCAGAATAAAAATCGAGTAAAGGCTGAGTCTGCTTCATGTTGACCTCAAGCCGTTTTGAGACGGTTTCCTCATTATCATCTGCCCGTTGATAAAGGTCTCCTCCGTCTTTATCACAAACACCCGGCGTTTTCGGCGGATTGAAAACCAAATGATAGGTTGTGCCGCAAACACTGCAAATTCTGCGTCCAGTCAAACGTTCCATTAAAGAGTCTTTGTCTACTTTAATGTTAATGACAAAATCAATCGGCTTGCCGTATTCCTCAAGAATGTTTTCAAGAGCTTCAGCCTGAGCGACTGTTCGCGGAAATCCGTCCAGAAGAAAACCTCTTTCACAATCATCTTTGCCTAGTCTTTCTTTGACAATGCCGATTGTGACTTCGTCCGGTACGAGCTCGCCTTTATCAATATAAGACTTTGCTTCGAGTCCGAGTGGTGTTTCTTCTTTCATAGCAGCACGGAACATATCTCCCGTTGAGATATGAGGTATCCCATAATCCTCAACAATTCGTTCTCCCTGTGTGCCTTTACCGGCTCCAGGAAGTCCCATTAAGACTAAGTTCATTCGGATTTCCCCCGTCCTCTCTTATTTAGAGGAATGGTTAAAACCAGTCCTCTAATTTTTCATAAATCCTCGGTAATTACGTTTCACTAACTGGCTCTCCAGCTGCTTCATTGTCTCCAAGGCTACCCCGACGACAATTAACAATGATGTTCCGCCAATCTGTGCACTTTGAGGCAATCCAGCGAATTGAATGAAAAAGATAGGAAGAATGGAAATCACGGCTAAGAATATAGAACCCACAAACGTAAGTCGATACAAAATGCTCGTAATTCTATCTTGAGTCATTTTCCCTGGACGAACCCCCGGGATATAGCCACCCTGTTTTTTAAGGTTATCAGCCATTTGTTCAGGGTTTACCTGCACAAAAGCATAGAAGTACGTAAAGGCGATAATTAATGCGACATAAACCGTCATGCCCACCGGATGTGTATTGTCAAAGTTGGCTTGAATCCACTTTGTCACATCGTTTTCTCCGAAAAATGACGCGATAGTACGCGGCGTAATAAGGAACGCAACCGCAAAGATTACCGGAATAACCCCTGCCGGATTCACTTTAAGCGGAAGGTGAGTTGACTGGCCTCCGCCAACAGGTGAACGACCTTGCCCTTTTGCATATTGAATCGCGATTTTGCGTACGGCCTGCTGAATGAAAATAACACCAACAATAACGGCCAAAATCGCAATCACCAGTAAAGCGATTTTTACAATATGAATAAACAGCTGATCGCTGCTGCCGACAAATTGAGTCTCATAAATCTGCCCAACAGTTTTCGGAATACTAGCCACAATCCCCGCGAAGATGATGATCGAAATTCCGTTACCTACTCCATTGGAAGTAATTTGTTCTCCCAGCCACATTAAAAAAGCAGTTCCTCCAGTGAGTACTAAAGCAATAATCAGATATGTCGATATGCCGGATTTTTCAATCAGCATACCGTTTGCCAGGTTGTTAAACCCGTAAGACATACCTAATGCCTGGATAAAACCAAGCACAATCGTAAAATATCTCGTGAACTGAGCTAATTTACGGCGGCCGACTTCACCTTGCTTAGACCACTCGGTAAACTTCGGCACAACATCCATCTGAAGCAGCTGAATGATGATCGAAGCAGTGATGTAAGGCGTAATTCCCATCGCAAAAATGGAGAACTGATAAAGCGCACCGCCGCCAAATGTGTTAAGGAGATCAAAAACCCCCATCGAACTTTGTGTCTGCAACGCCTGAGCATTTACATATGGCACAGGGATAAACGCACCTATGCGAAAGACGATAAGCATGAGTAATGTAAAAATGATTTTATTCCGAATATCACTCACACGCATAAAGTTGGAGATTGTCTTAAACAAGTTAGATCACCTCAGCTGTACCGCCAGCAGCTTCAACAGCTTCTTTCGCAGAAGCAGAGAATTTATTGGCTTTTACAGTTAATTTTTTCTCTAATTTACCGTTGCCAAGAATCTTTACTCCTGCATTAAGTTTGCTAATAACACCAGTCTCAAGAAGAAGTTCAGGAGTGACTTCCGTTCCTTCCGCAAAACCGTTCAATTTGTCTACGTTCACAATAGCGTATTCCTTACGGTTGATGTTTGTAAAACCGCGCTTAGGAAGACGTTGGAATAAAGGCATTTGTCCCCCCTCGAATCCAGGGCGTACACCGCCGCCAGAACGAGCGTTTTGACCTTTGTGACCTTTACCAGCTGTTTTACCGTTACCAGAACCAATACCACGACCTACGCGATTGCGTACTTTACGTGAACCTTCTGAAGGCTTTAATTCATGAAGTTTCATTAGGACACCTCCTTAGCCTATAATTTATTTTTATTGTTCTTTAACAGAAACTAGATGAGAAACTTTATTAATCATACCGCGGATCGCAGCGTTATCTTCATGAACGACAGTTTGGTTTGTTTTCTTTAAACCAAGTGTTCTTACAGTAACGCGCTGATCTTCCGGGCGACCGATTACACTGCGTTTGAGGGTAATTTCTAATTTAGCCATTAATGTTCCCTCCTTATCCTAACAGTTCTTCTACAGATTTTCCACGAAGCTTCGCAACGTCTTCGGCACGTTTAAGCTCACTTAAACCTTGAAGTGTTGCACGGATCATGTTGATCGGTGTGTTAGAACCTAAAGACTTAGAAAGGATATCAGCAACGCCAGCAAGCTCAAGTACCGCACGTACAGGGCCTCCAGCGATAACTCCAGTACCTTCAGAAGCAGGTTTCAACAAGATATTGCCTGCACCGAAACGTCCGATGATTTCGTGTGGAATCGTAGTTCCAACCATTGGTACTTCAATCAAATTCTTTTTCGCATCTTCAACAGCTTTGCGGATTGCTTCAGGTACTTCTTGTGCTTTACCAGTACCGAAACCTACGTGACCGTTTTTGTCACCGACAACGACTAGAGCTGCGAAACGGAAACGACGACCACCTTTAACAACTTTCGCTACGCGGTTAACCGTAACTAAGCGTTCTTCTAACTCTAATTTGCTTGGGTCAATACGACGCATAATCATGTGTCCCTCCTTTTTTTATTAAAATTTCAGTCCGGCTTCACGAGCTGCATCGGCCAGAGCTTTTACACGTCCATGGTATAAGTATCCGCCGCGGTCAAATACTACGTCAGAAACACCTTTCTCAGAAGCGCGTTTCGCAACGAGTTCACCGACTTTAGCAGCAGCAGCGCTGTCACCAGTGCTTTCCACGTTCAAATCTTTATCGAGAGTAGAGGCACTAGCAAGTGTAACACCATTTACATCATCGATGATTTGAGCATAAATGTGTTTGTTTGAACGGAACACATTCAGACGAGGTCTTTCAGCTGTGCCTGAAAGTTTAGCACGAACACGGGCATGTCTTTTTTGACGAGCAGCATTTTTGCTAGTTTTCGTAATCATCCTTAGGTCACTCCTTTCTTCACTTTAAGCGGTCTTACTTAGCAGATTTACCTTCTTTACGGCGAACAACTTCACCTTCGTAGCGGATTCCTTTACCTTTGTAAGGCTCTGGAGAACGTACAGCGCGGATGTTAGCAGCGATAGCTCCTACACGCTCTTTGTCTGTACCTTTTACAACTACTTTAGTTTGAGAAGGAACTTCGATTTCGATGCCCTCTTCAGGAACAATCTCAACAGGGTGAGAGTATCCAACGTTTAAAACAAGTTTGTTTCCGGATTTAGCCGCACGATAACCGACACCGACTAATTCCAAACCTCTTTCAAATCCTTTAGATACGCCTTCAACCATGTTTCCAAGCAGACTGCGAGTCGTACCATGCAGCGCACGGTGCTCTTTGTGATCAGAAGGACGAGTAACTGTAAGCACGTTGTCCTCAATTTTGATTTCCATATCAGGATGGAAAGTACGAGTTAATTCTCCTTTTGGTCCTTTTACAGCTACAGTGTTGCCTTCGTTCAGCGTTACTGTAACTCCAGAAGGGATCTCAAGCAGTTTTTTACCTACACGAGACATACTAAAACACCTCCATTCTTGTTAAACTTCTTACCAAACGTATGCTAGAACTTCTCCACCAGCTTGTTTTGCACGGGCTTCTTTGTCCGTTAAAACACCTTGTGATGTAGAAATAATCGCGATTCCAAGACCGTTAAGTACGCGAGGTACTTCATTTGATTTAGCGTATACACGCAAACCTGGTTTGCTGATTCTTTTAAGACCAGTGATAACGCGCTCGTTGTTTTGTCCGTATTTCAAGAAAACGCGGATGATACCTTGTTTGCTGTCTTCTACGAACTCAACGTCACGAATGAAACCTTCACGCTTTAAAATGTCAGCAATTTCTCTTTTCAATTTAGAAGCAGGAATTTCAAGCTTCTCATGACGTACCATGTTTGCATTGCGAATACGAGTCAGCATATCTGCAATTGGATCTGTCATAACCATTATATAATTACCTCCTTCCCATTCTTGGGGATTACCAGCTGGCTTTTTTCACGCCAGGAATTTGTCCTTTATATGCAAGCTCACGGAAACAAATACGGCAAAGTTTAAATTTACGAATGACTGAGTGCGGACGTCCGCAGCGTTCACAGCGAGTGTACTCTTGCACTTTAAACTTTGGTGTACGTTGTTGTTTCGCAATCATTGACTTTTTAGCCACGATTTCGCCTCCCTTTCATTGATTATTTCTGGAACGGCATACCTACTTGAGTTAATAGCTCACGAGCCTCTTCGTCAGAGTTAGCAGTCGTTACGATAACGATGTCCATTCCGCGAACCTTTGTTACTTTATCGTAGTCAATTTCAGGGAAGATTAACTGTTCTTTGATACCAAGAGTGTAGTTTCCGCGACCGTCGAAAGATTTCTTAGAAATCCCGCGGAAGTCACGTACACGCGGTAAAGATACAGAAATAAGTTTATCAAGGAAATCATACATGCGCTCTCCGCGAAGAGTTACTTTCGCACCGATAGGCATTCCCTCACGAAGACGGAATCCAGCAATTGATTTCTTCGCACGAGTAACGACAGGTTTTTGACCTGCGATAAACGTTAATTCTTCAACAGCACTGTCGATTGCTTTTGCGTTTTGAACAGCATCACCGACACCCATGTTGATTACGATTTTTTCGATTTTTGGCACCTGCATAACAGAGTCGTAGTTGAACTTCGTCATTAAAGCAGGTGAAATTTCTTTATTGTACTTTTCTTTAAGGCGGTTCATGAGATAGACCTCCCTTCCTTTAAATACTATTTATCTAAGACTTGCCCAGATTTTTTTGCAACACGAACTTTTTTGCCATCTTCCACTTTGTATCCTACGCGAGTCACTTCACCTGTTTTAGGATCGAGCGGCATAACGTTTGATACATGAATTGGCGCCTCTTGATTAGAAATACCGCCTTGAGGGTTTGCTTGAGTTGGTTTAGAGTGCTTCTTCACCATGTTTACGCCCTCAACTAGAACGCGGTCCTTTTTAGGGAAAGCAGCAAGGATCGTACCTTGTTTGCCTTTATCTTTACCAGAGATAACCATTACTTTATCGCCTTTTTTCACATGCATCCTGATCGCACCTCCTTGAGTAAGGCATTTATTTCATTAGATAACTTCTGGAGCCAGAGAAACAATTTTCATGAAGTTGTTTTCACGTAATTCACGGGCAACCGGTCCGAAGATACGAGTTCCACGCGGGCTCTTGTCGTCACGGATGATAACACATGCATTCTCATCGAAGCTGATGTATGATCCGTCAGTTCTGCGTGCTCCGCTTTTTGTGCGAACGATAACAGCTCTTACGACTTCACCTTTTTTGACAACGCCTCCTGGTGTTGCTTGTTTAACCGTGCAAACAATTACATCACCAATGTTAGCCGTTTTACGTCCAGAACCGCCAAGAACTTTAATAGTAAGTACCTCACGCGCACCGGAGTTGTCAGCAACTTTTAAACGAGTCTCTTGTTGAATCATTATTTGTTACCTCCCTTCGGAAAAAGAATTCCGAACTTTATTAGATAATAACAGCTTCTTCGACAACTTCTACTAGACGAAAACGCTTAGTTGCAGATAATGGACGAGTTTCCATGATCTTTACGATGTCTCCGATTTTAGCTTGGTTATTTTCATCATGTGCTTTGAATTTCTTTGAGTATTTTACGCGTTTACCGTAAATAGGATCCTTTTTGTATGTTTCAACAACAACAGTGATGGTTTTATCCATTTTGTCAGAAACAACACGGCCTTGGTAAACTTTGCGTTGGTTACGTTCGCTCATGCTCACGACCTCCCCTCAGTGATTATTTGTTGGCAGCAATTTCTCTTTCACGAATCACAGTTTTCATGCGCGCGATAGCTTTGCGCACTTCACGAATGCGAGCAGTATTTTCAAGTTGTCCTGTCGCTAATTGAAAGCGAAGATTGAAAAGTTCTTCTTTAAGAGACTTTACTTTTTGTTCAATTTCAGCAGTGGTAAGGTCACGAATTTCATTAGCTTTCATTTGATTCACCACCAATTTCTTCACGTTTTACGAACTTCGTTTTAATTGGCAATTTGTGAGATGCAAGACGAAGAGCTTCACGAGCTACCTCTTCAGACACACCAGAAATTTCAAATAAAACTTTGCCCGGTTTTACAACAGCTACCCAGCCTTCAGGAGCCCCTTTACCGGAACCCATCCGTACCTCAAGCGGTTTAGCAGTGTAAGGTTTTGAAGGGAAAATTTTAATCCAAACTTTACCGCCACGTTTCATGTAACGAGTCATCGCAATACGTGCAGCTTCGATTTGGCGGTTCGTGATCCAAGAAGCTTCAAGAGCCTGGATACCGTACTCACCAAAATGTACTTCAGTACCGCCTTTAGCGCGACCGCGCATTTTTCCGCGATGCTCTCTGCGATATTTAACGCGTTTTGGTAATAACATATTATTTTCCTCCTTCCTCAGTTTTCTTCTTAGTAGGAAGAACCTCTCCACGATAGATCCAGACTTTTACACCAAGCTTACCGTAAGTTGTGTCAGCTTCAGATGTTGCATAGTCGATGTCAGCACGTAAAGTGTGCAATGGAACAGTTCCTTCACTGTAGTATTCAGAACGAGCGATATCAGCTCCGCCAAGACGGCCGGAAACCATTGTTTTCACACCTTGTGCTCCAGCACGCATAGTGCGTTGGATTTGTTGTTTCTGCGCACGGCGGAAAGAAATACGGTTTTCTAGTTGACGAGCGATGTTGTCAGCTACAAGCTGAGCATCAAGATCTGCTCTTTTGATTTCAAGAATGTTAATGTGTACACGCTTGCCAGTAAGGCTGTTAAGGGCTTTACGAAGTGCTTCAACTTCAGATCCGCCTTTACCGATTACCATACCAGGCTTAGCAGTGTGGATCGTAATGTTAACGCGGTTTGCTGCACGCTCGATTTCTACTTTAGAAACAGAAGCGTCAGAAAGGCGTTTGCTAATGAATTCACGAATTTTTAAATCTTCGTGCAGGAAGTCAGCGTAATCTTTACCAGCGTACCACTTAGATTCCCAATCACGAATGACTCCGATACGAAGACCGACTGGATTTACCTTTTGACCCACTACTTATCCCTCCTTCTTTTCTGATACAACGATTGTAATGTGGCTCGTACGTTTGTTGATTTGGCTCGCACGTCCCATAGCACGCGGGCGGAATCTTTTTAACGTTGGGCCTTCGTCAACAAATGCCTGAGAAATAACCAGATTGTTAGCGTCCATCTCGTAGTTGTGCTCAGCATTTGCGATAGCAGATTTTAAAACTTTTTCGATGATCGGAGAAGCAGCTCTCGGAGTTAGGTTCAAGATAGATACTGCTTCGCCTACTTGCTTACCTCGAATCAGGTCCATTACTAGACGTGCTTTACGAGGAGCAATACGGACTGTTCTTGCAACAGCTTTAGCTTGCATTTAAAAGCCTCCTCTCTTAGCGTCTTGTTTTTTTATCGTCACTGGCGTGGCCTTTGTAAGTACGAGTCGGTGCGAATTCGCCCAACTTGTGGCCTACCATGTCTTCAGAAATGAATACAGGCACGTGTTTACGTCCGTCATATACTGCGATAGTGTGACCGATAAATTGTGGGAAAATAGTTGAACGGCGAGACCAAGTTTTTACAACTTGTTTCTTGTCCGTTTCATTTAATTTCTCGATTTTTGTCATCAAGTGTCCATCGACAAATGGTCCTTTTTTCAAGCTGCGAGCCATTTTGGAACCTCCCTTCGTGATTGCACTACGGTCCGAAATGAACCGTAGACAACCCCGTTATTTATTTTTACGACGACGTACGATAAATTTATCAGATTTGTTCTTTTTCTTACGTGTCTTGAATCCAAGAGTCGGTTTGCCCCAAGGAGACATTGGTGATTTACGTCCGATTGGCGCGCGACCTTCACCACCACCGTGCGGGTGATCGTTAGGGTTCATTACAGAACCGCGGACTGTAGGGCGGATGCCTTTCCAGCGAGAGCGTCCTGCTTTACCAACGTTGATAAGTTCGTGCTGCTCGTTACCTACTTGACCGATAGAAGCGCGGCAAGCAGAAAGGATCATGCGAACTTCACCAGAGTTAAGACGTACAAGAACGTATTTACCTTCTTTACCAAGAACCTGAGCAGATGTACCAGCTGAACGTACAAGCTGTCCGCCTTTACCAGGTTTTAATTCAATGTTATGCACAACTGTACCAACAGGGATGTTGATAAGCGGAAGTGCGTTACCTACTTTGATGTCAGCTTCAGGGCCGGACATGATTTCAGTACCTACTTGAATTCCTTTTGGTGCAAGAATGTAACGTTTTTCTCCGTCTACATAGTTGATTAGTGCAATGTTAGCTGAACGGTTTGGATCGTACTCAACTGTAGCAACGCGTCCAGGTATACCATCTTTATCGCGTTTGAAGTCGATAACACGGTATTGGCGTTTGTGTCCGCCACCTTGGTGACGTACAGTCAATTTACCTTGGTTGTTACGTCCGCCTTTTTTGTGAAGGGGCGCAAGCAAGGATTTTTCCGGCTGGTCAGTCGTGATTTCAGCAAAATCTGAAGTTGTCATGCCACGACGTCCGTTAGAGGTCGGTTTATACTTTTTAATCGCCATTTTGAATTTCCCTCCTTCTTTTTACAGATAATTAAGCTTCAAAAATTTCGATTTCTTTGCTGTCTGCAGTAAGTTTTACGATCGCTTTTCTGCGACGGCTAGTCATACCAGTGTAGCGGCCGACACGTTTAGATTTCCCTTTGTAGTTCATGATGTTGACTTTGTCAACTTTCACTCCAAAGATACTTTCAACTGCATCTTTCACTTCTGTTTTATTAGCTCTTACATCAACTTCAAAAGTATATTTTTTTTCAGTCATTAAATCAGCAGAACGTTCAGTAATGACGGGGCGCTTAAGAACATCACGAGGATCTTTCATTATGCAAGCACCTCCTCTACTTTTTCAACCGCAGCTTTTGTAATCAGAAGCTTCTCGTGGTTGACAACGTCTAACACGTTGATTCCGTTAGCTTGAACAACTGTAACTCCAGGGATGTTGCGTGCAGAAAGAGATACTGCTTCGTTTGCATCCGCAGTTACGATTAAAGCTTTTTTCTCAATAGATAATCCTTTAAGGACAGCTGCCATTTCTTTTGTTTTAACCGTATCAAGAGTAAGATCTTCAAGAACAATAATGTTGTTGTCGTTCACTTTAGAAGACAATACTGATTTGATTGCCAAGCGGCGAACTTTTTTAGGTAATTTGTAAGAATAGCTGCGTGGTGTTGGGCCGAATACGACACCACCTCCGCGCCATTGCGGTGAACGGATTGAACCTTGACGGGCACGACCTGTACCTTTTTGACGCCATGGTTTGCGACCTCCGCCGCGTACTTCAGAACGATTTTTTACTTTGTGAGATCCTTGACGTAAGGAAGCTCTTTGCATAAGAATAGCGTCGAATACTACGCTCTCATTTGGCTCAATTCCAAATACAGAAGCGTTTAATTCGATATCACCAGCAGTAGAACCGTTTTGGTTGTATAATGCTACTTTTGGCATGATCAATTTCCTCCTTTCCTAAGAGACTTATTTAGATTTAACAGCACTTTTAACAGTGATTAAAGCTTTTCTCGCACCAGGTACGTTACCTTTAATCAAAAGAAGATTGCGCTCAGCATCTACTTTTACGACTTCAAGGTTTTGGACAGTGATTTGATCTCCGCCCATGCGTCCAGGTAATAGTTTACCTTTGAATACACGGTTAGGATCTACAGGTCCCATTGAACCAGGACGACGGTGGTAGCGTGAACCGTGAGACATAGGTCCGCGAGATTGTCCGTGGCGCTTGATTGCACCTTGGAAACCTTTACCTTTAGATACTCCTGTTACATCTACGATTTCTCCTGCAGAGAAAATTTCAACCTTGACTTCCTGACCAATTTCATACGCATCCATATCCACGCCGCGTAATTCTTTAACGAAGCGCTTAGGAGCAGTTTCCGCTTTTGCAACGTGTCCTTTTTCCGGTTTGTTTGAAAGCTTTTCGCGCTTATCGTCAAAACCAAGCTGGATCGCTTCATAGCCATCATTTTCAGCTGTTTTCTTTTGAAGAACAACGTTTGGAGCTGCTTCAATAACAGTTACCGGGATAAGATCACCGTTCTCTGCGAATACTTGCGTCATACCAATTTTTCTTCCTAAGATTCCTTTGGTCATTCGTCACACCTCCTATTAAGATCATTCTATATTTTAGAATTAAAGTTTGATTTCGATATCGACACCAGATGGTAAGTCTAATCGCATGAGAGCATCAACAGTTTGTGGTGTTGGGTTCACAATGTCGATTAAACGTTTATGTGTACGCATTTCAAATTGCTCACGAGAATCTTTGTATTTGTGCACCGCACGAAGGATTGTGTAAACTGATTTTTCAGTTGGCAACGGAATCGGACCAGATACGCTGGCACCAGAACGTTTTGCCGTTTCAACAATCTTCTCTGCAGATTGATCAAGGATTCTATGATCATATGCTTTTAAACGAATACGAATTTTTTGTTTTGCCATTATTTTCCCTCCTTTTCGCCTACATCACGTTAGACAGTTCTCCGTGAGAAAAACCTGATCACCTTGCCATGGCAAAGCGGCCGGGTGTGTCAGCAACCTCTCACTTCATCGCAGTCAAAGACCAACATACACTATTATACAGAAAATAGACGCATGTTGCAAGGTTTATTTAAAGAACCTTGTGGTTTTCACACTTTGATTATTATACAGGTGATACCATGATTAATCAAGGATATGACTGTTTTCTTTCAGAGATGGAACGATGCGAACCGGCTGACAACTTCGGCAAAGCGATCGGGTTCCTCCAAGTGAGGCGAATGAGCTGAGTTCTCAAACCAATGCCATTCTTTATACGGCGCATCAACCTTCTGATAATATTCATAAGACGTCGTCCCCGGAACCGTCAAATCGTATCTCCCTGACATAAAACAGCACGGTATTACAATAGAAGAAACTGATTCCCCTGCATCAAAGGAAATGAGATCCTCCCATAGGTGTTTCAGGCTGAACATTTGTCCCCGCGCGGCTAAGAAGCTCCCCCTCACACCGTACGGTTCACCAAACAGCATTCGCCCCCCTGCTTTAAGAGCGCCGATCGGATGATGGGTAAAGCCTCCTCCCCTCATCTCGATACAAAGCAGAAACAACGTTCGCTGCAGCTGTTTCTCCCATGGAGGTGCTCCGATAAAGCTCAGCGTCTTTTCCAACAGGAAATGTTTGCGTTGCCTGCTCCATTTCATCATCATCCGGTAGGCTTCCGTTTCTTCCTTTTGAATATTAACCACCTGACTGATACCGATATACCCATAATACAAATCATGTCTCTCTTGAAGAACTTGAAGCGCCAGAACTGAACCCCACGAATAGCCGGCGATATATATTTTTTGCCTGCTGAATTGCTTGCATAAGCGTTCGGTCAGCTGAATGGTGTCAGCTGTCAGCTGATCCAAATTCATAGATGAACCCGGAATTTCCTTTGAATAAGAGAGACCCGCCCCTCTCTGATCCCAGTTCACAACGGTGAAATGCTTTTCCAGCTCATTCTGGTATTTTCTCGCATAGCCGATTTGAGGCGTGCCGGGACCGCCGTGCAAAAACAAAAGCAGCGGATTACTCCTGTCATCACCATTAATCATAATGGTTTGTTCACTGCCATTAATCAGCAATTGCTGAAGCATTGAAATACGATTGGTTTTCTTGAAGTTATCGTCCATCGGTCTTCTCCTAAAATTTGTATACGTTCTATTATACATGGAATCAGCAGGGAAACAAAAAAACGAGGCCCCATAAGGGACCCCGTATTAATGAACGAGTCGATTACTCTGTGATTGTAGAAACAACGCCTGAACCAACTGTACGTCCGCCTTCACGAATAGAGAAACGAGTTCCTTCTTCGATAGCGATTGTAGAGATAAGTTCAACGATCATTTCAGTGTTATCTCCAGGCATAACCATTTCTACGCCTTCTGGAAGATTGATGATACCAGTTACGTCAGTTGTACGGAAGTAGAACTGAGGACGGTAGTTAGAGAAGAATGGAGTATGACGTCCACCCTCTTCTTTAGAAAGAACGTAAACTTCAGCTTTGAATTTGCTGTGTGGAGTGATTGTACCTGGTTTAGCAAGTACTTGTCCACGTTGGATGTCTTCACGAGCTACACCGCGAAGAAGTGCACCGATGTTGTCTCCAGCTTCAGCGTAGTCAAGAAGCTTACGGAACATTTCAACACCTGTAACAGTTGTTTTGCTGTTTTCTTCTTGAAGACCGATGATTTCAACTTCGTCACCGACTTTAACTTGTCCGCGTTCTACACGGCCAGTAGCAACTGTACCACGACCAGTGATTGAGAATACGTCCTCAACTGGCATCATGAATGGTTTTTCAGTGTCGCGTTCTGGAGTTGGGATGTACTCATCAACTGCAGCCATAAGTTCAAGAATTTTTTCTTCGTACTCAGCATCGCCTTCAAGAGCTTTAAGAGCAGAACCTTTAACAACTGGTACATCATCACCAGGGAAGTCGTATTCGCTAAGAAGATCGCGAACTTCCATTTCAACAAGCTCAAGAAGCTCTTCGTCGTCTACCATGTCGCATTTGTTAAGGAATACTACGATGTATGGTACACCAACGTTTTTAGAAAGAAGGATGTGCTCACGAGTTTGCGGCATTGGGCCATCAGCAGCAGATACTACAAGGATAGCTCCGTCCATTTGCGCAGCACCAGTGATCATGTTTTTAACATAGTCAGCGTGTCCTGGGCAGTCAACGTGTGCATAGTGACGAGTGTCAGTTTCGTACTCAACGTGTGCAGTAGAGATTGTGATACCGCGCTCACGTTCTTCTGGAGCACCATCAATTTGATCGTACGCCATAGCTGTACCTTTACCAGATTTCTTATGAAGTACTGTTGAGATAGCAGCAGTTAATGTTGTTTTACCATGGTCAACGTGTCCAATTGTACCGATATTGGCATGTGATTTGGAACGGTCGAATTTTTCTTTAGCCATTCTAAAATCCTCCTTAAGAGCTTTTAATTAGTAATGTATAGAGTGATAGAAAGTGAAAGCAAGCTCTCACTTCCTCATCTTACAATAGTAGTTATACTTGAGTTAAGTGGCAAAATCAATTATTCGCCTTTATTTTTTTTGATAATTTCTTCAGCGATGCTCTTCGGCACTTCTTCGTAGTGATCCATGAACATTGTGAACGTACCGCGTCCTTGCGTGTTAGAACGAAGGGCAGTAGCGTAACCGAACATTTCAGCAAGAGGTACCATCGCACGCACAACTTGAGCGTTACCGCGAGCTTCCATACCTTCTACGCGTCCGCGACGAGAAGTAACATCACCCATGATGTCTCCCATGTATTCTTCAGGAATAACAACTTCAACTTTCATGATTGGTTCAAGAAGAACTGGGTTACATTTGCTGACTGCATTTTTCAATGCCATAGAAGCAGCGACTTTAAACGCCATTTCGTTTGAGTCAACATCATGGTAAGATCCATCAAAAAGTTTCGCCTTGATGTCGATTAGCGGGAATCCGGCTAGGACACCATTTTCAAGAGAGTCTTCAAGACCTGCTTGTACGGCTGGGATGTATTCACGAGGAACAACACCACCGACGATTGCGTTTTCGAATTCAAAGCCAGCGCCTTCTTCGTTCGGTTCAAATTCGATCCAAACGTGACCGAACTGACCGCGTCCGCCTGATTGACGTACGAATTTACCTTCAACTTTTGCACCGGTACGGAATGTCTCACGGTACGCAACTTGAGGAGCACCAACGTTAGCTTCAACTTTGAACTCACGCTTCATACGATCAACAATGATATCAAGGTGAAGCTCACCCATACCAGAGATGATTGTTTGACCCGTTTCAGGGTTTGTTTGTGTACGGAATGTAGGATCTTCTTCAGCAAGTTTCGCTAAAGCGATACCCATTTTATCTTGGTCAGCTTTTGATTTAGGCTCAATCGCTACGTCGATAACAGGCTCTGGGAATTCCATTGATTCAAGGATTACAAGATCCTTCTCATCACATAGAGTATCTCCAGTAGAAGTATCTTTTAGACCTACAGCAGCTGCGATGTCTCCAGCGTAAACAGTAGAGATCTCTTCACGGCTGTTAGCGTGCATTTGAAGGATACGTCCTACGCGCTCACGCTTGCCTTTTGTAGAGTTCTTTACATATGAACCGGAATCAAGTGTACCGGAATATACGCGGAAGAATGTCAGCTTACCGACATAAGGGTCAGTCATAACTTTAAATGCAAGTGCAGAGAACGGCTCTTCATCAGAAGAATGACGAACGATCTCTTCATCTGTATCAGGACGTACACCTTTGATTGCAGCAACATCAGTTGGCGCAGGAAGGTAGTCAAGAACAGCATCAAGTACAAGCTGAACACCTTTGTTTTTGAAAGCAGATCCAACAAGTACAGGGTAGAATTCAACATTCAGTGTACCTTTACGGATAGCAGCTTTCAGTTCAGGGATAGTGATTTCTTCACCTTCAAGGTACTTTTCCATAAGCTCTTCATCAAGCTCAGCTACAGCTTCAATCAGGCTGCTGCGAAGCTCTTCAGCTTGCTCTTTGTACTCTTCAGGGATTTCTTTCGCATCTGAACGAGTTCCAAGGTCATCTTCGTAGAAATACGCAACGTTTTCTACTAAGTCGATAATACCTTCGAAGTTGTCTTCAGCGCCGATCGGCAATTGAATTGCGTGAGCGTTAGCTTGAAGACGGTCTCTTAAAGTGCCTACAGAGTAAAGGAAGTCTGCGCCGATTTTGTCCATTTTGTTGACAAATACAACACGCGGTACTCCGTAAGTTGTTGCTTGGCGCCATACTGTTTCTGTCTGAGGCTCAACACCTGATTGAGCATCAAGTACGGCAACCGCACCATCAAGTACACGGAGTGAACGTTCAACTTCAACTGTGAAGTCTACGTGTCCCGGTGTATCGATGATGTTTACACGGTAACCTTTCCACTGTGCAGTCGTTGCTGCAGAAGTGATTGTGATACCGCGTTCTTGTTCCTGCTCCATCCAGTCCATTTGCGAAGCACCTTCGTGAGTTTCGCCAATTTTGTGGATACGGCCTGTGTAGAACAAGATCCGTTCTGTAGTAGTCGTTTTACCGGCATCGATGTGAGCCATGATCCCGATATTACGAGTTTTTTCTAAGGAGAACTCTCTTGCCATTGGGTAATTTCTCCTTCCTTATTAGGGAATTATTATTTTGATTATATGAATCCTACCAGCGGTAGTGAGCAAATGCTTTGTTCGCTTCTGCCATCTTGTGAGTGTCTTCACGTTTCTTAACGGCAGCACCAGTGTTGTTAGCTGCATCAAGAATTTCGTTAGCCAGGCGCTCTTCCATTGTTTTTTCTCCGCGAAGACGCGCATAGTTAACCAACCAGCGAAGACCAAGAGTTGTACGGCGTTCAGGACGAACTTCTACAGGCACTTGGTAGTTAGCTCCACCTACACGGCGTGCTTTTACTTCAAGTACAGGCATGATGTTTTTCAATGCTTGTTCGAAAACCTCCATTGCATCATTGCCAGTGCGTTCTTTAATGATATCGAATGACTTGTATAGGATTGTTTGAGATTTACCTTTTTTACCGTCGATCATCATTTTGTTGATCAGGCGGGATACCAGCTTAGAGTTGTAAAGCGGATCAGGTAAAACATCTCTTTTTGCTACAGGACCTTTACGTGGCATCTGAATATCCTCCCTTCATAGTTTTAATGATTTATTATTATTACTTTGCTTTAGGACGTTTCGTACCGTATTTAGAACGGCCTTGCGCACGGTTTTCAACTCCGGCAGTATCAAGCGCGCCACGAACGATGTGGTAGCGTACCCCCGGTAAGTCTTTTACACGTCCGCCGCGGATCAGTACAACGCTGTGCTCTTGCAGGTTGTGACCGATACCAGGAATGTAGGCAGTAACCTCGATTCCGTTAGTCAAACGAACACGAGCATATTTACGAAGTGCTGAGTTCGGTTTTTTCGGTGTCATTGTACCCACACGAGTACATACCCCGCGTTTTTGTGGAGAAGATACGTTAGTGTGCTCTTTTTTAAAGCTGTTGTATCCTTTGTTTAGTGCAGGTGACTTAGAGTTTTCAACTTTGCTCACGCGTCCCTTGCGAATTAGCTGATTAATTGTAGGCATGTTGTGTTCCTCCCTTCATTACGTTTTATAACCCACATACCCAGGTGGTTCATCATTAGGCAAAAAACAATGTCTTTACACAAGATTGATATCTTATATAAAAACAAAAAGTACGCTATAACATAATGGCAACAGCTGCTGCTCCCACTTCAATTCCGCAGGCTTTGCCGAGCTTTTTCATGGAATCCACCATACAGACAGCGGTATTTTGGTTCTTTGCAAGCTGGATAACGCCAGCCGTAAGAACTGAATCCGCGTCTTTTGCCACGACGACTTCCTTCACTGAACCTCGTTTTAGAGCTTTCACTGTTTGCTTCGTACCAATAATAATTGATTTGGCCTGTGATACTTTATCATAAGACATAAACATATCCTCCAAAGTAACAGGTTTTATTTCGAGCACCTTGGTTATATTATCACTCTGCGGGACGGATGTCAACAACGTATGACATTTTTTAGTGCAGTCCCCGCCAGAATAATTGTAATACTGAGGAAAAGCTGTCAAAACAGCCTTTCCTGCAGCAGTTTCTGTTATTCAGCCGGAACCATATCTTCCGAAGGCTGAACGTTTGAAACAGGTTTTACTTTTCTGTAATTCATCATACCGGTACCGGCAGGAACCAGTTTACCGATGATAACATTCTCTTTCAGGCCGAGAAGTTCATCGCGCTTGCCTTTAATCGCAGCATCTGTAAGAACGCGTGTTGTTTCCTGGAATGATGCGGCAGACAAGAATGAATCCGTCTCGAGTGAAGCTTTCGTGATACCGAGAAGGACAGGACGGCCTGTAGCAGGTCGATTGCCTTCAAGCAGCACTTTTTTGTTCGCTTCTGTAAATTGGTGAATATCAAGCAATGTGCCAGGGAGAACATCAGTATCTCCGGCATCGATTACACGGACTTTGCGAAGCATTTGGCGAACCATTACTTCTACGTGTTTATCGCCGATTTCAACCCCCTGCATACGGTAAACCTTCTGAACCTCATGCAGAAGATATTCCTGAACCGTCGTCAGGTCAGTGACTTTAAGAAGTTCTTTCGGATCGATTGAACCTTCTGTCAGCACTTGACCGCGGGTAATCTGATCACCCTCAGCCACTTTCAGGCGTGAGTTGTAAGGTGCCGTGTATGAACGGGTCTCAACAGCGCCCTGAACAACAATCTCCTGCTGTTTGTCGCGGACTTCATTGATTTCGGCAATTGTACCGTCAATCTCAGAAATCGTCGCTTGACCTTTAGGATTACGCGCTTCGAAAAGCTCTTGGATACGCGGAAGACCTTGTGTGATATCGTCTCCGGCAACCCCGCCTGTGTGGAACGTACGCATCGTTAACTGTGTTCCAGGCTCACCGATAGATTGAGCGGCGATAATACCTACTGCTTCGCCGACTTCAACATCAGTTCCGGTTGCAAGGTTTCGTCCGTAGCATCGTTTACATACACCATGAGGAGTGTTACATGTGAACGCGGAACGGATCCACACTTCTTCGATTCCGGCTTCAACGATTTCCAGCGCTTTATCTTCATCGATCAATTCATTTTCGTTAATGAGCACAGCACCCGTTTCAGGATGTTTGATCTGTTTTCTGGCGAAACGTCCGATCAGACGCTCTTCCAGACGCTCGATGATTTCCGTGCCTTCTTTGAGCGGTTTTGCAAGAATACCGCGGTCTGTTCCGCAATCTGTTTCACGAATGATAACATCCTGCGCAACATCAACAAGACGGCGTGTAAGGTAACCTGAGTCAGCAGTTTTAAGGGCGGTATCGGCAAGACCTTTACGCGCACCGTGAGTGGAGATAAAGTACTCCAATACTGTCAGACCTTCACGGAAACTTGATTTAATCGGCAATTCAATGATTCGTCCAGCCGGGTTGGCCATCAGACCGCGCATACCCGCAAGCTGTGTAAAGTTAGATGCGTTACCACGGGCTCCTGAGTCACTCATCATGTAGATCGGGTTGACCTCGTCTAATGATTTCATCAGTTTGCCTTGGATAACATCTTTCGCTGAACTCCAAATTGAAATGACTCTTTCATAACGTTCTTCTTCGGTGATTAAACCGCGTCTGAACTGTTTCAGAACATTATCCACTTTGCTTTGTGCTTCTTCAAGGATTTCCTGTTTATCATCGAGAACGACGATATCAGAAACCCCTACTGTGATGCCGGCTTTCGTTGAATATCTGAAACCGAGGTTTTTCATGCGGTCAAGCATTTTAGACGTTTCCGTGATATGGAATCGTTTAAAGATTTCCGCGATGATTTTACCCAAAATACCTTTTTTAAACGGTGCGTTGATCGGCTGCTCAGCAATCACAGCTTTTACGTCAGCACCTTTATCTAAGAAGAAACGGTCAGGTGTCTTCTCTTCAATGTTGCTCTTCGTTGGTTCATTCATGTAAGGGAATGATTCCGGAAGAATTTCATTGAAGACGAGCTTACCGACAGTTGTAATTAACAATTTTGAACGCTGTTCTTCAGTAAATGTCACATTCTTAAGGGAGTTCGCTGCAACAGCTACTCTCGTATGAAGGTGAACATAACCGTTTTGATAAGCAAGAAGCGCTTCGTCCGTATTTTTGAAAACCATACCCTCGCCGACTGCTCCGGCGCGCTCAAGCGTCAGGTAGTAGTTTCCTAATACCATATCCTGAGACGGCGTAACAACCGGTTTACCATCTTTAGGGTTCAAGATGTTTTGGGCCGCAAGCATCAGAATGCGCGCCTCAGCTTGAGCCTCAGCTGATAAAGGTACGTGAACCGCCATTTGGTCACCGTCAAAGTCAGCGTTATAAGCTGTACATACTAACGGGTGAAGACGGATGGCGCGTCCTTCAACAAGCGTCGGTTCGAAAGCCTGGATACCTAATCTGTGAAGAGTAGGGGCACGGTTCAGTAAGACCGGATGCTCCTTAATGACAGATTCAAGTACATCCCATACTTCAGGCTGCACGCGTTCGATTTTGCGTTTTGCGCTCTTGATATTGTGAGCAAGGCCTTTTTCAACAAGCTCTTTCATGACGAAAGGCTTGAAGAGCTCAAGCGCCATTTCCTTCGGCAAACCGCACTGATACATTTTCAGGTGCGGGCCTACGACGATAACGGAACGGCCTGAGTAGTCTACACGTTTACCGAGAAGGTTCTGACGGAAACGCCCTTGTTTCCCTTTCAGCATATGAGAAAGAGATTTAAGCGGACGGTTACCCGGTCCGGTAACCGGACGGCCGCGGCGTCCGTTGTCAATCAGAGCGTCGACTGCTTCCTGAAGCATACGTTTTTCGTTCTGAACGATGATGCTTGGCGCGCCGAGGTCTAACAGACGTTTTAAACGGTTATTACGGTTGATGACACGACGGTAAAGGTCGTTCAGGTCAGACGTTGCGAAACGTCCGCCGTCAAGCTGAACCATCGGTCTTAATTCAGGCGGAATAACCGGAAGCACGTCGAGGATCATCCAAGACGGCTTGTTTCCTGAATTACGGAAGGCTTCAAGCACTTCAAGGCGTTTGATCGCACGTGTACGGCGCTGTCCTTGAGAAGTCTTCAGCTCTTCTTTTAACATATCAACTTCTTTGACAAGGTCGATGTCCTGCAGAAGTTTATTAATGGCTTCCGCACCCATAGAGGCTTGGAATTTGTTTCCGTACTTATCCAGATACGCACGGTATTCCTTTTCAGATAAAAGCTGTTTCTTTTCGAGCGGTGTATTGGCCGGGTCAGTTACGACGTAAGAAGCAAAGTAAATAACTTCTTCCAGCGCACGCGGTGACATATCCAATACAAGACCCATACGGCTCGGAATACCTTTGAAATACCAAATGTGAGAAACCGGGGCAGCCAGTTCAATATGCCCCATTCTCTCACGACGGACTTTAGCCCGCGTTACTTCAACTCCGCAACGGTCACAAACTACGCCTTTATAACGAACCCGCTTGTACTTGCCGCAATGACATTCCCAGTCCTTAGTCGGTCCGAAAATGCGTTCGCAGAACAGGCCGTCCTTTTCAGGTTTCAACGTACGATAGTTTATCGTTTCAGGCTTTTTCACTTCACCAAAAGACCATGAACGGATTTTATCCGGTGAAGCAAGACCGATGTTCATATACTCAAAATTGTTCACATCTAGCAAGGGGCCTACCTCCCTTTTTATCTTCGGATTAACCGATGTCACTTGCCTTTATCAATCAGAGACTATTCTTTCGTTACTGCGTCACGTTCAACGTCTGGAGATGCTGTTTCTTCCGGCGCTTCATCACCTGATAATGCAAGGCCGTCAGCCTGTTTCGCATCTTCCTCGTCTTCTAGATCTCTCATTTCTATTTCTTCTTCATCGCCTGAGAGGATTTTTACGTCCATACCTAAGCTTTGAAGCTCTTTGATCAATACTTTGAATGATTCCGGAACACCAGGCTCTGGAACATTGTCGCCTTTGACGATGGCTTCATATGTTTTCACACGTCCGACCACGTCATCGGACTTCACAGTCAGGATTTCTTGAAGCGTGTAAGCTGCGCCGTAAGCTTCAAGCGCCCAAACCTCCATCTCACCGAAACGCTGTCCGCCGAATTGGGCTTTACCGCCGAGAGGCTGCTGCGTAACAAGTGAGTAAGGACCTGTAGAACGGGCATGAAGTTTATCATCAACCATGTGTGCCAGTTTGATCATGTACATGATTCCGACTGATACACGGTTGTCGAACGGTTCTCCCGTACGGCCGTCATAAAGAACTGTTTTAGCGTCTCTTGACATGCCTGCTTCTTCAAGTGTTTCCCACACATCTTCTTCACGCGCGCCGTCAAATACAGGTGACGCGATGTGAATGCCGAGGTAGCGGGCAGCCATACCCATGTGAAGTTCTAATACCTGACCGATATTCATACGTGATGGTACACCCAGCGGGTTAAGCATGATATCGATCGGCGTGCCGTCAGGAAGGTAAGGCATATCTTCTTCAGGAAGAATCTTCGAGATAACCCCTTTGTTTCCGTGACGTCCGGCCATTTTATCACCTTCAGAAATCTTACGTTTCTGAACGATATATACGCGTACAAGCTGGTTCACTCCCGGAGGAAGTTCGTCGCCGTCTTCACGGTTGAAGACTTTTACGTCGTGGATAATTCCGCCGCCGCCGTGAGGCACACGGAGAGAAGTATCACGGACCTCACGCGCTTTTTCTCCAAAGATCGCATGAAGAAGGCGTTCTTCAGCCGTAAGCTCAGTTACACCTTTAGGCGTTACTTTACCTACGAGAAGGTCTCCGTCGTTGACTTCCGCACCGATACGGATAATTCCGCGGTCATCAAGGTTGCGAAGCGCGTCTTCCCCTACGTTTGGAATATCGCGGGTGATCTCTTCCGGTCCAAGCTTTGTATCACGTGCTTCTGATTCATATTCTTCAATGTGAATAGATGTGTATACATCATCTTTCACAAGGCGTTCACTCATGATGATGGCATCCTCATAGTTGTAACCGTCCCATGTCATGAAGCCGACCATTACGTTGCGGCCGAGAGCAAGTTCACCAAGCTCCATTGAAGGTCCGTCAGCAAGGATTTCTCCTTTGACTACTTCATCGCCGACACTGACGATCGGACGCTGGTTGTAGCACGTACCTTGGTTGGAGCGGACAAATTTCAGCAAGCTGTACTTATCCAGGTTGCCTTTTACTTTTTGGCCGTCAATTTCTTCATAGCGGCGCACCCATACGTTTTTCGCTTCCACCCGTTCTACGATACCAGGGTGTTTACAAATAACGGCTGCACCGGAGTCTTTACCGGATACGTATTCCATACCCGTTCCGACGATCGGAGCTTCCGGCTGCATCAAAGGCACAGCCTGACGCTGCATGTTCGCTCCCATGAGGGCGCGGTTCGAGTCATCGTTTTCCAAGAACGGAATACATGCTGTCGCAGCAGATACAACCTGTTTAGGAGATACGTCCATGTAATCCACGCGGTTGCGGGCTACAACGGTGTTTTCCCCTCTGAAACGCGCTACGATGCTGTCATCCAAGAAAGAACCGTCATCGCTCAGCTTAGCATTCGCTTGGGCTACGACATAGTTATCCTCTTCATCAGCAGTCAGGTAGTCGATTCTAGGCGTTACTTTTCCTGTTTCAGGATCAACGCGGCGGTATGGCGTCTCAATGAAACCAAAGCGGTTTACTTTCGCAAATGATGACAATGAGTTGATCAAACCGATGTTAGGGCCCTCAGGCGTTTCAATCGGACACATACGGCCGTAGTGAGAGTAGTGAACGTCACGTACTTCCATACCTGCGCGCTCACGTGTCAAACCGCCCGGTCCGAGAGCTGACAGACGGCGTTTGTGCGTCAATTCAGCAAGCGGGTTCGTCTGATCCATGAATTGAGAAAGCTGTGAGCTTCCGAAGAACTCTTTAATAGACGCAATAACAGGTCTGATGTTAATCAGCTGCTGCGGCGTAATTGTATTCGTGTCTTGAATAGACATTCTTTCACGTACGACACGTTCCATCCGGCTTAAACCGATACGGAATTGGTTTTGCAGGAGCTCACCTACAGAACGCAGACGGCGGTTTCCGAGATGGTCGATATCATCAGTGTCGCCCACTCCGTGCAGGAGGTTGAAGAAGTAGCTGATAGAAGAAATAATATCAGCAGGCGTAATGTTTTTAATCGCCTCTTCGATGTAAGCATTGCCGATCACATTGATCGTCTGCTCTCCTTCTGCATCAGTAGGAGCATAGATTTTAATGGATTGAAGCATCACTTCATCCTCGACAACGCCGCCGTTAGGATAAAGCTTTCTGAAGCCGATTCCATTTTCTAAGTATGGCAGTACTTTATCAAGTGTTCTTCTGTCAAGAATCTGCCCTTTTTCAGCGAGAATTTCACCGGTTTCCGGATCCACCAGTGTTTCTGCAAGGCGCTGGTTAAACAGGCGGTTCTTGATATGAAGCTTTTTATTAATTTTATAGCGTCCTACATTCGCAAGGTCGTATCGCTTCGGATCGAAGAAACGGGAATCCAGCAAGCTTTTTGCGTTTTCTACTGTAGGCGGCTCTCCAGGACGAAGGCGCTCATAGATTTCAAGAAGCGCTTTGTCACTGTTTTCGGTGTTGTCCTTATCCAGTGTATTGCGGAGATATTCGTTCTCACCAATGAGATCGAGAATCTCTTGGTCGGAACCGAAGCCGAGAGCACGCAAAAGAACCGTAACCGGCAACTTACGTGTGCGATCAATGCGGACATACACAACATCTTTCGCATCAGTTTCGTATTCTAACCATGCGCCACGGTTTGGAATGACAGTCGCGGTAAAACCTTTTTTACCGTTTTTGTCTACTTTACCACTGAAATATACACTTGGAGACCGAACAAGCTGAGATACGATAACACGTTCTGCACCGTTGATGATAAAAGTACCGGTATCTGTCATAATAGGGAAATCACCCATGAAGACATCCTGGTCTTTTACCTCTCCAGTTTCTTTGTTAATTAAACGAACCTTCACTCTTAGCGGAGCTGAGTAAGTCACATCACGTTCTTTTGACTCTTCAACGGGATACTTAGGATCTCCTAAACTGTAGTCAATGAACTCTAGAGAGAGGTTACCAGTGAAATCCTCAATTGGTGATATGTCTTGAAACATCTCTCTAAGACCCTCATCAAGAAACCACTGATAAGAAGAGGTTTGAATTTCAATGAGATTTGGTAATTCTAACACTTCGCTAATGCGAGCATAGCTTCTGCGCTGGCGGTGTCGTCCATACTGAACTAGTTGACCTGTCAACTGATTCACCCCTCAAATCATGCGTATTATATGTGTAATAAGCATCTCTTACGATAAAGAAATACTTTTACAAGACAAAAGAAAAAAGGGTTTCTAATTAAGAAAACCACATCCAAAAACAAATACCGATTTTATTAGCATTTCCATGTTTGTATAATTTATACATGCACTATGATTATTTGAGCATATCATGCAAAATATATACATTGGCATTTTACAATATTAACATAGCTGAAAATTCAAGTCAAACTTTTTTTGCTTTTATGATATAATAGCCTTTCTTTTTTTGAACCACAGAAACTTCGTCAAAAAGCTCCTTCAGTTTTTCAATGGCAGAAGGCCCGCCCTGTTTTTTCTGTATAACGATCCACAATTCACCTGAAGCCCTTAAATGCTCAGCGCTTTTTTCAAAAATGGCATGGACAACTTTTTTTCCGGCGCGGATTGGGGGGTTTGTAATAATAGAAGCAAATGTTTGAGCAGAATCAATATTTGAAAATAAATCACTCTGATAAATCCGAACGTTTTTTATTCCGTTTTTTTCTGCATTTTCATTTGACAGCTCTACGGCTCTTTCATTCACGTCAATCATGTGCACGGTCCGGTCTGTAAATGCACCGGCGAGCGACAGACCGATCGGGCCGTAACCGCAGCCTGCATCCAGGAAGTCACCATCGATCTCCGGCTCTTCAAACGCTTCAATTAAGACACGCGAACCGAAATCAACTTCCTTTTTCGAGAAAACGCCGCTGTCACTTGTGAATGTATAAGATCTGTTCCGCAGTGTAAATGACCATGTCTGTTTATCGCTTTTAACTGAAGGTTTTTCTGAATAATAGTGTTCACTCATTATTAGAACCTCCTTTTTTAATTGCACTTAAAGAAAAGCAAAGAAAAAGCCCGCCTCATAAAAGCGAGCTTCCCCTACAGGCAAGTGAAGATTACTTAACTTCTACAGAAGCGCCAACTTCTTCAAGTTTAGCTTTAAGCTCTTCAGCTTCTTCTTTCGCAATACCTTCTTTAAGTGGTTTTGGAGTGTTGTCAACAAGTTCTTTAGCTTCTTTCAAGCCAAGACCAGTGATTTCACGAACAACTTTGATAACTTTGATTTTCTGAGAACCTGCACCAGCAAGGATAAGGTCGAATTCGCTTTGCTCTTCAGCAGCTCCGCCAGCAGCAGCTCCGCCAGCTACAGCTACAGGAGCAGCAGCAGTTACGCCAAATTCTTCTTCGATTGCTTTTACTAGGTCGTTCAATTCAAGTACAGTTGCTTCTTTAACGGAAGCAATGATTTCTTCGATATTTAAAGCCATTTGAAATTCCTCCATTTGTTTTATTTTAGGGTAAAATCAGATTAAGCGCCTTGTTCTTCCTTTTGGTCTGCAACTGCTTTAGCTGCAAGTGCAAGGTTGCGAACTGGAGCTTGAAGTACGCTAAGCAACATAGAAAGTAAGCCATCGCGTGAAGGAAGTTCAGCAAGAGCTTTCACTTCTTCAACAGAAGATACTTTTCCTTCGATAACGCCCGCCTTGATTTCCAGAGCTTCGTGATTTTTCGCGAACTCGTTAAGAACTTTTGCCGGAGCGACAACATCTTCAGTACTGAATGCGATCGCATTCGGTCCAGTTAAGACATCATTCAAACCATCAAGTTCAGCTTGTTCAACCGCACGGCGAGTCATTGTGTTTTTGTACACTTTGAACTCTACGTTAGCTTCGCGAAGCTGTTTACGGAGTTCAGTTACTTCAGAAACGTTAAGTCCGCGGTAGTCAACGATGATCGTTGATTTGCTTTCTTTCAGTTTAGAAGCAATCTCTTCAACAACAACTTTTTTTGTATCAATTGCGCTGCTCATGGTTACACCTCCTGTAGATTTTGTGTAACACTTATACCGCTAGGTGATCACGACTGTGACGACGATTTCATATAAAAAGCCTCCATGTGGACATGGAGGCTGTATATACAAGCATACGTAACGTAATAGCTGTGATATATATACACCTCGGCAGGATATTAAGCCTCAACGGCCCCTGCTGTCTACGGTATAAATGACATATTATATTTTACAACATTTTGAATCATATCAGAATGCTGATCTAAAGTCAAATATTATTTTACGTTGAAAGTAGAAGCGTCTACTTTGACACCAGGGCCCATAGTAGAAGTAACGGCAACGTTTTTCACGTAAACACCTTTAGCCGCAGCCGGTTTTGCTTTCAGGATTGTATCATACATTGTTGTGAAGTTCTCAACAAGTTTTTCATCCTCGAAAGAAACTTTTCCGATCGGAACATGGATGTTACCAGCTTTGTCAACGCGGTATTCTACTTTACCAGCTTTGATTTCGCCGATTGCTTTTTCTACTTCGAATGTAACAGTTCCTGTTTTAGGGTTTGGCATAAGACCTTTTGGTCCAAGCACACGGCCGATTTTACCGACTTCACCCATCATGTCAGGAGTCGCAACGATTACATCGAATTCGAACCAGCCTTGCTGGATTTTCGCGATGTAATCAGAATCGCCGACGTAGTCTGCACCGGCAGCTTCAGCTTCTTTTGCTTTTTCGCCTTTAGCGAATACAAGCACGCGCTGAGTTTTACCAGTTCCGTTAGGAAGTACAACTGCACCGCGGATTTGCTGATCGTTTTTACGAGGGTCAACCCCTAAACGAAAAGCAACTTCAACTGTAGCGTCGAATTTAGCTGTGTTTGTTTTTTTAGTAAGCGCCACTGCTTCAGCGACGTCGTAAGCTTTCGCACGGTCTACAAGCTTCGCAGCTTCAACGTACTTTTTACCTTTTTTAGCCATTTTAAAATTTCCTCCTTATGTGGTTATAGCGGAATAACCTCCCACGAATAAGGGTTGCGAACTTGTGAAAACTCGCAACCCGACAAGAAACAAATTAATCCTCGATAACGATACCCATACTGCGGGCAGTACCTTCAACCATGCGCATTGCCGCTTCAACGTCTGCTGCGTTTAAGTCAGGCATTTTCGTTTCAGCGATTTCGCGAACCTTATCGCGCTTAACGGTTGCCACTTTATTACGGTTTGGTTCACCAGAACCAGACTCAATTCCAGCTGCTTTTTTAAGCAATACTGCAGCAGGCGGAGTTTTTGTAATAAATGTAAATGAACGGTCTTCGTAAACCGAAATTTCAACAGGAATGATTAAACCAGCTTGGTCAGCTGTACGAGCGTTAAACTCCTTACAGAATCCCATGATATTTACACCGGCTTGACCTAGTGCAGGTCCAACTGGCGGCGCTGGGTTAGCTTTTCCAGCAGGAATTTGCAATTTTACAACTTTTACTACTTTTTTAGCCACGAGACACACCTCCTTAAGTCCGTGATGTGGTAATAGGGTAAACCCTCCCACTCAAGGTTTCATTCTTTATATGAATGACGAAATATCAAGCTAGCTGCCTTGGATTAGTCCAAGACGTACCTTTGCTATATTATCATTAATATATAGCAATTTCAAGTTTTTTCACATTACAATTTGTCGATCTGGGTAAATTCCAGCTCAACCGGCGTTTCACGGCCGAACATGTTAACGAATACTTTCACTTTGCTCTTATCATAATCAATCTCTTCAATTGATCCTGTAAAGTTGGCGAAAGGTCCGTCTATGACTTTGACTGTCTCATTCAATTCAAAATCAATGTCGGTTTTCCGCTCATCCATGCCCATCCGCTTTAAGATGGTTTCTGCTTCGCCAGGAAGAAGCGGAGTCGGCTTTGAGCCTGAACCGGCTGATCCGACGAATCCGGTAACGCCCGGCGTGTTGCGGACCACATACCAGGAATCATCAGTCATGACGATTTCAACAAGCACATAACCCGGGAACACTTTCTTTTTGACTACTTTTTTCTTGCCGTTCTTAATATCAGTCTCTTCCTCTTCAGGGACGACAACGCGGAAAATTTTATCCTGCATTCCCATTGATTCCACACGTTTTTCAAGGTTCGCTTTTACTTTGTTTTCATAACCGGAATACGTATGAACAACATACCAATTCTTTTCCATTCTATCAGGACTCTGCAGTCCTTCCCTCCCCGCATTTAAAAATGAAGTGTAAAACAAAAAATAGGCTCAGAGCCTATGAATCCTTTTTTCAACACAATAAAAAACCCGCTGAACGGGTTTTGGCAAACGATATTATGATCTATTATAGCACGTATTGCTGATCATTATTCAACTATTAAACGAATTAATTGAGAAATTCCTGTATCAAGGAGGGCAAAAAAGATAACAAAAAAGATAACCGTTGAAATCACCGTGATCGTATAGCGCGTTAACTCTTTGCCTTTAGGCCAGCTAACCTTTTTCATTTCTTTCCCAACATCTTTAAAGAAACTCATCATGCGCATGTAAAAGACCTCCACAATTTAAAAAGCGAACACTATTTTGTTTCTAAATGAGCTGTATGTGAATTGCAAGTGCTGCAGTACTTCTTAACTTCTAACCGCTCAGCCGCTGATGCAGAGCTTTTCATTGTCGTATAATTACGATTTCCGCATGTTTTGCATGCCAGCGTAATCTTTTTTCTCATGTCGTTACACCTTTTCCTAAACAATCATTTATCTTAATAAAATAGCACAGTCAGAAAAATTCTGTCAATATGACACAGATACCCGCTACAGACTGATTTCTCTTATTTCCAAATACTTTTCAAGCTTGCGCTTCACGCGCTGCAGGGCATTATCGATTGATTTTACGTGTCGGTTTAAATCATCTGAAATTTCCTGGTAACTTCTTCCGTCCAAGTACAGAACAAGCACCTTTCTCTCCAGATCGCTCAGCAGTTCTCCCATTTTCATTTCGATATCATCAAATTCTTCCTGATTAATAATCATCTCTTCAGGATTTAACGTTTTAGCGCCTGAAATGACATCAAGCAGTGTTCTGTCAGATTCTTCATCAAAAATAGGTTTGTCTAAAGAAACATAGGAATTTAAAGGAATGTGTTTCTGACGGGTAGCTGTCTTTATTGCGGTAATAATCTGGCGGGTAATGCATAATTCTGCAAAAGCTTTAAATGAAGTAAGCTTGTCCTCTCTAAAGTCTCGGATAGACTTATATAAGCCTATCATCCCTTCCTGTACAATATCTTCTCTGTCGGCCCCTATTAAAAAATAAGACCTTGCTTTCGCCCGTACAAAATTACGGTACTTCGTAATCAAGTAATCTAACGCATCACTATCCCCAACATGAACCTTTTCAATGACCTGCTCGTCCTCCAACTGGCAAAATTGCACTTTGTTGAACTTTCCCTTGCTGTTCTGTAGATTCACTGCGATCCCCCCGGCGCACGTAGATAGAAATATTATACATTAATGGGCGAAAAAGCGTCAACCTAATCCAGACCGCCTCGGCGCCACTTTTCAAACGTTTTCAAAACCTCTTCGGAAAGCTCGATTTTCCCCGGTGGTTTTTCAGAAGTGATCTTTGAAACCCGCCTTTGAATCCGCCGTTCTATCGTATCCACTTCCCTCAGGAGCTCCCGGGCGGATTTGCGGAGAGCCCCTTGTCCGAAAATCGCCCACTGCTCCGTATAATCGGAGGTTGCGACATGAATCTGTGTCGCAATATTATTCAGCGCCTGGGCAAGCTTCTCGATCCGCTCATCCGCCGTCTCATTCTCCCGTGTAAAAATCACTTCGACTCTGTGATTCGTTTGTTTTTTCTCTATGCCTTTTACCAGATGTGCGTCAAACACCACAATGACTCTGATTCCCGTGTAGGACTGATATTCCGCCATCTTCTGGATCAGTACATCTCTCGCTTCTTCAAAACTGTTCGCTTTTAAATCCTTTAGCTGCGGCCAAGCTCCAATCATGTTGTATCCGTCTACTAACAGGATGTCCATCTGTCTTCATTCCCCTAAAGGATTGCGCTTCCGGTAGACTTCATACATGAGAAGGCCGGCCGCTACCGACGCATTCAGAGACGTGACTTTTCCGGCCATCGGAAGTTTAATGAGAAAATCACATTTCTCTTTCACAAGCCGGCCCATTCCTCTGCCTTCGCTTCCGATAACGAGCGCCAAAGGCATCTTGCCGTCCATAGAGCGGTAGTCTTCCCGGGCGGATGCATCCGTTCCGACGACCCAAATCCCCCGCTCCTTCATTTCATCAAGTGTCCGGGCAAGGTTGGTCACCTTCACGACAGGGATGTGTTCAATCGCACCGGTCGAAGCTTTTGCGACCGTCGACGTCAGTCCGACCGCTCTGCGTTTCGGAATCACAATGCCGTGTGCACCGACAGCGTCAGCCGTTCTCATGATGGAACCGAGATTATGAGGGTCTTCCAGCTCGTCCAATATGAGAAAGAAAGGCTGTTCGTTTCTCTCTTCCGCTCTTTTATATAATTCGTCTAATTGTGCATATTCATATGCCGCCACCTGGGCGACAACACCCTGATGCTGCCCCTCCACCATCTGATCGAGTTTTTTCCTCGGTACAAATTGAATGGTGACGCCGCGCTTTTTAGCAAGCTCCATAACTTGCTGCGCCTGTCCTTTTACTGTGTTTTCCGCCATCCATAACTTATACAGCTTGCGATCTGACTTTAACGTCTCAATCACAGCGTTTTTTCCTATGACGTAATCATGTTGCTGACTCATTTGTTTTCCTCCCTGACGTCCCGACTTGTATAGCCTCAGCAATCAGCTGATTCAGTCTTTCTTCTCTTTTCTCAAGAAAAAGGTATCCGAGTAAAGCCTCAAAAGCTGTACTATGGCGGTACGTCTGTACATCTGTGTTTTTAGGCGTCGTCCCTGATTTCGCGTTTCTGCCTCTTCTCAGCACGGCTTCCTCTTCCTCCGTGAAAAAGGATTCGTCCTGAAGGCGGAACAATATGTCTGCCTGTGATTTTGCCGATACAATCCGGCTCGCCTTCTTATGAAGGTCATTCGGTTTCGTAAAGCCTTGCTTAAGCAGGTGATGCCGGACGTATATTTCAAAAATGGCATCACCCATATAAGCGAGCGCAAGACCGTTTAACTGCTTTGAATCTTTGATTTGTTCAAATTGAAGCATCCGCTTATTCTCCCCGCTTCCAGCGAGTTCCCTGGGCCGTATCTTCAAGAATGATATTCATGCTTTTCAGCTGATCGCGAATCTGGTCTGACAAAGCAAAATCGCGATTGCGGCGGGCTTCATTTCTCTTCTCAATCAACTCTTCAATCTCTTCGTCGACAAGCTCTTCTTCGCCGAGTGTAAGTCCGAGAACGGATCCGATTCTGTCAAACATGCTGATAAAGGCTTTAATCACGTGATCCGCCGTATTGTCTTCCTGCATGTAGTAATTGGCGAGCTTCGCCAGATCAAACCAAACGGAAATCGCATTCGCCGTATTAAAATCATCATCCATTGCTTCTTCAAACGCAGTGCGGTGCTCTTCGATTTTAGCGAGCCATTCCTCATCATTGTCAGTCAGATTCGTGCTGCTAATCAAACGATGGTTTAAATTACTGTATGCCGTCTTCAGGCGGTTAAACGCGTTTTTTGTTTTCTCAAGCAGCTCTTCCGAATAGTTGATCGGGTGGCGGTAATGAACGGACAGCATGAAAAATCTCAAAAGCTGCGGGTCATATTGCTTAATGATATCGTGCACCAAAACAAAGTTGCCGAGCGATTTTGACATTTTCTCATTATCGATATTGATATATCCGTTATGAAGCCAGTATTTTGCGAATGTCTTGCCTGTTAATGCTTCAGATTGCGCGATTTCGTTTTCATGGTGCGGGAATGTCAGGTCCTGACCGCCGGCGTGAATATCGATTTCGTCACCCAAATACTTTTTCACCATTGCGGAGCATTCAATATGCCAGCCCGGGCGGCCTTTTCCCCAAGGGCTATCCCATGAAATTTCTCCGTCCTTAGCAGCTTTCCAAAGCGCAAAGTCCAGCGCATCCTCTTTCTTCTCGCCGACACGGATACGCGCGCCTGATCTGAGTTCATCAATGGATTGCTGAGATAGCTTGCCGTAGCCTTCGAAGGCCCTTGTTTTGAAATAGACGTCGCCTTCTGATTCATAAGCGTAACCTTTTTTAATCAGCTCGCTGACAAATTCAATAATGGCGTCCATGTTTTCCATGACCCGGGGGTGAAGATCCGCTTTCCGGCATCCGAGGGCGCCCACGTCTTCAAAATACGCTTTAATGAACCGTTCAGAAACGGTCGGGACGTCCTCGCCGAGCTCGTTGGCCGCCTTAATCAGTTTGTCGTCAACATCGGTGAAATTCGATACGTATTGAACATCGTATCCTTTATACTCCAAATAGTTGCGTACGGTATCATACACAATCGCCGGACGGGCGTTTCCGATATGAATATAGTTGTATACAGTCGGTCCGCACACGTACATTTTTACTTTGCCTTCCTCAAGAGGAACGAATGTTTCTTTTTTCCGTGTCAATGTATTATAAAGTGTAATGGTCATTTTTGGTTGATCCTTTCTTTTTTATCTTCCAGTTCAGCCTGCAGTTCAAAAATCTGCTGCTCCAATGCTCTAAACCGGTCAGCAACCGGATCGGGCAAGTCTTGGTGATTGAGATCGCGTTTGATTTTTCTTCCGTTCTGAATGACGACTTTCCCCGGTATGCCGACAACGGTCGAAAAGTCGGGAACATCACGAAGCACAACGGAGCCGGCCCCTACTTTAGAGCCCTGCCCGACCGTAATAGAGCCGAGCACCTTCGCTCCGGTTGCAATTAAAGCATCATCTTTTATGGTCGGATGCCGCTTTCCCTTTTCTTTTCCCGTCCCACCAAGAGTGACACCTTGGAATACCGTCACGTTATTGCCGATTTCACATGTTTCCCCTATGACGACCCCCATACCGTGATCAATGAAAAACCTTCTCCCGATGGTCGCGCCGGGATGGATTTCAATTCCGGTAAAGAAACGGGCAATCTGTGATATCAGGCGCGCCAGGAAGAAAAATCTCCGTTTATATAAAGCATGTGCAATCCGATGCGCCCATATAGCATGTAAACCAGAATAAGTTAAAACAACTTCGAAATAGCTTCTTGCTGCCGGATCTTGATCGAACACTGTATCTATGTCTTCTTTTAGCATTTTAAAAAACACATGCTTCCCCCCATTCTCTCCCCGCTCCAGTCTGTTTTTCCGCCTATAAAAAAAGCGCCTCTGCATGTAAACATGACAGAGACGCTTTTACCGCGCGGTTCCACTCTGTTTGAAAAACAAGTCACTGTTTTCCCAACTTAAAAGCCGGTAACGGCGGCGGCCGCCTTTAAATACTGATTTCCGCAGAAATGTTCTTCAAAGGTCTTAAGGGCGCACTTCTAAAACATGACGCATGAATCTCTCTCAGCCGACGAAGATTCTTTCTGTAATGGTCATTGTTTTATACTCTTCCCTGTCAACAATCGTATATTTAAATGCTTTTCAGGCGTCTGACGGCTGTTTCTCTGCCGATCAGCTCAATGGCCTGCGGAAGCTCCGGACCGTGTGTCTGACCGGTAACCGCTACACGAATCGGCATGAACAGCTTTTTGCCTTTATGGCCTGTTTCTTTCTGAACAGCTTTGATTGAGGCTTTGATCAGCTCAGGCGTAAATTCTTCAAGCTCTTCAAGCTTCGCAGCAAATACGCTGAGCACTTCAGGCACCTGTTCTTCTTCCAGAACGGCTTTTGCCTCTTGATTATACTCGATCTCATCTTTAAAGAACAAATCAGTCAGCTCGACAATTTCAGCGCCGTAGCTCAATTGCTCATGGTAAAGAGAGATTAATTTACGAACCCATTCCTGTTCTTCGGCAGAAAGCTCAGTGCCGACTTTTCCTGCTTTTTGCAGGTGCGGCAGGGTCAGCTCAACCACTTGATCAAGATCCAGCGCTTTAACGTATTGGTTGTTGACCCATTTCAGTTTATGCATATCAAACAGAGCCGGTGACTTAGACAAACGATTTACATCAAAAATTTCAATGAATTGTTCTCTTGTGAAAAGCTCTTCTTCACCGACGGGAGACCAGCCGAGAAGTCCGATAAAGTTAAACAGCGCTTCAGGCAGGTAACCCAGCTCATCATACTGCTCAATAAACTGGATAATTGATTCATCACGTTTACTTAATTTTTTGCGGCTTTCGTTTACGATAAGCGTCATATGTCCGAAGACAGGAATATCCCAGCCGAATGCCTGGAAAATCATGATCTGTTTCGGTGTATTTGAAATGTGATCCTCACCGCGGAGCACGTGCGTCATTTTCATTAAGTAATCGTCAATCGCGACAGCAAAGTTATACGTCGGTGTTCCGTCTTTTTTGACGATGACAAAGTCGCCGATGCCGTCTGATTCAAAAGAAATCTCGCCTTTTACGATATCGTTAAATGCGATGATTTTCCCTTCCGGCACGCGGAAACGGATGCTCGGCTGTCTGCCTTCGGCTAAAAACTGCTCCTGCTCTTCCTGAGTCAGGTTTCTGTGTTTGCCGGAATAGCGCGGCATTTCCCCGCGGGCGATTTGCTCTTCACGTTCTTTCTCAAGTTCTTCTTCCGTACAGAAACATTTATAAGCAAGCCCTTTTTCAAGAAGCTCTTCATAGTACTCTTTGTAAATGTCGTTACGCTCAGACTGGCGGTACGGGCCGTATTCTCCGCCGACATCCACACTTTCATCCCAGTCCATGCCGAGCCATTTCAAATAGTTGAGCTGGCTTTGCTCTCCGCCTTCAATATTTCGCTTTTTGTCCGTATCCTCAATCCGGATAATAAACTTTCCGCCTTGGCTGCGGGCAAATAAATAGTTAAAAAGCGCCGTTCTGGCGTTACCGATATGCAAATGTCCGGTCGGACTCGGTGCATAACGAACGCGTACTTCATTTCCCATGTTCAAATACTTCCTTTCATCTCGTCTGTAGCCTCTAGCCGAATATATGTATCTATTCTACCACCAAATAGACCCGGCATCAAAACAATGATCAGGCTTTTTGGATCAGAACGGTTGCCTGAGCGGCAATTCCTTCGGCTCTTCCGGTAAACCCGAGCTTTTCAGTCGTCGTCGCTTTTACGTTTACTTGAGAGACGTCCGCCTCAAGGCCTTCAGCTATCCGTTTTCTCATAGCATCAATATGCGGCGCCATTTTCGGCTTTTGCGCAATAATCGTGCAGTCTATATTTCCGAGTACGTACCCTTTTTCTTTTACAATGTTCCAGACATGCTGAAGCAGCTTAAAAGAATCCGCATCCTTGAATTCCGGATCAGTATCCGGGAAATGTTTGCCGATATCTCCTTCACCTGCCGCTCCGAGACACGCGTCTGCGACTGTATGCAGCAATACATCAGCATCTGAATGTCCGAGCAGCCCCTTTTCATAAGGAATTTCAATTCCGCCGATGATGAGAGGACGGCCTTCCGTTAATTGATGCACATCAAATCCTTGTCCGATTCTAAACATTATGATTCCCACTTTCCGCTTTCATGATTGCTTCCGCAAATATCAGGTCATCCGGCGTTGTCAGCTTAATATTGGTATAGCTGCCTTCAACGATACTCACCTGATATCCATCAAGACGCTCGACGAGGCTGGCGTCATCCGTACCTAAGAAGCCTTTGTTTTCCGCTTCCATATGCGCCGTCTTCAATAAAGAAAGACGAAAAGCTTGCGGCGTTTGAACGGCCCACAAGCTTGAACGGTCAAAGGTCTCCGCAGCCCGGGAGCCTTCCGCCCGTTTTATCGTGTCTTTCACAGGAACAGCCAGGACAGCCGCTCCCGCCTCCTCTGCTGTTTCAACGAGCTTATCGATATGCTGATGTGTGACAAACGGGCGCGCTCCGTCATGAACAAGGACGACCGATTCCTTATCAATCACTTTCAGTCCTTCGTATACACTGTGCTGACGCTCCGCACCTCCGGTAACAAGCTCAATTTCCGTCTGAATCGGACATTGGGCCAGCAGCTGGCGAAAATCTTCCCGTTCACTCTCGTTTATCACCAGGATTATTTTCTGACAGGGTGCGTGGCTTTCAAAAACCCGCAGTGTGTGCATAATAACAGGCGCACCTTTTAAGCTGATGAACAGCTTATTTTTCCCGGCCTTCATCCTTTTTCCTTGTCCGGCAGCCGGAATAACGACAACATACTCCATATGAACTCCCTCTTAAAGAGCTTTCTCAAGCAGCTTGGGCTTGGCAAAAATCATTCGTCCCGCCGCTGTCTGCAGTACGCTGGTTACGAGCACATCAATATGTTTCCCTATATAATTGCGGCCTTCTTCCACAACAATCATCGTGCCGTCATCCAAGTAAGCCACACCTTGATTATGCTCTTTCCCGTCCTTAATCACCTGCACATTCATCTCTTCGCCCGGAAGCACAACCGGCTTCACCGCGTTTGCAAGGTCATTAATATTCAGTACTGCAACCTTTTGAAGCTCGCATACTTTATTTAAATTAAAATCATTCGTCACAACGACGCCGGAAGTCAGCTTCGCAAGTTTGACAAGCTTGCTGTCAACCTCCTGAATGTCTTCGAAGTCGCCTTCATAAATTTCAACCGTAATATCCAGTTCCTTTTGAATGCGATTCAAGATATCCAGTCCGCGGCGTCCTCTGTTACGTTTTAAAACATCTGAAGAATCAGCGATATGCTGTAATTCCTCCAGCACAAATTGAGGAATGACAATGACGCCTTCTAAAAAGCCCGTCTGACAAATATCTGCAATTCTCCCATCAATAATAACACTTGTATCCAAGATTTTCAGCCTTTTATCCTGTTCTTCCTGCTCCTCATCAGCACTTCCCTTTTTCTTCTGCATTCTTGCAGAAATGGAGAAAAGACTGATCAGTTCATCCTTTTTCTTAAATCCGACTTGGAAGCCCAGATAACCGAGAAAGAAAGCCAGAAAGACCGGAATGATGGTGCTGAATATACGGTACGGAATATTGTCCAGCGGAATCACGTTTACAATGAGATATGCGATGATAAGTCCAAAAACCAATCCGAGACTCCCGAATAACAGATCCGGCACCGGAGCTCTCAGCAAAGAATCTTCAATCCATTTTACCCAATTAATCACATATTCTGTCGTCCATATACTGATGAGAAAAAAGATAATAGCACCAATTGCAGCAGACGTATATGCGTTTGTTATTAAAGGTATGTCCTGTATATTTGACAGCACAAACAATTCAGGTATTAAAAAGATACCGACAACGCCGCCCACAATAATGAAGAACGCCTGAACTATTCGTTTTAACATACCTCCACCTCCTTTTAAGTAGCATTTTTTCAGCAGACTGTCAGAGCCTACAAATTCAGAATAAACAAAAACTAACAATAATATACCCGGATTCCGACAGGTTTAAGCGATACTTAAAGCTGTCTATCTATATAGTGTTTTTCCTGAAGGCGTTTTAAGCCTTTTTTGATTTTTTGGGCGCGCACTTCGCCGATACCCTCGACATCATCAAGCTCTTCTACAGTGGCTTCCGTTATGCTTGGCAAAAATCCGAACGCCTCAACCACATTTTCAACAATCGGCATCGGCAGACGCGGAATTTTGTTCAGCAGCCTGTATCCTCTCGGGAGCACATAATCATCAAGATTCGTAGAAGCCGGATATCCAAGCAGTTTAAACAGAATGGAATCATCAAGCAGATCATAGCTGGACATATCCTGAAGCTCTTTTAACAGCACGAACGGATCTTTGATTTTTTCTTTGACATAGTCTTTGATGAAAAGTGCCGCCTCTTCTTCCATGTCCGTAATCAGTTCAATCACCTGCAGACGGATTAAGTGTCCTTCCGTTCCGAGTTCTTTAATATACATATTGATTTCATTTTTTATTCGAAGCACCATTTCATACCGATGCATGACAGACAGTACGTCACTGAATGTCACAAGCTCCTCAAACTCTAATGCGTTTAAAGCCGTAATCGTTTTGTCTAAAATGGTTTTATACTTCTCGAGCGTTTGAATGGCCTGATTTGCCTTTGTTAAAATAAAACCTATGTCCTTTAGTGTGTACTTCATGCTGTCCTGATATAACGTAATGACATTTCTGCGCTCAGAAATGGCGATGACGAGACAGCCGGTCTGCTTCGCCACCCGTTCCGCCGTACGGTGCCTCATTCCCGTTTCTGAAGAAGAAATGGTCGCCTCCGGCATAAGCTGCGTATTCGCATAAAGAATTTTCTGGCCGGAATCACTTAAAATAATGGCACCGTCCATTTTGGCCAGCTCGTATAAGTGAGCGGGCGCAAATGATGTATTAATATGAAAACCGCCATCCACGACTTGCTTTACCTTATCATTGTATCCGACAACAATCAGGCCGCCTGTATTTGCCCGAAGTACATTCTCTATCCCGGCTCTGAGCGGGGTGCCCGGTGCAACGAACTGCAGAATTGCAGACAGGTCAAGCTCTTGTTTCGCCCCTTTTTTCTCTTTTTCCATCTATTATGATCCTCCTAATGAAGTACGAAGCGCTTCAGCAACATTTGCTACTCCGACAACCTCAATCCCTTTTGGTATTGTCCACCCGTCTGCATTCGCCTCAGGTATGATCATGCGCTTGAAGCCGAGTTTCGCCGCTTCTTTTACGCGCTGTTCGATTCTTGACACCCTGCGGACTTCTCCTGTCAGTCCCACTTCACCGATAAAGCAATCTGCGGGATTCGGCGGTGTATCTCTGAAGCTTGAGGCAATGCTGACGGCTACTGCCAAATCAATCGCCGGTTCATCCAGTTTGACCCCGCCGGCGACCTTTAAATATGCATCTTGATTTTGAAGCAAAAGACCCACCCGCTTCTCAAGCACAGCCATAATTAACGATACCCTGTTGTGGTCAATGCCTGTAGCCATGCGGCGCGGGTTTCCAAAACTGGTCGGTGATATGAGCGCCTGGATTTCAACCAGAATCGGTCTCGTTCCTTCCATTGATGCAACGATACTCGAACCCGATGCCCCGGCAGAACGCTCTTCCAAGAAAATTTCAGAAGGGTTGAGCACTTCCGTAAGCCCCTCTTCCCGCATTTCAAAGATGCCCATTTCATTTGTTGAGCCGAACCGGTTTTTTACAGCCCGCAAAATACGGAATGTATGGTGCCGCTCTCCTTCAAAGTATAGAACGGTATCGACCATGTGCTCAAGCAATCTCGGCCCTGCGATCGATCCTTCTTTTGTGACGTGTCCGACGATAAAAATAGGTATGCCGTTTGTTTTCGCAATTTTCATCAATTCGGCCGTACACTCTCTTACTTGCGATACACTGCCGGGAGCTGAGGTGATATCACTTTGGTAAACGGTCTGAATGGAGTCTACGATAACAAATGCGGGTTTCATCTCTTGTATAGCAGACGAAATATACTCCATATCGGTTTCAGATAAAACATGTAACATTTGGCTGTTGATGCCAAGTCTGTCGGCGCGCAACTTCGTTTGCTTCACGGATTCTTCCCCTGAAATGTAAAGCACGCTGCCGGCTGTATCTGCTAATTGTGCGGATACTTGGAGAAGGAGCGTTGATTTTCCGATCCCGGGATCGCCGCCGATCAATACTAACGAGCCTTTCACAACGCCGCCGCCAAGCACTCTGTTGAATTCTTCAAGCTTTGTGTGAACGCGGGGTTCTTCTGAAGTTTCAATTGATGTAATGGGTGATGGTTTCTGGACGGTTTGAACGGAGTGGGAGAAAGCCGCCCGCCGATTCGCCGGCGCTTTTTTTATGGTTTCTTCCACCATTGTATTCCAAGCCCCGCAGCCCGGGCACTTTCCCATCCACTTTGCGGATTCATAACCGCATGAGTGGCAGATGAATTTTGTTTTTGATTTAGCCATATATGTTGTAAGACCTCTTCCTTATCGAATATTTCTCTATATAACAAAGTGAGGCATACACTCGCTTACGTATGCCTCATGTTTGTCACTATATTAGTTCGTTTTAGCAGTTGTTTTTACGACAAATTCGCCGTCCTCAACATCAAGAACAATGTGCTGGCCTTTATCAATATTGCCTCTGAGGAGTTCTTCTGATAACCGGTCCTCCACATGCTTTTGAATCGCTCTTCTTAACGGACGTGCGCCGTATTCCAAATCGACGCCCTCTTCTGCTACTTTTGCTTTTGCAGCATCCGTCAGCTCGATAGAGAGATCTTGTTCTTTCAGACGTTTTGTTAACTGATCAGACATAAGCGACACGATGTCTGTAAGATGTTTTTTCTCAAGGGAGTGGAAGACGATAATTTCGTCAATCCGGTTGATAAACTCAGGTCTGAAGGCACGCTTCAGCTCTCCCATGACTTTGTCTTTCATGTCTTTATGGTTTTGTGATTCATCCTGGACATTGAAGCCCACATATTTGTTGCGCTTCAGCTCGCTCGCCCCGACGTTTGACGTCATAATCAGGATCGTGTTGCGGAAATCCACAGTGCGTCCTTTTGAATCAGTCAAGCGTCCGTCTTCAAGCACTTGCAGGAGAATGTTAAACACATCAGGGTGCGCTTTTTCAATTTCATCAAGCAATACGACAGAGTAAGGTTTTCTTCTCACTTTTTCTGTCAGCTGGCCGCCTTCATCATAGCCGACATATCCGGGAGGAGAACCGACAAGGCGTGAAGTCGAGTGTTTCTCCATGTATTCGGACATATCCACTCTGATCATCGCTTCCTCATCACCGAAAATGGATTCCGCCAGCGCTCTTGCCAGCTCTGTCTTCCCAACGCCTGTAGGGCCTAAGAAGATGAATGAACCAATCGGACGTTTCGGGTCCTTCAGTCCGGCTCTTGCACGTCTGACAGCCTTTGCAACGGCTACAACGGCTTCATCCTGGCCGATGACGCGGGAATGCAGAATGCTTTCCATATTGAGAAGCTTATCTGTTTCCGTTTGGGCAATTTTAGATACGGGAACCCCGGTCCAGCTGGATACAACCATCGCGATATCCTCTACAGAAACTTCGGAGTTCTCCTGGCCTTGTTTTTCTTTCCACGTTTTTTTCGTGTCTTCCACCTGTTCTCTCAGGCGCTGCTCTGTATCACGAAGGGAAGCCGCTTTTTCAAACTCCTGGCTCTGAACGGCAGCGTCTTTTTCCTTGCGAACTTCATCGAGTTTCTGCTCAAGCTCTTTTAAGTTCGGAGGCGTTGTGAAAGAACGGAGACGCACTTTTGAACCGGCTTCATCAATTAAATCGATCGCTTTATCCGGAAGGAAGCGGTCAGAAATATAACGGTCGGACAATTTAACCGCGGCTTCGATCGCTTCATCGGTAATGGATACGCGGTGATGCGCTTCATAGCGGTCACGGAGCCCTTTTAAAATTTGAATGCTTTCATCGGCTGACGGCTGATCCACCTGAATCGGCTGGAAACGGCGCTCGAGAGCCGCGTCTTTTTCGATATATTTACGGTATTCATCAAGCGTTGTGGCACCGATGCATTGAAGCTCTCCGCGGGCCAGTGAAGGTTTTAAGATATTCGATGCGTCAATCGCACCTTCTGCTCCCCCCGCTCCGATCAGTGTATGCAGTTCGTCAATGAATAAAATAATATTGCCGGCCTGACGTATTTCATCCATTACTTTTTTCAAGCGGTCTTCAAATTCTCCGCGGTATTTCGTACCGGCTACAACCGTACCCATGTCTAATGTCATTACGCGTTTATCACGTAATATTTCCGGCACTTCATTATTGATGATCTGCTGTGCAAGGCCTTCAGCAATCGCAGTTTTACCTACACCCGGTTCTCCGATAAGAACGGGATTATTTTTCGTTCTGCGGCTTAATACCTCAATAACACGCTGAATTTCTTTGCTTCGCCCGATAACCGGATCAAGACTGTCTTCCTTCGCAATCGCAGTTAAATCACGCGCCAGACTGTCAAGCGTCGGCGTGTTTGCATTGCTGTTGGTACCGGATGCAGAAGATCCCGTCTCATTGCTTCCCAGAAGCTGCAGCACTTGCTGTCTCGCTTTATTCAAGCTGACACCGAGATTATTCAGAACTCTCGCCGCCACGCCTTCTCCTTCACGAATCAATCCGAGAAGTATGTGTTCTGTTCCCACATAAGAATGTCCTAGCTTTCTAGCTTCATCCATGCTGAGCTCAATGACTTTTTTTGCTCTTGGTGTATAATGAATCGTTTGAGACATTTCCTGTCCCCGTCCGATTAAGCTCTCCACTTCTTTCTGAATTTTATCCGAACCGAGCCCGAGTGCTTGGAGTGCTTTAGCCGCAATCCCTTCTCCTTCACGAACCAGACCTAATAAGATATGTTCAGTTCCAATATTGTTATGGCCTAAGCGCAGTGCTTCTTCCTGTGCCAGTGCCAATACCTTTTGAGCTCGCTCTGTAAACCTTCCAAACATCATATCGAATCATCCTCCTGTCTATTTGCACTCATTTCTAAATGCAGCCTTTCCCTGATAAGAGCCGCTCTTCTCGCGTCTCTTTCGTTCGGCCGTAATGCACCGCCCGAATATTGCTGGAGAAAACCCGGCTGTGTCAAAATCATCAGTTCATTAAGTATATTGCTTGATAGCCCTTTGATGATCCCCAGGTCTATCCCCAGCCGAACGTCAGAAAGGCATTTCGCCGTTTCCTTCGATTCAATCATACGGCAGTTGGATAAAACGCCGTAAGATCTGAATACCCGGTCCTCCAATTCAATTTTCGAAGTTTGGTAAAGCGCTTCTCGGGCTGAACGTTCCTGCTCAATCAGCTGGGCAGCCACACTGTTTAAATCATCTACAATGTCCTGTTCTGATTTTCCGAGTGTGATTTGATTTGAAATTTGAAAGATATTTCCTAATGCTTCGCTGCCTTCACCGTAAATTCCTCTAACAACTAAGCCTAATTGGTTAATTGCCGGTATAATTCGATTCATTTGCCTAGTTAATACAAGGCCCGGCAAATGCATCATGACTGAAGCCCTTAGTCCCGTCCCTACATTTGTAGGACAGCTTGTTAAGTACCCTCTCTTCTCTCCAAAGGCGTAATCCACTTTCTCCTCAATCCAGTCATCAACCTGGTTTGCCGCTTTTATGGCGTTGAGAAGCTGGAAGCCGGGGAAGAGGCATTGAATTCTGATATGATCTTCTTCATTTAACATAATGCTGACTTCTTCATTTTCAGAAAGCAGACAGCCGCCAAAAGGAGATTCCGTTAAATTCGGGCTGATCAGATGTTTCTCCATCAGCACCCGTTTTTCCAAAGGCTGAGCTTCACTCATTCTGATTAAATGAAATTGACCGATATCAGGCAGTTCCTTACCTGAAAAATGATCTTCGAATTGCTGAATGATGGATGAGGCTTCTTCATTCGTATACCGGGCGGGAAACTTTATATTTTCAAAGTTTCGGGCCAACCGTATACGGCTGCTGAGTACAATGTCACTTTCAGGTCCCTTTTGCTTCATCCAATTGCTTAGTGCGTCCTGAATAAAATGCTTGAGCGACATTACCCTTGTTCCCCCTCACTGTCTGTACTTTTTAATTCCTGCTCTAACGATCGGATCTGATCCCTGACCTCCGCTGCTCTTTCAAACTCTTCGTGGTGTATTAAAGATTCAAGTTCTTTTTTTAACATTTCCATTTGCCGTCTTACATGCAGGTTTCCGCCTATTCGTTTTGGAATTTTCCCGGCATGCACCGTATTCCCGCTGTGAACTTTTCGCAAGATCGGCGTAATTTGGCTGTAGAACGTATCGTAACATTCCGCACAGCCGAAACGCCCTGTTTTTCTCAGCTGCTGAAACGTCATACCGCATTTCTTACAAGCTGTGCCTTGCTCTGAGTAGCCGAACATTTGAGAACCGGTGTTTTGAAATGAGGACTCCATATTCAGCAGCCCTGATAATAAATTATGAATCGAGAACCCTTGGTTTCCACTTATACTGTATGAATCGCTATTTTCTTTTGCACATTGTTCACAAATATGAACTTCTTGTTTTTCTCCATTAACAACTTTCGTAAAGTGAAAAGTGGCCGGTCTCTCATTGCATTCTTGACAAATCAATCTTTTCACCCGCTTACTTTAGTTTTAAAGATGTGAGCATTGCTTTCATCATTCTGGCTCTTAGTTCATCCCGTTCGGGCAAATCAATATATAGAACTGAACGATCCATTACACTCACCATCATTTTAGCTTCTCTTTCCGAAATAACTCCGTCCTCTAACAGTCTGAGAATAATGTCATCAGAGGCTGCCTGGGACAAGTGGGTATGGATCTGCGAAATAATATTATTGATGAGGACGACTTCGTTATTCATTTTAATTTTGATAATACGAATATAACCGCCGCCTCCCCGTTTACTTTCAACAATATATCCTCTTTCACTTGTAAATCTGGTGTTGATGACATAATTTATTTGGGAAGGAACACATTGAAATTTATCAGCGATTTCACTGCGTTTGATCTCTAAAATTTCTTTGCCATTTTGATCTAATACTTGTTTCAAGTACTGTTCAATGATGTCAGAAATATTATGTCCCACTCAACCCCCTCCTTTATTGACTTTGACTATATTTGACTTTAATCTTACTATAAGGTGTTTCGCAAAATTTTTCAACTGTATCGCTCTATCTCTATTATTTCCACTTTGCACAAGCATAAAACCTGCTTTTGCAAAAAGGCATATCGTTACGTTTCTCATATTATATAACGTATGCAGAAAAACACAAAAAAGGCAGCTCATGATGAGCTGCCTTTACCGTAATGATAGCTTGGCGGCGTCCTACTCTCACAGGGGGACCCCCCCGACTACCATCGGCGCTGAAGAGCTTAACTTCCGTGTTCGGCATGGGAACGGGTGTGACCTCTTCGCTATCGCCACCAAACCATTGAGAGTGTTCTCTCAAAACTAGATAACAGTAAGCATACATTCAAATTGGT
>NZ_JBSJQE010000005.1:0-271474 GCF_053663335.1 Bacillus sp. YH3-2-B2 | reverse complement strand
CCCCCTCAAGATGAGATTTCCCATTCCGCAAGGAAGTAAGATCCCTGAAAGATGATCAGGTTGATAGGTCTGAGGTGGAAGTGTGGCGACACATGGAGCTGACAGATACTAATCGATCGAGGACTTAACCAATTTGAATGTATGCTTACTGTTATCTAGTTTTGAGAGAACACTCTCAATGGTTTGGTGGCGATAGCGAAGAGGTCACACCCGTTCCCATGCCGAACACGGAAGTTAAGCTCTTCAGCGCCGATGGTAGTCGGGGGTTTCCCCCTGTGAGAGTAGGACGCCGCCAAGCTTTTCTAAAATTTTATCATCGCGGGGTGGAGCAGTTCGGTAGCTCGTCGGGCTCATAACCCGAAGGTCGCAGGTTCAAATCCTGCCCCCGCAACCAAAAATTAAATGGTCCGGTAGTTCAGTTGGTTAGAATGCCTGCCTGTCACGCAGGAGGTCGCGGGTTCGAGTCCCGTCCGGACCGCCATTTTTATTGTAAACGAAACGATCATGTTTTCGTTTTTTTTGTGTTTTCTTTTAAATGCTGGCAGCTTGGTATCTAACCAAGCTTTCTTTTATATCGTTAAAGTCTTGGATATTGAAACATAATCCGATACACTAGAAAGAGCTGTATTTCACAAGAGCGTCAGAAAGGGAGACGGGAGATATATGGATGAGTTTGAGTTGATTCACAGTATTACGCCGCATTCGCATTATCATCCTTCCGTCGATGTAGGGATTGGTGATGATGGTGCGGTTTATACAGCGTCACCCCATATGCAGCAAATTGTCTGCCTTGATACAATGGTGGAGAATGTCCATTTTAAATTAGAGTATTCCTCTCCTCATGATATCGGTTATAAGGCGCTTGCTGTTAACATTAGTGACGTTGCGGCGATGGGAGGCATTCCGAAGTTTTATTTGGTGTCTCTAGCGGTTCCTTCTTGCTGGCAGAAAGCTGACGTCCAGGCAATGTATGAAGGGATGGCGGAACTGGCGAAACTATATCAAATGGATTTGATCGGGGGAGATACCGTCTCCGCTTCCGGTCAAGCCGTAATTACCGTTACTGTCATCGGTGAAGTTGAGAAGGATTGCGCTTGTCTGCGAAGCTCGGCAAGACCCGGAGATGTTGTGTTTGTTACGGGGGATATCGGCTCGTCCGCAGCAGGACTGTCTCTTTTGTTGGGAGAAACACTTCCTTCTGCTTTTCACACGAGTGATTATTTTATCCGAAAACATAAACGGCCCGTTCCGAGAGTTCAAGTCGGCCGCTTCTGCTCTCAGCTTCAGCGCGCGGCTCTGAATGATATCAGTGACGGATTGGCCAGTGAGCTGCATGAAATAGCTGCGGCAAGTTCAGTTACGATAGAAATTGAAGAACAACTTCTGCCGGTGCATCGGGATTTGCCTGAGGCAGATTCTGAATGGAAGAAATGGGTGTTATTCGGCGGTGAAGATTTTGAATTGGTTGGAACGGTTTCTCAGCAAGAGTGGACCTCTCTGCTTGATTACTGCTCTCAGTCAGACATTCCGATAGCGAAGATAGGGGCGGTGTCTGAACGGAAGGAAGCATGTGTTCTTTTGACAGCCAATGATCAGAGACAAATCGTCCTTGAGAAAAAAGGATACAATCATTTTAAATAAGACGGGTGACTCACTTTGAAGACATTACAATGGAGAACGAAAAACCCCGAAGAAACGAAAGCCGTAGCCAAGCTTGCCGCTTCTTTGGCAAAGCCGGGAGACATTTTGACACTGGAAGGCGACTTAGGCGCGGGAAAAACGACTTTTACAAAGGGTTTTGCCGAAGGACTGGGAATCACGAGAGTGGTAAACAGCCCGACTTTTACAATTATAAAAGAATACCATGACGGTTCGATTCCTCTATATCATATGGATGTGTATCGTATGGAGGATGAAAGCGAAGACTTAGGGCTTGAAGAATATTTTGAGGGACAAGGCGTCTGTTTAATTGAATGGGCTCATTTAATTCAGGATCAGCTGCCTGCTGAACGGCTGCAGATCGTCATCAAGAGAGCCGGTGATGAGGCAAGGGACATTACCTTTACGGCTTTCGGAACACGGTATGAAACGCTTTGTGAGGAGATAAATAAACATGACAATACTGGCAATTGATACGTCAAATTACACGCTGGGTGCCGCGCTCGTTCGAGAGAAAACGGTGATGGCGGAGTATATTACATATTTAAAAAAGAATCATTCCGTGCGGGCGATGCCTGCTGTCAATTCATTGCTGAAGGATTGCGGCCTGACACCGCAGGACCTTACGAAAATAGCGGTGGCGAAAGGACCGGGATCGTACACAGGTGTCAGAATCGGTGTGACGCTGGCAAAAACATTGGCATGGTCGCTGAAGCTTCCGGTTTCCGCTGTCTCGAGCCTGGAGGTGCTGGCGGCTAACGGACGGCACTTTCAAGGACTGATCTGCCCGTTATTTGATGCCCGGCGCGGACAGGTATATACGGGACTTTATGAATATCAGGACGGCCGATTACAATCCGTTCTTCCTGATCAGAATGTCCTTTTGACTGATTGGCTCGGCATGCTGAAAGAAAAAGCGTCTCCGGTTTTATTTTTAGGGCACGATACAGCCATTCATGAAGAAACCATTCTGCATGAAATGACATCTCAAGCAGTGATAGGAACGGCTGCACAGCATAATCCGCGGCCGTCAGAGCTGGCGTTTTTAGGCTTGGAAAAAGAAGAAACGGATGTCCACAGCCTTGTTCCGGATTATTTGCGTCTGGCAGAGGCTGAAGCGAAATGGATGGAATCTCAAAAATAGGGTGATAGGGATGAAAACGAAAACGGCGATTCGAAGCATGCGGCCGGAAGATATTGATCAAATTTATGAAATTGAAACAGCATCCTTTACTTCTCCATGGACGAAGGATTCATTTTATCATGAGCTTTTGGAAAATCCGTATGCCCACTACCTTGTCATTGAAAAGGACGGCTGTCTGGCGGGGTATTGCGGAATCTGGATTATTATAGATGACGCGCAGATTACGAACATAGCCATTAAGCCGGAATATCGGGGCCAATCGTTGGGAGAAGCGCTGTTTCGCTCTGCGATAGAATTGTGCAGAGAAAAAAAGGCAAGAAGGCTCTCTCTCGAAGTCAGGGTCTCAAATCATCCCGCCCAATCCTTATATAAGAAATTCGGTCTTCAGGCCGGAGGAATCAGAAAACAATACTATACAGATAACGGGGAAGACGCGTTATTAATGTGGGTGACATTACATGAGTGAAAAACAAGATATTTATGTATTAGGAATCGAAACAAGCTGTGATGAAACTGCGGCCTCAGTCGTGAAAAACGGAAAAGACATCATTTCAAACGTTGTCGCTTCTCAAATTGAAAGTCATAAACGTTTCGGCGGAGTCGTGCCTGAAATAGCGTCCAGACATCATGTGGAGCAGATTACCCTTGTGATTGAGGAAGCTCTTTCAAAGGCGGAGATGGGCTTTGATGATCTTGATGCGATTGCCGTAACGGAAGGACCCGGACTTGTCGGAGCCCTGTTAATCGGGGTCAATGCGGCAAAGGCGTTAAGCTTTGCCCATCAAATACCGTTAGTCGGCGTCCATCACATTGCGGGCCATATCTATGCAAACAGGCTGATAGGAGAGCTTCAGTTCCCGGCGCTTGCTTTGGTTGTGTCAGGCGGACATACGGAATTGGTTTATATGAAAGAGCACGGTTCATTCGAGGTTATCGGTGAAACGCTGGATGATGCCGCAGGCGAAGCTTACGACAAAGTGGCAAGAACGATGGGGCTTCCCTATCCGGGAGGGCCGCAGATTGATAAGCTAGCTGCTGCGGGAACGGATTCCATTCCGCTTCCGCGTGCGTGGCTGGAAGAAGGGTCTTACAATTTCAGCTTCAGCGGCCTGAAATCAGCCGTGATTAACACGCTTCATAACGCCTCGCAAAAAAATGAGGTGATTCCTCCGGAGGATCTTGCCGCAAGCTTTCAGCAGAGTGTCATTGATGTACTGACGGCAAAAACCTCTAAGGCCGCGAAAGAATACGGGGTTAAACAAGTGCTGCTTGCAGGGGGCGTAGCCGCTAACAAAGGGCTGAGAGCCGCACTGCAGCGGGAATTCAGCCATTCAGGAGATCCCGAGCTTGTCATCCCGCCGCTTTCTTTATGCACGGACAATGCAGCGATGATTGCGGCTGCCGGAACCGTTGCTTTTGAAAAGGGGATCCGGGGCTCGTACGATATGAACGGACAGCCCGGTTTGGAATTAACATCCTTTGATCGTCTCACGTTGTAAAACGTGAGGCTTTTTTTTTACTTATTAACAGATAATTCTAACATATCCACAGGATTGTGAATATATTCAGAAATCCAGTCTGGATAAGGGACTGTAAGTTGTTAGTAAAGTGGATAAAGTCAGAAAATTTTGTGGATAGTGTGTATAAAGCGCTTACTTAAATGGCTGACAAGGAGGATAGCTGTGGATAAAAAAGCACCCCTTAAAGAGGTGCTTGACTTTTTCTATTCTTCTGAGGAGAGTTCCTCCCATTCTGCTAATAAGTTTTCGAGCTCTTGATTCAGGGCTTCATTCTCCGCGTGAATGGTCTGTACTTTTTCATGATCCTGATACACGTCAGGGTCGCACAGCAGCTCCTCATTGGCACTGATTTTCTCTTCGGCGGATGAGACGGCCGCTTCGATTTCTTCAATGCGTCTCAGGCGCTGCCGTTCTTTCTTCTTCCATTCTTTTTCTTCCTCGTAAGTTCTTTTCGTATCCTGTTTGACCTTGCCGGCAGGCTGAGCCTGCTCCTTTTCCTGCCGCTTCATTTCTTCCAGTTCCAGCTGCTGTGCTTTTTTCTCGGTGTAATAGTCATAGTCTCCCAAATATTCTTCTGCATGATCAGGTGACAGCTCCAGCACTCTTGTGGCGATCCTGTTAATAAAGTAGCGGTCATGCGATACAAATAACAGTGTTCCCGGGTAGTCGATCAGGGCGTTTTCCAGCACCTCTTTACTGTCCAGGTCAAGGTGGTTTGTCGGCTCATCAAGGATGAGAAAGTTTGCTTTTTGAAGCATCAGCTTGGCAAGCGCGACTCTTGCTTTCTCCCCGCCGCTTAACGAACGGACCGGTTTCAGGACATCGTCTCCGCTGAACAGAAAGTTGCCGAGGCATGTTCTGATTTCTTTTTCCGGCATGTCCGGATATTCATCCCACAGCTCGTCCAGCACGCGTTTGGACGATGTCAGTTCAGCCTGCTCCTGATCGTAATAGCCGATTGTGACATTGGAACCGTACGTGATCGACCCGGATTCCGGACTGATCGTGTTCATAATCGTTTTCAGCAAGGTTGATTTGCCGATTCCGTTCGGTCCGACGAGGGCGGCGCTTTCGCCTCTTGTAATGCCGAAGGTCAGGTTTTTCAAGAGCGGCGGCTGGCCGTCATAGCTGATGGAAACATCCTGTACGCGCAGGACGTCGTTTCCGCTCTGTTTTGTAATGTCAAAACGGAAGGCGGCGGATTTCTCATCCCCGAGCGGCTTGGCCATGACGTCCATCCGTTCAAGCTGTTTTCGTCTGCTTTGGGCTCTTTTCGTTGTAGAAGCTCTGGCCAGATTGCGGTCGACAAAATCTTGAAGCTTGGCGATTTCGTCCTGCTGTTTTTCATACAGCTTCAGGTCTTTCTCATACTGCTCGGCTTTTTGTTCTAAATAGGCGCTGTAGTTGCCGAGGTATTTTTTGCTTTCTGTCCGGGAGACCTCGTACACTTGGCTGACGACTTTATCAAGAAAGTATCTGTCGTGGGAAACGATCAGGATTGCGCCTGAATATCCCTGTAAATAATGCTCAAGCCATGTAAGCGTATCGATGTCGAGATGGTTCGTCGGTTCATCCAGAATAAGCAGATCAGGCTGGGTCAGCAGCAGTTTTCCGAGCGCAAGCCTTGTTTTCTGACCGCCGCTCAGGCTTTGCACTTTCACGGAATCGTCAAATTTTCCGAAGCCGAGTCCGTGAAGGATAGATCGGACGTCCGCTTCATATTGATAGCCGCCTTTATCCTTGAAATCCTGCTGAAGCCTGTCATAGGTTTTCATCAGCGTCTCAAGCTCCGCCGGGGCGGCCGTGGCCATCTTTTCTTCAATAGAGCGCATCTCTTTTTCCATTGCTTTCAGGAAATCAAAAACGCTCAGCAGTTCTTCTTTTATGGTAAGCTGGGATTCCAAGCCAGTGTGCTGGACAAGATATCCCATCGTTAATTCTTTCGGTTTGATTAATTCACCCTTTTCATATGAAAGGTGACCTGCGATAATTTTAAGGAGAGTTGATTTGCCGGCTCCGTTTCTGCCTACTATGGCGATGCGATCCCGAGATCTGACTTCAAGCTTTATATTGTTTAAAATAGGATCAGCGCCAAAAGATTTGGATAGCTGATTAATTTGTAAGATCATCATATTATTTCACCTCTGTTATAATAAGTTAAGTGTAGCTTATCAACCTGCTGTCAGCAAACAATACATCAGAATTGGAACATTATAGGATAAGACATCAGGGAGAAAATAGTGTATGATCAGAAGTAAGGAGAGTTTAAATATGAATGGATTTTCTCATTTTAATGAAGAAGGCCGTGCCCGCATGGTGGATATAAGCGATAAATCTTCAACAGTCCGTACTGCCGCTGCGATATCCAGCGTACACATGAAGCATGACGTGTACAGCAGAATCAAAAACCGCGAGATCGGAAAAGGAGACGTGCTGGCTGTCGCACAGGTGGCAGGAATTATGGCCGCAAAGCAGACGTCAGCGATTATTCCGATGTGCCACCCGCTTTCTTTAAGCAGCGTCGACATTTCATTCGGCTGGGAGGAAAAGGATTCCGAAGCCGTTCTTCATATACAGGCAAGCGTAAAAACGAAAGGGAGTACAGGTGTGGAAATGGAAGCGCTAACTTCCGCTTCAGTCTGCGCTTTGACCGTGTATGACATGTGCAAGGCGCTGGATAAAGGAATGGTCATCGGCCCGACCTGCCTCATGGAAAAAACAGGAGGCAAAAACGGTGATTTTAAAAGAGATGCATCTGAGTATAAAGTGGAGGACCAATCATGAACAAGGATCAATCAAAAATTCCACAGGCGACGGCAAAAAGGCTGCCGCTTTATTATCGCTTTTTAAAGAATTTACACGCCTCAGGAAAGCAGCGCGTTTCATCAGCTGAACTGAGCGACGCGGTAAAAGTCGATTCGGCCACGATCCGCCGGGATTTTTCCTATTTCGGGGCGCTCGGCAAAAAAGGATACGGCTATAATGTGGATTACCTGCTGTCATTTTTCAGAAAAACACTGGATCAGGATGAAACGACGAACGTCATTTTGATCGGTGTCGGGAATTTAGGGACGGCGTTTCTTCACTATAATTTCACAAAAAATAATAACACAAAAATATCTATGGCTTTTGATGTAAATCAGAGTAAAATAGGAACTGAGGTAGGCGGTGTGCCTGTCTTTGATCTTGATGATTTAGAGCTTCACATAAAGGATGAACCCGTGGCGATTCTTACCGTTCCGGCGGTTGCCGCCCAGTCAATCACCGACCGGCTCGTGGCGCTCGGAATCAAGGGAATCCTTAACTTTACGCCGGCCCGTTTGAATGTGCCGGATCACATTCGAATTCATCATATAGATTTAGCTGTAGAGCTTCAATCATTGGTTTATTTCTTGAAGCATTATTCTGTTTTGGAAGAAATTGAATAGCGAAAGGAGGAGCTGCACATGATCGGTCCTGGAAGCCTGGCGGTTATCGGTGTGGTGGCGGTAATTATTTTCGGTCCGAAGAAGCTTCCCGAATTAGGAAAAGCGGCGGGGGACACGCTTCGTGAATTTAAGAACGCTACTAAGGGATTAGCCGGTGAAGAAGAGGAAAAAAAGAAAGAAGAACAGTAAGATAGGATGACGCGTATGAGAGTGAATCAAATGACGCTTGTGGAGCATATTGCCGAACTTCGGAAACGATTGCTGATTGTGGCGTTATCCTTTACGGTTTTCTTTATTGCCGGCTTTTTTCTGGCAAAACCTATCATTGTGTATCTTCAAAAAGCCGATGAAGTAAAAGAGCTCACCCTTAATGCTTTTAACCTGACGGATCCGCTGTTTATCTTTTTGCAGTTCGCGTTTATCATCGGCATCATTTTGACTTCGCCGATTATTCTCTATCAGATTTGGGCGTTTGTCAGCCCGGGTCTGTATGAGAAGGAGCGCAAAGTAACACTCAGCTATATTCCGATTTCGATCGTGCTGTTTGTCGGCGGTGTGTCGTTTTCTTATTATATTTTATTTCCGCTGGTCGTTGATTTTATGAAGCGGGTCTCGAATGACCTGGATGTCAACCAGGTGATCGGGATCACCGAATACTTTCATTTTCTGCTGCAGCTGACGATTCCGTTCGGGCTGCTGTTTCAGATGCCGGTGCTGATCATGTTTTTAACGAGACTCGGTGTTATCACGCCGATGTTTTTATCGAAGATCAGGAAGTACGCATATTTTGTGCTGCTCGTGATCGCCGCGATGATTGCGCCGCCTGAGCTGCTGTCTCACTTGATGATTACCATTCCGCTTTGCATTTTATACGAAATCAGTATCCTGATTTCAAAAGCGGCGTATCGGAAAAGGCAGACCGGCAGTGAATCTGACCAGGACGTATCAGCATAAAAAAGCCATTTCTCAATGATGAGAAATGGCTTTTCTTTTATTATTTTTGATTTTTCTTCACTTTAAATGAGAAGGCGAACATTTTAAACGAGATGCTGATATTATAAGCGGCGAAAACCATCAGCAGTATGGAATAAAAAGACCACATGCTTCCCGGAGAGCTTGCGGCCAAATACGTAAAGATACAGCCGACTGCGAAATAAATCAAGCCCCAAGTCATTGGGTTCCTCATACAAACAATCCTCCAATAATTAATTGCATTTGCTCACTATGCTGTTCAATATATTTTTGGGCGGGGCCGAGCTGCATGACCACGACAATGGTATTCATCATGACATGGGCGAATATCGGCACAATAATCCGTTTCGTCTGCACATACAAGAACGCAAAGGTAAAGCCCATGGCCGTATACAGCAGCAGGTGCGTGAGGTCTTGATGCACAATGCCGAAAATGACGGAACTGATCAGTCCGGCGATAAAGAAATTCGTTTTTTCATATAATACACCGAAGATGATCTTCCGGAAAATGATTTCTTCAAGAATCGGCCCGACGATAGAAGAAACGATAATCATGAGCGGCATGGCTTTAATAATGTTGAGAATGGCTTTCGTGTTTTCGGAACCGCTGTCCACGTGAAAGACATACTGCTCAATCATCCCGGCGATTCCCTGAGAAAATAAAGCGAGCCATATTCCCGCGACCGCCCAGAGAACGGACATTCCGGCGGATGCTTTCTTCCCGTTTCTTAATGTCTGCTTCGGCGCGGTTCTCAATATCAAGAGAACGATAATCAGGCAGATAAAAAAGCTTACGACGGAATAAATCCCCTGAGCCATGGTGAGATTCGCATTCGTAGGGTGCCCGCCCGCATAGCCGAATTTGTACATTAAAGGAATGCCGATCAAGGCGGAAAGCTGCATGATAACATATGTCAAAATGATATACCAATACTGTTTTCTCAAATGATATGTACTCCTTTATCCTATAAAATCAACTTATTTGTTCTTATTGTAACACAAGTGAACTTGACGTGAAAAAAGGAGAAAATCAGTGCGAGAGAGAATCATGTAAGCGTGAAAATTTTTTATTCTTATGACTTGAAATTGGAAGTGAGATTCTTTATTATAATAACTGTGTTAGCACTCTTTAGAGCTGAGTGCTAAAATTACATATTCATACTATTGAGGAGGTTATTACATTGTTAAAGCCATTAGGTGATCGCGTTGTCATTGAACTCGTAGAATCTGAAGAAAAAACTGCCAGCGGAATCGTATTACCGGATTCTGCAAAAGAAAAGCCGCAAGAAGGCAAAATCGTGGCAGCCGGTTCAGGTCGCGTGTTGGAAAGCGGAGAGCGCGTTGCTTTAGAAGTAAAAGAGGGCGACCGCATTATCTTCTCAAAATACGCCGGTACTGAAGTGAAATACGAAGGTACTGAATACTTAATCTTACGTGAAAGCGACATTTTAGCTGTAATCGGCTAAGCAAATAAATATTTTTAAAAATTCGAGGAGGTTTCGTTAACATGGCAAAAGATATTAAGTTTAGTGAAGAAGCACGCCGCGCTATGCTTCGCGGTGTCGATGCGCTTGCTGACGCTGTAAAAGTAACTTTAGGGCCAAAAGGACGCAACGTGGTTCTGGAGAAAAAATTCGGTTCTCCGTTAATTACTAATGACGGTGTGACAATCGCAAAAGAAATTGAACTTGAAGACGCGTTTGAAAACATGGGTGCGAAGCTTGTAGCTGAAGTAGCCAGCAAAACAAACGACGTTGCCGGTGACGGTACAACAACTGCAACAGTTCTTGCGCAGGCTATGATCCGTGAAGGCCTGAAAAACGTAACTGCGGGGGCTAACCCTGTCGGCGTACGTAAAGGTATGGAACAAGCCGTAACTGTTGCAATCGAAAACTTAAAAGAAATTTCTAAGCCGATCGAAGGCAAAGAGTCTATCGCTCAGGTTGCTGCGATCTCTGCTGCTGATGAGGAAGTCGGAAGCCTTATCGCTGAAGCAATGGAGCGCGTAGGAAACGACGGCGTCATCACAATCGAAGAGTCTAAAGGCTTCACAACTGAGCTTGAAGTTGTGGAAGGTATGCAATTCGACCGCGGATATGCGTCTCCTTACATGGTAACTGACTCTGATAAGATGGAAGCGGTTCTTGACAATCCTTACATCTTAATCACAGACAAAAAAATCACAAACATTCAAGAAATCCTTCCTGTGCTTGAGCAAGTTGTACAGCAAGGCAAACCGTTGCTTCTGATCGCTGAAGATGTTGAAGGTGAAGCTCTTGCTACACTCGTTGTCAACAAACTTCGCGGCACATTCAACGCTGTTGCCGTTAAAGCTCCTGGCTTCGGTGACCGCCGTAAAGCAATGCTTGAAGACATCTCTGTTCTTACAGGCGGAGAAGTAATCACAGAAGACTTAGGCCTTGACCTGAAATCTACTGAAATCGGACAATTGGGACGCGCTTCTAAAGTTGTGGTAACGAAAGAAAACACAACAATCGTAGAAGGCGCCGGCGACACTGAAAAAATCGCTGCACGCGTCAACCAAATCCGCGCTCAAGTGGAAGAAACAACTTCTGAATTCGACAGAGAAAAATTACAAGAGCGTCTTGCGAAACTTGCCGGCGGCGTAGCTGTCATCAAAGTCGGCGCTGCGACTGAAACTGAGCTGAAAGAGCGTAAACTTCGCATCGAAGACGCCCTCAACTCAACTCGCGCAGCTGTTGAAGAAGGAATCGTATCTGGCGGTGGTACAGCGCTTGTCAATGTATACAACAAAGTCGCTGCAGTGGAAGCTGAAGGCGATGCGCAAACAGGTATCAACATCGTGCTTCGCGCGCTTGAAGAGCCGATCCGTCAAATCGCACACAATGCAGGCCTTGAAGGTTCTGTCATCGTTGAGCGCCTGAAAAACGAAAAAATCGGTGTAGGCTTCAACGCTGCAACCGGCGAATGGGTAAACATGATCGAAAAAGGTATCGTTGACCCGACAAAAGTGACACGTTCTGCTCTGCAAAACGCAGCTTCTGTAGCAGCAATGCTCTTAACAACTGAAGCCGTTGTCGCTGACAAACCGGAAGAAAACGCCGGCGGCGCAGGAATGCCTGACATGGGCGGCATGGGCGGTATGGGCGGAATGATGTAAACATGCTCCCTGAATTCCATTAAAAGTGGGGTTTATAGACCTTTATTTACTCTGAAAGTAACCAAAGGATAACGAAAGAGTAACATTTTCTACAACAAGGGTCTAAGTTAGAGGTTTTCCATAAGTTCTTTGAACTTTTGGGAAGCCTCTTTTTTCATTTCTTTTGTGACGTGTAAATAAACATTCTTTGTTGTTGCTTCATTTTTATGGCCTAACCGTTCCATGATTTGGGGCAGACTCACTACTGCCTGAGCTAAGAGCGACGTATGAGTATGACGCAATGAGTGAGGCGTAAGTTCAGTACTGAGTTTGGCTAACTTTAACAATCTTCTCATGCGATTTTCCACTTTTTTAATATAGAGCGGATAGCTAGGAGATAAATCATCAATGCTAGCAAAAACGACGTCATGATCATGGTAAACATCGCGATACCTCAATATTACTTTTTTCTGAAATGACTGGTGTTTTCTTAGTTCATTAATTACTGTGTCATCAACATCAACTACCCGTATAGCCGTTTCAGTTTTTGGAGGTAACAGTTTATATTGCTTTTTATTGTTAGTGGGATTGTAATAAGTTTTTGAAATGCAATGTCCCGCCACTTTAAAGCGCATAATTCAGCTCAACAGCTAACTAGATACTTTATTGAACAATGCCAAGGCCGCATATGGCTGCATGGGAGCTGATCAAGGTACACAAGATGCAAAGTATCTACTGGAAGTGATTAAGCAGAAAAATAATCCTGTTATTAAGTATAGGGAAATCCAAAACCTTACAAGAAAAAGGTTTAAAAAAGCCACGCATCTAAAAGCAACATTGTTGGAATCTGAGGAGCGGGGATTTATCCATCAAATAAAAGACGGACGGAAGCATCTATTAGAAGTGAACCCATACCTTTTAGATATCCAGGAAAGCACCCACAATGATCCACAAACCCTGTCAGAGAAGAAAAAACAACGTGGGGATCTGAGTACACACCCGTACACAATACACACAATTTAAGCCGGGAGAAATCAAATGTGGTTATTGTGTATCAACGTGCATCAGGAACGCCCACGTTTCAAGACCAAGAGCTACAAGAGATTAAACAAAATGTGGGTAATGTGGGTGGAAATCAAGGATTAGAAAATGAGGATGATAAGGACCTGATTATATGATGGAGTGTATAAGCATTATCCAGTCAGTTGATCAATTGGGTGCTGAGCTTTTATCTGATGGTGATCATATCCGTATCAAAAAAGGAAAATATCTCCTCGCTTCAATTATTCGAGTATAGGAGATCCTAAGCGGGAGATATTAGCCATTCTCGAAAGGGATAACCAAGTAAAACGAGCAGGTTTTAGGTTACCATTCAAAGAGAACTGAAACAAGGAAGTAGTACAAAGGCTGAAGGAAGCGGGAAATAAATGAGTGTTAAAGCCAGCATAAATGCATTGAAAAAAATGAACGATAAAATGCACCCAAAATTAAGAGCTGATGAACGTTTTAAAATGGTTATTAAAACCTTTGCTAATGGGTGATAATGTGCAGCGTGAAAAGCTTGTAAAATCTTGCCCACAGTTACCTACTTTGAATCGGATCACGCCTACACAGAAAGAATAGAGGCTTCCAGAGACATTAACACTGTCTTTATAATACAACTTTTAGAATACGACAAAACAATCTCCATTATGAAGATAATCAAAGGATTTAATTATAAGAAACGAGAACACGATTCTGATATGAAATTTGTAGATGAAGTTCAGGCTTTCTTGCTTGCATTTGGGACTTTCTGCTAGAAATACGTAGGAGTTGAGTCGAAGGATATGATTCAAGCTTGGTATGGTTTTCGATGAGAGGTACATTAAAACAATAGAAAAAATCAAGCAATTCATAGATTTTTATCAAATCGATCAAGATACTGAATTGCAAAAGGTTTGGAAAAGGTTTTTTAATACCTGGGAAGCAAGGATCAAAACTTAGATGGAATGAAGTTATAAATCGTTGTGACAAATGTATGGAAGAGAATTATGTGGGCAAGTCCGAAAAATATTAACGAGAGAATGTAATTACTATTAAAGCAGTATATTGATATTTATAATAATAAGGAAGATCAATCTCTTTTGTTGTAATATAGATTTATAGATACAGATTATATTTAATTACGAGCGTGTTGTTAGATTTATATCCGGGAGGAGAAAGCAAGTGAGTAAACCCAAAGTGCAGTATAAAATTCATGATCGCATTTCTCATAATATTAACAGTGAGTATGAGATTGTTTTTGATAAGTGCATCCCAATTATTAATGGCGTATCTCAAAAGGAAAAACAACTTTTAATGAGATACACAAAAAATGGGAACACAGTTAATAACGCTCCAGCTTTTGGTGAAATTGATATGATGAAAACTATCGTAAAGCTATATAATAGTACCCTTATATCTGTTGAAGCTAAAGAGGTTTTAAGAAAGGGTATTGCTGAAACTCAGTAGTGATGAATTATTATTGACCAAAGAAAAGGGGTGGAAGAATGAATAATCAGAATCCAGAACAAGTAGCTAGAGATAAAATCGACTTAATGTTAAATCGAGCTGGATGGGTTGTGCAGTCCAAAAATAAGGTAAATTTATCTGCAGCAAAAGGTGTTGCAGTTCGCGAATATCAAACAGATATAGGACCAGCTGATTATGTATTGTTTGTAGAAAGAAAGCCTGTTGGTGTTATTGAAGCAAAAAAAGAAGAAGAAGGCCAAAGGCTAACCATTGTTGAAGACCAGTCCTCTGGTTATGCAAAAGCTACATTAAAATACAATCTAAATAAAACGCCTCTGCCTTTTGTGTATGAAAGCACTGGAGTATTGACTAGATTTACTGATTATAGAGATCCAAAACCTCGTTCAAGGCCTATATTTCATTTTCATCAACCTTCAACACTGTTAGAATGGTTTGATGAACATAAAACTCTTCGAAGTCGCTTACGAGATCTTCCCGAATTAGACAAAGACGGGTTGCGACCGGCACAAATCAAGGCCATTGAAAATCTTGAAACGTCTTTCAAAAATAATCGACCAAAAGCATTGATTCAGATGGCCACAGGTGCAGGTAAAACATTTACAGCATGTACCTTTATTTATAGATTGTTAAAACATGCAGATGCCAAGCGGATTCTATTTGTTGTTGATACTAAAAACCTTGGAGAGCAGGCAGAACAAGAATTTTTAAAATATCAGCCAACAGATGATAACAGGAGATTTACCGAATTATATAATGTGCAGCGCTTAAGCTCTAGTTACATTGCTTCCGATAGTCAGGTTTGTATTTCTACCATTCAAAGGCTTTACTCAATTTTAAAAGGGGAAGAACTAGAAGAGTCAGCAGAAGAAGGAAACCCTAATGAAAAAGGTTGGGAATGGCAAAAAAAAGAACCAATACCTGTAGAATATTCAGCAAAGAACCCTATTGAACAGTTTGACTTTATAATTATTGACGAATGTCACCGATCCATTTATAACTTATGGAAGCAAGTTCTTGAGTACTATGATGCCTTTTTAATTGGCCTTACAGCAACACCAGATAAACGAACATTTGGTTTCTTTAATGAAAATGTTGTAAGCGAATATACTTATGAAGAATCAATAGCAGACGGTGTAAATGTTCCTTATGATGTGTTTACTATAGAAACTGAAATTACAAAAGCCGGAGCGAAAATTCAGGCAAAAGAATATGTTGATAAAAGAGAAAAACTAACTCGTAAAAAAAGATGGGAAAGACTGGACGAAGATTACAAATATACGGCTGCAAAACTTGATAAAGATGTTGTAAATCCGAGTCAAATTAGACAGGTTGTAAAAGCTTTCAAAGAGGCACTACCAACTATTTTTCCTGATCGCTTTGATGACAATGATGAGTTTGAGGTACCTAAAACTTTAGTTTTTGCCAAAACGGACAGTCATGCAGACGATATTATCCAGATAATTCGAGAAGAGTTCGATGAAAGCAACGATTTCTGCAAAAAGGTTACTTATAAAATTGATGAAAATCCAAAATCGGTGTTAAACCGCTTTAGAAATTCATGGGCGCCTAGGATTGCTGTGACGGTAGATATGATTGCAACAGGAACAGATGTAAAACCTTTGGAAATTTTGCTCTTTATGCGGGATGTGAAAAGCATCAATTATTTTGAGCAGATGAAAGGTCGTGGAACGCGAACTATAAGTTTTGATGATCTTAAACGGGTAACCCGTACTGCAAGACATACCAAAACCCATTTTGTAATTGTTGATGCTATTGGTGCTACTAAATCTAAAAAAACAGACAGCAGACCGCTTGAAAGAAAGCCAAATACACCACTAAAGGACCTTTTGGCTGCGGTGGCCATGGGAGCACAAGATGAAGATTTGTTTACATCCTTAGCAAATCGATTAGCTCGATTGCAAAAACAGCTTTCAGAAGATGAGAAGGGTAAATTCATAGAAATAAGCGGTGGTAAGAATATGAGTACGGTTGTAAAAGATCTACTCGATGCTTATGACCCAGATATCATTGAACAAAAATTTGAAGCATTGGTCAATGAAACTCCTGAACAAGAATGGTTTCCTGCCAAAGAAGAAGAGTGTAAAAAACAGATTCAAGATGAACTTGCCACTAATGCAGCTAAAACATTTACCGGGGAACTTAACGAATACATTGAGAATGTCCGGAAAGTTCATGAGCAAATTATTGATACGGTCAATCTAGATAAGATATTGCGTGCAGAATGGGACAGTTTTACTAAAGATCAGGCTGAATATGTTGTTAAAAGTTTTAAAGAGTACATTGAAGCCAACAAAGACGAGATTACCGCATTAAGTATTTTTTACGACCAGCCCTACCGTAGGAGGGAACTTACTTTTAGCATGATTAAGAAATTATTTGAAAAAATGAAACTGGAAAAGCCTCTACTTGCTCCACATTATGTTTGGGATGCTTATGCCCAATTGGAAGAAGTAAAAGGAGGCAGACCTAAAAATGAGTTGGTAGCATTAGTATCATTGATTCGTAGAGTTACCGGCGTTGACCAGCAACTTACTCCATATAATAAAACAGTGGACAGGAATTTTCAGGAATGGGTATTTGGTAAACAGGCAGGGGCATTAAAATTTAACGAAGAACAGATGAACTGGCTAAGGATGATTAAAGACCATATAGGAACCAGCTTTCATGTTGATGTAGATGATTTAGACTATACACCTTTTGACGCTCAAGGTGGCAGAGGTAAAATGTATCAACTCTTTGGAGATAAGATGAATGAAATTATTAATGAGTTAAATGAGGTATTAGTGGCATGATGAGAGAAGATTGGATTGAAATTAAAATAAATGATATTGTCTCCGAAGAGGGCGTTTTTTCAGACGGGGATTGGATTGAAAGTAAAGACCAAGATCCAAAGGGAGATGTAAGATTAATTCAATTAGCAGATATCGGTGATGGCAAATTCGTTGATAAATCAAATAGGTTTTTAACTACTCAAAAAGCAAATGAGTTAAATTGTACTTTTTTGAAAGAAGGAGACATACTTGTTGCAAGAATGCCTCACCCTTTAGGTAGGGCCACAATATTCCCATTAAAAGGGGATGAAAGATTCGTTACAGTTGTTGATGTTGCAATTATTAGATTTGAAAACTCAGATATTATCAGCAAATTTTTCTTGTATAATATTAACTCTCCAAATTCAAGGCAGAAAATTCAAGAATTGCAAAGTGGTACTACTAGAAAAAGAATATCAAGAAAAAATCTTGCTAAAATTAGCTTCCCCCTTGCCCCCCTTCCTGAACAACGTGCCATAGTGAACAAAATAGAAGACCTTTTTAGTAAGATTGATAATGGTATTACCAATCTCAACATAGCTAAAGAGAAGCTGGAAATCTATCGACAAGCTGTGCTCAAAAAAGCATTTGAAGGAGATTTGACGAAAGATTGGCGGGAAAAGAAACAATACAAGATGGACGATTTTTTGTCTAATTTAAAAAAAGAAAAAGAAAATGCAATAAAGTCTAAATTAATATCAAAATCGAATTATTTCCCGGAATTTAAAGAAGAGGAGTTGACTTATAAAACGCCAAGTAACTGGATCACTCTCCCTTGGAAAACAATAACGAAAAATAATAAATATGCTATGAAAAGAGGTCCTTTTGGTAGCGCATTGAAAAAAGAGTATTTTGTTGATAATGGAATTGTGGTTTACGAACAAGGTCATGCCATAAATAATGATCCTTATAGGCATCGGTATTTTATTACACAAGAGAAATTTGAAGAATTAAAAGCTTTTGAAGTGAAAGGTGGCGATATGATTATAAGCTGTTCGGGAGTTACATTGGGCCGTATTTGCCTATTACCTGAAGATGCAGATTTGGGAGTAATAAATCAAGCACTTTTAAAAATTGACTTAGATGAGAATATAATGTTAAAAAAGTTTTTTATTTTACTTTTCAGGTCTGAAACTTTTCAGCGTTTGATTTTTACGAAATCGCTAGGAACCGCCATGCCAAACATGGTTGGTATGACTGAGTTGAAAGAAATTCCAATTCCAATTCCATCACTCCAAGAACAACAACAAATTATTAAAGAAATCGAAACTCGCCTTTCCGTTTGTGATAATATTCTATCTAACATAGATGAAGGTCTTAAAAAAGCTGAGGCTTTACGTCAAAGCATCTTGAAAAAAGCATTTGAAGGTAGGCTATTAAGTGAAGATGAATTGAGAGATTGTCGAAAGGAGCCAAATTGGGAACCTGCAGACAGGATTTTGGACAGAATTTTTAAAAATAGGAATGAGGAAGTTTAAGCATGAGTAATGAAACAAGTATAGTGTCAAAAGTATGGAGTTTCGCACACATTCTTAGGGATGACGGGGTAGGTTATGGAGATTATTTGGAACAACTTACTTACTTGTTATTTCTAAAAATGGTTGATGAATTTGCTAAACCTCCATATAATCGTAACATTAAAATTCCCAAAGATTGTGATTGGGAAAGTTTGAAAAGTAAAAGAGGAGCGGACTTAGAAAGCCATTATTCCAATATTTTAAAAGAACTATCCATTACTAAAGGGATTTTAGGGCAAATCTTTACAAAATCACAAAACAAGATTCAAGATCCATCAAAGCTTTATAAAATTATTGATATGGTAGACAAAGAAAAATGGAGTATGATGGGAGCCGACCTTAAAGGGAAGATATATGAAGGGCTTTTGGAAAAAAATGCCGAAGATACAAAAAGTGGGGCAGGACAGTACTTTACACCAAGATCTCTTATTAAAGCAATTGTAGCTTGTATGCAGCCAGAACCAATGAAAACAATTGTAGATCCAGCTTGTGGTACAGGTGGATTCTTCCTGGCTGCTTATGACCATATTATTGGACACCACGATTTAAATCGTGAAGAGAAGGAGTTTTTAAAGGCAAAAACTTTTTACGGAAACGAGATAGTCGCCAATACACGAAGACTGTGTCTAATGAACATGTTTCTCCACAACATTGGTGAGATTGACGGGGAAACTTTTATCTCTTCTGCGGATGCTTTAGTAGCAGATAGTGGAAAACGGTTTGATTATGTGTTTGCAAATCCACCCTTTGGTAAAAAGTCCAGCATGACTTTTACTAATGAAGAAGGGGAACAAGAAAAAGAGGATTTGGTGTACAATCGGCAAGATTTCTGGGTATCAACCTCTAATAAGCAGTTAAACTTTTTACAACATATTAGAACACTTTTAAAAGAAACCGGAAAGGCCGCTGTCGTTCTTCCAGACAATGTTCTGTTCGAAGGTGGTGCAGGGGAAACTGTTAGGAAAGAATTGCTTCAATCAACTGAGTTACACACTATATTGCGTTTACCTACCGGGATATTTTATAAACCTGGTGTAAAGGCAAATGTTCTTTTTTTTGATAACAGACCTGGTGCAAAAGATGCTTGGACGAAGGAGATTTGGTTTTACGATTATAGAACCAATGTTCATCATACATTGAAGAAAAGTCCGATGAAATTTGATGATCTGGGGGATTTCATGCGATGCTATAATCCGTCTAATCGTCATGAGCGAACTGAAACCTGGTCAGAAAGTAATCCTGAAGGCAGATGGCGCAAGTTTACTTATGAAGAAATCATAGCAAGAGACAAGACAAGTCTTGATATCTTTTGGCTTAAGGATAAGAGCTTGGCCGATTTGGATAACCTCCCTGATCCGGATCTTCTGGCAAATGAGATTATTGAAAACATTGAAGCTGGATTAGAGAATTTCAGAGAGATAATGGTAACGATAAATGCTCAAGCAGAAGATGAAGACTAAGAGCAAATAAGTCCAAAGAATAATTACATTGGCAATATAAAAAGGAGTAACAAAAGGTTAACGTAACCCTATGTTACTCCATTAATTTTCATTAAAGATGTTACTCTTATTAATAAAAACAACCTATTAATAATGCAAGTTTATTAACTTGCGTTAAACATGTTACAAAACAGGGGAAATATGGGCGTAATGATGTAAAACCGACAAAACAACCTTGATTTACAAGGGTTTGTCGGCAACGGACGTCATTTTTGATGCCCTTTTGATGCCATTTGTACATTTTCGAGGCTTCCCATGAGTTCACGGAACTTTTGAGAAGCTTCTTTTTTTCTGCTTTTTGTGATGTGTAAATAAACCTGTGTAGTATGTACGGGCTCACATGGCATTTAGAAGCATTATTGAAGTAATAAAAAGGTCCCTTGAAATTCAAGGAACCTACAAAGGTTTCAATCATCACTCTTATACCTTTGTGGGATTTTGTCTCTCCAAACAAGCATAAGTTCATTGAATTTTTCTGTCTCCACGGAATTTATATCGTTTTCACTTTCTGTATAAAGGTGTTCTACGACTGTTTTATCTTTTTTTATATATGCAATTGTAGTGTTTAATTGAATCTCATATTCTTCAGAAGAATCATTCAGTACTTCTTGAACAAAATTTAAGTATTCATCAGCTTCCTCTACTGAAACAATATCTTCAAAGAAATCGGAAAAGTATTCTAGTTCTGTTGGAAGAACTATTCTTAAGTAGCCTAAAGGGTCTCTTTTAAATTCAAATGAACAGACCATGATAAATCAGTCTATCCTTTTTATTTATTCTTAGTTTACTTTCTCTGTTCATTACTCTTTGTAGAGCTTATCTAATAACTCGTTAAATAGGGTTTAAAAATTATTCGTCCAAACCTTTGTTACTTCTCTCTATTGGAGACAAAAGACCATATTGGTATACTCTCATACTAGTCTTTTATGTTAAAGCAACAGAATAATGATATCCGATCCCCGAAAATTCACTGTTGAAGGAGTTAGATTCTTGATGAAATCCGTCCCAACTATATGAGACAGACAACCCAATTATCAACTCTGATATTAGTTTTTTATGATTATCAAGGAGGACTTAATAGTGCATTTCTCAAAAATGATAGATCGCTTGGCTTTATATGATTTACATAGAAAAAGAAGCAAAGATAAACAATTTTCTGCTGCTATTACAGCCGATGCAGATGATAGAGAGGAATTTTACAGTGCAAATCTAGCTGATGTTTCAATTGATTTGAATGAATCTAAAAAATTTTATAGAGTTGGAACATTTAGTTATGAATCCTTAATTCAATCTGGGAATCCTGTTAATGATACTTTAAAAGGGGAGATTTTTTTAAATGAAAATGATATAGAGCCACCCAATGTCATCTTTGTACACGGCTGGCGCATGGATTCGTACAATAGGATCAAAAAAATATTTCATAATCGTATAATGAACGATTTAGGATGGAACATGTATTATTATTCTCTTCCATACCATTTTGAAAGAGAACCGGAAAATTCACTGTATAGTGGCGAGTTGATGATTAGTGCAAATATTAATCGTACAATTGAGTCGACAAGACAGGCCATTGTAGATTTACGGGCGTTAATTCACTGGATAAAAGCAAATAAAAAAGGCCCTGTTATCATAGTGGGAGTCAGCCTAGGGGGATGGGTAACTAATCTAATTGCTACCCTAGAATCTCAAATTGATGTAGTCGTATCCATCTTTTATGCCAATCGCCTTTCTTATTCGATATGGAACACGATCCCAGGTAAATACATAAGAGAAGAATTAGAACAAAATGGTGTGACCTATGAAGATTTAATAAAATATTGGAATATCACAGATCCTAGTCAAACCTTGCCGAAAGTAAAAAAAGACAACATTCTGTTGATTTCTGCTAAACATGATCAATATATTGACTTAAAAGATGCAGATTATTTATGGGAAAGTTGGGGGAAACCCACAAGATACGTCTACAATTGTGGTCATTCAGGCATTGTTCTTTGTCGTAATAAGCTGGCAAATGATACGCTTTCCTTTATACGAGAAAGAATACATACGGGAAAACCTGGTTCAATACATTTGTAGACCTTAATAAGAAACGAAAGGCCAACTGCGACTTCAATTGGCCTTTCCTATTTATAATGAAGAAACTGAGTGAGATTGCTGACAGAACGACTATGCGTACTAGTCGTTTTCTTTAATCACCTTTTCCAATCTCTCAACCTCACCCCGAATCCCAATCCCAGGCTCCCACGAATCAATCAGACGAATGGCTTTCTGATTCGATTCCATCGCTTTCGTTTTCTCTCCTTTTCGGTACAACAGCTGTGCCATTCCGTAATGATAGTAGATCAGTTCAACCTGATTGGCGTTATGTTTGTCATAGAGCATCTGCTCAAAGGCTTTTTTCGCTTTTTCGAGTTGATCACACTTGACGTAAGCCATGCCTAGGTTGAAATAGGCTTCTATCGTTTTTTCGCCGCCGTATGCGGCGCTGGTTGTGTTTGCCGCTTCGTATAATGTGATGGCTTCTTCGTAGTGAGAGCGGGCGAAACTCAGGTCGCCGCGGACCAGTAGAACCCTGTGCCGGATAATGGGGGAGACGGGCTGATCTTTGATGCCGTTCAGCATTGCTGCCGCTTTGTTCGGTTCTCCAGTTTTTAACAGCAGCCTCGATTGCAGGGCGCTTCCCCATACTTTCAAGTCGTCGTGATCCGGCGCGCCTGATTGTTCGAGTATCTTCAGGCCGGCTTCTATTTGCCTGAGAGCTCCGTCTGAATCGTTGACTTCCATCAGCGCCCAGCCTGCCGTGTCGATCCTGAAGTAGGCTTCCCGTGTGTGTTCGCCTGATTGACGGGCGGCATCGGCGGCTTTTAATCCGTATTCGATTCGCAGGGGCAGGTTGATTCTGCTTAGAAAATGGCTGATGCGGATGATGAGTTTGATCAGGATGTCATGTTGTCCGGTTTCACTCGACCATTCGATGACCTTTAGGATGTTCGGCCATTCCTTTTTCATTTGCTCTAAATTCCGTCCCAGCAAGTAGCTCCAATAGACAGAATTCGGCTGTTCCCGCTTTATATGGGTTTCCGCATAATCGATATAATAATGCGCCCAGCGGCTGCGGGCTCCTTTTTCAAATTCGTGATTTTCGGATAAGTGCTGTTCTCCGTAAGCGACAACGGTTTGATGGGCTGCGTATTGAATTCTTCCTTCGCTTCGTTCCGGCTGTATTAAAGCATATGACCTCATTTGCTCAATCGCGTAATGAAACCGCCGGACGTCTAATCCGGCCGCTTGAGCCAAGCTTTTTTCATCAGGGGGCTTAGCGAAAAAGCAAAGCGTCTGCCATAGTTTCCGTGTGTCTTCATGACATCTGTCCCATGTGCGGCCAAAGAGAACTTCAAACAATTCCAATAATGAGTAACCCGCTTGTTTAAGCTCTTGTATGAGCTGGGGAGCGGGGATGTCGTCGTCTGACATGTATGCAATGCTCAGTGCCATGGCCTTCGGGTTGCCGGCGGCTGCCGAGATGAATTCATTCTTAAGGTCAGGCGATAGCCGCAGCAGCAGCTCAAGCTTTTCCCGTTTTTGCGGGAGGTTGCATGTTTGCAGACAGCGGTGCACTTCTTGCTGAAAAAATTCAAGGGCATCCGTTTGTTCAAGGCCGCTCAGCTGGATGGCCGCCAGTTCCCCGAGGCCGTCCCGGTATGTCTGTTTTACGTTTTCCCGTGCCGTAAGGAGGACTTTTACGCCTTCCGGAAGACCGATGATAAATTCGTGAATGTCACGTTCAGCTGTATCAATGCTGTCAACGATCAGCAGCACGGGTTTTTCGTTTGAATGAGCGGCTAATGCATTGCGGACGACGAACCGTTTTTCGTTGATTGATTTGTCGATTTGTTCTGCGCGTCCGAGCTGATAGGCGATCGTGTTTAAAAAATCGCTGAAGCTCAATCCTTTCCAGTCCGTGCTGATCCAGATGATGCTGTTGAATGCAGGCCAATCTGGTGAACCGCCGGCACAAAGGTAGGCTGCTTCAAGAGCGATTGTTGTTTTTCCCATGCCGGCCCAGCCTGTGATTAAACAGACCGGTGACGGAGACAGCATCCATTGCCGGATCGCCTCTATATCAAAGCCGCGTCCGATAAAGTTCCCGGTCCGGCGTGACGGTAAGTTATGCGTGACGGGCTGTTCTGTAAGCGCATTCGTTTCATGGCTTGGTCTGTCATGAAACAGCCGCTTTACTGCTTTTTCAACATCTTCATCACTCGGCGCTCCGAATGATCCGTCTTTCCGGCGTATTTTTGCTTTTTTTAGACAAGACGCCGTCCAAACGGGCAATGCGGGTTTGATGACGGGAATGGTGGTGGTTTCCAGAAGGCCGGTCAGCCATTCAGTATCCATGTCAGTCTTTTCGATAATGATCCAGATCATGCCGAACAGCTTTCCGTCGTCAATTCGTCCGGGAATGTAGTTTGCGCCCATCTGTCCGATCCAGCTTTTGATCGTGTTAGAGGAAACGCCTAATCGGAGTGCGATTTGATCGATATAAGACTGTCCTGTTTTTTCGTTCTTTTTCCTTCTGACTTTATAATCAGGATGAAGTTTCAGCGATTTGACGGCAGGTGCCAGCAGTTCTGCAAATTGTGTCCGGTTTTCTAGTTCAGCCATTAGCCTGCACCTCCTATTAGTACTATTTTATCAATTCAGTGTTTTTTGTATATGAAAAAATAAAAAGTACAGTGCGGCTGTCCTTTTATACAGCAGGAAAGGCTGTTGAACGTATGGAAAAGCAGATAAAATAGGGGAAGTAATAGAGAAAACAAAAATGTATGCACTTACATTTCAGAGCAGAGAAAGGATTTTGCCAAATGACTCACACAGTGCCTCAAAACATGAAAGCAGCGGTTATGCACAGCACGAGAGAAATCAAAATCGAAACATTGCCCGTGCCTGACATCAATCATGATGAAGTGTTGATTAAGGTGATGGCTGTCGGAATTTGCGGATCTGATCTGCATTACTATACAAATGGCAGAATAGGCAATTATGTAGTGGAAAAACCATTTATCCTCGGTCATGAATGCGCGGGAGAAATTGCCGACGTCGGATCGTCTGTCGATCAATTTAAAATAGGAGACCGGGTCGCCGTCGAACCCGGTGTCACATGCGGGCGCTGTGAAGCGTGCAAAGAAGGGCGTTATAATCTTTGCCCGGATGTACAGTTTTTGGCGACACCGCCGGTTGACGGCGCGTTTGTCCAATATATCAAAATGCGCCAGGACTTTGTTTTTTCGATTCCGGATTCACTTTCCTATGAAGATGCGGCTTTGATCGAACCGTTTTCTGTCGGCATTCATGCGGCCGCGAGAACGAAGCTTCAGCCCGGTTCCACGGTTGCGATCATGGGCATGGGTCCTGTGGGGCTGATGGCCGTTGCGGCAGCGAAAGCATACGGGGCAGGCACAATCATTGTGACCGACTTGGAGCCGCTGCGGTTAGATGCCGCGAAAAAAATGGGCGCGACGCATGTCATCAATGTCCGGGAACAGGATGCCGGTGAAGAAATCAAAACGATCACGAATGGCAGAGGCGTTGATGCTGCCTGGGAAACAGCGGGGAATCCGGCAGCATTGCAATCCGCACTGGCTTCCGTGCGCCGGGGCGGAAAACTGGCGATTGTCGGTTTGCCTTCTCAGAACGAGATTCCGCTCAATGTGCCGTTTATTGCAGATAACGAGATTGATATATACGGAATCTTCCGTTATGCGAATACGTATCCGAAGGGAATTGAATTTCTCGCTTCCGGCATAGTGGACACGAAGCATCTTGTAACGGACCAATATCCGCTGGAGAAGACGCAAGAGGCGATGGAACGCGCCTTTCAATACAAAAATGAATGCTTAAAAGTGATGGTGTATCCAAATCGCTGAGTGAACGGGGAGGATCTTTGCATTCTCCCTCTTGCTTATCGAAAATGAAAACGGATTCTTGGGGTGGGAAATGATGATTGAAACAGAAAAAGCAGCGGCAGTAAAGACGAAACATCGCGGCCTATCCTGGATGGAACGGATCGGCTACGGATTCGGCGATATGTCGTACAATATTATCTTTCAGTTTGTAAACGCATACTTATTATTCTACTATACAGATGTCGGCGGCATTAAGCCTGCGGTCATCGCAGCTTTGTTTCTTATCGTAAGGGTGCTGGACGCTATTTTTGATCCGATTATGGGCGTGATTCTAGACAAGACGAATACAAGATGGGGAAAGGCAAGGCCGTATCTTTTGTGGGTGGCGTTTCCTTTTGCGTTATTTACGTTCTTATGCTTTACGACTCCTCATTTCGGCGAGACGGGGAACATGGTTTATGCGTACATCACTTATATTCTGCTTGGGATGTCCTTCAGCATGCAGACGATTCCGGTCAACAGCTTAACGGGGCGAATGACGAATTCCGTGGAGGAACGGACGGTTCTGACGACGACCCGGATGATTTTGGTTTATATCGGAATTCTGTTGTCGATTTCCTGTGCGACACCGCTTGCGGACGCCATCGGCGGGAAAGATCAGGCGTTCGGATTCCAGATGACGGCGCTTATCTATGCGGCGGTGAGCATCGCATTGAATCTGTTCAGCTTCTTTACCGTGCGGGAACGGATTCAGCCTGAAAAAAGAAAAAAACAAGGAATGAAAAAGACGTTGTCTGTTTTGTTCCGAAACAAGCCTTTGCTCATTTTGGTTTCTTCATTTTTAGCTTTTGCGATCGGGTTTAACATTAAGCTCAGCACGATGGTGTACTATTTTACGTATAACGTCAGCCATAAGGAATTTGTGTTTTTAGGAACCGTGCTGTTTTTCGGCGCAGCGCTGATCAGCAATCTGTTTATTCCTTTCTTTTCTAAGAAGCGGGGCCGGAAGCAGGTCATGATCATCACGGCGGCGTTATCGCTGATTTCTTATGCGGGCCTTCAGTTTACATCGTATTCCTCGATTCCCCTTATTTTCTTTTGGCTTTTCGTTTCGGGATTTTTCACGACGCCTTTAAATACGCTTGCTTGGGGAATGGTTGCCGATTGTGTCGATTATGCGGAATGGAAAACCGGAGTCCGGGCTGATGGCGTGGTGATTTCGAGCATGAGTTTCATCAATAAGCTCGGTGTTGCGTTAGCGGGGTCATTTTCGGCGGTTTATCTCGGAATCGCCGGATATGCCGCGAATACCGATCAGACGGCCTCGTCATTGAATGCGATTAAAAATATGAATGCGCTCATTCCGGGATTGTTCATTCTGCTGTCTATTATTCTTATTTCTTTTTATCCTTTAACTGAAAAAAAATATCAGCAGATGATGTCTGATCTGGAGCAAAGGGCTGCCAGATAAGTATACGTAAAATTTAAAATATTATATGTAAACGGTTGTATTTATGACAGAAAGCACTATACTGAAACTATAATCGAGAATTGATAAATGAGTGTGATAATGTGGGAAGCCAATCTGTTATTTGTATTGGAGAATTGTTAATTGATTTCTTTTGTACCGATGTGGATGTTGATTTGACGGAAGGGCGTAATTTCTTAAAAAGTGCCGGCGGCGCACCGGCGAATGTGTCGGCAGCGATTGCTAAGCTGGGCGGAGACGCGGCTTTCAGCGGAAAAACAGGCAAAGATCCGTTCGGGTATTTTCTGAAGCAGACATTGGACGCCGTACATGTCGATACCTCTATGCTCGTCATGGATGAGAAAGCGCCTACAACGCTTGCGTTTGTTTCATTAAAACAAAACGGGGAGCGCGATTTTGTGTTTAACAGAGGAGCGGACGCTTTGTTTACGCTGGATGATATTGATCTGGAAAAGGTAAACGATGCCAAAATCCTTCATTTCGGATCAGCGACGGCATTGTTATCTGATCCGTTTTGCTCAGCCTATTTACGGCTGATGTCGATTGCGAAAGACAATGGACAGTTTATTTCCTTCGATCCTAACTACCGTGAGGATTTATGGAAAGGAAGAGTTTCAGAGTTTATAAACACCGCAAAAAAAGCCGTTGCCATAAGTGATTTTGTGAAAGTCAGTGACGAAGAGCTTGAGATCATCAGCGGTGCGAAGGATCATAAAGAAGGTGTTGCGGTTCTTCATGAGCTCGGGGCCGGTATTGTGGCGGTGACACTCGGGAAAAGCGGGACCCTTCTTTCAAATGGGAAGGATATTGACATCATTCCGAGCATTCCGGTGACATCAATAGACTCAACGGGAGCGGGCGATGCGTTTGTCGGCGCGGCGTTGTATCAGTTGGCGCGCACTGATGAGATTCAGACGGCAGCCGATGATTTTGCGAAGCTGCGTGATATTGTCTCATTTGCCAATAAAGCGGGGGCGCTCGTGTGCACCAAAATCGGTGCGATCGATGCTTTGCCGAGTTTAAAAGAGGTTGAAGTATCACTGTAAAATATCGAGGATGCTTCTTGAAAGTCATCGGACTTCGGGAAGCATCCTCTTTTATTTAGGTCTGAAACCCTTTTCGATATACGGTATACTTTAGAAAGGCATCCAGTAAATTGAACCGCTGTGAAGTACATACAATAACTTTTTTATCAGTTCTGAGTAAAACCAAGTTTCTGCTGCTGCCGTCATGTATAGTGTGACGGCCTGTGATATTGAACCGCGGAGGAATGTTTTTCATGAAACATGTTTTTCTTATTGTGCAATGCGCGTTTTCTGTTTTTTGTTTTCTTTGTCTCGCCGCTGTCAATTGGTATCAGGGGAGTGAGCTTGTTTCTGATTCGTTTGATTGGAATTATACGGCTAAATTCTCAAAGCTTTTGAATGGGACGGATACGATTACAAGTCCGGAACAGATTTCGCAGCTGGATTTCTTTGTGTATGCGGCGAAGCATTACCCGTTAGTGAGCGGGTTGATGATCGGGCTTTTTATTTATTTTTTGTTCTCACTGTATCTGGTCATAAAGAATTTCCGCCGGCACAAATGGGCTGAATGAGACTATTTTCATATAAAATACATAAATTCATGAGAAAATGAAACTTTTTTTGAAAAAAACAGTATATATAACTATGAACTTGTTACTATTTAATTTTGGGAGGAAAATGAAAAATGAGTATTTTAGGAAGATTTAAAGACATCATGTCAAGCAATATCAATGCGCTGCTGGATAAAGCTGAAAACCCTGAAAAAATGGTTGATCAATATTTGCGGAATCTGAACAATGATTTAGGAAAAGTGAAAGCGGAGACGGCTTCTGTCATGGCTGAGGAACAGCGGGCGAAAAGAGCGTTAACAGAATGCCAGGCTGATGCCGAAAAGATGGAAAGTTATGCGATGAAAGCGTTGCAGGCCGGCAATGAAGCCGATGCGCGGACATTTTTGGAAAGGAAAGCGGCTGTTGAATCAAGACTGACTGAGCTGCAGACGGCTTATCAGCTCGCTTCTTCCAACGCGTCTCAAATGCGCAAAATGCATGACAAGCTTGTCGCTGATATCGGAGAGCTTGAGTCGCGCCGAAATGCCATCAAAGCGAAGTGGTCTGTGGCAAAAACGCAGGAGAGAATGAACAAATTGGGGTCCTCTGTGTCAAATGCGGGCCAATCGATGACAGCTTTCGGCAGAATGGAAGACAAGGTCAACCAAGCGCTTGATCATGCCAATGCGATGGCTGAGCTGAACGCGTCTCCGAAAGACGATATTGACGATCTGACGGCTAAATATGACAGCAATCAAAGCAGTGTCGATGATGAATTGGCGGCGCTTAAGCAGAAAATGCTTTTCAGTAAAGATCAATAGACAGCGGGCTGCAGTTTTGTCCGATATAAAGAGAAAGTGAGAGAAACAGAATGATCATTTCTTATAAATGCCCGAACTGCGGCGATGATATGGTCTTTGACAGTTCATCCGGCATGCTGACATGTCACAGCTGCGGGCGGCAGGATCAGATTGAGAGCCTGCCAAAAGAGTATATAACGACGAGATTTTCTGAAAATGAGGCGAACGAGTACCGGTGTGAGAATTGCGGCGCAGTATTAATGACTGAGGCGGAAACGACGGCCACGACGTGCGGGTTTTGCGGAGGAGCCGCCGTTCTCGCCGACCGATTATCGGGAAATCTCGCGCCTTCGATGGTGATTCCTTTTACGATCAGTAAAGAAGAGGCCATGAGCGCTTTTAAAAAGTGGTGCCGAAACGGCCGTCTGACACCGAAAGGATTTATGTCTGCCGATCGGGTGAAGAGCATAACGGGCATGTACGTGCCGTTTTGGATGTTTGACTTAAACAGCAAGGTTCAGGTCAATGCCGTTTGTACGAGAGTGCATCACTATGATGATGGAGAATACCGGGTGACGGAGACCGAGTATTACAACGCGTACCGCGATATCAATCTTGATTATCTCAAAATTCCGGTCGACGCTTCAGAAAAAATGAATGATGAATTAATGGACAAATTGGAGCCTTACTCATACAGTGAGCTGAAGGAGTTTAATACGGCCTATTTAGCGGGATATATAGCGGAAAAGTACAATTATACCGATGACGATCTCTTTCCGCGGGCGAAGGATAAAATCAGCCATTATATTGATTCTTATATCAGATCCACCTTCTCCGGATATACGACGGCTGACATTACGGATGAGCAGATTCAGACCGATAAAATCAGCAGCTTTTACGTACTGCTTCCGGTCTGGATGGTCAGCTACGACTATGAGCGGGCTGAACACATTTTTGCGATGAACGGGCAGACGGGCAAGGTTGTCGGCAAACCGCCCATCAGTGCCGGAAAAGTGGCCGCGTGGTTCGGCGGCATAACCGCCGGTGCGTTTTTAGCATTAAGACTCGTCTCACTTATGATAGGAGGCGGTTTTTGATGAAAGTATCGATAAAAAAAGCGTGTCTCTTCTGCTTCGTCCTTTTTCTGATGCTGTCTTTTGGTTTACATACATCGGCGTCTGCCGCGGAACAGAAGCAATATGTTTATGACAATGCTCATTTATTAACGAAGGATGAAACGAAGAAACTTGAGGAATTGGCCGGGAAGCTCGGGGCAAAGCGCCATACCGATTTTATCATTCTGACCGCAAACGGAACGGGCGGTAAGGACATCGAGCAGTACGCCGGTGATTTTTATGACAGTCATTTTAGCGGAAGCACGGCGATTTTGACCATTGATATGAAAAATCGGGAAGTATTTATCTCCGGATATAAAAAGGCGGAGACGTATTTGAATAACAGCCGGCTGAATACGATCAGAAATACGATCTCGTCAGATATTTCCGCAGGCCATTATGAAAAGGCATTTCAGACCTACATCAAGATGGCTTATAAAGATATGGGGAAAAGCCCGGACGACAAGTCTGACAATTTGCTGCTTACATGGTGGTTTCAGCTCATTATTGCCGCAGCCGCGGCCGGAATCGCCGTCACTGTGATGGTGTACAATTCCGGCGGCAAGGTCACCGTCACCGGCAGCACGTATATGGATCACGATACGTCTGAAGTGCTGAGCCAGCACGACACATATATCCGAACCGACGTTACAAGAGAAAAAAAGCCTGATAAAGATAATGACAATGACGGCGGAGTCACGAGGGGCGGCACGAGTTACAGCGGAAGCAAGGGAAGTTTTTAAATTATATGTAAAGGATTTGAGCATACATGGGTTTTTTCAGAAATCAGTTAGCAAATGTGGTGGAATGGGAAGAATTCAGAGACGACATGGTTTTCTATAAATGGAACAACCGTGAAATTAAAAAAGGCAGCCGTCTGATCATCCGGCCGGGACAGGATGCCATCTTTTTATACAACGGGAAAATTGAAGGGATTTTCCGTGATGACGGCGATTATGATATCGAATCAGAAATCATTCCGTTTCTATCGACACTAAAAGGGTTTAAGTTTGGCTTTAACAGCGGCATGCGGGCTGAAGTGCTGTTTGTGAATACGAAGGAGTTCACCGTGAAGTGGGGCACAAAAAACGCTATCAACATTCCGGCGGCAGGTATGCCGGGCGGTATGCCGATCCGCGCAAACGGCACATTTAACTTCAAGGTCATTGACTACATCGGATTGATTGATAAGATTGCGGGTGTCAAAGACAGCTATTTAGTGGAGGACATTAAAATCCGGATTACGTCTATTCTCGATCAGCTTTTGATGAAATGGATCACCAGAGAAGGAAAAGACATGTTCAATCTGCAGTCGAATTCATTTGAAATCGGAAAAGGGATTCAAGAAGATCTTGATATGCAGCTGATCGGAGACGGCATGTCGATTACGGGATTCAATATTATGAGCTTTAACTATCCGCAGGAAGTTCAGGATATGATTACGAAAAACGCTTCTTACGGCATGGTGGGGGATGTGAACCGCTATCAGCAGATTTCCATGACGGACGGCATGTCATCCGGCAAAATGAGCGGAAGCGGCGCCGCCTCAGACATGGCGGGCATGATGATGGGAATGAATGTGGCAAATCAAATGATGAACCAAATGAATCAAAATCAGCAGAACCAGCCGCAGCAAAATCAAAGTCAGCAGGATCAGGGGACGGCACCGGCAAACGAATCGGAAGGAGCGGCTAAGCCGAAATTCTGTCCGAACTGCGGAACGAAAACGGAAGGCGCGAATTTTTGCCCGAATTGCGGACAGAAGCTTGCCTGACGATATACGAAAAAGAGGCCTTGTTTGGGCCTCTTTTTTTGTCATGATTTCATTGTTTGAACGATAAGGGATGTCAGCGCTTTTGATCCCTCAGGTATGAGATGGACGCCGTCCGGTGTGAAGTATTCAGGGTGCTGCAATGCTTTTGCGTGCCAATCGACAAGGGTCACATTTTTGCGTGACTCGGCCTGCCGGCGCAATGATTCGTTTACTTTGCTTTCCCACTGCCGCGGTACACGCGTGTTGACAAGATAGATATCGGCTTTTGAAAAGGAGCTGATCAGTGATTCAATTTGGCTGTTTGTGAAATAGCCATTCGTCCCTAACTCGATGATGACCGCTTTGTTCGGCTGATTAAATGACGCATATTCCGAAGTGAGCTGGAGTGCTTGAGAGACTTGTCTTCCTACCTTTCCGTCGATGGTGACATGAGGGAGGGACTGCCGCAGGTATGACGCAATGTCCAGCATCACCGAGTCACCGATGGCCAGCACGTCTTGCTGAGGCTGTGTTTGTTTTGAATCAGCCTTTTTTTGAGATGACCGTTCCTTTTTCTCGTCGGTTTTCTTCGTTTCTGATTTGTCTGCTGGTTCTTTCTTGTTTTTGTCTGACGCGGTATCCGTTTTTTCGCCGCCGTGTTTTTTCTTGCTGTCTTCTTCTTTTGCAGGCTGATCGTGATCGGCCGTTTTGTGCGAAGAGGCGGCGGTTTCTTGCTGATCATTCTGCGCGTACGTCCATTGCGGCTGTTTTTTCTCTTCGGCTATCCCTGACAGCCCGCCCGCAAATACGAGAATGGCGGCAAGAATGAGGCCGAGCGACATTCTGCTGATGACAGAGGACGACTTCCATTCCAGAAAGCGGTTCAGAAACACGCGGCGTAAAAATGGCCGGAAGCCCGCAGTACGGATCGGCTGTTCAATGAAATGGTAAGATAGCTCGGCAAGAATGAAAGTGGCGCCGATTCTGACGGCGCAGTGCCAATAAACCGGATTTCCGATTTCCTGCACGGGTGTGCTCAGTACGAAAACCGGGTAATGCCAAAGGTAGATTCCGTATGATCTCGTTCCGATCCAGCGAAGCGGCTTCCATGAAAGAACATGTCCCAAAAAGCTGCTCGGATGGCATAAACATGCGACAAGAACCGCTGCGGTGATGCTGATCAAAAGCATGCCGCCCTTGTACAGGAAGGGTTCATATTCATCCGTGTAAAAGACGCAAAGCAGCAGCGCGGCAAAAGCGGCAAGCTCCGTCCCGTGAAGCAGGTGTTTCATGCTGCTCGGCAGCCGTTTGGAAGATAATCGTTTCATCGGCCACACTAAAGCTAAAGCGCAGCCGATCAGCAATTCAAATGACCGGGTATCCGTCCCGTAATAGACGCGGCTCGGATCTCCGCCGGGCACATACATCATACTCATTACGACTGCCGAACATAACGCGATAAACATGACCGCGGCCGCAAGCCGGGCCCGTGTTTTACATATGTACATTCCCGCAAGCAGCAGGAAGGGCCATATGATATAAAACTGTTCTTCAATCGCCAGCGACCAAAGGTTTTTTAATGGCGAAGGGGAGCCGAAGCTGTCGAAATAAGAAAGTTGATGAAAGATAAACCACCAATTGCTTATGTAAAAAAGTGAGGAGACCGCATCTCCGCGTACGGTATGCAGGAGCTCGCTGTTAAACAATACGACCCAAATGACCGTCGTGATAATCATGAGATAAGCCGCCGGCAGAAGCCGTCTGATCCGGCGCACCCAAAAATTACGCAAATCAAGGGTGATGTCATTGCCCTGGGCAGGCAATATAATAGATGTAATTAAATACCCCGATAAAACAAAAAAGATATCAACACCAATGAAACCGCCGTCGGCCCAGTTAAAATTCAGATGATATGCGATAACTGCGAGGACGGCAAAGGCGCGAAGTCCATCCAGTCCGGGAATATAGCGGTGATGCAGTGACTTGTCTGACATGGTATTCCTCCAATAAAGTGTGCGGAAATTCTCGCTGTTTTGCGGATAGCTATAGCTGATTTCTGTACAGTCTTCCATTTGTTCCGTTAATTAGACGCATTCGGAAGGGGATTTTGTTTCAGAAAAAATGAATGAAATGCTGTGATTTTCTTAAACTTTTCAGTCCCCGTCCGGCGTCTGTTATATGAAAAGGGTCCCTTATGCATCTTGGCTGTTGCGGGACGAAAGAAAAAATCCATGATCTGCGGATATCATGGATTTTTTTCTTTCTTTATCTGATGTAGCGGTCTCCGACAAGCAGCTTGGAGATGACGGAGGTCGGTATTGTAAACTCTGTAACGCCCATATATCCGGGTGCCGCTTCGTATTCATCAAATGAAATAACAAGTTTGTGCTTATCTGTAATATAAAAATTTTGGTCGGCGCGGATGGCTTTAAAAGGCTCCGTCATATCATCTTCTTCGACCCAGTATATTTTATTCGGATCTTCTTTCATCTGTTTTTTCATTTGTTCTTTAATATTTTCGCTGATGACTTTAATATAACGGTCATCTTTAAATAAACTCTTTAACGTAAGCACGGCCTCATTCTTTTTATCAATCGTGATGTAACGGCTTTGCGTATAAGATGAAGCTTGCGTTTTTTCGATATCACGGCGGATTGAGATCAGATCCGCTGTGTCAGTAACGGTTTCATAATCGCTGTAAATACTGAGGTGGCCTTTTTTGCTTTTTGAGGTCGCCTTCATAAATTCCTGATACAGCTCTTTGCTTTCTTTCATATAATGCCGGTTGATGCTGTCTTCGAGTTTATGATCGGAAAGTCCGGACAGAGCGGGCGTTTTCACATCAATGCTTGATTGGTTCTTTTCTTCCTTCATCTCCACGAATGTGATGGCTTGGACGACTTTGCCGATGACGGGGATTTTAGACATGGCTTGTGCGGCATCCGGGTTGATATTGACAACGGCGGTAAATAAGACGGCCGCAGCGACTGCCGCGGATGTCGGCCACATCACGATTCGTTTTTTCTTCGGTTTTTGCTGAAGGGCTTTTTCGACAATGCTGTCCAGTTCCTTAGGAATGGGCACACTTTTATACTCTTCTCTTAATTGTTCTAATCTCTTTTCCATTAAGAAAGATCCTCCTTCGTCAGCTGAATGCGCATGAGCTTCAGCCCCCTGTAAAGGCGTGTTTTGACGGTGTTGATGTTTTCCCCCGTGATGTCCGCGATTTCTTCTAATTTCAGGTCTTCAAAGAAACGCAGAATGATAATGGTTTTATATTGATGCGGCAGGTCATCAAGCGCTTCGTGAAGGTCTGTGTCTTTGTAGTGATCTTCCTTTCCGCGGCTTAAAAACTCGATCGTTTCATCGTCCATCACTTTCAGTTTTTTCTGTTTGCGGAGAAAATCAATGGCCGTGCGCACTAAAATTTTATAAAACCAGCTTTTGATCACATCGGGGTTTTTGACGGATTCGACCGATGTCAGCGCTTTTTGAATTGATTCCTGAACAATATCTAACGCGTCATCCTTGTTCTTTACGTAACTGTACGCAAGCCGGTAAAAGTCTTCCTTGCGCTCAGTTATGCACGTCACAAGCGACGCTTTGGCTGTTTCGTTCTTCATTGCTTCAAAGGGCTCCTTTTTAAAAAATACGTATCATAGGCTGCTGCCTAAGGATAGACGGGACAGGGTGAAAAATAGTTTGCGCAGAGGGGATCATTTTTAAAAGGAAAAGGAAGGAAAGACGATGAGATGAAAAAAAGAGCCGGAACGGCTCTTTTTTGGATGTGTCTGATATTCAGCTGAACGGTTTAGTTCGGTTTGACTAAGATTTTTACTTGGTTTTTCTCTTTGATTAAAGCGCCGAAGCCTTCTTCAATCAGATCGTCGAGCACGATTTTTTTCGTGACGAGCTTATCTGCTGAGAAGTAGCCCTCTTTCATCAGTGCAAGAACGGAAGGGAAGATGTCACGGTATCCGATAATGCCTTTTACGGTCCGTTCTTTGATGACGATATCGTTCGGATGAATTTCCGCTCCTTTTTCCCAGATGCTGACGATAACCGTTTCACCGGCAATGTTTGTTGACTGGATCGCCTGGCGGAGAACGACAGGAACGCCTGTTACTTCATAAGAAACATCAACGCCGCCGTTTGTGCGTTTAGCGATTTCTTCAACGACATCGTCCGTTTTTGACGGATCAATGATGATAGCGCCGAGTTCTTTCGCTTTTTCCTGACGTTCCGGTGAAAGTTCAACCGCGTAAATATCTGTGGCGCCGGCCGCTTTCAGGGCTTCAATCACAAGCAGCCCGATCGGTCCGCAGCCAAAAACTGCCGCCTTGTCGCCCGCTTTTAATTTGCTTTGGCGGACCGCGTAAAGTGCTACCGCTGACGGCTCAACAAGCGCGCCTTGTTCGTAAGAAAGCTCTTCAGGAAGCTTAAACAGCAATTCTTCGTCAACGGATACATATTCAGAAAATCCGCCGCCGCCTCCGGCTAAGCCTAAGAATCCCATTTGTTCATCAAGGTTATAGGCTCCCTGATGTCCGTGTGTGGCAAAAATCGGTTCCACGACGACACGGTCGCCGACGCTGTAATTTTTGACGCCTTCGCCCACTTCAACGACTTCTCCTGAGAATTCGTGACCCATCGTGACGGGCGCCATTTCGTTTGTTAACGGATGAGGTTTGCCGACCGGAATAAAGATCGGGCCTCCCAAATATTCATGAAGGTCGCTTCCGCAAATCCCGCACCATTTGACTTTAATTTTGACTTTACCCGGTTCTGCTTTAGGTTCATCAATGTTTTCGATTCGAATGTCTTTTTGATTGTGCCATCTTGCCGCTTTCATTGATTATCACTCCTAGTCTGATTGAAACGAGTATAGGTACATGATCAATATGAACCACGGTTAAAAGGAATAAAGTGCTTCCTAAAGCCTGATTTCTCAAAATATATCATATTATGCAACTATCAATAGGCCTTATAAAAAGTCCATATTGAATGCAGAAATACTCTATGAATATTATAACGCTAATGAATTAAATTTTGTAGTATAATTTACCATGGAATTATATAGAACAGGTAATTGTGCCGTCGTTATGTGCATGTCTCATCACGTTGTAATGAACATGTAAAGTGATTGAAATATTATAATCGTCTTCTTGGTGTATAATTTTGCCTAGAATAAAGAATCAGGAGGACGAAAGCTTGAAGAAGTTATTCTTAGCCTTATTGATTTTAGCAGGAAGCACGCTGGGAGCGATCAGTTTCTCTTCTGATGCAAGTGCTAAAAAAGTGAACGGAAATATTACATGGTATAATGGAGTCGGTAAAAAAGGATCTTCCGGTAAAAAACTGGGACACTGGGATTGCGCGACAAAATTAGGATTTGACGTTCCGAGAAACGGAACGAAAATCAGAGCTTATGCGAAAGCAAAACCGAAAAAGGTTATCACAGTATACAAAAATGATGTAGGCCGTCTGCCGAATGCCGTATTGGATGTCAGCCCGAAAGCGTTCAAAGCGCTCGGATATCCGTTAAGCAAAGGAAGAGTATCCGGACACTACAGCTATTAAAATAGACCATCTTAAAAAGCAAGGACTCTGATTCTTGCTTTTTCTGATTGACGGAGAGATTGATAATGAAGAAGAAACGATGGATCTGGATGTTGCTGGCCGCCGTTTTGGCGGCGGCGGTCATCGCGTCCGTTTTACTGATTAAAGGAAAAAGCGACGGCGGCGGAAAAGCTGTTGTCTCCGGCGGCCATGACAAGCTGCTAGTTTCCATTACAGACAAAGATCTGATGACGAAATATTACGAGGACGGCCGCGTGCTGTACGAGGAAAAGCTTTCGGCATATCCGGCGTTTGCACTCGATGACGCCCATCAGGTGCTCTATTTTGTCGGGAATAATGACCAAAATGAGATGCGTCTGTATAAGCTTGATCTGAAGACGAAAAAGAAGACGGTGCTTTATAAAGGAACGGCAAGCGCTGACAGTCTGTTTTTATCAAAGGATCTGACGCACATTTATTTCCGTCTCGGAAAAGCGGATGAAGATATTTTCCGTCTCGCATCTTTTGATTTGAAAACGAAACGTTATGAAAATCTGTATCCTGCCGCCGATGAGAAAGACGACAGTGTAAGCAGCTTCTTTTATAACCGCAGCCAAAACGATTTTGCGCTTCTGCATTATTCCGTAAAAGAGGATTATCAAAAAACGGATGAGGCAAATGAGAAGGGGATTGACCCTGAACCGACGAATATCCGGTTTGCAGCAGGAGCGGGCGAACACCTTCAGGACCTGACAAACCTTGAACAGTTTATCAGCGGCGTGGCGGTGTCACCGGACGGTAAGAACCTTGTCTTTACATCTTATACACAAAAAGGGACGGAACAAAAAGCGTCCATCCGTCTGATGAATGTCAAAACGAAAAAAGATGAAACGATTATCTCAAACGGGAAGGATTTCGCTCCGCTGATTGATGCCCAGCCTCAGTTTTCTAAAGACGGCAGCATCATTTATTTCATGGCGGAAGCAAAAGGCGCTAAGCGTCTGAAGGATGAAACGGGGCGGAATGCGAAGGTCCGGACCATTTATGCTTATCATTTGGATACGAAAAAATGCGAAAAAGTCTGGGAAAATGACAACGGCATTATCAATAGTTTTTCCGTCATCCAATCATGAAAAAAACACTCAGCGCCCGCTGGGTGTTTTTTAATGAACAAAGCTGGCTGCGGCTGAGGCGAGCCATTTGAAAAAACGGAGAATCGGAACGGCAAAATGAAGCGTTTCGATGAATGACTGTGCGGCAAGGTTCATTTTCCGCCGTTTTGCCATTTCCTTCAGATCTTTCTGCTGCCGATCGTTTTTCATGTTCATTGCTCCTTTGCATCGTAAAAGGACATGATAACGCAAAGGCCTCTCATGAGACATGGAGGCCTTCTCTATGTTGAGACTCGTAAAAGGGAGGTCTAACTTGATGCCGTTTGATTATTGTTTTGGAGATTTACCAACGAACGGACGCCGTCGATCATTTTACTGCCGCAAAGGGGGCAAGTCGGGGTATCACTGCCGGCAAAATTCTTTCTGCTCCAGCCGATACAGTCCTCTTTTGTGCATTCCCACGTACTGACATCTTCTTTAGGCAGCGGTTCCTGATTACGTTTGTTGTAGTAAGACATAAAGTCACTTCTTCCCTTATGAATTTTCGTGCACTCCTTCATTGTCTCATACTTTTCCCTAATCTCCTAATTCCTTTTTCTATCCAGATTTCCAATGAGGGTGCATCGTCTTCCTGTTATTACAGTATATGCAAAAAAGCGCCTTCTTATTTTTTCTTTTTGGATAAATAAAAAAAGCCCCTTCTGGAAAAAGGGGGGGATGTTTGTTTACTGCTTATCCGTGACGTCCATCGGTCTCATCATGTCGTAATCTTCGTGCTCTAAAATATGACAGTGCCATACGTAGCGTCCGCTGTAAGGAGCGAAAGTCGCCGCGATTCTGATGACTTCCCCCGAGTGCGCCTGCACGGTGTCTTTCCAGCCTTTTTCACTTGGAGGAGGCGGGACGGCGGGGCCTGTATACACAATGTCGCCGAATTTGTTATAACGCTCTAAGTCAAAGGGACGCCGGTCAAGGATTTGGAAGGAAACAAGGTGCAGGTGTATCGGATGGGTTCCCCCCATCGGATTGATAATCGACCAGATTTCCGTTGTGCCAAGCTTCGGCGCTTCTGTCACAGGATCATGCCATCGCTTGTTATTCAGCGTCAAAACGGGCCGGCCGTATTTGTCTTGCGTATTTGTGAGTTTCAGCGTCCTGATATTGTGTATTCTCTTTGATGTCACATTAGGCATTGTTGAAAGATATTTAGGCTTCCGGCTTGTGTCTTCTCCCTTCAGCGGTTTTGTGACGCGGAATTGCATCACATTGGCGTCTGTATCCGGATCGACGTCGCCCCCGCAGCCGGTGCCGTTCGTTAAAATGATATGTTCTCCGTCAAAGGAGGAGAAATCGATGAGCACATCATACCGCTCTGCCGGGGCTAAGCTGATAGATTGTGTTTTGACCGAGCGGGGAAGCAGTCCGCCGTCAGAACCGATTTGGATAAACTTCCCGCCGTTATTGAGCGAGAGAGAAAATGTTCTCGTATTGGAAGCATTAAGGATGCGGAAACGATATGTCCGCGGTTCAACTTCCATATACGGCCACGCTTTACCATTGACGAGAATGGTATTTCCGCAAAAAAACGGGACGATGGAAGGGTCGGGCAGCGTTTCGGAAGGGTTAGCAGGTCCGCTCGGATAAGACAAGGAACCGTCGTCATTTAACGTGCGGTCCAAAATCATAAGCGGTACGTCGTACTCTCCGGAGGGAAGCTTCAGCTGCTTTTCTTTTCGCTCGCGGATGATATACATCCCGGCAAGCCCGGCGTACACATTGAGCCTCGTAATCGCCATGGCGTGATCGTGATACCATAACAGAGCCCCGCGCTGTTTGTTTGGATAATGGTATACCTCTTTCTCAAAATAAGGACCCGTTTCCTTAAAATCCTTCGTGAACCATGCTTCCGGGTAGCCGTCGCTGTCCGGCGGCGTTGCTCCTCCGTGTAAATGGACGACGGTTTTGACATCGGGTTCCTGATGGCCGCTTTCTGAATGGTGAATGGTATGATCCACGGGCAGAAAATGCTTATCCGGCAGGTCATTCATCCATTTAATATAGACGTTTTCATCTTTGTTCACGTCGATCGTCGGGCCGGGAAACAAACCGTTATACCCCCAAAGCCGGGTCGGCGGGAGATCGCGGTGCAGCTTGTGAAAGCATTCCTTCATGGTGACTTCATAATACGTGCTGCCGTCTGATTTCTTCTGCGGCTGGAGTGTTTCGATAATCGGCAGTTCATCTGCAAATTTTTCTAGTGCCATTTTTCATCCTGTCCTTATCATTTATTGAAATCCTGTACTACAGTTAATGCTGCCTAGAACAGGTTGGTTAAAAAAACACCCGCCCTTTTTTGAGGGGGGTGTCTGCGGTTATTGCGCAACCCGGCTTTCGGAAGCGCTCTCTTTCGGTTTTTGTTTTTTGCGGAATACATATGAGGCAAGTACCAGCAGAGTAATAAATCCTGTCAGCAGAAATTCAGACCGCATTGAACTGATAAACAGCATAGATAACAAGATGGCGCAAATGGCGATGATCGTCAGGTAGGTTAAGTACGGATAGAACCACATTTTGATTTTAAGAGATTCAGGGTTTGTCCGTTCGATTTTCTTTCTCATTCTCAGATGTGAGACGGCGATGACGAGATAGACGAGCAGTGCGATCGCCCCTGATGAATTGACCAGGAACAAAAATACGGAGTCGGGAGAAAAGTAGTTCATAACAACGGCAATGTAGGAGAAAAAGGTGCCGGCGATAATGGCTTGAACCGGTACGCCTCTTTTACTCAGTTTCATAAAACGCCGCGGCGCTTCATTTCGCGCCGCCAGTGAATACAGCATCCGTGACGTCGTATAAAGCCCGGAGTTCAGGCAGGACAGAACGGCTGTCAGGACGATGAAATTCATGATTTGAGCGGCTGCGGGAACCCCGATATGGCTCAAAACGGCAACGAAGGGGCTTTCCAAAATATTGGCTGAATCCCACGGCAGCAGTGTGACCACAACCGCAATGGAGCCGACGTAAAAAATAATGATCCGCCAAACGACTGAGCGGGTCGCCTTTGTGACGGATTCGACCGGATTTGACGTTTCTCCCGCTGCGATTGCGACGATTTCAGATCCCATGAAAGAAAAAATGACAACGACGATGCCGAGCAGTACGGAACTCGGACCTTTAGGGAAAAATCCGCCGCTGCCCGCCAGATTTTCCAGCCCGACCGGTTTGCTGCCGGGGACGATTCCGAAAATGAACGCAAATCCCGCGATTAAGAAGACAACGATCGTCGCTACCTTCACTAAGGAAAGCCAGTATTCAAATTCGCCGAACGATTTAACTGAATAAATATTCGTCAGTGTTAACAGCACGGTCAGAAGCAGACTCGTCAGCCATAACGGAATGCCCGGGAACCAGTACTGTATGATTCCGGCGCCTGCAATGGCTTCAATGGCAATGACGATGACCCAGAAAAACCAATACAGCCATCCGATCGTAAAACCGGCCCAAGGACCGATGGCGTCATGCGCGTACTGTGAAAACGAACCGCTTGTCGGGTTGACGGAGGACATTTCCCCCAGCATTCTCATAATAAAAATCACTAATAATCCTGCTAAAGCGTAGGAGACAATCGCTCCGGGTCCGGTGGAATGAATGACGGATCCGCTTCCGACAAATAATCCGGCGCCGATCACGCCGGCAATTGAAATCATGGTCATATGCCGGGTTTTTAATCCCTTAGATAAAGAGTTAGGCTGATTCATTCTTTGCCTCCTTTTGGTTTGTTTATGCTGAATATTCCGACAAGTATTATTCTATCATAAATGTCACAGACAGTTGAAAATGATGTAAGAAAATATGACATTTTTTTCTCATCCGTACAGCAGAAGGCGCCGGGATGAAAGAGGAACATGCCATTGACCATTCACACGTTCATATGGAGCCTCTCAAGCTGAAATAAAGCTTCCTTTCTAAAGGGAGCTTTTTTCCTTTTTCGGACTGGAAACAATTCGCTGGAAACGTTTTTTTATACTGTTTATATTTTGTGGTAAAGTTAGGTTACGATAATTGAAATTTGAGAGATGACTAGGAGGAGAAGAATGGCTTATAAAGAAGAGCTGCATCCGCTGCTGGAGAAAGCCGTTGAGCATATTGAAAACATCATCATAGGAAAACGGGATATCGCCATACTCAGTCTGGCCGCCATTCTCGCAAAAGGGCATGTGCTGCTGGAAGACGTGCCGGGAGTCGGAAAAACGATGATGGTCCGGGCTTTGGCCAAGCTGATCGGAGCTGACTTTAAGAGGATTCAGTTCACGCCGGATCTTCTGCCGTCAGATGTGACGGGTGTCTCTATTTATAATACGAAAACAATGGAATTTGAATACCGCCCGGGACCGATCATGGGGAATATCGTGCTGGCTGATGAAATTAACAGAACCTCTCCGAAAACGCAGTCTTCCCTGCTTGAGGCGATGGAGGAAGGGAATGTCACGATTGACGGAAAGACAATGCGGCTGGCTGAGCCGTTTTTCGTCATGGCCACACAAAACCCGGTTGAATATGAAGGAACGTATCCGCTTCCCGAAGCCCAGCTTGACCGGTTTTTATTTAAGCTGCGCATGGGCTACCCGACTGCCGAGGAGGAGCTTCGGGTTCTGTCTTTGCAGGAAGGGCGCAATCCGCTTGAAACAATCGAGCCCGTCATTTCTAAAGAACAGTTTATCAGCCTTCAGCAAAAACTGGAGCAGGTGCGGGTGGATGATGGAATTAAAGCGTACATCGTCGGCATCACTCAGCATACCCGCCGGCATCCGTCCGTACATCTGGGCGTCAGCCCGCGCGGTTCAATTTCATTAATGAAAGCCGCGCAGGCGTACGCGCTGCTTCATGACCGCGATTACGTCATTCCTGATGACGTCCAGTATTTAGCTCCGTATACGCTGCCGCACAGAATGATCTTGACCGCCGAGGCGAAATTTAACGATGTGACGGCGGAGGCGGTTATAGAGAACATCGTGCAAACGGAAAAAGTTCCCGTTCAAAGGATGTCGGTCCGCTAATGAGAAAGAAGATGCATTGGCTTCTATATGGCTGGAAGCTGCTTATGTTGGCCGTACTGACGGCGGCTGTCTTTTCTTATGCCATGTTTCAGGGCGGATTTGTGAGCTGGTTTTTATTTTATGCGTTTTTGCCGTTTACCGTTTACGCCGGGCTGGTCGCTGTGTACCCGCTGCGGGCGTTTCAGGTGACGCGTGACGTGTCCTCCGCCCAGTTAACCTCAGGCGACAGGCTGTCTGTCACCATCAGGCTGACGAGGCGCCTGCCGTTTCCGCTGACATATATGGTCATTGAAGATGTGATGCCGGAAACGCTTGGTGAGAGGCGCAGTGCGAAACAGCTTGTGTTTCCGTGGTTTCAAAGGAAGCTGATGTTACAATATGAGCTGCCGCAGGTGCCGCGCGGAGAGCATCATTTACATACGATCAGAGTGCGGACGGGAGATGTTCTCGGGCTTTTGGACAAGACGGCGTCGTTTTCCGTAACGGATACGGTTCTGGTTTTCCCGGCGTACGGGCCTGTTCACTATAAGCCGCAGGCTGCATCCGGAGAAGAGGGTGCGGGTGCCGGCGCTCCGTTTCAGGTACACCGCACAGCAATGGCTGCGAGCGTCAGAAATTATCAGCCGGGCGACCGGTTTTCCGCACTTGACTGGAAAACATCGGCTCGGCGAAATGAGCTGATGACGAAGGAATTTGACCCGCTGCAGAGTATGAATATGATTCTCCTTTTGGACTGCAGGCCGTCCCCTTCGTTTGAAGCCGCGGTGTCAGCTTCGGCATCCCTGCTTTACACGGCGCTTGTGAAGGGCTCTCCCGCAGGATTTATTTCATTGGGGAGCGACCGGACTGTATTTCCCGTCCGGGAGGGAGAGGGGCATTTCAGACAGATGCTGCGTTACCTGGCATCAGCTTCAGAATCGGAAGAAGCTGATGCAGGCGGGCGTTTAGGAAAAGAACTAGGTAAAGCTTCCATTGCCGTCGTGACGGGCAGTCTTACAGAAGACCTTCTCAAACAGGCTGAGCCCGGCCGTGCTGACATGACGGTGTTTTTGGCGAAAGAAACGAATGCCGCGCTTTCGGAAAAAGAACGGAAACTCGCTCTCATCTTCGCTCAGAAAAATATTAAGGTGCAAATGATCAGGGGCAAACAGGTGTCCCATGTTGTTTAGAAAGAGAGGTGGCGCGCCATGCCGCATGACGAGAACCAGGGAAGCAGGCTGAGTCTGCTGCTGTTTTATTTTCTCGCTTTTTTATTGTTATGGGAATGGCTCAGGCCGCTGCACAATTTTACGGATACAAAACATACCGGTTTTTTCATCGTTTTTATCGGTTTGGCATTTCTGCTGTCATTCTTCCGGATGAGGTGGTACGTCACCGTGCCGTCCTGCATTCTGTTTACGTTGATCAGTATTCACATCCTGTTTTATAAAGGTTCTATTTTTCAGCCGGAATGGCTCGTTTCTTTTTTGCGGGACGTGATGCAAAATGCCCGCCACATCGGGACCGGAAGATGGAATGATATGAATCCGTCATTCCGCACGTTGCTGTTTTTTGTGCTTTTATGGCTGCTCGTGTATTTGCTGCATTACTGGGTGATCTATCAGCGGAAAATATTATTCTTTTTTATCATGACGGTGGCTTATATCACCGTGCTTGATACGTTTACTCCTTATGATGCCGCGTACGCCGTCATCCGGATCGTCTTTATCGGCTTTTTGATGATGGGGCTTTTGTATATGGAGCGCATCAGGCTTACGGAACACATAGCGTTTAAAAAAAGATTGATACTCAAATGGTTTCTGCCGCTGATGCTGTTTATCTGCGCTTCCGTCGTGTTCGGTCTGGCGGCTCCGAAATCAGACCCGAACTGGCCGGATCCCGTGCCGTTTCTAAAAAAAATAACAAACCACAAAGAAGTGCCCGCCGCCGAAAGCAAAATCGGCTACGGCAATCATGATGAAACATTGGGCGGCCCTTTTCAGGAGGATGATACGCCGGTTTTTACATGGAAGGGAAAAGAACGGGCGTACTTCCGGGTGGAAACGAAAGATACATACACCGGAAAAGGCTGGGTGGAGACCGATCAGGGCATGTCCTATAAACTGAACGGCGGCAATGTGGAAGATGTATGGTTTGACCGGAGTGTGCAGACGAGACGGTATACGGCACAGGTGTCCATTGATGAGAATTATCTCTATAATCACGTCATGTATCCGATCGGCGTCTCCAATATTAAACCGAAGCACTCGATTCAGCTTGAAATGAACGGAAACACCGAGCAAATTACGCCGGTCAGTGAACAAGTGGGCAACATCCGCAATATGGGACGGTACACGGTGACTTTTCAGGCGCCCGTCTTTAAGCTGAATGATCTCAGAAAAGTGAAAGTGAAACGATACCGTGAGCAGAATCAATTCAATGACCGGTATTTACAAGTCCCCGACAGCCTTCCGGGAAGAGTGAGACAGCTTGCGGACAGACTGACGCGGGATCATTATAATATGTTCGATAAAGCGAAGGCGATCGAGGATTATCTCGGATCTTCCGCATTTTCGTATAATACACAGGATGTCGCGGTTCCGGAGCACAATCAGGATTATGTCGATCAATTTCTGTTCGAAACGAAAAGAGGATATTGTGATAACTTTTCATCGGCAATGGCGGTGCTGCTCCGCTCTGCGGGAATTCCCGCCCGTTGGGTGAAGGGCTATACATCCGGCGAATATAAAGGGGCAGGCGACCATAACGGCCACATTTATGAAGTCACAAACAACAACGCCCATTCGTGGGTAGAAGTGTATTTTCCCGATCAGGGCTGGGTGACGTTTGAGCCGACAAAAGGCTTCACCAATCCGACGGAGTTTACGTCAGAGCAAAATCATACCGCGGCAAAAGACAGCGGAGGCTCAGCGGGGAATTCGGATTCACCGTCTGACAAGCAGCGTCAGGAAACAAAGCCGGAAAAAGAAGAAACACCGAAAAAGCGGGATCACAGCGCGGCACCGCAGCCTGTAATCCGCAACAAAACCGCGGCACACCTGTGGCCGTATGCAGCCATCGTCATCGTAATTTCAGCCGCGGCGGCACTCGCCTGGCTGTTCCGGGCGCGCTGGATTCCGCACGTTACAGCAGCCAGATTGAAGCGGCGAACGGATGAAGACGTCTTTTTCGACGCATATGCCGCGCTGCTCCGTCAGCTGAAACGAAAAGGTTTCAGCAGGGGAGACGGAGAAACACTCCGCGATTTTGCCGCGAGGATTGACGAGGCGTACCATACAAACGACATGTCCGAGCTGACGCTGCGCTATGAGCGGGCCTTATACCGCAGGGATAATGCCGCAAAGCTTTGGAATGAATCGGGACAGTTGTGGGAAAATATAATTAAAACAAGATAGTCTTGACCGCATATCGTCCTGTTGTTAGAATAAATGAATGTTAAATGGGAGCCCGGGAGCGTTAAAAAGCCGGGCTTCCGGACAAGTCTTGCGCGACAGAGGGCTGAACGTTTGTCCTCCGTTTTTTCTGTGTCAAAAACTTAGAGGAGATTAGGTGACAACCATGACGAAGTTAGTGAATGAAATGATTCTTGTTCTTGATTTCGGCAGTCAGTATAACCAGCTGATTACCCGCCGGATCCGTGAATTTGGCGTATATAGCGAGCTGCACCCCCATACGTTGACAGCTGAGGAAATCAAAGAAATGAATCCAAAAGGAATTATCCTTTCAGGCGGACCGAACAGTGTATATGATGAAGGATCTTTCCGCTGTGACGAAAAAATCTTTGAACTCGATATTCCTGTATTAGGCATCTGCTACGGCATGCAGCTGATGACTCATTATCTCGGAGGAAAAGTCGAGGCGGCAAGCCAGCGCGAATACGGAAAAGCCAACATTCAGATTCAAGGAACTCCTGACTTGTTTAAAGATCTTCCGGAAGAACAAGTTGTCTGGATGAGCCACGGCGATTTGGTTGTAGAAGTTCCAGAGGGCTTCACTGTTGACGCAACAAGCCATCACTGCCCGAATTCAGCGATGAGCAAAGCGGACAAGAATTGGTACGGCGTTCAGTTCCACCCGGAAGTGCGCCACTCTGAATACGGCAATGATCTTCTGAAAAACTTTGTATTCGGCGTTTGCGATTGTGAAGGCAAATGGTCAATGGAAAACTTTATCGAAATCGAAATGCAAAAAATCCGTGAAACAGTCGGAGACAAGCAGGTTCTTTGCGCGCTAAGCGGCGGTGTTGATTCCTCTGTTGTGGCTGCTTTAATTCATAAAGCGATCGGCGACCAGCTGACTTGTATTTTCGTCGATCACGGCCTGCTTCGTAAAGGCGAAGCGGAAGGCGTCATGAAAACGTTCAGCGAAGGCTTTAATATGAATGTCATTAAAGTTGATGCGAAAGACAGATTCTTAAACAAGCTGAAAGGTGTTTCTGATCCAGAGCAAAAACGCAAAATCATCGGCAACGAATTCATTTACGTATTTGATGATGAAGCGGACAAGCTGAAAGGCATCGATTATCTTGCGCAAGGAACGCTTTATACGGATATTATCGAGAGCGGTACTGCAACGGCGCAAACGATCAAGTCGCATCACAATGTCGGCGGACTTCCTGAAGATATGCAGTTTGAACTGATCGAGCCGCTGAACACCCTTTTCAAAGACGAAGTGCGCGCGCTTGGCACAGAGCTCGGCCTTCCGGATGATATCGTATGGCGTCAGCCGTTCCCGGGCCCTGGACTTGGCATCCGCGTACTCGGCGAAGTAACGGAAGAAAAACTTGAAATCGTTCGTGAATCAGACGCGATTCTGCGTGAAGAAGTGGCGAATCACGGCCTTGAGCGCGACATCTGGCAGTACTTCACGGTTCTTCCTGACATCCGCAGCGTCGGCGTCATGGGAGATGCGAGAACGTATGATTACACAATCGGTATCCGTGCCGTAACATCAATTGACGGCATGACATCTGACTGGGCGCGTATCCCTTGGGATGTGCTTGAAGTGATTTCTACACGGATCGTCAACGAAGTGAAACACATCAACCGCGTCGTGTATGACATTACGAGCAAGCCGCCTGCAACGATTGAGTGGGAATAAATGAAGATAAAAAACGTCTCTTTTTAAAAAAGAGGCGTTTTTTTTTCATCTTTTTGAAACCGTTTTGCTCCGATTCATATCTAACAGCATAGGAGGTGGATAAGGTGAAGGAAGAACGATTGATCAAAAAGGCGAAAAAAGGCGATGCCGCAGCCTTTGAAAAACTGATCACAGCACACCAGGATACTTTATATAAAACAGCTTATCTCTATTTGCATCACAAAGAAGATACGCTGGACGCAGTGCAGGAAACGGCTTACAAGGCTTTTCTTCATATCGCGCAGCTGAAGGAGCCGAAATATTTTAAAACGTGGCTGATCCGGATTTTGCTTCATACGATTTTTGCAATGAGGAAAAAGAACGGAGACGTTATCCCGTTTGAGCCGCAACATGATACACGCGCGGAGAATAAGAACATTGAAGAATACATAGATCTTCGGAATGCCCTGGAAACGCTTGACGAACATATACAGCTGACCATTCAGCTTTATTATTTTCAAGATTTCTCGATTGCTATGATCGCTGAACAGACCGGAATGGCGGAAGGCACTGTAAAAACGCATCTGCACAGGGCGAGAAAAGCATTGAAGCAGGAACTGGAAAAGGAGGATAAACACATATGGAAAAGCATCAAATGAAGCAATTGTATCAGAACATTGGAGTGCCGAAAGCTGAATTGAAAAACGTGATACATAGCGCCGCTGTCCGTGCCGGAAAAGAAGGCGCCGTCAGACGGAGATGGGGACGAAAAGTGATAAACGGCCTTGCGGTTGCTGCTGCTTTGTTTATTCTGTATCTGTCCTCAGGCTTGTTCATGCCCTCCGTTAATACGGCTATGGGAAACATTCCTGTTGCCGGACAAATTTACAGTCTGTTTCAGGATAAGGCAGGTTCTGCGCTGTTTAAAAGCAATTTGGTGACAAAACTGAACGAAAAAGCGGAATCACGCGGAATCACGGTGACAGTGAAAAGTGTGTATTACGACAGCGGACAGCTCGTTTATAACTTTATCGTTGATAATTTGAAATCAGATGAGGAGAGCATCTCTTTTCAAGTCGATTATAAAGATCCACGGAATATGTTAGCAGAGGATTATGACAGCAGTGATATGAAAAAAATGAAAGACGGGCGGTACGCGGGGCAGCTTCGCCTGTTCATGGACGGCTCAAAGCTGAAAGACGGTGATAAGCTTCCGCTTGTCATTACACAAATCAAGGATATCCCCGGAAACTGGCGCTTTACACTCCCTATTAAAAAACAAAAGTCCGTTTCTCTTGAAGGAACGAAAGCTGTGAATGTAAATCACGGATTATACCGCTTTTTCGATATCCGGGCGGAAAACGGAACGATGGGATCGGCCCTCCTGTATTCTATCGACTTCTATGATGCAGCCAAAAATGATGCCATCTCGATTGACGAAGCAACGGATGATGCTGGAAACCATTATGAAATGACGATGTCGAATATTGAACTTGGCGGCAGGAAGAATCTTCCTGGCGGCGGGAAAAGAATACGCGGCCAAACTCAATTCAGCAAACCGATAGACCCGAAAGCGAAAACACTTTTCATAACGGGCGATATAAAAACAGAATCAGAGCCGGGAGAAATCGTGCCTCTGAAAACAAAACTGCCCGTCAGTTATAAAACGAAACATCATCATGTCGGCATTACCATCAAAAAGATCAAACAGCAAGACAGACGGGTAATTGTCGATTATCAATTCAGCGGAATTGATGTAAGCAAGGCGGATGAAGATCAGCTGATGAATGTCGGTGAATCAATCGGTCTCGGCAATACGAAAAAAATGAAAACTTGGCCATCGCTTAATGAGTATGAAAAAGGCTATTATCTGAAAGGGAATAAGGCGAAAGTCACGAATCTTAAAACGGGTGAAATGGAATCCGTTTTTGAATTGGATGATTCATCCGATAAAGACTATTCATTGCGCGATTTCTCATTCGATTCATATGCTTTGTACGTCAATCAAACGGTTATGAACTTGCTGGCGGATGACAAGGGGATTACATTCGCGGTGCCGGTTCGGCCTGCGGACGGAAAATAATGTCGGGAAGGCGGCTTTTGCCGTCTTCCATTTTTGGTCAATTAACGAATAAACCAAATTTTTTTAACGGGATTGTTCGTTTTTTTTTATTGAGTTTTCAAAATTGAATTGATACAATAGACTCAGAAATCAAATATGCAGATATCGTATAATGGCGGGGATATGGCCCGCAAGTTTCTACCAAGCTACCGTAAATGGCTTGACTACGGATCAATCTCAATCGTTTGATATAAATAATCCATTCTTATTTATTCAGACTGAACGTATGTAGTCAAGCGTCCCAAAATGTTATTTGGGGCGTTTTTTATTTGGCGGATAACGGGCAGAATAAATGGGAGAGAATGAAGGAGGCAATTGGCTTGAAGCAATTTTTTCAGTTTGATGAGCTGGGGACAAGCTATCGTAATGAAATCATCGGCGGTTTAACGACCTTTTTGTCAATGGCGTACATTCTGTTCGTCAATCCGCTGACATTGTCTTTAAACGGTGTGAAAGGATTTCCAGAAGCATTAAAAATTGATCAGGGCGCGGTGTTCACCGCTACAGCCTTGGCATCTGCGGCCGGCTGTATTTTAATGGGGCTCATTGCAAAGTATCCGATCGCGATTGCGCCGGGTATGGGATTAAATGCGTTTTTTGCCTTCTCTGTCGTACTCGGCATGGGGATTTCATGGCAGGCTGCGCTTTCCGGCGTCTTGATTTCCGGAATTATCTTCGTGGCGCTTTCGCTGACGGGATTGCGGGAAAAAATCATTAATGCGATTCCGCCTGAGCTGAAATTGGCGGTCGGCGCGGGTATCGGTTTGTTTATCACATTTGTCGGTTTGCAGGGTTCGGGCATTATTGAAGCGAACTCATCGACTTTGGTGTCTATCGGCAATATTCACAGCGGCCCTGTGCTGCTGACGGTTTTCGGTGTTATTGTGACGGTCATTCTGATGGTGCTTCGCGTAAACGGCGGCGTGTTTATCGGAATGCTTCTGACGGCGGTTGCCGGTATGATCTGCGGGCTGATTCCGGTTCCGACACACATTGTCGGCAGCGTGCCGAGTCTTGCGCCGACTTTCGGACAGGCGTGGATGCACCTTCCGGATATCTTCTCCGTACAAATGCTGATTGTCATTTTAACGTTCCTGTTCGTCGGATTTTTCGATACGGCCGGTACGCTGGTAGCTGTAGCGACACAGGCCGGATTGATGAAGGAAAACAAACTTCCGCGTGCGGGAAGAGCGCTTTTGGCAGATTCAACATCAATCGTTATCGGAGCCGTGCTCGGTACGTCTACAACGACTTCTTATGTTGAATCCAGTTCAGGCGTTGCGGCGGGGGCGCGCTCCGGGTTCGCGGCTATTGTGACGGGCATTCTCTTTTTGCTGGCGATGTTTTTCTCGCCGCTTCTGTCAGTTGTCACCACGAATGTGACGGCTCCGGCTTTAATTATCGTCGGCGCGCTGATGGTGGCGCCGCTCGGTAAGATCGCCTGGGATAAATTCGAGGTGGCTGTTCCGGCATTTTTAACGATGATTATGATGCCGCTGACGTACAGTATTGCGACGGGGATTGCGATCGGTTTTATTTTCTACCCGATTACAATGATCTGCAAAGGAAAAGGAAAAAGCGTTCACCCGATTATGTACGGGCTGTTCGTCATCTTTATCCTGTATTTCATCTTCTTGAAATAACGGAAAAACCGGCTGAGGACAGCCGGTTTTTTGTTTTTGTCCTATTCCGTAAAACCAATACATACTATAAAACGTCATGTGGGTGTCCGGGTGAAGAAAACCGCTTGACTGTTTAAGGCCGCTTCGGTACCTTATATAAGTGTTTTATTTTCTTGCTTAACAAATTCCGCCGTATTTTTTTGATAGGAGTTGCTGACATGACGGAAGAAAGAAAAGAAACGTTGGAAGAAGAAAAACAGCATCAGGGAACTGATGAAGAACCGCTGTCGAGAATGTCCAGAAATGCGGGACGTTATCAAAAGCAAAAGAAAAAAGAAAAGGAACGGCGCCCGGCTCCGGCTTTTACAGAAAAACTCGCTTCTGCATGGGCCGCTGTCAAACGTTATTGCCGTTTCGCGCTGCGCATTTTGACATCACCGGTGAAGGTCGTTGGGGAAGACGGCTTTTCCCGCTTTAAATATGCTCTTATTTCAATGCTTGTATTCAGTATCTTTTTCTCAATCGGAAATTGGTTTCAGCTGAGGGCAAGCCAGCAAAGGCCTCTCGGATACGGGGAGCGGCATCATACGTTTTTTGACGGCTTTACCGTCGTTCTCGTGTATACGCTCGTCTTTTTTGCCGCTGCGGCGGGAGCGGTCTGGCTTGTATCACGTTATATGATGAAGCAGAAAATTACGATGCGGGATGCGGCCGCGGGAGTCGGATCGCTATTGGTTCCGGCTGTCGCCTGCTCTATCGTGTGGATGATTTTCGCGATATTGAATCTGCCGGTCATCACCGTGGTGTTTACAGCGCTGACCTTGTTTCTGGCCGCCTCGGCGATGGTGCAGTTTGTGCAGATTCTATACAAATCGGCTGAAAAGCCTGCGGCTGACGTGATGTACTGTATTTCCGCGGCGGTCATCATCATGCTCGTTTTTACGGCTGTGACATGGCCGCTCATTTCCGAGTACTTTACTGCTTCGCTGATTCCTTTATAAGTCGAAATTTGTCTTTCACAATGTTTACAAATTTTTCTAATAAAGCGTGTTGTTTTGAGGACCCGGCCGAGATATGATGAGAGCAACAGCAATTCGAAAGCGGCACTACTCTTTATGATTCGGAAAGGGATGATGAAGATGGCCCCGTTGTTGCGAGAAGCCATTAATCGGAAAAAACAGCACCTGAGGACAAAACTGATCCGCTCTGGGTTTTATCAAGACCATGTTCAGGAACTGTCCGGATACACGCTGAGTGAACTTGAGAAGGAATATGAAGCCGTCAAACGATTGAAAAAAGCCGAGCTTCACTGATAAGAGCTTGAAAGTCTGCCTTGCGGGGCGGGCTTTTTTTTCTTTTGAAAATGATGAAAAGAGGGTAAACTATCCTTAATTGAAAGATTGGCTTTTCAAAGTCAGAGGAGGGGAATCAGTGATGCAGACAATTTTATCCAACAGTATAGGTATGGTTCTCATTATTCTCATCATTAACATTATATATGTCTCTTTCTTTACGATCAGGATGATTCTGACATTAAAGGGACAGCGCTATTTCGCCGCAGGCATCAGTACGATTGAAATCCTTGTATATGTGACCGGCCTGAGTCTCGTTCTCGGCAATCTGAATCAAATTCAAAACGTCATTGCCTATGCGCTCGGCTACGGCCTCGGCGTCATAGTGGGAATGAAAATTGAAGAAAAACTGGCGCTCGGCTACATAACAGTCAACGTCATTACGAAAGAGCTTGATCTGGACCTGCCGAAACAGCTCCGGGAAAAAGGATACGGTGTTACAAGCTGGGTTGCGGGCGGACTTGAAGGAGACCGGACCGCCATGCAGATTCTGACGCCGCGCAAATATGAGCTTCAGCTTTATGATACGATTAAAACGCTTGATGAAAAAGCGTTTATCATCGCCTTTGAGCCGAAAACGATCCACGGCGGATTCTGGGTGAAAGCAGTGAAGAAGAGGAGAATTAAGGAATGACAAAGCCAAAAAAGAAACGGTTTGAAGTAACAGAAGATGAAACGATTGACACCATTCTCACTTTAATGAAGGAAGAGGGTTATATGCCCGTCCGGCGGATGGAAGAGCCGATCTTTACAGAAAAGAAAGAAAATGGATCAATTCAAGTCGTTCCTTGCGGGAAAAAAATCGTATTTGAAGGGAAATTGATCTAAACACGAACATTAAAAGAAAGAATTTTTATATCGTTCGATAATGTCGTTGACATTATCCAAGTCCGTTGTTAAGATAAACATGAAATCAAAACACGACCTCATATAATCTTGGGAATATGGCCCATAAGTTTCTACCCGGCTGCCGTAAACGGCCGGACTATGCAGGAAAGTGATAAACAGCTGACATGGATATCGCAGAAGCGAACGACTGACGATACGCGCGCCATGCCCGGTTTGTATTGCTTCCTCATAGTTGCAATATAAGCCGGGCTTTTTTTTCTGAAAAACAAAGCATGAGAAGGTGGGAACAGAATGCAGCCGCTAGCAGGAATCATCATGGGAAGCACCTCCGATTGGGAGACAATGAAACATGCATGCGACATACTTGACGAACTTCACATTCCTTATGAAAAACAGGTAGTATCCGCGCACCGGACGCCTGATTTGATGTTTGAATATGCAGAAAGCGCCAGAGACAGAGGCTTAAAAGTCATTATTGCCGGAGCTGGTGGAGCGGCGCATTTGCCGGGGATGACGGCGGCCAAAACGACGCTGCCGGTGATCGGCGTACCGGTTCAGACAAAATCGCTTAACGGGCTTGATTCTCTTCTGTCTATCGTACAGATGCCCGGCGGCGTGCCGGTCGCGACGACGGCGATCGGAAAAGCGGGCGCAGTGAACGCGGGTCTGTTAGCCGCGCAGATTTTGTCGGCATTTGACGGTGACATTGCGGATAAACTAGAGGCGAGAAGAAATGCGACAAAACAAACGGTGCTGGAAAGCAGTGATCAGCTTGTCTGATAAAAAAACGATTTATCCCGGCGCCGTCATCGGCATTATCGGAGGCGGACAGCTCGGAAAAATGATGGCTGTCGCCGCAAAACAGATGGGCTATAAAGTCGCAGTCGTCGATCCCGTGAAAGACTCGCCATGCGGACAGATCGCCGATATTGAGATTACCGCCCAGTATAATGACCGTGAAGCGATTCAAAAATTGGCCGGAGTCAGTGACATCATTACGTACGAATTTGAAAATATCGATTACGAGGCGCTCAACTGGCTCAAAGAACATGCATATCTTCCCCAGGGAAGCGAGCTGCTGCTTATCACCCAAAACAGGGAAACGGAAAAAAAGGCGATCCAGTCAGCAGGCTGTCAAGTCGCTCCTTATCGGATCGTAAACAGCGGACGGGAGCTTGAGGAAGCTGTTCAGGCACTGGGGCTCCCGGCGGTGCTGAAAACATGCCGCGGCGGATATGACGGCAAAGGCCAATTTGTCATTAAGGAAGAAGGACAGACAGATGAAGCGGCCGCGCTGCTAGAAAACGGCACGTGCATACTGGAAAGCTGGGTATCATTCCGGATGGAGCTTTCCGTTATCGTGACGAGATCGGCTCACGGTGAGATTTCAACCTTTCCGGCTGCTGAAAATATCCATAAAAATAATATTCTGTTCCAAAGCATCGTGCCCGCGAGAGCGGAGGAAACGGTTCAAAAGCGGGCAGAGGCGCTTGCCGTTCAGCTCGCGGAGAAATTGGAGCTTGTCGGGCCGCTTGCGGTGGAAATGTTCGTCACAGAAGACGGAAACCTTTTGATCAATGAACTGGCGCCGCGTCCTCACAACTCCGGGCATTATACGCTCGACCTTTGTGAAACGAGCCAGTTCGAACAGCACATCAGAGCAGTCTGCGGACTTCCTCTCGGCAGAACCGATCTTCTCAAACCGGGGATGATGGTGAATCTGCTCGGTGATGAAGTGAAGCTTGCGGAGGAGCATACGGAGCTTTTAAAAGAAGCCAAACTGTACCTGTACGGAAAACATGAGATTAAAAAAGGCCGCAAAATGGGGCATATGACATTTTTGCGGAAGCCTGATGAAACATGGATTCAGGACATCACGAACATATGGATGAAAAGAGACGGAGGACGAGCATAATGATCGAACGTTATTCAAGACCTGAAATGTCCGCGATCTGGACGGACGAAAACAGATACCAGGCATGGCTGGAAGTCGAGATTTTAGCCTGTGAAGCCTGGGCTGAGCTTGGCGTCATTCCGAAAGAAGACGTCAAGGTCATGCGCGAAAACGCGTCTTTTGACATCAACCGCATTTTGGAAATCGAGCAGGATACGCGCCATGACGTCGTTGCATTTACCCGCGCGGTTTCAGAATCATTAGGCGAAGAAAGAAAATGGGTCCACTACGGCCTGACGTCAACAGATGTCGTGGATACCGCTCTTTCCTATCTATTAAAACAGGCGAATGAGATCTTGCTCAAGGACATTGAGAGATTTGTTGACATTATAAAAGAAAAAGCGAAAGAACATAAATATACGGTCATGATGGGCCGCACGCACGGCGTACACGCGGAACCGACGACTTTCGGCCTGAAGCTCGCGCTTTGGCACGAAGAAATGAAACGCAACCTTGAACGTTTCAAGCAGGCAAAAGAAGGGATCGAAGTCGGGAAGCTTTCCGGCGCGGTCGGCACATATGCAAATATTGATCCGTTCGTAGAGCAGTATGTCTGCGAAAAACTCGGCCTGAAAGCGGCGCCGATTTCCACTCAGACATTACAGCGCGACCGTCATGCGGATTACATGGCGGCACTGGCTTTGATCGCGACGAGCATTGAAAAATTCGCAGTGGAAATCCGCGGTCTGCAAAAGAGTGAAACACGTGAAGTGGAAGAGTTTTTTGCAAAAGGACAAAAAGGCTCATCGGCTATGCCTCATAAACGGAATCCGATCGGGTCGGAAAATATGACGGGCATGGCGCGCGTGATCCGCGGGTACATGCTGACGGCATTCGAAAATGTACCGTTATGGCATGAGCGTGATATTTCTCATTCATCAGCTGAACGCATCATTCTTCCTGACGCGACAATCGCGCTGAATTACATGCTGAACCGATTCAGCAATATCGTCAAAAACTTAACGGTATTCCCGGAAAATATGAAACGCAACATGGACCGCACACTCGGTTTAATCTATTCTCAGCGCGTGCTGCTCGCTTTAATCGACACGGGTCTGCCTCGTGAAGAAGCATATGACACGGTTCAGCCGAAAGCGATGGAAGCGTGGGAAAAACAAGTGCCGTTCCGCCAGCTTGTCGAAGCGGAGGAAAAAATCACGTCCCGCCTCACACCGGAACAGATTGCCGATTGCTTTGACTACAATTATCATCTGAAAAACGTCGACTTGATCTTTGAGCGTTTAGGTTTATAGAAGAAGCCAGCCGGAGGCGGCTTCTTCAGCCGCCTTAGATTGAATATTCCCAACATTCGGGTTAGGAGGCCTTCCGTGAATATTGTGAACAATAATCTTCTTTATGAAGGAAAAGCGAAACGAATTTATCAAACTGAAGACGAACAGATTCTCCGCGTGGTCTACAAGGATTCCGCAACAGCCTTTAACGGTGAGAAAAAAGCGGAGATCAGCGGAAAGGGCCGTCTGAACAATGAAATTTCAAGCCTGATTTTCAAACATCTGCACGCCAAAGGAATTGACAACCACTTTGTGGAGCGTGTTTCAGAATCAGAGCAGCTCATCAAAAAAGTGAGCATCATTCCGCTTGAAGTCGTGGTCAGAAACATTGCCGCCGGAAGCATGTCGAAACGTCTCGGCATCCCGGAAGGAACTGAGCTTCCGCAGCCGATTATCGAATTTTACTACAAGGATGACGCACTGGGTGATCCGCTCATCACTGAAGATCATATCTGGCTCTTAAAAGCAGCGGCTCCTGAGCAGGTCAAAACGATCAAATCGATTACAAACCAGGTGAATCAAGAGCTGCAGCATATTTTTGAAGGCTGCGGCGTCAGATTAATAGATTTTAAGCTGGAATTCGGCTTAGACGGAGAGGGACGGGTGCTTTTAGCGGATGAAATTTCTCCTGACACGTGCCGTCTGTGGGACAAAGACACAAACGAAAAGCTCGATAAAGATTTGTTCAGACGGAACCTGGGAAGCTTAACCGACGCATATGAAGAGATTTTCAAAAGACTGGGAGGCATTTCATAATGTATAAAGTGAAAGTTTATGTCAGCTTAAAAGAAAGTGTGCTCGATCCTCAAGGAAGCGCGGTGCAGCATGCATTGCACAGCATGACCTACAATGAAGTGCAGGATGTGCGCATCGGAAAATACATGGAGCTGACGATCGAAAAATCTGACCGCGATCTTGACGCGCTCGTGAAAGAAATGTGTGAAAAGCTTCTTGCCAATACAGTCATTGAAGACTACCGATATGAAGTTGAGGAGGTTGTCGCACAGTGAAATTTGCGGTGATTGTGTTACCCGGCTCCAACTGTGATATTGATATGTTTCACGCCGTAAAGGACGAACTCGGCGAAGAAGTCGAGTATGTCTGGCACGAGGAAACAAGCCTTGACGGATTTGACGGCGTGCTCATCCCCGGCGGGTTTTCATACGGCGACTACTTGAGATGCGGCGCCATCGCCAGATTCGCAAACATCATGCCGGCCGTGAAAAAAGCGGCTGCCGAAGGAAAACCGGTTCTCGGCGTCTGCAACGGATTCCAGATTCTGCAGGAGCTCGGACTTCTGCCCGGCGCCATGAGACGCAACAAAGATTTAAAGTTCATCTGCCGCCCGGTTGAATTAATCGTGCAGAACGGCGATACGTTATTCACATCTTCCTATGAAAAAGGACAATCGATTACGATTCCGGTTGCCCACGGCGAAGGCAATTTCTACTGTGATGACGAAACGCTTGAAAGATTAAAAGAAAACAATCAAATCGCCTTCATATACGGCGGCGATATTAACGGAAGCGTCAGCGGCATTGCCGGCGTCGTGAATGAGAAAGGCAACGTATTAGGCATGATGCCTCACCCTGAGCGCGCAGTCGATGAACTGCTCGGCAGCGCAGACGGTCTTACATTGTTCCGGTCTATCGTGAAAAATTGGAGGGAAACTCATGTCGCTACTGCTTGAACCAAGTAAAGAACAAATAAAAGAAGAGAAACTCTATCAGCAAATGGGTGTCAGTGATGACGAGTTCGCACTCATTGAATCTACTATCGGAAGATTGCCGAACTACACGGAAATCGGGATTTTTTCCGTGATGTGGTCAGAGCACTGCAGCTATAAAAACTCAAAACCGGTTTTACGCAAATTCCCGACTAGCGGCGAACGCGTGCTGCAGGGTCCCGGAGAAGGCGCGGGAATCGTTGACATCGGTGACAATCAGGCGGTCGTGTTCAAAATTGAATCGCATAACCATCCGTCAGCGCTTGAGCCATACCAGGGTGCTGCGACCGGAGTGGGCGGTATCATCCGTGACGTTTTCTCAATGGGCGCCCGTCCGATAGCTGTATTAAACTCTCTTCGATTTGGTGAACTCACTTCACCTCGTGTGAAGTACTTGTTTGAAGAAGTAGTGGCGGGAATCGCGGGATACGGAAACTGTATCGGCATCCCGACGGTCGGCGGAGAAGTGCAGTTTGACGCAAGCTATGAAGGCAATCCGCTTGTCAATGCAATGTGCGTCGGCTTGATTGATCATAAAGATATTAAAAAAGGCCAGGCGAAAGGTGTCGGCAACACGGTCATGTACGTCGGCGCTAAAACGGGCCGCGACGGCATACACGGCGCTACTTTCGCATCAGAAGAAATGTCAGATTCATCTGAAGAAAAACGTTCTGCCGTGCAGGTCGGCGATCCTTTCATGGAAAAACTTCTCCTGGAAGCATGCCTTGAAGTCATCCAATGCGACGCCTTAGTCGGCATTCAGGATATGGGGGCGGCCGGTCTGACAAGTTCGAGTGCTGAAATGGCAAGCAAAGCCGGCTCCGGCATTGAAATGAACCTTGATCTCATTCCGCAGCGGGAAACGGGTATGACCGCTTACGAAATGATGCTTTCCGAGTCTCAGGAACGCATGCTTCTCGTCATTGAACGCGGACGTGAACAGGAAATTGTCGATATTTTTGATAAATATGATCTTGAAGCGGTTTCCGTAGGTCATGTTACGGGTGATAAAATGCTCCGCCTCCGCCATAACGGAGAGGTTGTTTGCGAACTTCCGGTCGACGCGCTGGCGGAAGAGGCGCCTGTATACCACAAACCGTCAGCGGAACCTGCGTACTACCGCGAGTTTCAGGAAACAGAAGTTGCCGCGCCTGAAGTGAAAGATGCGACAGAGACGCTTTTTGACCTGCTGCAGCAGCCGACAATCGCCAGCAAAGAGTGGGTGTATGATCAATATGACTACATGGTGCGCACAAATACGGTGGTCGCTCCCGGCTCTGACGCGGGAGTGCTCAGAATCCGCGGCACGAAAAAAGCGCTGGCGATGACGACGGATTGCAACGCCCGTTATTTATATCTTGATCCAGAAGAAGGCGGAAAAATCGCCGTTGCCGAAGCGGCGCGCAACATCGTATGCTCCGGCGCCGAACCGCTTGCGGTCACGGATAATCTGAATTTCGGAAACCCGGAAAAACCTGAAATTTTCTGGCAGATCGAAAAAGCGGCCGACGGCATCAGCGAGGCGTGCAATGTTCTCAGCACACCCGTCATCGGCGGTAACGTATCACTTTATAATGAATCGAACGGAACGGCCATCTACCCGACGCCTGTTATCGGCATGGTCGGCTTAATTGAAGATACCGCTCATATTACGACACAGCATTTCAAACAAGCGGGGGATCTTGTATACGTGATCGGCGAAACAAAACCTGAGTTTGCCGGAAGCGAACTGCAAAAAATGACAGAAGGCCGCATTTACGGCAAAGCGCCGCAAATCGATCTTGATATAGAGCTGTCACGCCAAAAAGCATTGCTTGACGCAATTAAAAAAGGCCTCGTTCAATCCGCGCATGACGTATCAGAAGGCGGCTTAGGCGTAGCGATTGCTGAAAGCGTCATGACGACGGAAAACCTTGGCGCCAACGTGACTGTTGAAGGGGAAGCGGCGTTATTATTCTCTGAATCTCAATCCCGCTTCGTCGTTTCGGTCAAAAAAGAACACCAAGCGGCGTTTGAAGCAGCTGCGGCTGATGCGGTTCATATCGGTGAGGTAACGGCTGACGGACTTCTGGCGATTCAAAACCAGGACGGACAACAATTGGTTCACGCGCAAACGAAAGAACTTGAGCGCGCGTGGAAAGGAGCTATTCCATGCTTGCTGAAATCAAAGGCCTGAATGAAGAATGCGGTGTGTTTGGCATCTGGGGACATGAAGAAGCCCCGCAAATTACGTATTACGGCCTCCACAGCCTCCAGCACAGAGGGCAGGAAGGCGCGGGAATTGTCGCGACTGACGGCGAAAAACTGACGGCGCACAAAGGCCAAGGGCTAATTACTGAAGTATTTCAAAACGGCGAGCTCAGCAAAGTAAAGGGAAAAGGCGCGATCGGGCACGTTCGTTACGCAACGGCTGGAGGGGGCGGATATGAAAATGTTCAGCCGCTCCTGTTCCGTTCGCAAAACAACGGCAGCCTCGCGCTCGCCCATAACGGCAACTTGGTCAACGCCACACAGTTGAAGCAGCAGCTTGAAAACCAAGGGAGCATTTTTCAGACTTCCTCCGATACGGAAGTGCTGGCTCATCTGATTAAACGCAGCGGACACTTTTCGCTGAAGGATCAGATCAAAAATTCGCTATCTATGCTGAAAGGCGCTTATGCCTTTTTAATCATGACAGAAACAGAGATGATTGTAGCGCTTGACCCGAACGGACTCAGACCGCTGTCAATCGGCATCATGGGCGATGCTTATGTGGTCGCTTCAGAAACGTGCGCATTTGACGTCGTCGGCGCAACGTACCTTCGCGAGGTAGAGCCGGGCGAAATGCTGATCATCAACGATGAAGGCATGAAATCAGAGCGCTTTTCCATGAATATCAACCGTTCCATCTGCAGCATGGAGTACATTTATTTCTCAAGACCTGACAGCAATATCGACGGCATTAACGTGCACAGCGCCCGGAAAAACCTCGGGAAAATGCTTGCCCAGGAGTCAGCGGTTGAAGCGGATGTCGTCACAGGCGTGCCTGATTCCAGTATTTCTGCGGCCATCGGCTATGCCGAGGCAACGGGCATCCCGTACGAACTCGGTCTCATTAAAAACCGTTATGTCGGCAGAACGTTTATCCAGCCGTCACAGGCTCTCCGTGAGCAAGGCGTCAGAATGAAGCTGTCCGCCGTCCGCGGTGTTGTCGAAGGAAAACGGGTCGTCATGGTTGATGATTCCATCGTGCGCGGGACGACAAGCCGCCGGATTGTCACAATGCTCAGAGAAGCGGGGGCGACAGAGGTGCACGTCAAGATCAGTTCACCGCCGATCGCTCATCCGTGCTTCTACGGCATCGACACATCAACCCATGAGGAGCTGATCGCTTCTTCTCATTCCGTGGAAGAAATCCGTCAGATCATCGGAGCCGACACGCTTTCTTTCTTAAGTGTAGACGGATTGTTAAAAGGAGTCGGCCGAAAATTTGAAGACACCAATTGCGGACAATGCCTCGCTTGTTTTACGGGCAAATATCCGACGGAAATTTATCAGGATACAGTGCTTCCTCACGTAAAAGAAGCGGTGCTGACAAAATAAAATGTGAAAATGACATAAAGGCAGCGGGAATTCAGGCTGCCTTTCTCTTTCTGCCTTTTAAGGAGAAACGAATTGACAAGGAGTGATAGGGATGTCTGATGCTTATAAAAATGCCGGAGTTGACATCGAAGCCGGATACGAAGCCGTCAAACGAATGAAAAAACACGTGGAGCGCACGAAAAGGCTCGGCGTTATGGGAAGCCTGGGCGGTTTTGGCGGAATGTTTGATCTGTCAGAGCTTCCGTATCAAAAGCCTGTTTTAATTTCCGGAACAGACGGTGTCGGCACCAAGCTGAAACTCGCATTTTCAATGGATAAGCATGACACGATCGGCGTCGATGCGGTCGCGATGTGTGTAAACGATGTGCTTGCCCAGGGAGCGGAGCCGCTGTTTTTCCTTGATTATTTGGCGGTCGGCAAAGCTGATCCTGTGAAAATTGAGCAGATCGTTCAGGGCGTGGCGGACGGATGCGAGCAGTCAGGATCAGCGCTTATCGGCGGTGAGACGGCGGAAATGCCGGGGCTGTATACGTCTGATGAATACGATATTGCGGGCTTTTCAGTCGGCGTCGCGGAAAAAGACGAAATCGTCACCGGTGAACATATCGAAGAGGGGCATCTCTTAATCGGACTTACTTCAAGCGGCCTTCACAGCAACGGATTTTCCCTTGTGAGAAAAGTGCTTCTTGATGACGGCGGACTTGATTTGGATACTGTCTATGAACCGTTTGCGCGTCCTCTCGGAGAAGAATTGCTGGAACCGACGAGAATATATGTGAAGCCGGTGCTCAAGGCGGTGAAAAGCGGTAAGGTGGACGGCATGGCGCATGTGACAGGCGGAGGATTCATCGAGAACATCCCGCGGATGCTGCCGGACGGATTGAGCGCGGAAATCGATCACGGCTCATGGCCGATCCCGCCGATTTTTCCGTTTCTGCAGGAGCACGGCAAGCTGAAAGAAGAAGAAATGTTCAATGTTTTTAATATGGGCATCGGTTTTGTCCTTGCCGTTAAAGAAGAAAACCTGACAGACGTCATCGGCACGCTTGAAGCTCAGGGCGAGAAGGCTTATCTGATCGGCCGGGTCAAGCGGGGCGAAGGCATTTCTTTCGGCGGTGCGGCTCTTTCATGAAAAAGTTTGCGGTATTTGCTTCAGGAAACGGATCGAACTTCGAGGCCATTGCCAAACGCATGAGAGAAGAGAAGTGGAATGCGGAGCTCTCGCTTCTCGTGACGGATAAGCCTCAGGCAAAGGCGGCGGAAAGGGCGGAGGCTTTACATATCCCGTCATTCGCCTTTGAACCGTCATCTTTTGAAAACAAAGCGGCCTTTGAACGGGCCATTATTGAACAGCTGCGTCTGCACGGGGCGGAATTAATCGTTCTCGCCGGCTATATGAGACTGATTGGAGATACGCTGCTTTCAGCATACGGGGGCCGCATTATTAATATACATCCCTCGCTTCTTCCGGCATTCCCTGGGATTGACGCTGTCGGACAGGCGTATCGGGCCGGTGTGAAAGTGGCGGGCATTACCGTTCATTACGTCGACGAAGGCATGGACACCGGACCGATTATCGCGCAAAAAGCATTCGAAATACAGGAAAACGATACGCTTGAAGACATAGAGCATACAATACACGAGCTTGAGCACAAATGGTATCCGAGCGTTGTGAAACGGCTGCTGGGACTAAATAACAGAGGTGAAAAGGCATGACAATCAAACGCGCACTAATCAGTGTTTCTGATAAAACAAATCTCGTACCTTTCGTAAAGGAACTGACAGAGCTCGGCGTCGAAGTCATTTCGACCGGAGGAACAAAAAAACTTCTTCAGGAAAACGGTGTGGATGTCATCGGCATTTCAGAAGTGACCGGATTTCCTGAAATTATGGACGGACGGTTAAAAACACTCCATCCTAATATTCACGGCGGTCTGCTTGCCGTAAGAGACAATAAAGAGCATATGGCGCAGATCAATGAGCATGGCATTGCACCGATTGACCTTGTGGTCGTCAACCTTTATCCGTTTAAAGAAACGATTTCAAAAGAAGACGTAACATACGATGAAGCGATAGAAAACATTGATATCGGCGGTCCCGGCATGCTGCGCGCCGCATCGAAAAACCATCAGGATGTGACGGTCATCACAGATCCGGCCGATTACAGCTCCGTGCTCAATGAGATGAAAGAACACGGCGGCGTTTCGCTCAAAAGAAAACGCGAGCTTGCGGCCAAAGTATTCCGCCATACCGCGGCATACGACGCATTAATCGCTGATTACTTAACACGCGAGGCCGGTGAGAAAGACCCTGAGCAATTCACTGTTACTTTTGAGAAAAAACAGTCGCTCCGCTACGGTGAAAACCCTCACCAAGAGGCGGTTTTCTACCAAAGCGCACTTCCTGTCTCCGGTTCCATCGCAGCGGCAAAACAGCTTCACGGCAAAGAGCTTTCTTATAACAATATTAAGGACGCGGATGCGGCCGTTCAAATCGTCCGGGAATTTACAGAACCCGCAGCTGTTGCCGTTAAACATATGAATCCATGCGGAGTCGGTACGGGAGCTTCAATAGAGGAAGCATTCAATAAAGCGTATGAAGCTGATAAAACCTCCATTTTCGGCGGCATCATCGCGCTGAACCGTGAAGTTGATCAGGCAACGGCTGAAGCCCTTCACGGCATCTTTTTAGAAATCATTATCGCCCCTTCTTTCAGTGAAGAAGCGCTGAACGTGCTGACGGCGAAGAAAAACCTTCGTCTGCTCACGCTTGACGTGACCGCATCAGGAAAGAAAGAAAAACAGCTGACTTCCGTACAGGGCGGTCTTTTGATTCAAGATTTAGACGTCCATGGATTTGATGACGCCGACATCAGCATCCCGACAAAAAGAGAGCCGAGCGAGCAGGAATGGGAAGATTTGAAGCTGGCCTGGAAAGTCGTCAAACACGTGAAATCGAACGCGATCGTCCTTGCAAAAGACCATATGACGGTCGGTGTGGGCGCAGGACAGATGAATCGCGTCGGTTCAGCCAAAATCGCCATTGAGCAGGCCGGAGAAAAAGCAAAAGGCAGCGCGCTCGGATCAGACGCGTTTTTCCCGATGCCGGATACAGTCGAAGAAGCCGCAAAAGCCGGTGTCACGGCGATTATCCAGCCCGGCGGATCGGTCCGCGATGAAGATTCGATTAAAAAAGCGGATGAATACGGAATCGCCATGGTATTCACCGGCATCAGACATTTCAAACATTAAGGGGGGAACGAAGCGTGAATGTATTGATTATCGGAAAAGGCGGCAGAGAGCATACATTGGCTTGGAAAGCGGCGCAAAGCCCGCTTGTTGACACGGTGTACGCCGCGCCCGGAAATGACGGTATGGCAGACTGCGCGGCGCTGGTCAACATTGAAGAAAGCGATCATGCCGCACTCATTGCGTTTGCGAAAGAACATCATGTCGGGCTGACGATTATCGGCCCCGAAGTTCCTCTGATTGAAGGGATAGCCGACGAGTTTGAAAAAGCCGGACTGCTTGTTTTCGGACCGTCTGAAAAAGCGGCTATTATTGAAGGAAGCAAACAGTTTGCCAAGGATTTAATGAAAAAATACGGCATTCCGACGGCGGAGTACGAGACGTTTACTTCATTTGAAGAGGCGAAAGCATATGTACAGCAAAAAGGCGCGCCGATTGTCATTAAAGCGGACGGGCTTGCCGCCGGAAAAGGTGTCACAGTCGCGATGACGGAAGAAGAAGCGATTGAATGCCTGCACGATTTTCTTGAGGATGAGAAATTCGGGGAGGCGAGCGCATCTGTTGTCATTGAAGAGTTCCTCGCCGGCGAAGAATTTTCTTTAATGGCGTTTGTAAAAGGGGAGACCGTCTATCCGATGGTCATCGCTCAAGATCATAAACGCGCCTTCGATGGAGATAAAGGTCCGAACACGGGCGGAATGGGCGCCTACTCACCGGTGCCGCACATTTCCGATGATATCGTCAGAAGCGCAGTCGAAACGATTGTGAAGCCGGCGGCAAAAGCAATGGTGAAAGAGGGACGCTCCTTCACGGGCGTGCTGTACGCGGGACTGATTCTGACGGAAAACGGATCAAAAGTCATTGAATTCAACGCGCGCTTCGGAGATCCGGAAACACAGGTCGTCGTGCCGAGAATGGAATCTGACCTCATTCAGGTGCTCTTAGATCTTCTGCATGAGAAGGATGTTGACCTAAGATGGAAGGATACGGCCGCGGTCAGCGTTGTCCTGGCTTCTGAAGGCTATCCGGAAGGCTATGCGAAAGGGACGCCGATCGGCAGTTTGACGTCCGCTGAAGACGGGATCGCCGTTTTTCATGCCGGAACGAAAAAAGACGGCGGACAATTTGTTACAAACGGCGGCCGGGTCGCCAATGTCACGGCATTTGCTGAGACATTTGAAGCGGCGAGGGATAAAGTGTACAGCGCCGTTTCAGGGCTGACAAAACCCGGACTGTTTTACAGAAGCGATATCGGCGTCCGTGCGCTGAAAGCATCGCAGCGATAAAGAGGAGACCCCCGCGTCATAAAAGATGCGGGTTTTCTTCTGAATGACGACTAAGATTGTCATGCAGTCTTGAATTCTGTCCCGGCTTTTGTGATGCCGGGATCGACGGCAGATTCTTCTCAGACTCGCGGGACAGGAGAAATTAAATAACAAGCCGAAACGGCTTGTTATTTTTCTTGCTGATGGCTGTCATCCTGATTCATCCCGGCTTGGAACATATATGTCACCGGACAGAAGCGGAGGATGCCGGACGCCGCTTTCATCGCGCCCATCATCATACAGAAGAGATGCATCTTGCACCAAGGTTTTCTCGTGTATTTCGCTGAAGCGGCAGACAAAATGGTGAGGCCGCAAGTGATGCGCATAACGGCGTTTAATAAACTGATATTCGGTTTCATCATTTCAGCTCCCTTAGAAAAAGTTTTTCATTCATCTTCAATAATTTGTAACGTTTTAGCCGTGCGATAATTGTGCGGATGTGATACGATGGGTCTAATATAAGCGAAGGAGAGTATGTGAATGTCCGAACGTACCTTTAACTGGAAAAATAAAGACATCAGATCACAGGCGGATGTTGTAGACTCAAAGCTGCTTCCAACGCTACTTTTACGGGATGCTCTCGTATTAAATCCTTTTTTAAAACAATGGCTGAAAAAGAACGTCTGGATTTACGGAGACCGAATTGTATATGTTGGTCATGAGCTTCCTGATGCAGCAGAGCACATTCATACCATAAATTGTGAAGGAAAATACATTGTGCCAGGTTACATTGAACCGCATACACATCCTTTTCAAATATATAATCCCCAAACGCTCGCCGAATATGTGTCTCAATTCGGAACAACGACGTTTGTTAATGATAACTTGTTTTTTCTTTTGCACAGCGGTAAAAAGAAAGCGCTTACTATATTGGAAGAACTAAAAAAACAGCCGGTGCAATATTTCTGGTGGTCCAGATATGATCTGCAGACTGAAGTGCTGAATGAGGACCAGCTCCTTTCTTTTGATGTCCGCAAGCAATGGATTGAGCATCCGGATGTCATTCAAGGCGGAGAATTGACCGGATGGCCGCGCCTCATGGACGGTGATGACTTGATGCTTCATTGCATGCAGGCGACAAAGAAACTGCGCAAGCGGATAGAAGGGCATTTTCCCGGAGCCTCTGAAAAAACACTGACGAAGATGAAACTGTTCGGGGCTGATTCTGACCACGAGGCGATGAATGGCGACGAGGTGATGAGACGGCTTGAATTGGGTTACTATGTTTCGCTCAGACATTCATCCATCCGCCCTGATTTGAGAACGATTTTGCAGGATCTCCATCAAAAAGGCTTCCGGCATTATGATCATTTCTTTTACACGACGGATGGAGCGACGCCGCATTTTTATAAAGGCGGCATGACGAATGAATTAATCAAAATCGCTTTGGAGGAAGGGGTTCCGGCGATTGACGCCTACAATATGGCCTCCTTTAATATCGCGAAGTATTATCAAATGGATGACTTTCTCGGTGTGATCGGTCCGGGCCGGCTTGCTTCATTGAACATTCTCGATGACCCGATGAATCCGGACCCGGTCACGGTGATCTCCAAAGGCATCCTGCTGAGGGAAGACGGCCGAAATATGAATGCGTTTACAGAAACAGATTGGAAAAAGGGCGGTCTTGTCCCTCTTGAGCTTTCATATGATATGACGATGGATGATTTACAGTTTTCAATGCCGATGGGTGTGATAATGCGCAACGCCGTCATTATGGAGCCGTATATGATTGCGATTGATAATTCTGTTGACCAGCTTTCTTTTGATCATGATGAATGCTATCTCACGCTTCTCGATAAGCATGGAAAATGGCGGGTCAATACAATGCTGAAAGGTTTTGCCGATCGGGTGCAGGGCTTTGTCAGTTCCTACACGACAACCGGAGATATTATCGCTGCCGGAAAAAATAAAGAAGATATCCTGCTCGCTTTCTCACGGATGAAAGAAATCGGCGGCGGAATCGTGCTTGCCGAAAACGGGAAGATTCTGCATGAGATCCCCCTCGCCTTAAACGGTTCTGCATCTGCGGAGAATTATGAAGAAGTGCTTGAGAAAGAGCAAAAACTGAGGACGCTGCTGGAGGAGCGGGGCTACCGATTCTGCGATCCGATCTATACGCTGCTCTTTTTGCAGAGCACACACCTGCCTTATATCCGCATTACGCCGAGAGGAATATTCGACGTGATGAAAAAAACTGTACTCTTTCCATCGATAATGCGTTAAAATATAAAAGCAGGGAGCCGACATATGAAAAGATGGAAAACCGTTTGTATGCTTTGTTTTGCGTTTTTGCTGCTTGCCGCCTGCCGGCAGAACAATGCCGATCAGGTGCAGCCGAAAGAAGCGGAAGCTCCTTTAACGGGGCTGAAAACTGAGCAGAAGCTCGCAGAACGCCGTCCGATTGCAGTCGCAGTGAACAATCATCCGAAGGCGAGGCCCCAATCCGGGCTGTCAAAGGCGGATGTTGTCATCGAAGCGCTCGCGGAGGGCCGGATTACGCGGTTTCTCGCGATTTTTCAAAGTGAGATGCCGGAAACGGTCGGGCCTGTGCGGAGCGCGAGGGAATATTTTGTCACGCTCAGCAGCGGGTTTAACAGCATATTTGTCCATCATGGCTGGAGTCCCGGCGCTAAAAAGCAGCTGGAGTCCGGAACTTACGATTATATAAACGGTTTGGATTTTGACGGCAGCCTGTTTTGGAGAGCCGATTTCAGCAAGCCGCCCCACAATTCCTACACGTCGTATGACAATATCAGGAAGGCGGCGGAACAAAAAGGATACAAGCTGAACGGAAAAACAGAACCGCTCCCATTTCAGACATCAGATGCAAAACCCGGAAACGAAACCTACAATATTCGGATAGATTATGGAACACAAAACGTTACAAATCTTGTCGAATACGATTATGATAAAAAAGCTGATGCTTATACAAGAAGCTCTGATGGTGTGAAAGCGACAGACCGGGAGACCGGAAAGCCTTTAGCCATGCACAACATTTTTATTGTTGAAGCCGGCCATCGCATGACAGACAAAGATGGAAGGCGGGCCATCGATATTCAGTCAGGGGGGAAGGGCCTCCTGCTTCAGCACGGCGATGTTATAGAGTCAGACTGGGAATATAAAGACGGCCGTATTCTGCCCGTAAAAGGCGGTGAGATTCTTCCGTTTGTGCCAGGAAAGACATGGATTAATATCGTGCCTGATCTCGATGCAGCTTCCATTAGTAAAGGAGAAGGTGTTTGACGATGCAAATCGATAAATTACGCGGAAAAGAACTGGACCAGTTATTTTTATCTATTTTATCGCTGAAAGATCTGGAGGAATGCTATCGTTTCTTTGACGATCTTTGTACGATTAATGAAATCCAATCGCTGGCGCAGCGTTTGGAAGTGGCGAGAATGCTCCGCGAAGGAAATACGTATCATAAAATTGAAAGCGAAACGGGTGCTTCCACAGCGACGATTTCCCGGGTGAAGCGCTGCTTAAATTACGGGAACGACGCCTATGAAATGGCGCTTGACCGAGTAAACAAAGGAGAATCCTCCTCAGCTACGTAAAAAACCGCTCTGCCGATGACGGCAGGCGGTTTTTTTTATGCGTGCTGATTCAAAAGGCCGGGAAGTTCCCTCAGGCTTCCGTCTTCCTCCCGGTATACGATGTGTTCAGCTGAGAAATGAATCGGCGAGCTGATACCCGCCGCCGCGGCAAGGTGAAACAGCCCTTCACGCAACGAGAGCACGTAGTTGCAGACGCGGTGCTGTTTATCCTCGATACTGAGCGCGCGCTGAAGTTTTGGATCGGTTGTCGCTACTCCGACAGGACAATGATTGGTGTGGCATACTTGAGCGCGGATACAGCCGACTGAAAACATCATTCCCCGGGCAATATTGACAAAATCCGCGCCTAACGCGAGGGCAACGGCAATCTTATCCGGAGTGAGCAGCTTTCCGGATGCGAAAATTTTCAGCTTATCTCTTATACCGTATGTCTTCAAAAGGCCGTCAACAAGGGGGAGGCCGGTCAGAATCGGCAGGCCGACGGAATCCGCCAGTTCATGGAAAGAAGCTCCCGTTCCCCCTTCACTGCCGTCAATCGTAATAAAGTCGGGAAGTTTGCCTGATGAACTCATACAGGAAATAAGGTCTTCAAGGTCTTTGCGGCTGCCCGGGACAATTTTGATGCCGACCGGTTTTTCACCGACAGTCCTTAATTTCTCAATGAAATCAAGCATGTCCGGAGCATTTGAGAATTCGTTGAAGCGGTTTGGGCTGTCAATGGATTGTCCGGGCTGCACATTTCTGATGGCGGCAATTTCTTCGGTCACCTTTGAACCGTCAATATGACCGCCTCTTGCTTTCGCCCCTTGCGCAAGCTTTAATTCAAAGGCTTTAATCTGCTCGAGGCGGCTTTTTTTCTTAAATTCTTCCCATGAAAATTCTCCATCTTCAGTGCGCACGCCGAACAGCCCGGGGCCGATTTGGCAGATAATATCCGCGCCGCCTTTCAAGTGATACTCAGACAGGCCGCCTTCGCCTGTATTCATCCATGTGCCGCCGGCCTGGTGCAGCCCTTTTGACAGGGCGGTGATTGCCCGGTCGCCAAGTGAGCCGTAGCTTATCGCTGATTGTCCGATTAACCCTTTTACATAAAACGGTTTCTTGCATGTGTCGCGGCCGATCACTTGCACATCGTCCGGATGCAGGTAATAAGGGTCCGCTTTTGCTTTTTCGCGGTGTTCGCTGCGTTTCAGCAGGTTGTCTTTGTCAATCTTGTATACCATCGTGTCGATCTTCGGCGTCTGATCTGTGCGCAGCTCCTCCCTTTGTTTCGGGAAGAGGGCGTTACGGATATAATAGCCCGGCTGATCGAAATCCCGTTCTGAGCCGAAGCCCATCATTCTGCTTTTATACTTTCCCGACATGACCGTCTGTTCATATTCTCTCCGGGAAAACGGCTGTTCTTCGTTATCATTGCTGAATAAATACTGCCGCAGCTCAGGTCCGATTTTTTCAAATATATAGCGCAGTTTTCCCGCTGCGGGATAATTGCGCAGCACTGAATGTTCTTCCTGCTTTTCGTCTCTTATGTAAATCCAGAGAAACAATGCGGCGGGAACTAAAATAATAAAAATCAATATACAAATCAGTACGATAATGGCTTGTTCCATTGAGATCAGACTCCTTGCCTTTTTTCTCTTTGACATTCCACATTTTGTCTGTTTTCAAACATAGCCGTTTCCCGTCCGGCGGAGCGCAATCTTTTTTTGTGAATCAGGTGAATGACGTCTTTTTCCGTTTTTCCGGGCCAAACGAATTTGTTATAATGTTTAAATGGCAAGAAACGAATGGAGGAACGAAAACGCATGTACGATGTTAACGAGTGGAAGCATGTTTTTAAACTCGATCCGAATAAAGATTTACCGGATGAACAGCTGGAACGGCTTTGTGAATCAGGGACTGACGCCATTGTGATCGGAGGAAGCGACAATATCACCGAGGACAATGTGCTGAGACTGATGTCAAAGGTGCGGCGGTTTTTAGTGCCGTGCGTACTTGAGGTGTCGACGATTGATTCCATTGTGCCCGGGTTTGATCTTTATTTCATTCCGAGTGTGCTCAACAGCAAAAAGGCGGACTGGATTGTCGGCATGCATCATCAGGCGATGAAAGAATACGGAGAGCTCATGTCAATGGAGGAAATCGTGACGGAGGGCTACTGCATCGTCAACCCTGATTGTAAGGCGGCCGCTTTGACGGAGGCGGATACACATATAGAAACAGAAGATATTCTCGCCTATGCGCGGGTCGCGGAACATTTGCTTCATCTCCCGATTTTTTATCTGGAATACAGCGGGATGCTGGCGGACATAGAAACGGTGGAGAAAACGAAGGCTGTGCTGGACAAGTCCGTCCTGTTTTACGGAGGCGGGATTAAAGACGCGGAAACGGCGGAACGGTTCGGCCGTCATGCCGATGTCATCGTTGTCGGAAATGCCGTATATGAAGATTTTGATCAGGCGCTCAAAACGGTGGCGGCTGTAAAGACAAAGTAGCCAAGCGGACGAAATTGATTTATGATAGAACATATGTTTGATAGGCGGTGAACGGATATGAATTACATTAGCAATCAATTATTAAGCGGATTAAATCCCGTTCAGCAGGAAGCGGTCAAGACGACGGACGGTCCGCTGCTTCTGATGGCGGGCGCGGGAAGCGGAAAAACACGTGTGCTGACGCACAGAATCGCATACTTAATGGCGGAAAAACACGTGGCGCCATGGAACATTCTGGCGATTACCTTTACAAATAAAGCCGCCAGAGAAATGAAGGAGCGGGTGGAGAGCATTCTCGGACCCGGCGCGGATGAAATCTGGATTTCCACCTTCCACAGCATGTGCGTGCGGATTCTGCGCAGGGATATTGACAGAATCGGCATCAACCGAAACTTCTCCATTCTTGATACGGCTGATCAGCTTTCCGTTATTAAAGGGATTTTGAAAGAGCGGAATATCGATCCGAAAAAGTTTGATCCGAGAAGTATTTTAGGCTCCATCAGCAGCGCCAAAAACGAGCTGATCGAACCTGAGGAATTCGCAAAAACGGCCGGCGGCTACTACGATCAGGTCACGAGTGACGTGTATACCGATTATCAGAAAAAACTGCTGAAAAACCAATCGCTCGATTTTGATGATTTAATCATGACGACGATTAAGCTTTTCGATCGTGTGCCGGAAGTGCTTGAGTTTTATCAGCGCAAATTCCAGTACATTCACGTAGACGAGTATCAGGATACGAACAGGGCGCAATACCTGCTTGTGAAGCAGCTTGCGGCCCGCCTTGAAAATATATGCGTCGTCGGTGACTCCGACCAGTCCATTTACAGATGGCGCGGGGCGGATATCGCGAATATCCTTTCCTTTGAAAAAGATTACCCGAGCGCAAACGTGATTCTGCTCGAGCAAAACTACCGCTCAACAAAGCGGATTCTGCAAGCTGCTAACGAAGTGATCAAAAACAACTCAAACCGCAAGCCGAAAAAACTGTGGACGGAAAATGACGAAGGCATCAAGCTTTCTTATTACAGCGGCGACAATGAATTCGGCGAAGGCCAATTCGTCGCGGGCAAAATTTATGAGCTGCACAGCTCGGGGCGGCGGAAGCTTTCCGATATCGCGATTTTATACCGGACAAACGCCCAGTCGCGCGTCATTGAGGAAACCCTTTTAAAATCCGGTCTGAACTACAATATCGTCGGCGGAACCAAGTTCTACGACAGGAAAGAAATTAAAGACATTCTTGCATACCTGCGCCTTGTGTCAAATCCGGACGACGACATCAGTTTTACGCGGATCGTCAATGTGCCGAAGCGGGGCGTCGGCGCCACTTCGCTAGAAAAAATCGCGTCATATGCGGCGATGAACGGAATGTCAATGTTCCAGGCGATCAAACAGGTTGATTTCATCGGAGTCAGCGCAAAAGCGGCAAACGCGCTTGACGGCTTTGGCGCGATGATTGAAAATCTGACGAACATGCAGGATTACCTGTCCATTACGGAACTCACGGAAGAAATTCTCGAAAAAACGGAATACAGAGAAATGCTGAAGGCCGAAAAATCAATCGAAGCCCAAAGCCGCCTTGAAAATATCGACGAGTTTCTTTCCGTGACGAAAAACTTCGAACAAAAAAGCGAAGACAAGTCTCTCGTCGCGTTTCTGACCGATCTGGCGCTGATCGCGGATATTGACCAGCTCGACCAGAAGGAAGAAGAAGCAGGCGGAAAGGATGCCGTCACTTTAATGACACTGCACGCCGCTAAGGGGCTTGAATTTCCAGTCGTGTTCTTAATGGGCATGGAAGAAGGCGTGTTCCCGCACAGCCGCTCCCTGATGGAAGAAGCCGAGATGGAAGAAGAACGCAGGCTCGCATATGTAGGCATTACGAGGGCGGAAGAAGAACTGTATTTAACGAATGCCAAAATGCGCACCTTATTCGGCCGCACCAATATGAATCCGGAATCCCGCTTTATCAGGGAAATACCTGGCGATTTATTGGAGAACCTAAATGAGAAGAAAACAGCTCGCATGCAGCCGGGACGAAAAGTGCAGCCGAAACGCGGGCCCGTATCCCGTCCCGTTTCCTACGCGAACAAAACAGGCGGCGACTCGCTCAGCTGGGCGGTCGGCGATAAAGCGGGCCATAAAAAATGGGGCACCGGAACGGTTGTCAGCGTAAAAGGAGAAGGCGAAAGCACCGAGCTTGATATCGCATTCCCGAGCCCAGTCGGCGTGAAGCGTCTGCTTGCCGCTTTTGCGCCGATTGAAAAGCAGTAACCTGAAGAGGAAAGGAAGAACATGATGGACAAAGAAACAGCGAAACACCGGGCAGAAGAATTGCGCCGCACCATCGATCAGTACAGTTATGAATATTACACCTTAGATGAACCGAGCGTGCCGGATTCCGAGTACGACAGACTGATGCAGGAGCTGATTGCCATAGAGGAAGAGCACCCGGAACTCAGAACGCCTGATTCGCCCACACAGCGGGTCGGGGGAGCGGTGCTTGAATCTTTTCAAAAGGTGCAGCACGGCACGCCGATGCTCAGTCTCGGCAACGCATTTAACGATGATGATCTCCGCGATTTTGACCGCCGCGTCCGTCAGGCTGTCGGTGACGGCGTCGCTTACAATGTGGAGCTGAAAATAGACGGTCTTGCTGTTTCTCTCCGTTATGAAGACGGCTATTTCGTCAGAGGCGCGACAAGAGGAGACGGAACGACGGGCGAAGATATCACCGAAAACTTAAAAACGATCCGCAACATTCCGCTGAAAATGAAACGTAATCTTTCCATAGAAGTGCGCGGAGAGGCGTACATGCCGAAACAGTCATTTGAAGCGCTCAATGAGGAAAGGCTGAAACATGAAGAGGAGCCGTTCGCCAATCCCCGGAACGCGGCTGCGGGCTCACTCAGACAGCTCGATCCGAAAATTGCAGCGAAACGAAATCTTGACATCTTCGTCTACAGTATAGCGGAGCTTGACGAGATGGGTGTGGAAACACAGAGTCAGGGCCTGGATTTTCTGGATGAGCTCGGTTTTAAAACAAACCAGGAACGGAAAAAATGCGACACGATAGATGAAGTCATTGAAATGATCGAAGAGCTGCAGGCGAAGCGGGCCGATCTCCCTTATGAAATTGACGGAATCGTCATCAAAGTCGATTCGCTCGACCAGCAGGAAGAACTCGGGTATACGGCAAAAAGCCCGCGCTGGGCGATTGCTTACAAATTCCCGGCGGAAGAGGTCGTGACAAAACTGCTCGATATCGAACTGAATGTCGGAAGAACGGGCGTTATTACGCCGACCGCCGTTCTGGAACCGGTAAAAGTCGCGGGAACGACGGTCTCAAGAGCATCCCTTCATAACGAAGATTTAATTAAAGAGAAGGATATCCGCATTCTCGATAAAGTGGTCGTCAAAAAAGCGGGCGACATCATCCCTGAGGTCGTCAATGTCTTAATTGAACAGCGGACCGGGGAAGAAAAAGAATTCAATATGCCGACCAGCTGCCCTGAGTGCGAAAGCGAACTTGTCCGCATTGAAGGGGAAGTCGCGCTGCGCTGCATTAATCCGGAATGTCCGGCGCAGATCAGAGAAGGCCTGATTCACTTTGTCTCACGCAACGCGATGAATATTGACGGACTCGGAGAACGTGTCATCACACAGCTTTTCCGTGAACATCTCGTCCGTAATGTCGCTGATTTGTATAAGCTGACGAAAGAACAGGTCATCCGGCTTGAGCGGATGGGGGAAAAATCAACTGACAATCTGATCAGCTCCATCCAAAAGTCGAAAGAGAATTCGCTGGAACGCCTGCTGTTCGGTCTCGGCATCCGTTTTATCGGCTCAAAAGCGGCCAAAACACTGGCCATGCATTTTGAAAGCCTGGAAAATCTGAAACAAGCCACGGAAGAAGAGCTGCTTGCGGTAGATGAAATCGGCGAAAAGATGGCCGATGCCGTTATCACCTATTTCCGCAAAGAGGAAATGCTTGAGCTTTTGAATGAACTTGAGGAACTCGGTGTGAACACACTCTACAAAGGCCCGAAAAAAGTAAAAGCGGAGGACAGCGACTCTTATTTTGCCGGCAAAACCATCGTGTTAACCGGAAAGCTTGAAGAGCTGTCCAGAAATGAAGCCAAGGCGCAGATTGAAGCGCTCGGCGGAAAGCTGACGGGATCTGTCAGCAAAAAAACAGACTTGCTGATTGCCGGAGAAGCGGCCGGAAGCAAGCTGACAAAAGCGCAGGAATTAAACATTGAAGTATGGAATGAAGCACAGCTATTGGGAGAGCTAAAGAAATAAGAGGAGTGTTTTCTATTGAAAAAGATGTTGGCATTGGCGGCGACGGCAACGGCGGCAGTACTCATGCTGTCGGCCTGTTCGCCGAGTTTCGGGGGAAAAAAAGAGGAAGAGATCACGCAGAAAACGGCAAAGTCTTCTGAAAAAGCGATCATACCGAAATATAATATCTCTGATTCCTACTATAAAATGGTGCTCCCGTTTAAGGCCGGAAAAGCGCGCGGCCTGACCGCGGACCGGCTGAACACGAGGCTGGACATCGATGAATTCGAGACGGGGCTGATGCGGCTCGCTCAAGACACGTTCCCGACGGATGACTATTTGTATCAGGAAGGCCAGTATTTAGATGAGGACACGGTACTCAGCTGGCTTGACCGCAAAAAAGAGGGCAGTGATCTGAAAAAGGCGAAAAAGGCAGACGCCAATTTCCAGAATCTCGGCTTAAACCCGGTGCTGCCAAGCTCGGGATCAGCAAAAGAGAAAAACGAAAACAGCCCGATTTACTTAGCGTCCATGCTTGAGCAGGATTACTTAGTAAGAAAAGATAAAAATTCCATCCAGCTTGGCGGTGTCATGATCGGTCTCGCTCTCAACTCTGTATACTATTACCGCGAAAACACAGGTGATCCGCAGCAGGAAGTGGAGCTCAGCGACAAAACGATCCGCAGCCACGGTGAAGAAATCGCACAGGAAGTCGTTAACCGCCTTCGGAAAATGGATAACCTGAAAAATGTGCCGATTACCGTCGCCCTTTATAAACAAGCGCCGAAAACATCAATCGTACCGGGGAATTACATTGCGAAAACAGAAGTCAAGGCCGGCTCATCCACCATTTCAAACTGGGATGATGTCAAAGAAAAGTACGTCTTCTATCCGGCGGATACAGACACGGCAAAGAAATACCCTGATGATTCCGAAGTGTTTAAACGCTTCAAAAACGCCATCGACAGCTACTTCCCGAATTACACAGGAGTTGTCGGAACGGCAATGTACGAAAACGATGAAATGAGAAAAATGAAGATTGAAATCCCGATGCAATTTTACGGGAAAAGCGAAGTCATCGCCTTCACCCAATACTTAACAGGTGAGCTGATGGATTATTATTCAAAAGGCTCAGTTGATGTCGAAATTAACATTACCTCGTCTGACGGGCAGGAAGCGCTGATCGTCCGCAATGCGGGTGACAAAGAACCGACCGTCCATATTTACGATTAACCAAGATGCCCTTGTTCATTTCTGTATGAGCAAGGGTTTTTTAGTGTGAATATCGTTGGAGAGAGGAATGAGGTATGTTAAGATATTTGTATAATTAGGAATTAACAGGAAAACACATTTCATTTCTAAGCGGATGTTACGAATCTGCTGTGAAAAAAGAAGGGCAGGAATGTTGATGAATGACATTTGCTGAGTACACACACCGCCTACAAATGTTATGAAAAGGGTGAATCAGCATGCATAAAGATATTAAAGCGATTTTTGAGGAAGATAAGGTACTGGCTGAGGCCGGTGAAATATACGGATTTACCAAGTTTCAATTTATTGCGGACGCAGAGAACTACGTATATGAAATTGTGAAAGATAACGAACCGTATATCTTAAAAATTACGCATACGATCAGAAGAACGCCGGAATATATTCTCGGGGAAATGGAATGGCTTCATCATCTGGCAAAGGGAGGGCTTTCAGTAGCAAAGCCGATTCCTTCATTAAATGGCAAAGATGTCGAAGAAGTGCCGGACGGAAAAGGCGGAGCGTTTTTATTAAGAGTCTATGAAAAAGCGCCCGGACGCAAAGTGGAGGAATCAGACTGGAACGGAACGCTGTTTTACCAGCTTGGAAAGTACACGGGGAACATGCACCGGCTGACGAAAAGCTACCGTCTGAGCGATCCGGCATATAAAAGGCAGGAATGGGATGAAGAGGAGCAGCTGAAGCTGAGAAAATACGTGCCCGCAGATCAGCATCTCGTATTTGAGCGGGCGGATGCTCTAATGGAAAAACTGCGCCGTTTGCCGAAGAATCCTAAAAACTACGGCCTTGTGCACGCCGATCTGCATCATGGCAATTTTAATTGGGACAACGGAAAAATCACTGCATTTGATTTTGATGATATCGGCTACAATTGGTTTGTGAATGATATCAGTATTCTGCTGTACAACATGTTGTGGTATCCGGTCATCCCGTATGAAGACAAGGCCGCGTTTACGGGTGAATTCATGACTCACTTTATGAAAGGCTACAGAGAAGAAAATGACCTTGATCCCGCCTGGCTTGAACACATCCCGGATTTCCTCCGGCTGCGCCATATGCTGATCTACGGATTATTGCATCAGGCGTTTGACCTCAATTCACTCGGGGACGAGGAACTCGGGATGCTGAAAGCCTTCAGGCGCGATATCGAAAATGAAACACCGATTACGGAGTATCAATTTTCTGCATTCGTATAAATAGAAAAACGCCGGCTGAATCCAGCCCGGCGTTTTTTATAACGTATCACATTTTACTCCGACGACACCCTGAATTTCTTTAATATCATAATAGACGTCAGTGGTGTAGCGGTTTTTATGAACACTGACTTTCACTTCCATAATCGGAAATTCTTTTTCACCCAGGTCATCAATCCGGACGGAGTGAATGCGGAGCTGTTTGCTTTTCATTTCCTTTAAAATCTCGGTCATTTTGTCTTTATCGGAAAGAGACATTCTCACGCGGATATCCTTTTCCTTCAAGCGGTTGGGACCGATTTTTCTGATCAGCCACGGAAGAAATTCGACACTGATCAGGATAAACAAGAGGCTTGCGAACGCTTCTTTATAAAAGCCGGCGCCTGTAGCCAGACCCAGCCCGGCCGCGCCCCAGATGATAGCCGATGTCGTCAGGCCGGATATGACGTCATTGCTTTTACGCAGGATCACGCCCGCGCCGATAAAACCGACGCCGGAAATGATTTGGGCGGGAAGGCGGAGCGGATCCATCATGATACGGTAATATTTCGGGAAATGATATGCCGCATTAATGCTGACGATCGTCAGCATACAGGAGCTGACGGCGATGACGATACAGGTTTTCAGTCCGAGCGGTTTGTTTTTCAGTTCGCGTTCAAGACCGATGATCATGCCGATCAGCGTGGCAATGCCCAGCTTTAATAAAATGTCTGGTTCGATAGGCCAGCTCAATTTGCACAGCACCTCCGCAATTTTTCTTATAATAAATTGATATGATTTTCTCACAGTATTTATAGCAGGACAAGTGCGGAAGAAAAAAGCCGTCAGGGATAAAATCTGACGGCTTTTTGTCTATTTCTTGTTTTTCAAAAGAGATTCCATCCGGCTGAACAGCTGATAAGAAGCATCGGCCGGTTTTTTGGTCAGCAGGCTGACGGCAATACCGGCAATCAGACTGAGGAAGAATCCCGGAATGATTTCGTATACGCCGGTTGAAGCGGCAAGCCCTGTGGTGATCCAGATTAAAACGGCCGCTGCCCCGGTAATCATCGCCGCAAGCGCTCCCCATTCATTCATCCGTTTCCAGTACAGACTGAGCAAGAGCGCCGGGCCGATAGCCGAACCGAAGCCAGCCCACGCATATCCGACCAGATCAAGAATGGTGCTGTTCGGATTCATGGAAAGCAGGATGGCGATAACGGCCACGATCAATACTGACAGGCGTCCGGTCATGACCAATTCTTTATCGCTCGCTTCCCGTCTGAAAAAGGCGCGGTATAAATCTTCCGTAATGGCGCTTGCCGTTACGAGAAGCTGTGAGGAAATGGAACTCATGATCGCCGCTAAAATCGCGGACAGCAGGAAGCCCGTAATCAGCGGGTGGAACAAGATTTTAGAAAAAATAATGAAAATCGTTTCCGGATCTTTTACGGAGACCCCGAAGTGATGAGAATACGCAACCCCGATAATCCCGGTCAGCAATGAACCGACAACTGAAATAACCATCCAGCTCATCCCGATTCTGCGGGCGGGTTTTAAATCTTTCACTTCTTTAATCGCCATAAATCGTACGATGATATGAGGCTGGCCGTAATAGCCGAGTCCCCATGCCAAATAAGAAATAATGCTAATGACGCTCGCGCCTTTAAAGATATCCAATAGTTTCGGGTTAACGGCGTTGATCGAATCAATCGTCGTTGAAACGCTCCCGAGCTGGGTAAAAGCAACGATCGGCACAAGCACTAATGCCGCAAACATGATCGCTCCCTGTACAAAGTCAGTCAGACTGACAGCGAGGAAACCGCCAAACAGCGTGTAAAGGACAACAACACCCGCCGTTAAAAACAAACCGAATTTGTAGTCGGCGCCGAATGCCGATTCAAATAACCTGCCTCCGGATACCATCCCGGACGATGTGTACAGTGTGAAAAAGATCATAATAATCACGGCGGAAACAATTTTCAGCAATGATGACGAGTGGCGGAACCGTTTATCGAAAAAATCGGGAATCGTAATCGCATCATCCGCAACTTCCGTGTAAGCGCGCAGCCTCGGAGCAAGCAGCAGATAATTTGAATACGCGCCGATCGTCAAACCGAGCGCCAGCCATAAGGTCGATAACCCCGTTGCGAACATTGCGCCGGGAACTCCCATCAGCATCCATGCGCTCATATCCGCCGCACCTGCGGACAGCGCCGTTACGAACGGGCCGAGTCCTCTTCCGCCCAGCATGTAATCATTAATATTCGTTGTCTTTCTGAATGCGTACCAGCCGATTAACAGCATGGCAGCAAAGTAAATGCCAAGAGATATAATTAATTCAATACTCACGTTTTTGGACCCTCTCTTCTTTCATGTAAATGTTGCATCACCTCTGTAGATTAGTAGTGCCGGAATATGCGCCGGCGATCCAGCCTTTAGTCATCATTCCATGCGAATCACATATTTAGTGCCGGCTATGGTTACTAAACCTAACAAAGTATCCCCGATCAATCAACTCTCGAAACCTGGCCCGCTCAAGGAAAAAATCCCCGCCAACATAGAACAGCTTAGAGATGAAAACGCTACCAATAAATTATAAAAGTAAAAATTTTCTGACATATAATTCGTTTCTCTTTCTCCCCGATTTAGGATAAAATAGAGAGGGTTTCATCATGCCTCAGAAGGCGGCGTTTTGTTGCTTTAGAGGGCTCGTTTTTGATATGATCAGTATTATATGACGAAACGGAGAATTATGCGGAGGTGGATCTTATGTCACGAATTTCTATAGAAGAAGTAAAGCATGTCGCTCATTTGGCGAGACTCGCCATTACGGATGAAGAAGCTGAAATGTTCACAGAACAGCTTGACAGCATCATCTCGTTTGCCGAGGAGCTTAATGAAGTGGACACGGATAACGTGGAACCGACAACACACGTGCTGAAAATGAAAAACGTAATGAGAGAAGATGAAGCGGGTAAAGGCCTTCCGGTCGAGGATGTCATGAAAAATGCTCCCGATCATAAAGACGGCTATGTCCGTGTGCCATCTATTCTGGATTAAAGGAGGGAGACAGTATGTCATTATTTGATCACAAAATCACAGAACTGAAACAAATGATACATAAAAAAGAAATCAAGATTTCCGATCTTGTTGATGAATCTTACAAACGGATCGCATCCGTGGATGATAAGGTGCAGGCATTTTTACAGCTTGATGAAGAAAGAGCCCGCGCTTACGCGAAAGAACTTGACGAAGCGGTTGACGGACGGTCTGAACACGGTCTTCTCTTCGGAATGCCGATCGGCGTCAAAGACAACATCGTGACCAAAGGGCTTCGCACAACATGCTCAAGCAAAATCCTCGAAAACTTCGATCCGATTTACGATGCGACGGTTGTGGAACGCCTTCAAGCCGCTGAAGCCGTCACAATCGGAAAGCTGAATATGGACGAGTTCGCGATGGGTTCTTCTACTGAAAACTCCGCGTACAAAGCGACGAAAAACCCTTGGAATCTCGATACGGTTCCCGGCGGATCAAGCGGCGGTTCCGCAGCTGCGGTTGCAGCCGGCGAAGTGCCGTTTTCACTCGGATCTGATACGGGCGGCTCCATCCGTCAGCCGGCTTCTTTCTGCGGGGTTGTCGGATTAAAGCCTACATACGGACGCGTGTCACGTTACGGTTTGGTCGCTTTTGCGTCTTCACTTGACCAGATCGGACCGATCACAAGAAACGTAGAAGATAACGCATTCCTGCTTCAGGCGATTTCAGGCCCGGACAAAATGGACTCTACGAGCGCCAATGTCGAAGTGCCGGACTTTCTTTCTTCATTAACTGGCGATATTAAAGGCTTAAAAATCGCCGTGCCGAAAGAATATCTCGGAGAAGGCGTCGGCAAAGAAGCGAAAGAATCGGTTTTAGCCGCTTTAAAAGTGCTTGAAGACCTCGGAGCGACATGGGAAGAAGTATCTCTGCCGCACAGCAAATACGCGCTTGCGACGTATTATCTGCTGTCTTCTTCCGAAGCGTCTGCAAACCTTGCGCGCTTTGACGGCATCCGCTACGGCTACCGCTCAGACAATGCGGACAACCTGATTGATCTTTATAAACAGACGCGCTCTGAAGGCTTCGGCAACGAAGTGAAGCGCCGCATCATGCTCGGCACCTTCGCGCTCAGCTCCGGCTACTATGACGCGTATTACAAAAAAGCGCAAAAAGTGCGCACGCTTATTAAGAAAGATTTTGAAGACGTATTTGAGAAATACGATGTCATCGTCGGACCGACAACGCCGACACCGGCATTCAAAATCGGCGAAAAAACCAGCGATCCGCTCACAATGTACGCCAACGATATTTTAACGATCCCTGTCAACCTCGCGGGTGTGCCGGGAATCAGCGTGCCGTGCGGATTTGCGGACGGACTGCCGCTTGGACTGCAAATCATCGGAAAACACTTCGATGAAGGCACTGTATACCGCGTCGCTCATGCTTTTGAGCAGGCAACAGATCATCATAAAGCGAAACCTGAACTGTAAGGGGTGAAATGAAGTGAACTTTGAAACGGTAATCGGACTTGAAGTCCATGTGGAATTAAAAACAAAATCTAAAATTTTCTCAAGCTCACCGACGCCATTCGGCGCGGAAGCGAATACCCAAACGAGCGTCATCGACCTCGGCTATCCCGGCGTGCTGCCCGTTTTGAACAAAGAAGCGGTCGAATTCGCGATGAAAGCCGCAATGGCTTTGAACTGTGAAATCGCAACGGATACGAAGTTTGACCGGAAAAACTATTTCTATCCGGACAACCCGAAGGCATATCAAATTTCTCAATTTGACAAGCCGATCGGCGAAAACGGCTGGATTGAAATCGAAGTCGGCGGAAAAACGAAAAAAATCGGCATTACCCGTCTTCACCTTGAAGAAGATGCGGGAAAACTGACGCATACGGGCGACGGCTATTCCCTCGTTGACTTCAACCGCCAGGGCACGCCGCTTGTCGAGATTGTATCTGAGCCGGATATCCGCACACCGGAGGAAGCTTACGCATATCTCGAAAAGCTGAAATCAATTATCCAATACACAGGCGTTTCCGACTGTAAAATGGAAGAAGGTTCACTGCGCTGTGACGCCAACATTTCCCTCCGTCCGATCGGCCAGGAGAAATTCGGCACAAAAACGGAGCTGAAAAACCTGAACTCCTTCGCGTTCGTGCAAAAAGGACTTGAGCATGAAGAAAAACGCCAAGAGCAGGTGCTTCTGTCAGGCGGAGTCATTCAGCAGGAGACGCGCCGCTACGATGAAGCGACGAAAAAAACCATTTTGATGCGTGTCAAAGAAGGTTCGGACGACTATCGTTATTTCCCTGAGCCTGACCTTGTCGAGCTCTGCATTGATGACGAATGGAAAGAACGCGTAAGAGCAACCATTCCTGAGCTTCCGGACGAGCGCCGCAAGCGTTATATCGAAGAGCTCGGCCTGCCGGCTTATGACGCAATGGTTCTGACGCTGACGAAAGAAATGGCTGATTTCTTCGAAGAAACGGTCAATAAAGGCGCGGAAGCCAAGCAGGCATCAAACTGGCTGATGGGTGAAGTCTCAGCTTACCTGAACGCCGAACAAAAAGAGCTTGAGGATGTCGCACTGACTCCTGAAGGCCTTGCCGGCATGATTAAGCTGATTGAAAAAGGAACCATCTCGTCCAAAATCGCGAAGAAAGTCTTTAAAGAATTAATTGAAAAAGGCGGCGACGCAGAAAAAATCGTCAAAGAAAAAGGCCTTGTGCAGATTTCTGACGAAAGCGTGCTTCTGAAGCTGGTAACAGATGCGCTTGACAGCAACCCGCAGTCAATTGAAGACTTCAAAAACGGAAAAGACCGCGCGATCGGCTTCCTTGTCGGGCAGATTATGAAAGCCTCAAAAGGACAGGCCAACCCGCCGATGGTCAACAAAATCTTACTTGAAGAAATCAAAAAACGATAAAAAAAGCAGCCGCCTGAAAGGGCGCTGCTGACACGGAGACCGGTAAGCGCCGGTCTCTTTTTTTATAAGCTGAAATAGGTTTCAATGGAAGCCCGCAGCGTTTCAATCTGCTCATTTCCGCTGCCTGCCAAGTTGGACAGCATTCCTTTAATAATCGGTTTTCGCGGCTCTTCCTTTGCGCATTCCTCTTCAATGACTTCAAGCGATACGAGGACGTCCTCAGGCAGCCCCTGCTGTGCTTTTATCTTTTGAATATCCGCAAGCAGTCTTTCTCTGTCCGCCGCGGGCTGAGTGAAGATATCCTCCGGCAGCAGCGGATCGGGATTGTCTCTTATCAGTCCCGTAATCAGATCATCGATTCTGGCAATCAGAAAGGCCGCCACGTTTTCCGTCCGGAATGCCGTATGTTCATTAAAAATCAAGAAATGAATATAGGAGCTCACTATTCCTTGCGCCATAACGGACGCATCCGCTATAAACGGTATGACGGCATCTCCGTAAACGGAGAGCAAAGCATCCCGGTACAGCATGTTAAATTGAATATTGGCCTCATGAAAATACTGTTTGACCTTTTGATTTTCAGGAATGACCTTTTCGCTCAGCAAGAGAATGATAAAGTCCTTGTGCTCCATAAATTCCTGGAATTGATAAGCGATTTGTTTTCGGAATACGTCCTTAGGCGATTTATGCTGATGTTCTGTTTTGATTTTCTTTATTTCTTCCATAGACATGCCGATGTAATACTCACATGCTGAGAGCAAAAGGTCTTCTTTTGATTTAAAATGAAGATAGAAGGCCCCTTTTGAAATTCCGCATTCACCGGCGATTTCCTGAATGGTTGTTGAAGAAAACCCTTTTTTGGCAAATAAATGGATGCCTGTTTTTATGATTTTCTCTTTTTTTTCGTTCATGACGTGCTTCCCCTTAATCCTGAAAAATTTAGAAAAATTTACTGCCTTATTAGTTGACGATGTTGAGTTATACCGTTTAGTATTATATAGAATGACCAGTCAGTCAATAAAAATTAACGGAGGACATGATGAACCACATTATTAACTTTGTACTGAAGAACAAATTCGCAGTTTGGCTGATGACGATTATCGTTACTGTAGCAGGGCTGTATGCCGGTATGAATATGAAGCAGGAATCCATACCGGACGTCAACATGCCTTACCTCTCGGTAAATACGACTTATCCCGGAGCTGCTCCGAGTCAAGTTGCGGATGACGTGACAAAACCGATCGAGCAGGCGGTGCAGAATTTAGAAGGAGTGAGCGTCGTAACGTCCACATCCTCTGAAAACGTCTCATCGGTTATGATTGAATATGATTACAACAAGGATATGGACAAGGCGAAAACCGAAGTCGCTGAAGCGCTGGACAGTGTCAGCCTTCCTGATGACGCGAAAAAACCTGACATTTCCCGTTACAGCCTCAACTCTTTCCCGATTTTGACGCTCAGTGTGACAAGCGGCAAAAGCTCGCTTGAAGATCTGACTAAAAATGTGGAAAACACTCTCGTTCCTAAGCTTGAAGGCATTCAGGGCGTTGCGTCCGTACAAGTTTCCGGGCAGCAGGAAGAGCAGGTGGAATTCTCTTTCAAAGACAAAAAAATGAAAGAGTACGGACTTGATGAAGATACCGTCAAGAAAGTGATCCAAGGCTCTGACGTCAATACGCCGCTTGGATTGTACACATTCGGCAACAAAGAAAAATCAGTTGTCGTTAACGGAAATATTACGTCAATTAAAGATCTGAAAGAGATGAGAATTCCGGTCACATCTTCTTCTGCCGCTCAAGGTCAAGCGGGCGGAGCCGGTGCGGCATCTGCGGCGGATGCTCAGGCTATGCAGCAGGCACAGCAAAGCGCGTCAGCAGGGGTGCCGACAGTCAAGCTTTCTGACATTGCCGACATTAAAGATGTGAAAAAAGCTGAATCCATTTCCCGCACGAACGGAAAGGACAGCATCGGAATTAATATCGTAAAAGCCAATGACGCCAACACGGTAGAAGTGGCCGATGCGATTAAAGATGAACTGAATCAATACAAAAAAGACCATAAAGGGTTCAAGTACAGCTCGACTCTTGATATGGCAGAGCCGATTACAGAGTCAGTGGATACGATGTTAAGCAAAGCGATTTTCGGCGCGATTTTTGCGGTCGTGATCATTCTCTTATTCTTAAGAGATATTAAATCAACGATGATTTCTATCGTTTCCATCCCGCTGTCACTGCTGATTGCACTTCTTGTGCTGAATCAGCTTGATGTCACATTGAACATAATGACGCTCGGTGCGATGACGGTCGCCATCGGACGGGTAGTCGACGACTCGATTGTCGTGATCGAAAACATTTACCGCCGCATGAGGCTGAAAGATGAACCTTTACGCGGGAAGCAATTGGTGCGTGAAGCGACAAAAGAAATGTTTAAACCGATCATGTCATCAACGATCGTAACCATTGCCGTATTCCTGCCGCTTGCCATGGTCGGCGGACAGATCGGCGAACTGTTTATGCCGTTTGCCTTAACAATCGTCTTCGCGCTTGCCGCATCACTGTTGATTTCGATCACACTGGTGCCGATGCTTGCGCACAGCTTATTCAAAAAATCGCTCACAGGCGCACCTGTTAAAGCGAAAGAGCATAAGCCGGGCAGATTGGCCAATTTCTATAAAAAAGTGCTGAATTGGTCATTAAGCCATAAATGGATTACATCTATCATCGCGGTTCTGATGCTTGTCGGCAGTTTGTTCCTCGTACCTCTGATCGGCGCGAGCTACCTGCCTGCGCAAGCGGACAAAACGATGCAGCTCACATACACGCCTGAACCGGGCGAAACGAAAAGCGAAGCTGAAAAAGCTGCGCAAAAAGCGGAAGATATGCTGCTTAAACGCAAACATGTCGATACTGTTCAGTATTCTTTAGGATCGCAAAGTCCGCTCGGCGGAAGCTCAAACGGCGCATTGTTCTACGTGAAATACGAGGATGACACGCCTGATTTTGACAAAGAAAAAGACAATGTCTTAAAAGAAATCAAAAAAACATCGAGCCGCGGCGAATGGAAATCACAAAATTTCAGTTCGTCAGGCAACAACAACGAATTAACGTACTATGTGTACGGAGATTCAGAGTCTGATATTAAAGGCACGGTCAAAGACATCGAAGGCATCATGAAAAAGGAGAAGGATCTGAAAGACGTCAACTCAGGCCTTTCCAGCACATATGACGAGTACACGTTCGTCGCTGACCAGGAGAAACTCAGCAAGCAGGGCCTGACGGCTTCGCAAATCTCCCAAGCCCTGATGTCCCAAACGTCACAGTCTCCTTTGACAACGGTGAAAAAAGACGGCAAAGAGCTTGACGTCAACATCAAAACAGAAAAAGACCAGTATAAGAGTGTAAAAGAATTAGAGGATAAAACTATCACATCGCCTGCAGGCCAAGAAGTAAAAATCGGCGATGTGGCGAAAGTGAAAAACGGCACGACGTCTGATACCATTTCCAAACGCGACGGCAAAGTGTACGCTGACGTAACGGCAACCGTCACTTCTGACAACGTCACGAAGGTGTCATCAGCCGTTCAAAAGAAAGTTGACAAACTGGATAAACCGGACAATGTATCAATTGATACCGGCGGTGTATCAGCGGATATTGCAGATTCCTTTACGAAACTCGGGTTAGCGATGCTTGCCGCAATCGCCATCGTATACCTCGTTCTTGTGATCACGTTCGGCGGAGCATTAGCGCCGTTTGCGATTCTGTTCTCGCTTCCGTTTACAGTCATCGGCGCATTAGTCGGACTGTATGTATCCGGAGAGACGGTCAGTCTGAATGCCATGATCGGTATGCTGATGCTGATCGGAATCGTCGTCACAAACGCGATTGTCTTAATTGACCGCGTCATCCATAAAGAAGCGGAAGGCCTATCGACGAGAGAAGCGCTCCTGGAAGCCGGCTCTACGAGATTGCGTCCGATTCTGATGACGGCGATCGCGACAATCGGCGCCCTGCTTCCATTGGCATTGGGCTTTGAAGGCGGAAGCCAGGTCATTTCTAAAGGACTCGGTGTCACCGTTATCGGCGGTTTAATCAGTTCGACTCTGCTGACCCTTCTGATTGTACCGATCGTATATGAAGTATTAGCGAAATTCCGTAAGAAAAAACCTGGAACGGAAGAAGAGTAAGACAGCGGGCCTTGGCTCCTTAAACGGAGCCGAGGCCTTTTTTCTTCTGGCAATTCCTGTACATATTGTTGCGATTTTCTCAAGTCATAGTATAATTAAAGGTTGTTAGTGTTAATAATGGATCGGATACTCTTAAGTAGGATGATGAGATAATGAAACGTGCACGCATAATATACAATCCGACTTCAGGACGGGAGCTTTTTAAGAAAAATCTTGCCCAGGTCCTGCAAAAATTTGAACAAGCTGGTTATGAAACCTCCACCCATGCCACCACATGCGCGGGGGATGCCACCCACGCCGCAAAAGAAGCCGCTTTGCGGGAGTTTGACCTGATTATCGCAGCCGGCGGAGACGGAACGATTAATGAAGTCGTCAACGGTCTTGCGCCGTTAGACAAACGCCCGACACTGGGCATCATTCCGGTCGGCACGACAAATGATTTCGCCAGAGCGCTGGGCATTCCGAGAGAGAATATACTGAATGCCGCTGATACCGTCATTAACGGCGTAGCCCGCCCGATCGACATCGGACAGGTGAATGGTCAGTATTTTATCAACATCGCCGGAGGAGGCCGTCTGACGGAGCTGACGTACGATGTGCCAAGCAAACTGAAAACGATGCTCGGCCAGCTTGCTTATTATTTAAAGGGAATGGAAATGCTGCCTTCACTTCGACCGACAGAAGTCGAGATTGAATATGACGGCAAGCTGTTTCAAGGCGAAATTATGCTGTTTTTAGTGACGCTGACCAACTCGGTCGGCGGATTCGAGAAGCTGGCCCCTGATTCCAGCCTGAATGACGGCATGTTTGATTTAATTATTTTGAAAAAAGCCAATCTCGCGGAGTTTATCAGAGTCGCGAGCATGGCGCTCAGAGGCGATCATATTAACGATCAGCACATTATTTACACAAAAGCGAACCGCGTGAAAGTCAATGTATCAGAAAAGATGCAGCTGAACCTGGACGGCGAATACGGCGGCATGCTGCCCGGCGAATTCGTGAACCTGTATCGGCATATTCACGTCATCATGCCGAAGGAGAAAGCGGAACAGCTGGATGACTAATACGCGGACAAAATCCTAAAACAGTATTCGTTTTAGGATTTTGTCATCTTTTCAGCGTGATCGGAAACCTTTGAAGGCTGACATTGAATTTGAAGGTTTGCCAGCACGCTGAAACAAGGCTTTTGGTAAAACGAGAGGTGATTATAGATGAAAATGAAACCCCCGATAGAAAAAAATGAATACTATGATGTGACATTTGAGGATTTGACGCACGAAGGAGCGGGCGTCGCAAAGGTTCAGGGCTTCCCGATCTTCGTGCCGAACGCCCTGCCTGAGGAAAAAGCGCAAATCAAAGTGACACGCGTCAAAAAAGGCTTCGCTTTCGGCCGCTTGATTGAGCTGAAGGAAGAAAGCCCGCACAGAACGGATGCCCCGTGCCCGATCTACAAGCAATGCGGCGGCTGCCAGCTTCAGCACATGACCTATGAAGGCCAGCTCTTGTTTAAACAGAAACAAGTCAAAGACGTCTTAGAACGGATCGGCAAGCTGGACCTCTCAAAAGTCACCGTGCACCCGACGCTCGGCATGGAAGACCCGTGGAACTACAGAAACAAAGCGCAGGTGCCGGTAGGAGAAAGAGAAGGCGGACTCGTCGCCGGATTCTATCAGCAAAGAAGCCATGACATCATCGACATGAGCGCCTGCCTGATTCAGCAATCCAAAAACGACGAAGCCGTTCAAGCCGTCAAAGACATCTGTGCAGCATACGGTGTCAAAGCCTATAATGAAGAACGCCATAAAGGCTGGCTCCGTCACATTATGGTCAGATACGGCGTCGTCACGGGCGAAATGATGATCGTCTTCATCACAAGAACAAGTGATTTTCCGCACAAAGCGAAGATCATCGAAGACATTACGGCGCAATTCCCGCACGTTAAATCAATCGTGCAGAACATCAACCCAAATAAAACAAACGTCATCTTTGGGGACGAAACAAACGTCATCTGGGGAGAAGAATACATCTACGACCTCATCGGAGACGTCAAATTCGCCATCTCCGCCAGATCATTCTATCAGGTCAACCCGGAACAGACAAAAGTGCTCTACGACAAAGCGCTTGAGTACGCAGAGCTGCAAGGAGAAGAAACCGTCATCGACGCCTACTGCGGCATCGGGACCATTTCTCTCTTCTTGGCGAAGCAGGCGAAAAAAGTGTACGGCGTCGAAATCGTGCCGGAAGCCATCGAGGATGCGAAACGCAACGCTGAGCTGAACGGCATCACAAACGCGGAATTCGCAGTCGGAGAAGCGGAAACCGTCATTCCGAAATGGTATGAAGAAGGCATCACGGCCGACACCCTCGTCGTCGACCCGCCAAGAAAAGGCTGCGACGAAGCCCTCCTGCGGACAATCATCGACATGAAACCGAAGCGGGTGGTGTATGTGTCCTGCAATCCAGGCACGCTTGCAAGAGACCTGAGGGTGCTTGAGGATGGCGGATATCAGACGCTCGAAGTGCAGCCTGTGGATATGTTCCCGCATACGAATCATGTGGAGTGCTGTGCATTGCTTGTACTAAACGACGAATAATCAACACTAAAAAAGAACTTATAAGTCAGACCTAGAATTCATGAGAATTATTGAGTAAAAAAGAAGATATATAGTGATCCGAGAACCTTTAAAAGATTCTCGGACTTCCACCTTCTTTTATTTCATTCTATTCGTTCTATAAGTTTGTATACCATTTTTTCATCTAGAACAGTTTTTTGAGTGATTCCTTAATTTGCTGAATCAGCTTTGATAAGTCCTCGTTTTGTCTTTAATGAAACCTTTTTTCTAATGTTACTCTTTTTTCATTTAGCTCCTTAATCTGTAATTGTTGTCATCTATGAGCGTTTTGATATTCCTCATCTTGAATTTCACCACGTACGTTCCTCCTGATGGTTAATTCAATCCAAATGTTTTGAAGAAAGGAATAAGCGTTGCTTATACAAGTCAAACAAATAGTGAGAAAATAGTTAATACTGTGAATTAATTATAGGAATGTCCCTTTACTTTGAAAAAGCAAATAAAAAAGACTTTGAGTATCCATAAACTTTATGGTGGAAGACAAAACTTATTGTCTGAAGTTAATTTATGCAAGTAGTTTTCTTTTGGATAGTATTGAAAGGGGAATGATTCATAACTATGAACAAAATTAGCGAGATTACAAAACGTGATATTCTTGATTTGTTTCAAAACGGAATGGATATAGAAGAAATATTTGATACGAAAAAAGTTACTTATCATTATTTTGGACAAATGGATGAGATTGAATTTCTCAAAAGATTATATGATTTAAAAAGTATGCCAAGTTCTGACTATAGATTTTCAGATGCTGAAGGCGACATATGGCAACACACAATAAACAATAATGATTACCCATATTGTTGGGTGTTTGAGGACGAGCGGTTTCATTTAAAAGATGGGAACGATGAAATATACTTGAGATTTATTTGTGAAATATTTCATCCGACAGTTAGATTTGAAAAAGGGTATTGGATGGATTTTCTTACTGAGATAAATAAATTATTAAAGCATGATGGCTATGAACTATATCCTGCCGAGAAAATCTCCAACCGTGATGTGTATAGTTGGAGAATATATCAAGCGGAAAATGACATGTTTGTTCCTTTTTCTCAAAGAAATAAAAAAGCGATAAAACAGAAAGAAATAGTATTTAAAATTAAACGGGAAGCAAGAAACCAAATTTACAAAATCTTCGAGAAATATGATTTCAGAATTAGAAAGGTAAGCGAAACGGGATGGGAATATGATGTTTTAATAAGTGAAGAAATTCTTCAAGATATAAAGATGTTTTATACTCCCAAATGCTTTAATAAGGAGAATAAATATGTCGAAACTGATAGCCTCAAAGAATTTATCTTGTCCACTTCGCCTTATAATGTGATAGATGCAATAGAGTTTTTTGAAAAGCACTGTAACAGTGATTTTGCGGCAGATATTAATACAATATTTAATTTGAATTATATTCTTCTGGAGTTAAATAACGGAAAAATTGAAAGCTTGGTAACTAGTCACATAACAAATAGTTCATGGGCTTCAATTGGCGAGGCAGGATTGAAAGAACTACTTCAGGAAGCTAGTAGGTATTATGAGAAAGAGAATTTGAATATCGCTGTTGAAAAACTCTGGGATGCTTTTGAAAGACTAAAGACATATTATTCGCCAACGTTAGATAAGAAAAAATCAGTAAATAGAATTACTGAAAATATGAGTGGTAACAATGGGATCTTTAAAGAATTATTCGAAAATGAATTTCAGGAGCTTACAAGAATCGGAAACAACTTTAGAATCCGTCATCATGAAACTACAAAAGTCGATATTAGGGATAATAGGCATTATGATTATTTTTACAAACGATGCCTTTCTTTAGTCACGACTGCCATTAGATACTTGGATAATAAAGGAGTGATTTAAGATAACTGTCTGTTATTAAAATAACCTCGGGCTAGTACAGTTTGAATATCATTCTTTTATTAATTTAAAGAATGGGAGGTCATAATTGATTGTTGCTCTCTGTTAAGAACTATATGATTGCATCTAATATTTCTTCTACCTTTAGTAAAGAAATATTATGTTTTGTATTTATGCCTATTATTCTTATGAAAATAGAGTTAATTAATATAGTGTTAACCAGCAAAAGCAAAAAGGTAGACAGAATCAACGTAACTCACATTAAAGTGAAATTGAGGAATGAGTGACTAACATGAGTAATACAAATACAATATTAGTATTAATAAATAAAGTATGGCAATCTCTCCAAGAAAAGAGTTCTGTTCTCCTCTACATGTTTCACCAGTTTCCTTAAGTTTTTTGATGTTTTTTATAAGGAATATCATCACTATCATTCTCAGAAGAAGCTTATCATAAAATTTATTACGCAGGTACAAAAATATTAATTTTGTGTAATTTTTTAAAAATATGAATTTTATAGTAAGATGATTTAAGGATTACTTTCTTGTCCAGATAACTAAATCTTAATTATGAGTAAGAGGATATATACATTTATGACCAATAGGAGTTGATTAACTTAATTTTAAACTTACTAACAATACCTAGAATTTTTTATCTTTCATAAAAACAGGAGTTGCTTTTTAAGGAGGAGCATTATGAAAAAAAGAAGGATTAAAACTCTAAAACCGGATAACTATGCTAACTTTGGACCAATAGAATTAGCGTCCTTTGGAAAAGAAGTTATTGTAAGGAATAATATGACATACGAGATGCGGCGAGAATATATAAGTCACTTAGTTAAAGAATATCCAGATGTAAAAAACAAAATAGATAAACTTGTTTTTGAAATTCGTGAATTAGTTTCGGGTTGTGATCCTTTATTATTATTACATCAAAGTTATGGTAACTATTATATGGGAATGTTGGGTAAGACATCTGAAGTGAACTACGGTTTTGATGAAATTATTTCTTTACGGATGGTGGATTATCTACAAAGTGTTATTGCTTCAACGGAGCAGAAAAAAGGGGATAATATCAACAAGAACGTCACCGAAGTATGGGGAGAAATCCACAAAAAAGTCAGCGAACTTTATTCTAATTTAAGTTATTATCACATAACACATTCGGCATTTCTAGAGAGTACCGACCCAGAATATAATCCGGAATATGATTTCTTTTATGTTCAAGCTCAGGATGTGAGAACTTCGGTAAGAGGTAAAAGGTATCCAGTTCATGATATTATTCATCATCTAGAACTATTATCTCCTCATGATGAAGTCTTTGTTGAACTCTTTGGTGTAAATATTAACAATTTTCTTTTAAGCTTGGAAAAATTACAAATATCCTTAATGCGTGGAATGAGTGATGCTGTCTGTGATCTTAGATTTATTATGGATAAAACTCTTCCGGTATTAGGAGAAAGTGTTGAGGATACATCCAAAAACCCTCAAGAAAAAATGGATGAATTATTAGTGGAAATGGGTTTAAAGGATCTTAGCGATTCCTTCAAGGGACGCTTTATGGGATATGATTTATTTAATGTGGAAAAAATAACGGGCTTGCCAAAAGCTTTGTTAAAGCACCTGTCATGGGAGGTTGGAGAGGAAAAAAGTTTTTATTCTGATGGAGATTTTTCAGGCTGGCCACTAAGAAGAACGCCTATAGAAGAGCGGCCTTTTATAAGTATTGAAGGCGCTATCTATTGCTTCGATTATTATAGTCTTTTTGACAATTTGTATAGAGTGATACAAAGGTTGATATTTAGATTAAAACCAGAGTATAAAAAAGAGTGGAATGAAAAACAAAAGATAATATCTGAACAGATACCTTTTGATTTATTTAATAGGTTATTACCAAATTCAGATATTTATAGATCTATTTATTACCAAAGTAAGACTGGGAATAACGGAAAAAACCAATGGTGTGAATGTGATGGCATATTAATTTTTGATGACCAATTACTCGTGGTGGAAGTAAAGGGTGGATCATTTAGTTATACTCATCCTACTACTGACTTCGAAGCATTCATTAAATCAATAGAGAATCTAGCAAAGAAACCTCATGAACAAGCTAGTAGATTAATAGAAACACTAAAAAATGAGGGAAGAGTTATTGTATGCGATGAGGAACATAATCCTATAAAGGAATTAAATTTCTCCGAGTATAGGCATATAACTTTATGTAGTGTTTCTATAGATAATTTTAATGAGTTTGCAGCAAGGATTGATAAACTCAAACCCCTTGGAATTGAACTTGGAGAGTTTCCATCTTGGAGTATATCGCTTGATGAGTTGAGGGTTTACGCTGACTACTTTGAATCACCAAGTACATTTCTTCACTTTTTGGAACAACGAGTGAAAGCTTCGCAATCCCCTGACCTAGAAGTGTTTGATGAACTCGATCATTTAGGGTTATATATTGAACACAATTTCTATACCAAAACAGCCGAGTCAAAAAAAGGTAGCTTTAAAGTTTGGCATGGTTATAGAGAAGAGTTAGATAATTACTTCTCTTCACTTATGATTGAAGAGATGGAAAGAGTAGAAAAACCACAACAAGAAGTGCCGAGAAAGTTACAAGAGATAATAGATGAACTAGATAAACAACGAATAAGTGGTTTCACTAGTGTTGTTAGTGACTTACTTAATTTAAAAGGTGATACACGCAAAGAAATTGAAGAAAAAATGGAGACATTATTTAAAAGACAAGTAGAAACAAAAAAAATTATGCCATTAAGTATTCATGGAGAATCTAAAATAACATTTATATGTAATATAGATGGAGTTACTAAATTTAAGCAAGATCCAGCAAGAGATTACGTACTAGCAACAATGTTAAGACCAAATGAAGACAATAGATTAGCTCTGTATTTAGAGTATAATAGCCAAAGGGAATTAATTAATGTCGAATTTGAATATCTGTGTAAAGATGATATCCCACCAGAAAGAGCATCAGAGTTTATCGAATTAGCCGATAAATATGCGGAAACACGCTTACTATCATATAAAAGACAATATGGAGTAAAAAAGATTGGTCGAAATGATTCATGTCCCTGTGGAAGTGGAAAGAAATATAAAAGATGCTGTGGTGCTTGAGGTGGGGAAGTGAGGTAAATAATTTATAAATTATTTACCTCACAATCCATGTATAAAGAAGGGTTTTACCTTGAAATTAAAGGATACCATTAGATTCTTATATAGCTAATGAGTGTTCATTAATTTATCTTTACCATCGAAAAGTTATTTCGCTTTAAAATAAAAAAAACGCGGCTAGCGTGTAATAAATAGATTATACCAATATTAGTTGAAATTTTATCTTTTATCACTACAGAAAGAGTACAAGGGATATTCACTCTTGTACTAGAAAAGCAGGGTTCTATGTTAGTTGACTGCTGGTGAATTTATTTAATTGAAGAACAATATTAATAATTAATGGTTTTAGGCGGATTCCAAAACTCTTCTTTTTATTTAACACAGGTGGAGTGTGTGGCTCCACCTATCTTGTTTTTAAGTCTTTTAATTTGTTTAATTCATAGTGGCAGTGATAATCATAAACTTTATCCATCGATTTAAAAAACACCAGAGCCGCTGGTAGTAAAGCACTGAAAAATGCTTGTTAAGGCAATACAATTTTATTTTGTGTTTCAATAAGAAAAAGTATTAAATGGCTGTTTAATGTAGTTTTAAAGGTTGATCTGGAAAATGAGTTTCTCCTTTGTCTTTACTTAAATCCTGTCCATTACATTACATTACAGTAAGTAAGCCCTTAACTGATCGACTAAGTCCCAATTTATAACATCCAGCAAATACTGATATCCATATTTGAATTGAAGGACTCCACTTATTATGGTTGAAATCAAGAACATGTTTTATTTCTCTTAGTTCAGGAAATGATCAATTGGTATGGAATAATTATCGATCTTGTTAGGCAAATCCGATAAATTCGTTATGATTTTGTTTAAACATAAAACTTTTAATATCCTAAAGTTCGCTTTTAGACTGTATGTCCCGTCCTAGAAAAGTTCTTACCGACTCTCTCTTAGGATATGTCCCTAAGTGTTCATAAACCCAAATTGCTTTCCGTTGAGAGATTGTGTATTGAGACTGTAAAACATCCTCGTAATCGTATTCTATTGATAATTTTCCGTTTATCTCTAGCTGAAGTGTCAAGGTCGTCCAGATATCCTGGTTATTTTCTTTGAACTCATCTCGTAATTCCTCAAATGAGTCATGTAATTGTAATAATAATTCGTCATAAATGTCCTCACTAACATGAAAATGTTCAGGAATATTATGAGAATAGATATAATCCTCACTTTGAGGAGGATTGAAATAAAAGAAAACTTCAGAAGAATCGTCGAGTATTTCTGCATAAAGAATGACCTTTTCCCATTCAGAAGGAATGATTTCGTTAATGCCTTCTGCTATCTGTTGATATAATTCACCCATTTTTTCTGTTTCCATGCTAACCTCCAGTTCAAATTTATAGATTTAGGTAGCTAATTAAAAAGGCTTGATCTTCCTCGTCTTCAGGCAAAATTCCAAGAGTTTTGTACTCCCATAATGCAATTCTTTGATACCCATCAAGCTCAGATGCCAAAATATCATCATCATTATAATCAAGTTGGAATTGACCGTTGCTCTCCAATGTCAATGTATGGTTCGTCCAAACCTGATCATTATTATTTTTGTGCTCAGCTCGTAATTCCTCAAAAAGTTCACGGATTTCTCTTAATAAAGTTTTGAAGATATCTTTACTTACACTGTATCGCACTGGTAGATCTTGCGAATAAATCAGCTGACGTTTTTCTGGTGTCTTGAAGTGAAAGAGAACCATGGTAGAGTCATCTAATACTTCTGCATAAAGATATATTTTTGCCCATTCACAAGGTATGATGTCATTTAATTTCTCACCAATAATCTGGTACAGATCTTTCATTTTCTTATTTTCCAACCTTTTTCACCTTCAATCGTCGAGAGATCCTAGTTATAAAAAATAGCCCAGCAGTAAAGCGCTGAGCCATTATTGATTTATAGACCGAAGTAGCTTATTACAAACTGTTTATCATCCTCATCTTCAGGCAAAATCCCCAAGTTTTGATATTCCCATACCACTTGCCGTTGTGTTCCGTTTAAGTCTGAGGCGATGACATCGGTGTAATCGTAGTCAATTGAGAATTTACCGCTTCGTTCGAGATGCAAAGTGAGGTTTGTCCATAAGTCCTCGTTGTTTGTTTTAAATTGATCCCGTAACTCTTCAAAGTAATCATGCAATTCATATAGAAGTTCGTCATATATATCTTCATCAACATTAAAATGTTCAGGAATATCGTGTGAATATATATATTCCTGATTTTGTGGAGTAGTAAAGAAGAAGTAAACTTCTGAAGAAACATCTAAAATTTCGGCATAAAGAGCAACCTTCTCCCACTCAGAGGGGATAATTTCATTTATTTGCTCAGAGATTTTTTGATATAGTTCGCCCATTTTTTCAGTTTCCACAATATCAGAATCCTTTTTAATTTTTTTGCCGTTTGAAAGCTTATTATATGTTTAGATACTCTTCTATGAATTTTCTATCTTCCTCATCAGCTGGCAGTATGCCGAGATTTTGATATTTCCAAACATCTCGTCTTTGAAGGTCATCAAGTTGAGAGGATAAAACATCATCATAATTATAATCAATTGAGAACTTTCCGGTGTTTTCTAATTTTAAAGTGAGATTTGTCCAAATATCTTGATTGTCTAGTTTAAATTCTTCTTTTAGTTCTTCAAATAGCTCTTGAAGTTCAATCAGCAGTTGATCGTAAATCTCCTCGCTTACATTAAATTGTTCAGGTATATAATGAGAAAATAAATAATCACTGTTATTTGGTGTTGTAAAATAAAAGTATATATCCGCTGAGTCATCAAGTATTTCAGCATATAAAACGATCTTTTCCCATTGAGATGGAATCATTTCATTTAGATGTTCAGCAATCTTTTGATATAATTCACCCATTTTTTGAGTTTCCATTAGATTAACCTCCAGCTTTATTCTTAATGATTGTTCTAACAGGTTCTTTATCCCCAACTTTATATACAACAATAAATTTAGAAGGTCTTAAAGAATCACCCTCATAAATGTTGTTAATTTTAACTGTCACCTGTTTTGGTGGTTTTTGACTTAAAGCCTTAGACCATACTTGCTCCATGTTGTACCATTTCCCGCCGCTCCTATTAATCTGAGAATTCATCGGCACGATGTTGTCGAATTGGCCTGAGCCTTTGAATTGGGTGGCGATTAGGTGGCCTCCGTCGTCATCTGTCAGACGGTCTGGTTTACCTGCTTTTGATTGCGCATATTGGTTGCGTTTTGCTTCTCCCAGCTGCAAGTCTGCTTTGACACTTGTAATTCTACCATAGTTGTCAGTGGTGTACGTGTAGCCTTCTTTTGTTTTGTAAATGACATTCGGCTTCAATACTTTCTTTCTGGTCCATTTCGCAAAATGCTCGCCGTATTTGACCGTTACCGGCGGTACATGCGGTGCCGGTGTCCGCCTGCCGCTTGCGGAGGTTCCGTACGGTTTCGGCAGGATGACCTTGGCGAATTTCTGCAGTCCCTCTTTAAGTGTGACCCCGTTGACTGCGTTGTAAGGAACGCCTGCCGGCACTAAGTCGTGACGCGGATGATAGGGGAGAATATCAGCCAGGGTGAGATCTCCAATTTGATTTAACTTGGTTTTGACACGTTTTTTTGATACTTCCATGCCTGTGTTTACTTTTTGTTTGATGTGATCAACGGTTTGTTTTGAGACCGTTATCACTTTTTGTGCTGCGGCGGATTTGCTTGCTGCTGTTTTGACTTTGGTTGTCACTTTGGCGGCTGTGCCTGTTTTTGAGACGGCGCCGACGCCTTTTGTGCCGACAACTGATGTCACAACGGTGCCCACTGCATATGACACCCATCTTGCTCTGGAGTAGGTGTCGCCATTCACCATGTCTTTTTGGTACGATTCTTCGATTGCCGCTGAAATGGCTTCATACGTTTTGATCGGGTGAGCCACCGCTCCTGTAATGGCTTCAACCGTTCCGCCCGGATCTGTGACCATATCCCACAGGCCTGTGACCGCGTCTTTTCCGGAATCATAAAGGCCGACGGCAACGCCTTTGAAACCGTCTGTAAGTTCACGCGTGTTTTCAATTTGAGTGAAGTAGCGCTGCTGTTCTTTTGTCAGGTTTTTATAGCCGATTGTTTTGGCCATTGAGTAGAATTCATCAGCATTCGCATAATCGTAGTTTTTCAGTCTTTCTTTCAGTTTTTCAATCTCTCGTTCCTTCGCTTCCTCTTTCTTCATCTTCAAATAAGCATCCGAATGTCTTGCAATCTCGCCTTTCTTCTTATGGATGTCGCTTTCTCGGTATGCCTTGGCGTTATAGTGAAGCGGCGTGGCGCTTTTTCCTTTGCCCGTGGCGTTTTGGAGCTGCTGAAAGTCGGCTTGGATGAACTGTTCGTTCGCTTCGGTTTCTGCGTATTCTTTCGTTAGATCGTGATCAAGCTTGCCGAGCTTATGTATCGTTTCGCTTCTTTTTTTGTCAGCTGAAGACAGCTTCTGATCTGTGCTTTCCGTTGAAAATAGATCAAGCGAGATGATGTCTTCGATCTCTCTGAGGATGGACCCCATGTCCTTTTTTTGCCCTTCCATAATCGCCTTTGATTTGCTGAGGGCGTGGGTGAGTTCATGCTCCAGAAATGATTCCTCCACATGCGAACTGGAAAGTCCGGCATCTTCGACCTTGCCGGGAAGGCTTGTGAGAAATGCGATTTTCATATCGATCAGATCAAGCCAGCTGTCTGTGACGCCGGCGTGGTCCTGGAAAAAGGCTTTGATGGTGTCGGCGCCCCGGCCTGAGAAATCATTGTCACCAAGATCAGCCATGCCTTGAAATGCTTTTTTCAGATTGACCATCTGGCCGCGCAGTTTTTTGTATTCACCCGCGCGCTGTTTGGCAGCGGCGAGGAGGGTGGTTGCTTCGAAAACTTTCATGACCATATCCTTTCATTCGGGGATTTATAGAGGGAAAGATTAAGAAACTTATCAGGGACTGTGCAAACATAGGAATAGGGTTTCCCTGAATCTATAAAGCCTCAATATTCTTTTCGATTTTTTGAATGACTTGTCTGAGCCATAGTATTGGGGATAGTTCGTAACTATTGATATCTACACCATCTGCAGATTCTTCTATAAAATCATTTTTTTCTTCATCTGAGTAATCGCTATTTATAAACGTTTTGAGTGCTACTACATCGTTTTCTTGTTCTTTTTTAGGTATCTCTGCTAAGTATTCTTCAAGAGCTGACTCAGAAGTGTCTATATCTTGATGGAAAATCCCTCCTAAAAATTGAAATGCAGGTTCAGAAATATTTGTTTCAATCATTGATCTCACCTCTTGGGTAGGCTGGTTGCTTCGAAAACTTTCATGACCATATCCTTTCTTTTGTTCGATATCAAAATTTTACCACGGGAGTCAGGATATACAGTGTAGGAAATAGGTAATAAGAATAAAATGAATCTTTTGGCTTGCGACTTCCTTCCTGTATGAAGGGAGACTTTTTATGTTTTGTACAATAATCCTCAAATTCGGCTTACTGCGCTCCGGTGATTTTAAGCGTGCCTGTTTTTTCTAATGTCTTACACTCGAAACAACCCAACCGCTGAGGTATAATAGAAGCAGAGTATTTATCATACAGATTCAATTCGTGAAAGAGAGTGGAACAAAATGGGCCGTAAGTGGAACAATATTAAAGAAAAGAAAGCATCAAAGGACGCAAATACGAGCCGGATTTACGCGAAGTTCGGCCGTGAGATTTATGTGGCGGCAAAACAAGGCGAGCCAGATCCGGAATCGAACCAGGCGTTAAAAGTGGTGCTTGAGCGCGCGAAGACGTACAGTGTGCCGAAAAATATTATTGAGCGTGCGATTGAAAAGGCGAAAGGCGGCGCGGAGGAGAACTTTGACGAGCTGCGTTACGAAGGTTTCGGGCCGAACGGTTCAATGATCATCGTTGATGCGTTAACGAATAATGTAAACCGCACGGCGCCTGAAGTGCGCGCCGCATTCGGGAAAAACGGCGGAAATATGGGTGTGAGCGGGTCTGTCGCTTACATGTTTGATGCGACCGCCGTTATCGGCGTTGAAGGCAAGACGGCGGATGAAGCGCTGGAATTGCTGATGGAAGCTGATGTGGACGTGCGCGATATTTTGGAAGAGGATGACAGTGTTATCGTGTATGCTGAGCCTGATCAATTCCATGCCGTACAGGAGGCATTCAAAAATGCCGGCGTTGAAGAGTTCACGGTTGCGGAGCTGACGATGCTTGCGCAAAATGAAGTCGAGCTTCCGGAAGATGCGAAAGCTCAATTCGAAAAGCTGATCGATGTGCTGGAAGACCTCGAAGACGTACAGCAGGTTTATCACAATGTAGATTTAGGCGAATAAAGACAAAAAGGCCGGGGCGGCATAAGTTCCGGCCTTTTTATTTTGCTTATGCGGCCGGCCTGTATCGTATTTCTCCGTAAGCAATTATTGATTATTTCGCCAAAACTGGGCGGATGCCCATACGTTTCCTTCCGCATGTCATAAACTGGACTGTAACCTATGTGAAGGAGCGATAAATCATGAATGAAAGAAGACCGATTTACGGCGGAGGCTATGGCGGCTACGGAGGCTACCCGGGGTACGGTTTTGGCGGCTACGGCGGCTACGGTGGCTACGGCGGCTTCGGAGGATATCCGGGATACGGTTTCGGCGGAGGCTACGGCTACCCGGGGTACGGTTTTGGCGGTTACGGCGGTTACGGCGGTTTTGGCGGCTACGGCGGCTTCGGAGGATATCCGGGGTACGGTTTTGGCGGCTATGGCGGAGGCTACGGCGGCTACCCGTTCCATCACCATCATCATCGGGACAGCCAATATATCTGACCATTCGGGAAAAGCACTCTTGGAACAGCAAGAGTGCTCTTCTCATGTTCTTGCAGCTGTGTTACGATTGGAGCAAAATCATCAAGTACATAGGACTTTTCTGTAAATCATGAGCAAGTTGTTTATAAACTGAAAAGCATGATCTGTAAAAATCTCTTTATCGGGAGGTTTTACATGTGAGAAGTGAAGACGAAATGATGAAATTGATTCTTGATATTGCGATGAAGGACGAGAGAATCCGTCTTGTCACTTTAGAGGGATCAAGAACCAATAAAAATGTACCGAGAGACAAATTTCAAGACTATGATATTTCTTATTTTGTGACCGATATGGACTCTTTCACATCTGACGAAAGCTGGCTGGATCAGTTTGGCGAAAGAATGATGATGCAAAAACCTGAAGATATGGAACTTTTCCCTCCGGAACTCGGAGACTGGTTCTCCTATCTCATGCTTTTTAAAGATCATCATAAAATCGACTTAACTTTGATCCCTCTGAGTCAAACAGAGGATTATTTTACACAGAGTGATGGTTTGGCGGAAATAGTATTAGACAAGGATGACAGAATCAACAGTAAGATGATTGCGAGTGATGAACAATATCATATAAAGAAACCGACCCCCAGAGAGTTTGATGATTGCTGCAATGAATTTTGGATGGTTTCAACCTATGTGATTAAAGGATTAATGCGTAAAGAAATACTGTTTGCGCTGGATCATATGAATGACATTTTAAGGCCTAATGTTTTGCGTATGATTGCGTGGAATATCGGGATAGAGAATCAGTTTTCATTAAGTGTAGGGAAGAATTATAAGTATATTCAACATTACATGAATGCGAAAGATTGGGAAATTCTGCTGAATACTTATGTCGGCAATACGTATGAAAGCGTGTGGAAGGCATTGTTTGACTGCCAGGATCTCTTCAGAGCATATTCAACGTCAGTGGCTGTTTTATTGAGATATGAATATCCTGAATATGATCAGCAAATTACGGAATATACAATTAAACATTATCAGCGCTTTCAATCAGATTTTTCATTATGATTTTTTACTTCAAATTCCAGATGAGCTGCATTGAGTCCGTTTTTAACGGGCTTTTTTATTTTCTTACAGGGCATAAATGCCGATACGGATTCATACCTATTAAGGTCATGTGTTTAGGAAAGGAGGATCGTAATGAAAGAAAATCAGCCGTTTACACCGGTCAAATCCTATAAACCCTTCCACAGCCGGTTTGATCCCTGCCCGCCGATCGGAAGAAAATACTACAGAACGCCGCCGCATCTTTATATGCGGTTTCAGCCGTATCACTTGGAGCAGTTTTCTCCGATGGAGGCATTGAGAAAAGGAACCCTTTGGAAGGATCTTTACGATTTCTATGATAATCCTTATCGGGGGGGAATCGAATATGGCGAAAAAGATTGATGATGAATACTATCGGCTGCTGGAACAAATCCAGGCGGCGGACTTTGTCTTGGTGGAGCTGACGCTTTATCTGGATACGCATCCCCATGACCGTCTCGCGCTTCAGCAGTTTCATGAATATTCCCGGTACTCAAGGCAGCTGAGAAAACGGTTTGAACCTGAGTACGGACCGCTTCTGCAATTCGGCGTGAGTCAGGCCGGCGCTCAATGGGACTGGGGCCGCGGTCCTTGGCCATGGCAAGTATAAGGAGGGATCTGTAAATGTGGGTATATGAAAAAAAGCTGCAGTATCCGGTTAAAGTGAGTACATGCAACCCGATGCTGGCTAAGTTTCTCATTGAACAATACGGCGGGGCGGACGGCGAATTGGCCGCAGCGCTCCGGTACTTAAACCAGCGCTACACGATTCCTGATAAGGTGATCGGCCTGCTGACGGATATCGGCACGGAGGAGTTTGCGCATTTAGAAATGATTGCGACGATGATTTATAAGCTGACAAAAGATGCGACACCGGAGCAGCTGCGTGATGCAGGGCTCAGTGATCATTACGTCAACCATGACAGCGCGCTGTTTTATCACAATGCGGCCGGAGTTCCGTTCACAGCGTCTTACATACAGGCGAAGGGAGATCCGATTGCTGATTTATATGAGGATATTGCGGCTGAAGAAAAGGCGAGAGCGACGTATCAATGGATTATTGATATTTCCGATGATCCTGACCTGAATGATTCACTCCGTTTTCTGCGTGAGCGTGAAATCGTTCACTCTATGCGTTTCAGGGAAGCGGTTGAGATTTTAAAAGAAGAACGTGATAAGAAGAAAATTTTTTAAACGGCCCTCAAACATGACGGCTGTTTTTTTCCTTTCTGCGTTTGGTCTATAATAAAGGTGTCGAATATTCTGATTACAGGAGGATTTTATGACACCATTTACGATTACGGAGGAGAAGACGGGGGCATTCCGGGTCACCTCCGCCCGGAAGGATGATGAAGAAGAGGTCATGGATCTGCTCGTGCAAGCGGCAGAATGGCTTCGCGATAAAGGGTCGAACCAGTGGATCGGCCTTCTGCAAGGGGAAGATACCCACAATATGCGGGAGGCGATCGCCAAAGGGTATGTTTTTTTATTCAGGCAGAATGAAGAGCTGGCCGGCGTCGTCATGCTGCTTCCCGAAGCAAGCGGGTGGGACAGACGTCTATGGGGCGATGAAGGACATGAGGAGTCCGTATATCTCCACCGGCTGGCGATTAACAGGCGGTTTGCAGGCGCGGGGCTCGGCCGGACAATCATGACTTGGGCGGAGACGGGTGTGTCTTGTCCGGGAAAAACGAAAATCCGGCTCGACTGCGTGGCCGAAAACAAGGCGCTTCAGTCGTTTTACAGCGGAATGGGTTACGAATCAAAAGGGCTCGCGCCGGGTTATCATTTGTTTGAAAAAAAGGTGAGTAAATAAAAAGCTCCTTATGACGGAGGTGCAAAAGACATGGGGTTTTTTTATCTGATCTGTCTGGCCGCATTTTGTCTTAACTTTGCCGTATCGGCTGTGCTCCGTAAGAAATGGCCGAAAAAGATGTGGCCTGAGTGCCTTTTGGCGGTGCTGGGCCTGACTGCTTTCGGTACGGTTGTTTACAGCATTTTCGGTGTCGGCGGCTGGGAAGGAATGGGCTTGGGGCTTGCCGCGATGTTTGCGGGTTCCGGAGCGGCAGCCGGTTATGCCGCTGAGGTGTGCTTACGGGTCGTCAGATCGAATCAAAAACAGTAAGCAGAAGTGAAAAAACGCGGCCTCGGCTGCGTTTTTTTGTGTATTGCCGGCCGCTGTATAGAAAACAGGCGGATGTCCATAATGGTAATGACTTTTAAGAAGAAGGTGCGAATATGGGACATTTACTTACAGTGGCTTGGGAGTTAGTATGCGGTTTGGGTATTTTATTTGTGATTTTAAAATTGCTTGGAAAAACTCAATTCTCGCAAATTACGCCGTTTGATTTTATTTCCGCGCTCATCCTCGGCGAACTGGTCGGAAATGCGGTGTATGATAAAGGCGTCAGGATTATTGAAATCATTTTTGCTTCTCTGTTATGGGGGGTTTTAATTTATCTCATCGAACTGATTACGCAGAAAGTAAAAAGCTCCAGAAAGCTGTTGGAAGGCGAGCCGAGTATTATCATACATAAAGGAAAACTGAAATATGATGTGCTGAAAAAGAATAAGCTGGACATTAATCAATTGCAAAGCCTTCTCAGACAGGCGAATTGCTTTTCCATACAGGAAGCGGAGTACGCGATTTTAGAAACAAACGGGATGGTCAGCGTCCTGCCGAAATTCCAATATGACACGACGAAAAACGGCGACATGCAAATAAAGCCGAAGCAGGTCTCTTTGCCGGTCACGCTGATTATTGACGGCGAAGTGCTGTATGAAAATCTGAAAGAAGCCGGGCTGGAAGAAAAGCAGCTGAATCAGGAGCTGAAAAAGCTGAACATCAAAAAAACGGAGGACGTGCTGTATGCGGAATGGAAGCCCGATAAACCGCTGTTTGTCCTGCCGTATGAGGAGAAAAAATAAAAAGAGCATTGCCCTGGGGCAAATGCTCTTTATTATTTTTCGTGTACGCCTGTTTTAACGGCTCTGACATGATACATACCGACATCCGTTCCAAGCATATAATCAGGTTTCGGCTTGCCTTGGTTTGCTTTGTGGGCCGCGATGTGGTCTTCGCTTTTTTCCCATTGTTTCCAATGGTCTTCAGACTCCCAGCGGATTAACACGACGACTTCTTCATCACCGCGGCGGACTTTTTTTTCCAGAACCGTTACGTCTATCAAACCTTCCTGCTTTTCAATCACGCCTTCTGAACTGAAGCGTTCGATTACTTTGTCGGCATGTCCTTCTTTTACGGTCATTTTTCTGATTTGCACAAACATCTGGCAGCTCTCCAATCATTTTCACGCTTTATCCAACATTTTAAATGAAAATGATTATCAAAGTCAATTGAGATGCCTGACGGATTACGATTTCAGGAGAAAGACATGACCATCCTCATCTTTAAATTGCACGAAGCTGCCCCATTCCATTTGTTTCGGTTCATCTAAAAAGGTGATGCCGTTCTTTTTCATCTGTTCGTATGCGGCAAAGACATCTTCACACTCAAATACGATAGAAGCCTTCATATGCTCGGCCCCTTTCATCATCGATTTCGGATAAATAACCAAATGAGTGGCGGCCCCTTTGGGCGCTACCTCAAGCCAGAAGGCGCCCGGTCCCATCGGATGCTCGGCGACGGTTTCAAACCCCGCTTTTTCCGTCCAGAATGTTTTCGCTTTTTGCTGATCATCAGTGTATACGGCAACTGTCGCGATTTTTTTGATCATCATACTGACCTCCTGTTTCATTTCTTTTATAGTGTATCCTCCTGCCGAAAAAAGCAATCAAAAGCTTTAATGTGCCGGCTTTTTTTAATTTCTCTAGTGCGATCGGCGATTCCGATTTATAATTTAGACAAAAGTACATATTCTTGAAAGAGGAGACGGCAGTGAACAAAGACCAATTACTTCATGATTATATTATTACACATTCGGCAGAGCTGACGGAAAAATGGCTTAAACTGAGACGGAAGCTGAGAGGGCGTTTTTATTCTGCGGATCAATTAAGTGAGGAAATGAAACGGCTGCTGATCGAGCAGCATACCTTTACAAACACGGTCATCGCAAGCGCTTTTTTGGAAGATCCGGCCGTTTTTCAGCATAATAAAGAAAAATGGGCCGCACAGGTAGCGAAAAGCAGAGTGGAGCAAGACGCGGAGGTTCATGAGGTCGTTGAGGCGATCGGCAATTCAAGAACCGTCTTTTGGGAGGCGGTCACCCGTTTTATGGATGAGCATCAGGACATTGTAACAAATGAGGATGCCCGCCGCTGGAATTACATTGTCAACGGCTCGTTTGATCAGCTGATGACGGATTTTACTGAACAGTTTCAGAAATTAATGATCGCGAGGCTGTCATCTCAGCAGGAGCTTATTTCCGAATTGAGCTGTCCGGTTATTTTGATCGCGGATACGATCGGCACTCTGCCGCTTATCGGCGCGATTGATACAAGACGGGCGCGTGTGATTTTGGAGTCGGTGCCGGAAAACTGTGTCGCCAAACGGATCACAAACCTTGTGATTGATCTGTCCGGTGTGCCCATTGTCGATACGATGGTGGCGCAGCAATTGTATATGCTGTCGAAAACGTTATTTCTCCTCGGCATCAGAACCGTGTTTTCCGGCATTCGGCCTGATGTGGCACAGACTTCTATCCAATTGGGACTTGATTTTTCAGAGTATCAAACTTACGGCTCTCTGGAGCAGGCGCTCGCCAGCATGGGTGTCACATGTGTGATCGAGGAAGCAAAAGCATAGAAAAAAGGTGCTCCGGCCAGAGGCGGGGCGCTTTTTTTGTCAGCGGAAAACAATTTAAATATTCTAAAACTTAGTTGACAGCTAGGGATAGTTTGAATTATTCTTATACACATCGAACCGGCACAAATAGCTGATCGTACACAAACGAAAGCTGGCCGTTCTGTCCAAATCTGATACCGGTATAATTGCCCATCAGTCAACTGAAGGCATATTATTTCCCTTTTTTGAAAGGGGATAATATGCCTTTTTTTATGCGGAAAAAGAGAGGAGAAATCAGGCACATGAAAAAAACAGCGGCATTTTTAGTATTGATCTTATTGGCAGGGGCGCTGTCAGCCTGTCAATCTGAGTCCGGCAGCGCGTCATCAGACGGAAAGACCGTTCAGCTGCTGAATGTATCGTATGATCCGACACGGGAGCTGTATAAAGAGTATAATCAGGCCTTTTCTTCCTATTGGAAAAAGAAAACGGGTCAAGATGTAACCGTTCAGCAGTCGCACGGAGGTTCGGGGAAGCAGGCCAGATCCGTAATAGACGGACTCGACGCTGATGTCGTAACGCTTGCTTTAGGTTATGACATTGATTCGATAGCAGAAAAAGCCCGGCTCATTGATCAAAACTGGCAGTCACGTCTGCCGGATCAATCAACTCCTTACACGTCAACCATCGTATTCTTAGTCAGAAAAGGGAATCCGAAACACATCACTGATTGGGCTGACTTGGTGAAAAAGGACGTTTCGGTCATTACGCCCAATCCGAAAACATCGGGCGGAGCCAGATGGAACTATTTAGCGGCATGGGCATATGCCGATGAAACGTATCATCATGACGACACGAAAATCAAACAGTTTATGAAAGACCTCTACGGCAATGTGGAAGTGCTTGATTCAGGGGCGCGCGGAGCCACGACCAGTTTTACAGAAAGAGGGATGGGGGATGTGCTGATCGCCTGGGAAAATGAGGCCTATCTCACACTGAAGGAATTCGGCAAGGAGAAATATGAGATTGTCAATCCTTCAATCAGCATTCTGGCTGAGCCTCCTGTCTCTGTTGTCGACAAAACCGCCGATAAAAAAGGAACAAAAAAAGCGGCTGAAGCATATTTGTCCTACCTCTACAGCAAAAAAGGGCAGGAGATCGCCGCGAAGAATTTTTACCGGCCCCGCGATAAAGAGGTTCTGAAAAAGTATGAAAAACAATTCCCGCAGATTAAAACGGTGACGGTCGAAAAGGAATTCGGCGGCTGGAAAAAAGCGCAGGAAACCCATTTCAATGACGGCGGAACCTTTGACAGCATCTATGAGAAATAGAAAGAGGAAACGAGTATGAGAACGTTACTTTTCAAAAAAACAAAACCGTCCGTGATTCCGGGGTTCGGATTAACGATGGGATTTACATTTTTATATATGGCCGTTTTGGTTATCGTGCCGCTGTCCATGGTGTTTTTTCATACGATGTCAATGGGGCCCGGGGACGTCTGGCATATCATTTCTGAGCCGAGGGCCGCGGCTTCCTATCGGCTGAGCTTCTTGACGGCGGGCTGCGCCGCTTTGATCAATGCGGTTTTCGGCGTTGTCATCGCCTGGGTGCTGACGAGATATGACTTTCCGGGGAAAAGGCTGGCTGACGGCCTGGTTGATCTGCCGTTTGCGCTGCCGACCGCCGTCGCAGGCATTACATTAACGGCAATGTATTCACCGGACGGCTGGATCGGACAGTTGTTTCCTTTCCGTATTTCCTTTACACCGATCGGCATTGTCATCGCATTGACGTTTATCGGGCTGCCTTTTGTCGTCAGGATGGTTCAGCCCGTCTTAGAAAATCTCCAAAAGGAAACGGAAGAAGCATCTGCGTCACTTGGAGCTTCGAAATGGAAAACCTTCCAAAAGGTCATTCTGCCGGAGCTTTTTCCTTCTATTATATCGGGTTTCGCATTATCTTTTGCCCGCGCCCTCGGGGAGTATGGTTCTGTTGTATTTATCGCGGGCAATATGCCGTTTAAAACCGAGATTTCCCCGCTGATCATTATGACGAAATTAGAGCAATACGATTATGCCGGGGCAACAGCTGTTGCGGCAGTCATGCTTGTCATCACATTTTTCATTTTATTCATCATCAATGGATTGCAATGGCTCACCGCGAGAAAATACGCAGGAAGGTAGGGGATATGCCATGCAGCTGGAAACAGCGAAAACAGCCGTGCCTAAGCGGGAGATACGGGAATCACCCATTGTGAAATGGGTGCTGATCTCAGCAGTTCTGCTCTTTTTGTCCATATTTTTAATCATGCCGCTTGCATTTATATTTATTGAAGCTTTTAAAAAGGGAGCGGAAGCATATATCCTCTTTGTCACGCATCCGGATTCCCTTGCCGCGATGAAATTGACGCTCCTCGTCGTTTTTATCACGGTTCCGCTGAATACGCTGTTCGGCGTCGCCGCGGCGTGGGCTGTGACCAAATATGAATTCAGGGGGAAAAGTCTGTTTATGACACTGATTGATCTGCCGTTTGCCGTGTCTCCGGTAATCGCGGGCTTAATCTTTGTCCTTTTGTTCGGGCTTCACGGCTGGCTTGGTCCATTTTTACTTGATCACCAGATAAAAATCGTATTCGCAGTCCCGGGAATCGTGCTTGCATCCTTGTTTGTGACGCTCCCTTTCATTGCCCGGGAATTAATACCGCTTATGCAAAGCTTGGGAAATGCTGAAGAAGAAGCGTCCGTTACCCTTGGTGCTGGTGGCTGGAGAACGTTCTGGCATGTGACGCTTCCTAATATCAAATGGGGGCTGATCTACGGGGTGATTTTGAGCGCGGCCCGGACAATCGGCGAATTCGGCGCCGTATCAGTCGTTTCCGGTCATATCAGAGGTGTTACCAACACGCTCCCGCTTCATATCGAAATTTTGTACAACGAATATCAGTTTACGGCCGCTTTTGCGGCGGCCTCCGTCATGTCGGTTTTTGCGATTATGACACTGTTTTTGAAAAACATCATTGAATGGAAAGCCGGTTATCGTTCTGTCAAAGCCGGATGAGGAAGGAGTCATTATGGAGATTACGATCGACAGTATTTCTAAGCATTACGGAAACTATCAGGCATTGCGGGATATCAATCTTCACGTCAATAATGGCGAGCTGGTTGCGCTTCTCGGCCCGTCAGGCTCAGGCAAAACGTCATTATTGAGAGTCATTGCCGGCCTCGAGCAGGCGGATGGGGGACGTGTCCTGTTCGGAAAACAAGATGTGACGGATACGCATGTAAAAAGCAGACATGTCGGTTTTGTGTTTCAGCACTATGCGTTATTCAGCAAGATGACGATTTTTGAAAATGTCGCCTACGGATTAAAAGTCCGTCCGCGAAAGCAGCGTCCCGCCAAAAAGGAAATTGCCGAAAAGGTGAGAGAGCTTCTGGCGCTTGTGAAACTGGAACCTTATGAAAAGCGCTATCCCTCGCAGCTGTCAGGCGGACAGAGACAAAGAGCCGCCCTCGCACGCGCCTTGGCCGTAGAACCGAACATTCTGCTGTTGGATGAACCGTTCGGCGCGCTTGACGCCAAAGTAAGAAAAGAGTTAAGGCAATGGCTCAGACGGCTTCATGATGAATTCGGCATGACAAGTATTTTCGTCACTCACGACCAGGAAGAAGCGCTTGATGTGGCCGACCGCATCGTCATTATGAATGAAGGTGCGATTGAACAGATCGGAACGCCGCAGGAGGTGTATGATCACCCCGCAAATCCGTTTGTGTACGACTTTCTCGGCAGTGTCAACGTATTTGAAGGAAGAGTGGAGGAAGGAAAGCTGATCACCGGAAACGCAGCAATACCTGTCGGGCATGCTGATCAGGACAAGGGGATCGCTTATGTGAGGCCGCACCATTTTACCGTAGAAAAAAAACCGTCCGGTCTGCATTCATTTGAAGCAAAGGCGGCTCATATCCGCGCCATCGGACCGTCCGTCAGATTGGAAGCCGTCCGTACCGACACAGGCCAGCACTTGGAGATTGAGCTCTCAAAAGAGCAATATGACGCCTTGGGGGCGGGCGTCGGCGACACGGTTTATGTCAAAGCGAAGGAAGTGAAAGTTTTCGCAAAGAAAACATATCCGAAAATTGTGTAAATGCTGTTGATTTCTGAATGAAAACATAATAGTATAATTATATATTTCTTATCAGAATAGTATGAATTAAAGCACTCATTGTCCAAAGACGAACGGCCAGACATAAAGGGGGAGCATGATGACGTCCAAAGGAAACGTAGATCCGCATGTGATCGAAAAGATTATCAGTGCGCTGGAAACGCTCGATTTCGGGACTGTTCAGATTACGGTTCATAATTCCCAAGTGACACAAATTGATAAGGTGGAGAAATATCGATTTTCCCTGAAGAGCAAAGAAGTAAAACAATCTTAAAAAACAGCCAATGACAGGAGGCGACATATGAAGCATTCAACTGTTCCTTTCCGGGAGAGCCGGTATCTGCACCTGCCCGAAGTGCGCTTTCTGCATTGGTGCACGAAGCAATACGGCATAAATAAAGGCGTGCTCAATACAATTGATGGCTGGTTTTATGATGCGGGCGTCATTCCGATTCCTGTCAGGCGTATTTATGTGCTGGCATTCCTTGATTTCGTGAAAACGCCGGGGCAGAAGGGGAATATCCGATTCGGGCACGGCGGATTGACGAAAAAACTGCATGATTTCATGGATATGCAGGAGTGCGCAGCAAAACGTCAGGCCTGACATCCTTAAAATCTTCTTAAAATCATGCAAATTTCTCCCATTTTATTTATAATAGACCTATCACGATCATTTTTTGGGAGGACTTTTGACATGCAAACTGCTGCTTATGAGAGCAAACAATCTATTATGCAGCGCATTATAACGGTATTTGTGTTTACACTGTTAGTTGCGACAATCGGCCTGTATACGGGCCAGTTCATTCCGCCGGCATTGATGCTGCCGCTGTCGGTCTTAGAGGTCGTCATGATCATCGCCGCATTTTGGCTGCGCCGAAAAAAAGCCGTCGGATATGTGTTTGTCTTTTCATTCGCTTTTATTTCCGGAATGACGCTGTTTCCGATCATCAGCCATTATGCGTCCGCAGCCGGAGCCTATGTCGTATTGGAGGCATTCGGTTCTTCGTTTGTGATTTTTGCGGTGCTCGGCACGATCGGCGCTAAAACGAAAAAGGACTTGTCGTTTTTATGGTCCTTCTTGCTTGTCGCTCTTATCGCGCTTCTCGCAGTGGGGATCTTTAATATTTTCAGCCCGCTGAATTCCGCCGCCATGATGGCGTATTCCGTCATCGGAACGATTGTGTTTTCAATGTACATCTTATACGATCTGAACCAGATCAAGCACCGGGACATCACGGCTGACCTGATTCCTTTGATGGCATTGACGCTTTATATCGACTTTATCAACTTGTTTATCAACCTGCTTCGGTTTTTCGGGATTTTAAACAGTGATGATTAACCGCGCGAAAAAGGCGCCCTGCTGAGAGGGGCGCCTTTTTATGTTTTGTCTCCGGAAAACAGCAGAAGCTTATCAAATAAAACTTCAAGCATTTTTGTCAATTCCGCTTTTTCTCCAGCAGTGAAGCTTTCCATGACTGCTGAAATGTTGGAGAAGTGGCCGGGAAGAAACAGCATCAGCTTTTCTTTTCCTTCCCTTGTAAGTTCGATGCTGATTTTTCGTCTGTCACCGGTATGCCGGCTGCGGTTTACAAAGCCGTCCCGTGCGAGTCCGTCGATCAATCCGGTGATGGTCGCTTTGGTGACATTGGATTTTTTCGCCAGCTCCGTCGGACTCAGGCTGTGGCCGGGTTCGTCAAACAGAAACATTAAAATTTTGAATTTCCCTTCGGACAATCCGTGACTTGAGAAATAATGCTCCATGACCTGATTCATTTTTTTAGACATATCAAATAACGTCAAAAATGTTTTCAATGATTCAGCATCCATACCGGCGTAAATCTCAGCGCGTCCGGCAATCTGCGAGTAATCCGGCAAATGTCTCAACTCCATTTTTGTAAGCCTCCGTACCATTTTAGTGATTCAAAGTATAAGCTTGCCGGATTCAAAAGGCAACCTATAAAGATTGACAGTTTTTCAGCCTATATAGTAAGGTGGCTAATAGTTAATGAATGATAAATAAATAGAGAAGGCGGTATCGTGATGAACCATGAAGTGAAAAAGATCATCATAGCGGGCGGAGGGATCGGCGGCCTGTCCGCAGCGATTTCTCTCGGCAGAGCAGGTTTTGAAGTAACCCTTTGCGAGGCGGCGTCCGACATGCGAAAAAGCGGAGCGGGCATTCTTCAGCCTCAAAATGCGCTTCGGGTGCTTCGGGAAATCGGTGTGTATGATGAATGCTGCCAACACGGCTTTCAAACGGAATGGCTGAAGCAGCATGATGAAAACGGAACGCTGCAGTTTAAAGTGAGTGAGGCGTTTTTAGATGATACATTGCCGGGGCGGAATAATATATTGCGGCAAACGTTAAACGATATCCTCAGCAAGCATGCTGAAGCGGCGGGAGTCACGATTCTGCCCGGTAAAAAAGTCGTGTCTTACGAAGAAACGGCAGATGAAATAACGGTGCATTGTGGAGACGGAACCGCGATGACGGCTGACATTCTCGCCGGCTTTGACGGCATCCGCTCCGCTGTCCGCGATCAAATGCTGCAAAGGGAAGTGAAAACAGAGTATCTCGGCATGGGAGCGCACAGATTTTACATTTCTTTTCCCGAGCCGGTTTTTCATGATTCAACACTGATGTATAAAAAAGGGCAGACGCAGGTCGGGGTCGTGCCGCTCTCTGAAAAAAAAGGATACGTATTTATCATCCAGCCGTATGACGCTGACTTCAGGGATGACGAGGACACACGTTTTGAACGGGTGAGAGACTTGCTGCGCGGAATTCCGGGAGTAAAGTTTGTGACAGAGAATATGTCAAGGGAATATCCCGTTTTGTTTCATAAGATTGAGCAGATGGCGGTCAAAGAACCGTGGCACAGAGGCCGCGTCGTTCTGGGCGGGGATGCCGTCCATGCAGGAGCGCCGACATTGGCGCAGGGAGCGGCGATGGCGATTGAAGACGCGATTGTGCTTAGTGAAGAACTGCAAAAGCACGAAAACCATGAAACTGCATGTCAATCATACTTTGAAAGACGGGCGGAGCGGGCATTACAGGTGCAGAATCTCTCATCTGAAATCGTCCGCCGCGAGATAAAGGGAACGCCCGGCGTCCAAGACATCATCGGTGAATGCTATCGATTGCTCAAAGAGCCTTATTAAATAAAGAAAGTCCAGAACATGGCGTCTGGACTTTTGTCAGTCTTGTTCAGATTTATTCCGTATCCGCTCAATCACCTCATGCAGCCCCTCAGGCTTGTGAAACTCCACCGGCGAACTGCCTTTTTCAAACGAGATCGTCTCCGCCTCAATGAGCGCGACATAGCGCCCGTTCACTTTTGCGAGATGGATGGATTCGCCGAAATCAGCCAGTAATCCTTTAATCTCTGTTTCTCCGACTTTCATTTTCAGCTCGGCTTCCGGCGTGTGTTCAATGATCTGCGCGGATGCCTCGATGACTTGATGGGTGTCGAGGCGCTCCTGAATTTCCCGCTTTTCACTCGCTTCCCAAATTTCAATGTCGTGCTCAAACTGCTGAAGCTCTTCGCTGTTTTCTTCAAAAGTTTCATACACGTGCTCCTGCACCATGTTCATGACTTGGTTTTTCATGATTTCCGGCATCGATTCGCCATATTCGACAAATTTGAGAAAATCTTCGAAATAACGGGCGTGCGAGGCCTGGTGGATTTTCAGCTCATGCTCTTCCGTCATGCCTTCTTCCGGCATATACGGATATTGAATGCTTTTCATGTTTTTTGTCGTGATGGCCATTTCGACCTTTTTAATGAGAGACGAGGCGTCTGAGATGCGGGCGACCTTCGGCTCGAAATCGCATTTCATCATAAAGACGAATTTGTCTTCAAAATATTTGCGCGGAACGGCCGATGCCACGATAAAAACACCGCCGCGCACGGCGCTCGTGTCAAGGTAAGTGCGGACGAACTGTTCGCTTGCTTCGATAAATGCTTCCTTCGTATCCGCAAGTCTGGCGCGGTTGAAAAGGTTGTAATTCGGATTTGAATCAAGCTCATGGCCCGGCTCCGTGATAAAATGGCCGATTTTTGTGGGGACCTGCTCGGATTGCGGATGCCGTTCAGCTTTCCGTTTGACGATTTTCTTCAATTCCCCGTCAAGAAAATCCTTCAGCTCGCTTTCTTCAAATTCTTCCGTGTCAAGGGTCTGGAAATGTTTGAACTGTTTATTTGCCTGTTCGTCTTTTCCTTCCACTTGAATGACATAAAACGATAAAAACTTGATTTCAAAATCCATATGTGAACTCACCTTATTTCTGTATTTAACAAGCCTCTCCAGTATAGAAAAAACCGTTATCAATCGTCAATCCGGGGATTGATCCGTAACGGCGGATAATCGGCCGGTGAAAAGGGCACTGTAGTTGGAAGGAACGCATCAATGTGTAAGAAAGGGTGTTATTCATGAAGGAAACAGGTCCGATTCCGCAGCCGAAGACATTCGGTCCTCTCGGCAATCTCCCTTTGCTTGATAAAGACAAGCCTACAATGTCGCTGATCAAACTGGCAAACGAGCAAGGGCCTATTTTTCAGCTGCATACCCCGGCGGGCGCCATTATCGTCGTGTCCGGACATGAACTGGTGAAAGAGGTTTGTGATGAAGAGCGGTTCGATAAAAGCATTGAAGGGGCTTTGGAGAAAGTCCGGGCGTTTTCCGGTGACGGGCTGTTTACAAGCTGGACGCATGAGCCTAACTGGCGAAAGGCGCATAATATTCTGATGCCGACCTTCAGCCAGCGCGCGATGAAAGATTATCATTCGATGATGACTGATATCGCGGTGCAGCTGATTCAAAAATGGGCTAGGCTGAACCCGGATGAGGCCGTTGATGTGCCTGCTGATATGACCCGCCTGACGCTTGATACGATCGGGCTTTGCGGCTTTAACTATCGGTTTAACAGCTATTACAGGGAAACGCCTCATCCGTTTATCAACAGCATGGTGCGCGCCCTTGATGAAGCGATGCACCAAATGCAGCGTCTCGATGTTCAGGATAAACTCATGATCAGGACGAAGCGCCAATTTCATCATGACATTCAGGCGATGTTTTCGTTAGTAGACAGTATTATCGCAGAGCGCCGGTCAGGCGGACGGGATGAAAAGGATCTGCTGGCCAGAATGCTGAATGTGGAAGACCCGGAAACGGGCGAAAAACTTGATGATGAAAATATCCGGTTTCAAATCATCACGTTTTTAATTGCCGGCCACGAAACGACCAGCGGCCTGCTTTCCTTTGCCATCTACTTTCTGCTGAAACATCCCCGTGTTTTGGAAAAAGCCTATGAAGAAGCCGATCGGGTTTTGACCGATCCCGTTCCTTCTTATAAACAAGTACTGGAGCTTAGTTATATCCGAATGATTTTGCAGGAGTCATTGCGCTTATGGCCGACCGCGCCTGCGTTCAGCCTTTATGCGAAAGAGGATACGGTGATCGGCGGGAAATATCCGATCACGCCGAAAGACAGAATTTCCGTCTTAATTCCCCAGCTTCACCGTGATAAAGACGCGTGGGGAGACAATGCGGAGGAATTTTATCCGGAGCGGTTTGAACATCCTGATCAAGTGCCTCACCATGCGTACAAGCCGTTCGGAAACGGTCAGAGGGCGTGTATCGGTATGCAGTTCGCCCTGCATGAAGCAACTCTTGTTCTGGGGATGATTCTGCAGCATTTTACCTTTATCGATCACACCGATTATGAGCTCGATATTAAACAGACACTGACGATTAAGCCCGGCGACTTTCATATCCGGGTGCGGCCGAGAAACAAAGGAGCCGTTGCGGCAGCTCTCCCGGCGGCTGAAAAAGCGGCGGAAGACGTCGAAAAAGAAAAATGGGAAACAAAAGGCGCATCCATTATCGGGCTTGATAACCGACCGCTTCTGATTTTGTACGGCTCAGATACGGGAACCGCAGAAGGCGTGGCGCGGGAACTTGCCGATACTGCCGGGATGCACGGCGTCCGGACTGAAACGGCGCCTTTAAATGACCGGATCGGAAAACTGCCGAAAGAAGGAGCTCTCTTGATCATTACGTCCTCTTATAACGGAAAGCCTCCGAGCAACGCGGGACAATTCGTTCAATGGCTTGAAGAAGTCAAACGCGGGGAACTGGAAGGCGTCCGATATGCCGTCTTCGGCTGCGGTGATCATAACTGGGCGGCGACATATCAGGCTGTGCCGAGACTGATTGATGAGAAGCTTGCCGAAAAAGGGGCGGAACGCTTTTCTGCCCGAGGCGAAGGGGACGTCAGCGGCGATTTTGAAGGAAAGCTTGATGAATGGAAAAAAAGCATGTGGACGGACGCCATGAAGGCATTCGGTCTCAAGCTGAATGAAAATGCCGAAAAAGAGCGAAGTGCGCTGGGTCTTCAATTTGTCAGCGGGCTTGGCGGGTCTCCTTTGGCAAAGACGTATGAGGCGGTTTACGCATCCGTTGCGGAAAACAGGGAACTTCAGGCGCCGGAAAGCGGCCGGAGCACAAGGCATATTGAAATCACTCTGCCGAAAGAGGCTGCCTATCATGAAGGGGATCATCTCGGCGTGCTGCCGGTAAACAGCAAAGAGCAGGTCAGCCGTGTTCTCCGCCGGTTCAATCTGAACGGGAATGATCAAGTGCTGCTGACGGCCAGCGGACAGAGCGCGGCTCATCTCCCGCTCGATCGGCCGGTCAGGCTGCATGATCTTCTGAGCAGCTGTGTCGAATTGCAGGAAGCGGCATCAAGGGCTCAAATCCGGGAAATGGCCGCTTATACGGTCTGTCCGCCGCACAAACGGGAATTGGAAGATTTTCTTGAGGAGGGCGTCTATCAGGAGCAAATCTTAACACCGCGCGTCTCAATGCTCGATCTCCTTGAAAAATATGAAGCGTGTGAACTGCCGTTTGAGCGATTTCTGGAGCTTTTGCGCCCGCTGAAGCCGCGGTATTATTCGATTTCAAGTTCGCCGCGGAAACATCCCGGGCAGGCCTCAATTACCGTCGGTGTCGTTCGCGGCCCCGCCCGGAGCGGTTTGGGTGAGTATCGCGGAGTCGCTTCGAATTATTTAGCGGACCGCCGCCCTGAGGACGGTATCGTGATGTTTGTCCGCACTCCGGAAACACGGTTCCGGCTGCCGGAAGATCCGGAAAAACCGATTATTATGGTCGGTCCCGGCACAGGAGTCGCCCCGTTCCGCGGATTTCTGCAGGCCCGCGCGGTGTTAAAAAAAGAAGGAAAAGAGCTGGGCGAGGCTCATCTGTATTTCGGATGCAGAAACGATCATGATTTTATTTACCGTGATGAGCTTGAAGCTTATGAAAAAGACGGAATCGTGACGCTTCATACGGCTTTCTCCCGCAAAGAAGGCGTACCGAAAACGTATGTGCAGCACTTAATGGCGAAAGACGCCGGCGCTTTAATTTCCATCCTCGGCCGGGGAGGGCACCTCTACGTATGCGGCGACGGCAGCAAAATGGCGCCCGATGTAGAGGCAACGCTGCAAAAAGCGTATCAGTCGGTCCACGAAACAGACGAACGGCAAGCGCAAGAATGGCTTTTGGACCTCCAGACAAAAGGCATTTACGCAAAAGATGTTTGGGCGGGGATTTGACCGATGTGATGAAAAGGACTGGATGACTCCGGTCCTTTTTCCTTTAATAAAATGAATTGCTTTCCAATCGATATACATTCGGCTTGTCCAACCACACCTGGTCAAGATATCTTCCCTGCTTGACTCCCGGACCTTCTATTTTGGTCATTTCTAAAACCTGCAAAAATTGTCATCAGAAGTGTGGCTTAAAAGTTTTACCGTATGTTCCTCCGTTAGCCAGAAATTCAGACAGCCATTGCATGCTATCTATTGAGTTGAAGATCAGCAGGCTTCTCTTTTTTATTAGGATGCTTATATAAAGGACGTCTCATGCTGTAATGGAAGCATACCGGCGCAAAGAGTCCCATCTGCTGTTCCCAAGACTAAATAGTTGCGCCTATTTTGAATAAAACCTCTTTACAAATATATGGAATTAGAATATACTCTGTTTCACAAAGTACTTTGCGAAAAGAGGAGCCTGTCTTATGTCAAATCAGAATTTTCGTGAATCAGAGATAGCTGAAAACTTATCTCATATCAAAGTCTTGACGAATTACAAGACTGAGTACTCAAGGCAAACCAGTCCATATTTCATTATTTGGGGCTGTATATGGATTATTGCGTATTCCGTTTCTTTATTTAAGGTACTTTCTGTAGTCCTTGCTTGTGTCTGGTTAATACTGGCAGTATTAGGATGGATACTGACTTTGAAGACATATCTTAAGCAGAAACAATTTGATCCTATGCCCACTTTCTTAAAGAATCAATTAAAATATGCTTGGATTGGATTCATATTAGTGGTATGCATTTTTGTTTTCCTGTTTTTAATGGGATTTTTGCCGCGAACAGGAGAATTTCTATCGTTTTTGATTGTTTTAATGGTGTCTATTATGTACATATTCTTAGGCATCGTGTTAACAAAAGAGATTTTTGTTATGGGATTGTGGCTGAGCATACTCGGTATGCTTACATTCTGCCTATTTCCTGATGCAATGAATATTGTTTTTGCATTTATTGGCGGAGGCAGCCTATTACTTACAGGAATGATTTTGAAAAGAAAAGGGCAAGGAAATGAGTAATGTTAACAATATCAATGATTTAATACATGCCAAAGTGCGGTTGGGAATTATGAGTTTATTGATGACTTATGATCAATGTGATTTTACTTTCCTGAAAAAGTCATTAGACATCACAGATGGGAATTTAGGTTCGCATCTGAAAAAGTTAGAAGATGCAGCTTATATAGAACTAACCAAGAAGTTCGTATCCAAAAAGCCGAAGACTATTGTTCAGATCACGAAAGAAGGGAAAGCAGCCTACAAGGAGTACATTAATACGATTGAATCCATATTTAAAATAAATAACAGTGGGGGCATGGTGTAAATGCTGCAAGTTGAACATATAAGTAAGCGCTATGGCACGACTCTGGCTTTGGACAATGTTGCTTTAACAATTCCGAAAGGAGTCTGCTATGGACTTGTTGGACCGAACGGATCCGGCAAATCTACCTTAATTAAGATCATCTCGCGCATCATCCGGGAATATGACGGTAAGGTTGAATTTGTCGGCAAGGAAAATGGCAGGCTGGGTTATGTTCCGCAGGATATCAGCCTTGAAGAAAAATTAACCGCAAAAACCAATATGGAATTTTTCGGAAAGTTACACGGACTGAATGGCTTAAAACTAAAGCAAACAACAAAAAAACTGTTAGAAGATATCGGGTTGTTAGAAAGGGCAAACGACGTTGTGGAGAACTTTTCTGGAGGAATGAAGCGCCGTTTAAATATCGGGTGTGCATTAATGCACGATCCAGACTTAATTATTCTAGATGAGCCGACGGTAGGTGTGGACCCGCAATCACGCCGCTACATTTTTAAAATCGTAAATCGACTCAAAAAAGCCGGTAAAACCATTATTTATGTGAGTCATTACATGGAAGAGATTGAAACTCTTTGTGACTATGTAGCTTTTATCGACAGAGGGCAAATTATCGATGAAGGAGAAATAAATGAACTGCTTAAACGACATGAAGAATCATCTATTATGTTTAACTCCTCATTGTCTCCTGAATTAATAAAGAGCCATGGTTTTGAGTTTTCAGTCGTTAATTCAGGGTTGATAATAAAAACCAAAGAACCTTTAGAAACCATGGAGCGCTTAATTAGGGTCAGTAAGGAAAACAATATTGTACCTCATCAGTTGTTTTTATATAAGCCAAAATTAGAAGATGTATTCTTTAAACTTACCGGCACTGATTTGCGTGATGAAGAATAAAGGGGGAATTTATCATGTTACCGCTCGCTCAAATTGAAACGCTAAAACAGTTAAAGGATAAGTCTCTGTTTTTTTGGACGATTATATTACCCATTGTGTCCATCATATTGCTGATTGAGCTATTTACGACAGACAGTGCAAACAAAACTTTAGTAGCTTCTCAATCTGTAACCGGCATGAGCGTATTCTTTTCAACATTCATTATTATCTCCATCGTTATAAGTTTTGTAAAGGATCGGGAAAAAGGAATTGTATCAAGACTGGCAAGTACTCCTTTAAAGCCTTATAACTTCTTCTTAGGAAAAAGTATCCCTTTTTTAGTCATAACTTTTATGCAAATTCTTCTCCTTTCCGTTCTGGGAATATTTCTGTACGATATTGAAATTAATAATTTTCCGGCGTATTTGTGGGTTGTTGTGTTGATATCTTTACTAGTTACATCCTGGGGAGTTGCTATTTCAGTCTTTGCAAAGACTGAAAATACCGGCTTGGTCATGACAAATGTGATTGCATTAGGTACCGCTGTTGTATGTGGTTTATGGACTCCTTATGATCAATTGCCAAGCTATCTTCAAACTATTGGAATGCTCTTTCCTCAGTACTGGGCGCATCAAGGGTTAATTCAATCGGTCTCGACGATATCTGGAGGAGAAAGTCTAGTATGGGTAACATTTGTTGTACTGGGCTATACAATACTAGGATTTATAGTTTCTCTAATTGGATACAGACATTACATTAAAATGGCGAGAAATTAAACCTCCGTGAGAATTAAGATATTAAAACGCAGCTGGGACTAAAAGGAGAGCGGGAAATGATTAGTGAAAAACTAAAACTGTATGTCGAGGCTCAATTTAAAAAGTATGAAAAAAACTCGTTATTGAACAGAAAAAAAACGGAGCTAATTCCTTTATTGGCGGGTTTGATGAAACCAGTTCACAATTTTTTTCGCTGATGAGAAACAGAAATTTGCAAGACGCGTTAAGGACCAGTGTTGGAGAACAGTTTAAGCAGTCACAAATGCCAGCTCTGCTGCATGGTTGGATTATAAAAAACAAAAGGTATACGTGAAGAAAGCATTTTTGTATATCTTTAGGGTCTAAGCGATAATTTGACAGGGAAAGGACTGGATGACTCCGGTCCTTTTTTTACCTCACAAAAAAAACCTTCAAGTTTTTCAGTCCCTTTGCATACAATAACTTCAGCCCGCCTGTTGGGCGGCTGTCTTTGATATTCATTTTTCGTTTTTAGAAGTTTGTGTTATTCTTATATTTGGTATCTCCTAGTTTCAGACCGGGTCTGATACGGTACCTTTTAATGCCAGAAAAAAATGTGAAACGAAGAACGGATATCCTGCGTCTAATGGCTGGCGGGATAAGATGTTCAATGGGCATGACACGAATGATAAATATATCGTTTTTTAAAATGGTGTGTTTATGGGGCTGTGTGATGCTTTCGTTTTGCTCGGAAAGCAGGAATTGAAGTAAAAAGTAAGAATACAGATTTAAAGTGTTTAGGAAAGTAGAGGTTGCCATGAAGAAATTATTTTCTTACAGACTTAGTTTTTTTGTACTGGCTATTATTTTGTTTTGGGCCAAAACGTATTTAGCCTATCATGCTGAATTCAACCTTGGGGTGAAGGGTCCGACGCAGCAGTTTCTGCTTGTGATCAATCCGTTCTCAAGCGCCATTTTCTTTTTAGGACTGGCATTGTTTGCGAAAGGCCGCAAATCAGCGATTATCATGGTGATTATTGATTTCATCATGACGTTTATTTTGTATGCAAATATCCTATTCTATCGATTCTTCGATGATTTCTTGACATTCCCGAACTTAAAGCAATCCGGTAATGTCGGAAATATGGGAGACGGCATCTTCAGCATTATGTCCGGCCATGATATTTTATACTTTGTTGATATTATTATTTTAATCGCGCTTCTGGTGTGGAGACGTGAGCTGAAGGAATTCAAGCTGAAAAAACGGTATACGTCATTAATTATCGTGACGGGTATTGTGTTGTTCTTCGTGAACCTGGCGATTGCCGAAGAGGACCGCCCGGAGCTGCTGACAAGAACGTTTGACCGCAATTACATTGTAAAATACTTAGGCCTTTATAATTACACGATCTATGACGGCGTACAGACGGCGCAGACGGAATCACAGCGGGCATATGCCAGCAGCGATGACCTGACGAGCGTTGAAAACTACACATCGTCGCATTATGCGAAGCCGAACGCCGAGTATTTCGGCAAGGCCAAAGGCAAAAACATCATTAAGATTCACCTGGAGAGCTTCCAATCGTTTTTGATCAATTACAAACTTGACGGAAAAGAAGTCACGCCGTTCCTGAATAAACTCGCCCGCGGCGGAGAGGACATGACGTACTTTGATAACTTTTTCCACCAAACGGGCCAAGGTAAAACATCTGACGCCGAGCTGATGATGGATAACAGCCTGTTCGGACTGCCTGAAGGGTCAGCCTTCGTGACAAAAGGGGAAAACACGTATCAATCGCTTCCTGCCATCCTTGACCAAAGTGAGGGCTATACAAGCGCCGTTTTACACGGTGACTACAAATCATTCTGGAACCGTGACCAGATTTACAAACATATCGGCTACGATAAATTCTTTGACGCCAGCACATACGATATGTCTGATGACAACCTTGTCAATATGGGACTGAAGGATAAACCGTTCTTCAAAGAATCCATACCGAAGCTTCAATCGCTGAAACAGCCGTTCTACGCGCATTTGCTCACGCTGACGAACCATTATCCGTTTACGCTTGATGAAAAAGACGCAACGATCGAAAAAGCGAAAACGGGCGACGCGACTGTGGATGACTATTTCCAGACGGCGCGTTATCTCGACGAAGCGCTTGAACAGTTCTTTAAAGATCTGAAGTCATCCGGTTTATATGACAACTCGGTGATTATGCTTTACGGAGACCACTACGGAATCTCTGAAAACCATAACCGCGCGATGAAAGAAATTCTCGGCAAAGAAATTACGCCTTATCAAAACGCGCAGAATCAGCGTGTGCCGCTTATGCTTCGCATCCCCGGCAAAAAAGGCGGGGTGAACCATACGTACGGCGGTGAAATGGACGTTGTGCCGACGATCCTTCACTTGGAAGGCATCGATTCTAAGAAATATATTAATTTCGGCACCGATCTCTTCTCGAAAGACCATGATGATACGGTGACGTTCCGTAACGGAGATTACGTCACGCCGAAATATACTTCCATCTCCAATGTCGTATACGATACGAAGACAGGAAAAGAACTGAAAGGCAATCAGGAAACGAAAAACCTGAAAGCCAGAGTCACAGAGCAGCTGAAGCTGTCTGACAGCGTGATGTACAAAGACTTGCTCAGATTCCACAAATTGAGCGACTTTACGCCGGTTGATCCGTCTAAATATCATTACGGCAAAGAAAAGCTGAATCAGGATAATAAATAATAGAAAGAGCCTTACGGAATTTCCGTGAGGCTCTTTTTTTGTGTGTATCTTCACCAATCTGAAAAAAGAGAGAGCTTTTGGTCACAAAGGGCGCCAATCTCTCATATCTTACAGTAGATTTTGAAACCGGTGATAGAGAATCGGACAAATTATCGGGTTGGTTTCTCTTATACGGGCGGTTTCGAATCCAATATTCACAGAGAAGAGGGGTAGAGATGAAAGCAGTCATTCTCTGCGGCGGAAAAGGAACGAGAATGAGCGAAATCACCAATGAACGTCCCAAACCGCTCGCCATGATAGGCGGCAAACCGATTCTATGGCATATTATGAAACTCTATCAATACTATGGCGTGAACGAATTTATCCTGCTTCTTGGTTTCAAAGGAGAGATGATTAAGGAATATTTCTTAGATTATGACTGGAAGAATCACAGCATGACGCTGGACAGCTCTACCGGAGAAGTGCGGATATTGGGAACATCCGAGCCGTGGAAAATCACTTTTTTAGACACGGGGGAACACACGCAGACAGCGGGGCGGCTTTTACAGGCGAAGGACATCATCGGTGATGAAACCTTTCTTATGACGTACGGGGACGGACTGGCCAACATCAACCTGTTTCATCTGATCAGCTATCATCAATCAAAAGGGGCTGCGGCGACCGTCACCGGTATAGAAAAGACCTCGCAATTCGGAACGCTGACGGTTGAAGACGGTATGGCGAAAAGCTTTTCTGAAAAAACCTCAAGTGACGGCATCATCAACGGCGGATTTTTCGTGCTCAGCCCGAAGGTATTTGATTATCTGCCGAAAGACAGGGACGTCATGTTTGAAGAAGAACCGCTGAAGGAGCTGGCAAAGGACGGCGAATTGGCGGTATACCGGCATTACGGTTTCTGGACGGCGATCGATACGTATAAAAACCTGCTGGAAATCAACAAGATGTGGGACCGGGGACAACATGTATGGAAGGTATGGTGATCAAGTTTGAGTTTCTGGAAAAATAAAAATGTGTTTGTGACGGGATGTACAGGTCTTTTAGGAAGCTGCTTGGTGAAGGAACTGATCGATCAGGGGGCTAATGTGACGGGACTTGTCCGTGACACTGTGCCCAAGTCGAACCTGTATCAGGGAGAACAAGTGAAGCAAATGAATATCGTGCACGGCGCGCTTGAAGATCTGGATGTGATTGAGCGGGCGCTGGGCGAATATGAAATTGACACGGTCTTTCATTTAGCCGCTCAGGCGATCGTCGGCGTCGCAAACCGCAATCCGATTTCCACATTTGAAGCCAATATTCTCGGCACATGGAATATCCTTGAAGCGTGCCGCAGGCATCCGCTCATCAAACGGGTGATCGTCGCGTCCAGTGATAAAGCATACGGCGACCAGCCGACACTGCCGTACGATGAAAACATGCCTCTTCAGGGCAAACATCCGTATGACGTATCAAAAAGCTGTGCCGATTTGTTAAGCCACACATATTTTAATACGTACGGACTTCCGGTCTGTATTACGCGCTGCGGCAACTTGTACGGCGGCGGGGATTTGAACTTCAACCGGATTATTCCGCAGACGATTCAGCTCGTGCTGAACGGTGAAGCGCCGGAAATCCGCAGCGACGGCACATTTATCCGTGATTATTTTTACATCGAGGATGCGGTCGAGGCATACCTTTTGCTGGCGGAAAAGATGGAGGAGCTCAATCTTGCGGGAGAAGCGTTCAACTTCAGCAATGAGATTCAGCTGACGGTGCTGGAACTTGTAGAAAAAATTCTTAAGGCCATGGACAGTGACCTCAAGCCGAAAGTGCTCAACCAGGGAAGCCACGAAATCAAGCACCAATATTTATCAGCGGAAAAGGCGAGGAAGCTTCTGAATTGGACGCCCGCGCATACCATTGATGAAGGATTGGAAAAAACGATCGAATGGTATAAAGCCTTTTTTCAAAAGTAACAGAAACAGAGGTGAGAGAAAGACGTGACAAGCGCATATTGCACAGTTTTATCAAAAGGAAGGCTGTATCAGGCTATCGCTTTGTTCGGCTCATTGAAAGCGGTTCAGGCGGACGCCCCCATTTTTACTTTGTGTATGGATCAAGACACCTATGACGTGCTTCAGGCAATGCGGCCGGATAATGTCACCTTGATTCAGGTGTCCGCACTGGAAAATGAGGAGCTCCTTGAACTGAAGCGGACGAGGAATCAGAGCGAATACTGCTGGACGGTGAAGCCGGTATTTCTCGAATTCGTGCTGGACGGACATCCGGAATTAGAGCGTGTCACGTACATTGATGCCGATTTGTTTTTCTTCGCTGATCCGCGCGCGATTTTTGACAATCAGCCGGATTGTTCGGTGCTTCTGTCACGGGGCGATATCGTCATTCCCTCATTTGAAAAACAGGAAATCGACATGCTGCAACGTCTTTTAGGCCGGTATAATTCCGGTTTTCTCAGCTTCAAAACCGACAGTGCCGGCACAGATTGTCTCAGATGGTGGAAAGAACGCTGCCTGGAAGAATGCAAAAATGCGCCGGGCGAAGGAAAATTCGGAGATCAAGGCTACTTGGATTACATGTCCGGCCTGTTCCCGAATGTGTGTGACATCACCACGCCCGGCGTGAATATCGGCCATTGGAATTACGGCCGCCACACGTTTTCATGGAAGGACGGGCGTCTTGTGCTCGAAGACGGAAGTCCGCTGATTTTCTATCATTTCAGCGGATACCGGATCGTCACAGCCGGCGACATTCGGCAGATTCATGAGACGGACCGGACCGACCTGCCGTTTGTCCATCAGCTTTATCAGGACATTCTGAAGCGGGTGATCGGGACGGTCAGCGCCGTCTGCCCGGAGTTCAGCGGCTTTGCATCTGAGGATGATAACAAATAAATGATCATATACAGGAAGTGAACGAAAAGTGAAGGCAAGCGTCATTGTTCCCGCATATAATTCCAAGGAGAGGCTTTATAACAGCCTGCTGTCCCTGAATGAACAGGAATGCACAGAGCCGTTCGAAGTGATTGTGGCTGACAACGGTTCGGAAGACGGAACCTTATCCATGCTTGAATCATTCAGCGCGAATTTTCCGCTGATTTTTGTAAGAATTAAAGAAAACAGAGGGATCGCTTACGGGCGGAATCAGGCGGTCCGCAATGCCAGAGGCGATATTTTGATTTTCCATGACAGCGACATGCTTGCCGAAAAGGATTTGGTGGCGAAGCATATCAAGGCTCATGAGAACCGGGACGATCTTGTCGTATGCGGTATGTTCTGGAAGCGGATTTACAGTTTTTATTATGACCGTTTTGAAAAAGAGCATAAGGAAAAACTCGCCGAACTGTATGAAGAGCTGCCGGGCGATAAAGAGGCGCTCCTTGATGAAAGTGACATCAGAGACGGAAGCTTTCTTGACCGATGCTTTGATTTAGATACCGACTTTATCCGGGTGCTGAAAAGCATTTTGGAAAAATACGGAGATGATTTGAACGGCTACCGTCTGCCGTGGCGTTTTTTCATTACGAACAATTCATCAGTTAAGAGGCAGCACGTGGAAGATCTCGGCCTGTTTGATGAAGGCATTGTCAGATACGGCTTTGAAGATTATGATCTCGGCATCAGGCTTCATCAGTCGGGAATGAGATTTCAGCTGCGGCGCGATATCATGAGCGTCCATCAGGAGCATCCGAGCAACTGCGCTTCCGTTGATGACATCAGGGCGAATATCGCGTACATGTGCGACAAGTACAATGACATTCATTCGCTTGACGTGCACCTCGCGTTTAACGGACCGTTTGACGCGGAGTTAACCAACAGCATGATGGCAGATATCGAAGTGCTGCTTGATTATGAGAAATATGAAAGCCTGCTGCACATTTTTCTCGAGCTGCTGCACGCGGTTAAAGACCGCAACCTTGACCCGGACTGGAAGACGAAAAGCCCGCGGATCACGGCGAACAGCTTCCAGCTGCCGGAGGTCGGAAAGCTTTTGGCAAAAGCGGAAAAAAAGCTGGGCGTCACGCACTTTGCAAGGGCGTTCAAAGCGCTGACTGCTGATTTACTGCATGTGGATCTTAAATAAATTGGATGTGATATGGTGAGTAAATATCATTTTTCAACCATTGTTTCCAGAACGCATATCTTTAAACTGATGCCGATGATTCATTCTCTCCATGAGCATTGCCGGGATTTTCATCTGTATGTGCTGTGTGTCGATCAGAAAGCGTACGAACTGCTTCAGCAGGTGCCGTGGGAACATGTCACGGCGGTTCAGCTCCATGAAATGGAGAACCCGGAGCTGCTTGAAGCAAAGGGCGGCCGGACGTTTCATGAATATTGCTGGACGCTGAAGCCGGCTTTTCTGTTCCATGTGATGACGGAGTATGATGAAGCCGAATATTTTGCCCATTTGGACACCGATCTCTTTTTCTTCTCAGATGCGGGCGAGCTGTTTGCGGAAAAGCCGGATGCTTCCCTTTTTCTGACGGATCACCGCAATTCAGAACGGTTTGCGTCTTATTACAAGCTGACGGGGCAGTACAACACCGGGTTTGTCGGCGCGCGGAATACCGGGGAAGCGTATCGGGCGGTCTGGCAGTGGAGACAGGATTGCATCTCCTATTGTACGGTGGAGATGAATGAAGAAAAAAAGACATACGGTGACCAAAGGTATGTTGAAAAGTGGCCCGCGCAGTTTGAACACGTGCATGTCACGGAGTCGATCGGCGCGAATGCGGCGCTGTGGAATATTGAGCAATATGACGTCAGCCTGCGCGACGGGGCTGTATATGTCAATGACACCCCGCTGATTTTTTATCATTTTTCAGGCTTTACGCTCGTCACGGAGAACGAATTCAATCTCTGCTGGTACTATCACATTGATGATGAGGCGACAGTCAGTATGATTTACGTCCCGTACATCAAAAACGTAAAAAAATGGATTGATGAAATTCAAAAAGCGTTTCCTGATTTCAGAGACGGGTTTATTCCGAAATATGCGGTTCCTGACACTCATTTTTATACGGTTGAAACATAAAATCCCTGCCTTTTCGGCAGGGATTTTTTTATGAATGCCATTCTTTTAATGTTTTGTCGCTCGGCAGGACAAAGGCGAGCAGACCTAAAACGGGCAGAAAGGCGACGGCTGTCATGGTCGGCGTCAATCCCGCTGAATCAATAAGAGCTCCGAGCGCAACCGCTCCGATCGCGCCCATTCCGAAGGCGAGCCCGACCGTAAGCCCTGACATCGTTCCGATTTTGCCGGGAACAAGCTCCTGCGCGTAGACAACCGTCACGGAGAAGCTGGACATCAGAACAACGCCGATCAGCGCCAGTACGCCATAGGCGATGACAGGTCCCGCAAACGGAAGGAAAATCGTCAAGGGAGCCGATGCCGTCATGGAAACGATGATGACGTTCCGCTTTCCGAAACGGTCTGCAAGCGGCCCGCCGAGAAACGTTCCGACAGCTCCGAAAAATAAAAAGACGAAGATGTAGCTCTGTGCCTGCTGAATGCTGACATGATAGGCATTCATCGCATAGAACGTATAGAAGTTGCCGATCGCGCTCACATACCAGGAGCGCGCGAAAATTAAGAAGATAATCATGATAAGGGCGAGAATAATCGGTTTTGTAATCACGGTCTGCACAGCGGCGGCCGGTGATTTTTTACTTGCGGCGCGCAAATGAATAAGGCGGCCTTTATACCATTTGGCGATATAAATGAGAAACAGCACAGCGATTGCGGCGACTAGCGTAAACCAGACAGAGCCGAATTGACCGAGCGGAACGAGAATCAGCGCGGTAATCAAGGGCGCCATCGCCTGGCCGGTATTCCCTCCGACTTGGTAAATCGATTGCGCCAATCCGCGCTTTTCGCCGGCGGCCATGTAAGCGACACGCGATCCTTCAGGATGAAAGACGGCGGAGCCAAGGCCGATAAAAAAGACACAGCATAAAATCGTCAGAAAAGACGGGGCGAACGCGAGACCTAAAATGCCGAGCATGCTTGCGGTGAGTCCGAGCGGCAAAGCATACGGCATCGGGCGTTTATCCGTATACCAGCCGATGACGGGCTGCATCACGGAAGACACCATATTCAGCGTAAAGGCGATAATTCCGAGCTGCGTAAATGTAAGATTCATGGAACGTTCCAAAATCGGAAACATCGCCGGAATCACCGCTTGCAGTGAATCGTTCAGCAGATGACAGATCCCGATAATGAACAGAATAGAATACATGGTTGTCTCGGGACGATGGACAGGTTTTTCTTTAAGCGGGGCGGCAATTGCCAAAGTGATTCTCCTCCTTTTTATGTAAACGAAGCATACACCATATTATTCATAAGGTGAATGAATTATCAAGTGCAAAAAAGGCTCTTCTTTCTCAAACAGAAAAAAGAGCCTCCCTTTTTATTTATTTAACAAACTGTGTTTTCTCGAATACATCATATAAACGACGATCCCGGCGGCGATCCAGATGACAAAGGCGAGCCATGTCACGCCCGGCAGGCTGCTTGCGAGATACAGGCATAAGCATGCGCTGATGATCGGCACAAAAGGCACGAAAGGAACACGGAAGGAAGATTTGATCTCCGGATGTTTCTTTCTTAAAACGATGACGGCGATCGCAATGACCGTAAAGGCCGCCAAGGTTCCCATATTGACGAGATGCGCCAAGGTTCCCAGGTCAATAAAACCTGCGATCCCGGCGGCAGCGATCCCCGTCACCCATGTGTTTTGAAACGGTGTTTTAAAACGCGGGTGAACCTTGGAAAACATGCGGGGCAAGAGGCCGTCTCTGCTCATCGCAAATGTAAGGCGCACCTGAGCGTAAAGCAGAGCGAGCATGACCGTTGTAATCCCGATAATCGCGCCGACGGAAATAATGCCTGCTATTTTGTTCTGGCCGACAAATTGGAGCGCGAAAGATACAGGGTCTCCGACATTCAGCTTGGTATACGAAAGCATTCCCGTCAGGACAAGCGATACCGTAATGTAAAGGACGGTGCAGATGGCAAGCGCGCCGATGATTCCGACCGGCATTGATTTCTGCGGGTTTTTCACTTCTTCCGACGCGTTTGACACGGCATCAAATCCGAGATACGCGAAGAAAACGGTCGCGGCGCTCGTGATGACGCCTTTCATTCCGAACGGCATAAACGGCGACCAGTTTTCCGGTTTCACGTAGCCGAAACCGACGACGATAAACAGCAGAATGATCGCAATTTTCATCAATACAATGACATTGTTAAAGCGGGTGCTTTCTTTCACGCCCCTTGAAACAATCGCGGTAATGACCAAAATAATGATAACGGCCGGCAGGTTGAACACGGCACCCGTTTTGCTGCCGGGTGCGGCGGTCAGCGCCTCCGGAATATGCAGCCCGAAGCCTGCAAGAAGCGACTGGAAATAGGATGACCAGCCGGTTGCGACGGCGGCGAGCGCGATAACATATTCAAGCATTAAGTCCCATCCGATTAAAAACGCGAGACACTCACCGAGAGTGACATATGAATACGTATATACGCTGCCTGAAATCGGAATGGATGAAGAAAATTCCGCATAACAAAACGCGGCGAGCGCGCAGGCAAGGCCCGCGAGCACAAACGACAGAATCAAAGCCGGTCCTGCGCCTGTCGCGGCCACAGTCCCGGTAATCACAAAAATCCCCGTGCCGACAACACAGCCGATTCCGAGCAAAACCAAGTCAAAAGCGCTTAACGAGCGGGACAGGCTGGTCTGTTTGCTCTGGGCCTTTAAGTCGGCCAGCGGCTTTTTCCGAAATAGTAAAGACATATGGGTCCTCCTGAAAATTCATAATATTCTTATCATTATATACACTGACGTTTGTATTATATTGTCGAAATTTCTCGCAGTCAATTAAAGAATTTTCCACTTTAAAAGGACAAAGCTAAAAAGCGTCGATGCACGGAAGGAAAGGGAATTTTATTGTGAAATAGTTCAATTTTCTCACCTTAAGACCGATACAAAAGATGACTCATCAACTAATTTCAAGTTTCGGTGAAAGGGAGATGTTTACATGTTTCAATATGAAGAACTAAATAAGCAGTTTATCGGCGGCCGATGGAGGGATGGAAGCAGCCGGAACGTATTGGAAAACAGAAATCCTTATACTCAAAAAGTCATCACCTCATTCCGAAAAGCGACGCCTGATGACGTGGATGCGGCATATCGCGCCGCGGCTCTTGCGAAACAAGAATGGGACAAAGTAAACCCTTTTAAAAAGCGGGCCATTTTGGAAAAAGCCGTTTCTTTCATTGAAGAGCACGAAGAAGCGATTATTTACTTAATCATGGAGGAGCTTGGCGGAACACGGCTGAAGGCTGAGTTTGAAATCGGACTTGTCAAAAATATGATAAAAGAAGCCGCAACATTTCCGGTGCGGATGGAAGGGAAAATTCTCCCGTCCACGATTGACGGAAAAGAAAACAGGCTGTACAGAATACCCGCCGGAGTCGTGGGGGTGATCAGCCCGTTTAATTTCCCGTTTTTCCTTTCGATGAAATCTGTTGCGCCGGCACTCGGCGCGGGGAACGGCGTCGTGCTGAAGCCTCATGAAGAAACGCCGATTTGCGGCGGAACGCTTATCGCGAAAATTTTTGAAGCGGCCGGCGTACCGGACGGGCTGCTGAATGTCATCGTGACGGATATCGGGGAGATCGGCGACAGCTTTGTTGAGCATCCCGTGCCGCGGATAATCTCATTTACAGGCTCAACCGGAGTGGGCAGCTATATCGGACAGCTTGCGGTCAAACACTTTAAAAAACCGCTGTTGGAGCTTGGCGGAAACAGCGCGCTGATCGTGCTTGAGGATGCTGATCTTGAATACGCCGTCAATGCGGCCGTATTCAGCCGGTTTACGCATCAAGGCCAGATCTGTATGTCGGCGAACCGCGTGCTCGTTCACACATCTGTATATGACAAATTTACAGAGCTTTACGAAGCGAAAGTGTCATCGCTGAAAGTCGGCGATCCGATGGACCCTGATACGGTTATCGGTCCTTTAATCAATGAGAGACAGGCGGAAGGTCTGAGACGGTCTGTCGAAAAAGCGATAGAAGAGGGAGCGGTTCCGGTGCTGTCCGGCCGATTCAGCGGAACGGTCGCTGAGCCCGTCATTTTAAAAGATGTGAAACCTGAGATGAGCATCGCGAAGGAGGAGCTGTTCGGACCGGCCGTCTGCATCATGCCGTTTGAAACGGAGGATGAAGCGGTAAGCATCGCAAACGCGACACCGTTCGGTTTAAGCGGAGCCGTGCATACGGCAAACGTGGAGCGGGGCGTTGAGTTTGCTAAGCGGATCGAAACCGGCATGATTCACGTCAACGATACGACCATTAATGATGAACCGAACGTTGCGTTCGGCGGCGAGAAACAATCAGGTCTCGGCAGGCTGAACGGCGAATGGAGCCTTGAAGAATTCACCACGCTGAAATGGATTTCGGTTCAGCATGAAAAACGTCAATTCCCATATTAAGAAGGAGTGAAAGAAATGAGTATACAGACGGAGCAGCAAACGCACAGCCTGCTTGACGCTTTTGTCAAAGTTGCGCCTTTTTTAAACAGCCTGATCCAAGATGACATCACCATCGGAATTTATGATACAGAAAAATTAATCGTGAATATTCCGGCTAAAACGTTTTCTCTTAATGTAAAGCCGGGAGACCCGCTGCAAAAAGGGGACATCATTACAGACGCGATCCGCATGAATCAGAAGAAGACAAGCATGGTGCCGAAAGAGCTGTTCGGATTTCCGCTGATCGCCAGAGCGATTCCGCTTCATGATGAAAACGGAAAAGTCATCGGCGGCGTCGGTCTCGGCACGAGCCTTGAAAAATCAGCCAAGCTTCATGATGTCGCTGAAAGCCTGTCCGCCGTCGTGGAACAGACCGCTTCGGCGATCGCGGATATCTCAGAATCCATCAGCGGTTTCTCAGCACAGATGACCGGGATTTCCGCTCAGGCGAAACAAGTCAGTGAAAGCGCGGGAGAAATCGCCGACATTTCCGTCACTGTCAAGGGCATCTCGGATCAAAGCAATCTGCTCGGTTTGAATGCGGCCATTGAAGCCGCGAGAGCAGGAGAATCCGGCAAGGGCTTTTCCGTGGTGGCGGATGAGATCCGCAAGCTTGCCACTCATTCAAAAGACAATGTCGGTCAAATTGACCAGATTACGAAAAAAATCCACAGCCTGCTGAAAGGGCTGGAGGACTCAATTGAATCCATCAACCAGAACACGGACGGCCAAGCGGCGGCGGTAGAACAAATTTCTGCCACGATGCAGGAGATTTCAGGAAGCGCCCAGCATTTAGCGAAAATGGCTGAAAACGTGCTCGGAGAATCATAAAAAAAGGGAGCTTACGGGCTCCTTTTTTGTTTTCCCTTATCAATCGGAAACTGCACTTACACGTTTGATCCGTCATGCTCAGGGGTACACATACGAATACATCACCAATGATAAAGGAGAGTCTTGTATGTCTGATGCAAATCTGCACAACCCGCTGACGAAATATGATCATGATGAATTTCCAAAACAATATCAAGAACCGCCCGGTTTGCAGAAAGAGATGAAGCCTGTGCCGGACTGCGGTGAAACAAGCTATAAAGGAGCCGGCAAGCTGAAGGGAAGAAAAGCCCTCGTCACCGGCGGCGATTCAGGTATCGGCCGGGCCGCCGCGATTGCTTATGCCCGGGAAGGGGCGGATGTGGCCATTAACTATCTGCCTGAGGAACAGCCGGATGCCGAAGAAGTGAAAGCGTTAATTGAAAAAGAGGGAAGAAAAGCTGTTCTGCTGCCGGGAGATTTAAGCGATGAAGCGTTTTGCGGAGAATTGGCGGAAAAAGCGTATCAAGAGCTTGGCGGTCTTGACACGCTCGTTCTTGTCGCCGGCAAACAGCAGGCAGTGGATGATATCAGCGATCTTGCCACAGAACAAATCTATCAAACATTTGAAGTCAACGTATTCTCGCTGTATTGGCTCGTCAAAGCCGCGCTTCCGTATCTGCCGGAAGGCGCGTCTATTATCACGACAACGTCCGTAGAAGGGTATAATCCAAGCCCGATGCTGTTGGATTATGCTGCGACGAAACATGCCATTATCGGTTTTACCGTCGGCCTAGGAAAGCAGCTGGCGAATAAAGGAATCAGAGTCAACTCGGTAGCGCCGGGGCCGATCTGGACGCCGCTGCAGATTTCCGGAGGACAGCCCGGTGAAAACATTCCGAAATTCGGCAAGGAAACACCGGCCGTTCCATTACAGCGTGCCGGACAGCCGGCGGAGCTGGCAGGGATTTATGTCTTTTTGGCCTCAGAAGAATCGAGCTATGTGACATCCCAAATTTACAGTGTCAGCGGAGGAATTCCGACAGCGTAATCAAAAAGGAGCTGCCCTGCATACGGGGGCAGCTCTTTTTTCGATGTTATGTGCCGAGCACGTTTTGATTATACAGGACACTCGGATGTGACGGATGATAGGAGGCGGCTTTGTCGTTATGAATCTTCGCTTTTTCTCTGTCGCCGAGCTGCCAGTGGCAGACGCAGAGCTGCAGATGGGGGTACCAGGTGGAATATTCGAGCTGGGTAAAGCCTGCATCGCTGCTTTTGGCGGATAGGGCGAGCTCATACCAAAACACGCCCTGCCGGTATTGCCGTTTCTCCGCAAAATAGTCGCCGAGCCTGCAGCAGAACTCCGGCCGCGGACAATCGATCAGAAATGATTTTAAGAGAGACGTCATGGCGGCCTCTTCATGGCCGACCGCCCTGTAGCAATCGGATAGATATTGGCACGTTCTGATCTCGTCTTCGATCCAGCACTGTTTTGTGGAAAGAAAATGGTGATAATATGTGATGGCGCGCTGATACTGGCCGTGATCCTTTAATTCATTCGCGAAGTAAAACAAATCGCGCGGTGTCATCGTTTCACTGTTTTCCGCCATTTTCTCATAAATCTTCAGGTTGCGGTCCGAGGGAGGCGAGTGCTTTTTCTCGGATTTCCGGTGTGTGACGGCAATATCGGTTTCTATGATGTTTCCGTATACTTCAAGATACTCATGCACGGCTCCGATCCAGCGGAATCCTTTTTCACGCTTGACGAGTCGGTTGCGGCGGTATCTGAAGCTGACCTCTCCCCGATCATCAAAGCCGACGTGATAATACATGGATACCGCGTCCACCTCTTTTGAAAGCGACGCCTTTAGTTCAATCAGCTTTTCACGGTCCTTTTCCGTCAGCATATCGTCGGCGTCCAGCCACAGAATATAATCCATTTCCGCTTTCGAAAACACAAAATTACGGGCGGCCGCAAAGTGATCGATCCATTCAAAATCATAAATTTTATCCGTATAACGGGCCGCGATTTCTTTCGTCCGGTCGGTCGAGCCCGTATCAGCAATCACAATTTCATCCGCAATGTCTTTGACGGAATCAAGACAGCCCGCAAGCACTTCCTCTTCATTTTTCACGATAACGCACAAACTGACGCTGATCATGTCATCACCTCTTCCCCTCCAGTGTATAAAAGGAGAGGCGGAAACATTCTTCGGACAAAATGATCTCTTCCAGGAAATTTGTCTGTCCTTTTACTAGTTTTATTCCAGCGCCTGATTTAAAATGAACACATGAACTTACGTGAGGATTGATAGGAACCATGAGCATCATAAAAGCGGAAAACCTTTATAAAACATACGGAGATAAGACATTATTCGACCATATCTCCTTTCATATTGAAGAGAATGAAAGAATCGGTTTAATCGGCCCGAACGGAACGGGGAAGTCTACGCTTCTGAAAACCATTGCCGGCCTTGAATCAACGGAGGAAGGCGAGATTACGTCTTCAGGAAACGTGCATATTGAGTTTTTGCATCAGGACCCTGAGCTTCCGGCCGGACAAACCGTTCTTGAACATATTTATTCCGGCGGATCAGCCGTCATGAGAACGATGAGAGAATACGAAAAAGCGCTTCAGGCGCTGAATGAAGAACCGGAAAATGACCAGCGCCAGAAACACCTGCTTGATGCGCAGGCCCAAATGGACGCGAATGATGCGTGGGAGGCGAATACGTTAGCCAAAACGGTTTTAACCAAACTTGGCGTCACCGATCTGATGAAGGATGTCAGTGAGCTGTCCGGCGGCCAGAGAAAGCGCGTCGCGATTGCGAAAAACATCATCCAGCCGGCTGACCTGCTCATTTTAGATGAACCGACAAACCACTTGGACAATGAAACGATTGAATGGCTGGAAGGCTACTTATCGCAATATCCGGGCGCCGTTATGCTTGTCACGCACGACAGATATTTTCTGAACAGGGTGACGAACAGAATTTACGAGCTTGAGAGAGGCAGCCTTTATACGTATAAAGGAAACTATGAAGTATTCCTGGAAAAACGGGCCGAACGGGAAGCGCTGGCGGAGCAGAAAGAAACAAAACGTCAAAACCTCCTGCGCCGCGAATTGGCGTGGCTCAGAAGAGGAGTGAAAGCGCGCTCGACGAAACAAAAAGCGAGAGTGGACAGAGCGGAGGCGCTCAAGGAGCAAAAAGGGCCGGCAGTCTCCGGATCACTCGATTTCGCGATCGGTTCCCACCGTCTCGGAAAACAAGTAATCGAAGCCGATAACGTCGCCATTACCTATAACGGCCAAGCGCTGATCAGCCAGTTTAATGAGCTTGTCATCCCGGGGGAACGAATCGGCATCATCGGGCCGAACGGAATCGGGAAAACGACACTTTTAAACAGCCTCGCCGGCAGAATTCAGCCTGACAGCGGTAATATCACCATCGGGCAGACGGTCCGGATCGGCTACTACACCCAGGATCACAGCGAAATGAACGGTGATATGAAAGTCATTGACTATATAAAAGAGACGGCTGAAATCGTCAAAACGGCGGAAGGCGATGTCATCACCGCGGAACAAATGCTTGAGCGTTTTCTGTTCCCGCGTCCGATGCAGCAGACATATATCAGAAAGCTGTCGGGCGGGGAAAAGCGCCGTCTGTACTTGCTGAATGTACTGATGCAGGAGCCGAATGTGCTGTTTTTAGATGAACCGACCAATGATCTGGACACAGAAACATTAAGCGTGCTCGAGGATTATATCGAACAGTTCCCGGGCGTCGTCATCACTGTATCCCATGACCGCTATTTCCTTGACCGCGTCGTGGACCGCCTGATTGTATTTGAAGGACACGGCATCATTTCCCGTTTCCAAGGTTCGTACAGTGAATACATGGAACAAGCAAAAGCGAAGAAGACGGCGGTAAAACAGCCGGCCGAAGAAAAAAAGGCGGAAGAAGAGCCGAAGAAAAAGCGCAAAAAGCTTTCGTACAAGGATCAGATCGAATGGGACGGCATCGAAGACAAAATCGCCGGCCTTGAAGAAAAGCATCAGCGTCTGGAAGCGGAAATCGCTGAAGCGGGAAGTGATTTCGGAAAGATACAAGAACTGATGGCCGAACAGGCAAAAACGGCTGAAGAGCTTGAAGCGGCGATGGAACGCTGGACCGAATTGTCACTGATGATTGAAGAACTTGAGAATTAAGAAAAGCCGGTACGACCCCCGAGAAGATGGCGGGTCATCCCGGCTTTTTGTTTTAAACAAATGTCTCCCGGCGCTTTAAAGACAAAGGTTCCTTCCAAGCCAAGTTTATCCGGCATAGAAAGTTTACGTTTACGTTAAGGTTCAAATGGTGTATAATAGAAACAGATACGACAAGAGGGGGATTCACCTTGGAATGGATGAAGATTGATCAAGTTGCCAAGCGAAGCGGACTGACAAAACGAACCATTCGTTTTTACGAGGAGATTGGTTTGATTCCTGCTCCTAAACGGACAGAAGGCGGCGTCCGGCTTTACTCTGAAGATGATATGGAAGAGCTCGAAAAAGTCACCAGCACTAAAGAAGTGCTCGGTTTTTCCCTTCAGGAGCTTCAGCAGTTTATGGAGATGAGCCGTCAGCTGGAATTAAACAAAGAGGGGTACTTGTTGTCACTGGATCCGAAGGAACGGAAAGAAAAGCTGGAAGAGATTCAGCACGCTTTGAACCACCAGCTTGAGATGATTGATGAGAAGATCAGCACATTTCAGCATTTTAAAACGCGCCTTAACGGAATGAAAGAAAAAGCTGACCGCGCCATTCAATCAATCGAATGATTTTGCTGTAAACGCTATGGATATAGCGTTTCTTTTAATGGATAAAACAGGAGGTCTGGTCAAATGGATACATCATCACAACAGAAAACAGGCTTATTCAGCCAGCCGAAAGCCGTTTGGGCGGTTGCGTTTGCCTGTGTGATTTCCTTTATGGGAATCGGTCTTGTCGATCCGATTCTTCCGGCGATCGCCGCACAATTACATGCTTCACCTAGTGAAGTATCACTGTTATTTACAAGTTATTTGCTCGTTACCGGTTTTATGATGTTTTTCTCCGGCGCGATTTCCAGCCGGATCGGCGCAAAATGGACGCTGCTTCTCGGACTTATTTTTATCATCGTGTTTGCCGCTCTCGGCGGAAGCTCAAGTTCAATCGCTCAGCTTGTCGGCTATCGCGGCGGCTGGGGGCTTGGGAATGCTCTCTTTATTTCAACCGCGCTTGCCGTCATCGTCGGGGTATCTGTCGGCGGCAGCGCCAAAGCTATTATTCTGTATGAGGCCGCGCTCGGACTGGGAATTTCCGTCGGGCCGCTTGCCGGCGGAGAGCTGGGCAGCCTTTCATGGCGCGCTCCGTTCTTCGGAGTGTCTGTCCTGATGTTTATAGCGCTTTGCGCGATTTCACTCATGCTGCCGAAGCTGCCGAAACCGGCGAAACGCGTCGGTGTGTTTGATGCGATGAAGGCGCTCAAATATAAAGGCCTTTTGACAATGGCAGTATCTGCATTCTTATACAACTTTGGATTTTTTATTTTGCTTGCTTATTCTCCGTTCGTGCTGGATTTAGATGAACACGGTCTCGGATATGTCTTCTTCGGCTGGGGCCTTCTGCTGGCAATTACGTCAGTCTTTACGGCGCCGCTCGTGCACAAAGCGCTGGGCACAGTGCGTTCGCTCGTCGTTCTCTTTATCGCCTTTGCGGCCATTCTCGTTATTATGGGGGTCTGGACTGACCATCAGACGTTGATCATTACATGTATCGTTGTTGCCGGTGCTGTCCTCGGTATGGTGAATACGATCATGACAACCGCTGTGATGGGTGCTGCGCCGGTTGAACGTTCAATCGCGTCTTCAGCCTACAGCTCAGTCCGCTTTATCGGCGGTGCGCTCGCTCCGTGGATTGCGGGAATGCTGTCAGAACACTTCACCGCAAGCACTCCATATACAGTAGGCGGGATCGTCGTTTTTGTAGGCATGCTTGTCCTTCTCATGGGACGCAAACATCTCGCCGGAATAAAAGCCGGACATTAAGAAAAAAAGGAACTTCCGCACGGGCGGGAGTTCCTTTTTGTGTTTACAGCACTTTTGTCGTCCAAGACTCACAATTCCATGTTTCCGTCGCGATATCCATGTAAAACTCGGGTTCGTGGGAAATCAGCAGAATGGAGCCTTTGTATTCTTTCAGCGCGCGTTTCAGCTCTTCTTTCGCATCGACATCCAGGTGGTTTGTCGGTTCGTCAAGCACAAGTAGATTTGTTTCTGAATTGATCAGCTTGCACAGTCTGACCTTCGCTTTTTCTCCTCCGCTGAGAACGGAGACGCGGCTTTCAATGTGTTTGGTCGTCAGGCCGCATTTGGCGAGGGCGGCGCGGATTTCGTACTGGGTAAAGGAAGGAAATTCGCTCCACACTTCTTCGATGCACGTATTGTTATTGGTTTCTTTCACTTCCTGCTCGAAATAGCCCGTGTATTGATGCTCGCCGCGCTCCACCGTGCCTTCCAGCGGCTGGATTTCACCGAGCAGGCTTTTTAACAGCGTCGTTTTCCCGATGCCGTTTGCGCCGTACAGGGCGACTTTCTGTCCGCGCTCCATTCTGAGATTGAGCGGGCGTGACAGCGGAGTATCGTAGCCGATGACTAAGTCCTTCGTTTCAAAAATGAGCTTGCCTGACGTTCTCGCAGGCTTGAAATGGAATTCCGGTTTCGGTTTTTCGGCCGCCAGTTCGATCATATCCATCTTATCAAGCTTTTTCTGGCGGGACATCGCCATATTTCTCGTGCTGACGCGGGCTTTGTTGCGGGCGACGAAATCTTTCAGCTCAGCCACTTCCTGCTGCTGTTTTTTGTAGGCGGCTTCGAGCTGCTGTTTTTTCACTTCGTAGACTTCCATAAACTGATGATAATCGCCGACATAACGCGTCAGCTCCTGGTTTTCCACATGGTAAATCAAATTGATTACGCTGTTTAAAAACGGAATGTCGTGAGAAATTAAGATGAACGCATTTTCATATTCCTGCAAATAGCGTTTCAGCCATTCAATATGCTGTTCATCAAGGTAGTTGGTCGGTTCGTCCAACAGAAGGATTTCCGGTTTTTCCAAAAGTAGCTTGGCGAGCAGCACTTTCGTCCGCTGTCCGCCGCTTAAATCAGTGACGTCGCGGTCAAGGCCGACATCCTGCAGGCCGAGGCCGCGGGCGATTTCTTCAACTTTGCTGTCAATCACGTAGAAATCATTGTTTGTCAGGGCGTCCTGAATGACACCGACATCTTCAAGCAGCTGCTCAAGTTCATCAGGGTCCGCTTCGCCCATTTTGTTGTAAATCTCGTTCATTTCTTCTTCCATCGCAAATAAGTAATGGAACGCATCCTTCAGCACGTCGCGGATCGTTTTTCCTTTTTCAAGCACGGTATGCTGATCGAGATAGCCGACACGCACGTTTTTCGCCCATTCAACCTTACCCTCATCAGGCTCAAGCTTTCCGGTAATAATATTCATAAACGTTGATTTACCTTCGCCGTTTGCTCCGATTAAGCCGACGTGTTCCCCTTTTAAAAGACGGAACGATACATTGTTAAAAAGCGCACGGTCACCGAAGCCGTGGCTTAAATCTTTTACGGATAAAATACTCATCATTACACCTCTATCGTTATCAGACACGCTTTTTTTATCATGTGTCTTTCTCATTTATGATTATAAAGGAGGAGACCGTTTGTTAAAAGGCTTGGAAGGAAAAAGAAAATTGCGTTTGCCGCGTGCATTTGAGATACTATGGAGTAGATTTTAAGAATTGAGGAGAACGACATGACCCAAACATGGCCATTTTTACAGCATACACAACCATTTATCGCCGAAAACTGGGAGGCGTCAGGTTTTCAGGAGCCGACCGTTATTCAGGAAAAAGCCGCTCAGGTGATCATGGAAGGGAAAGACGTCATTGCCGAATCCCCGACGGGAACGGGAAAAACATTGGCGTACACGCTTCCGGTTCTGGAGCGGATCAACCCGGAACAGAAACATCCGCAAGTGATCATTTTAGCGCCGTCCCGCGAGCTTGTGATGCAGATTTTTCAAGTGATTCAGGAGTGGAAAAAAGGCTCCGATCTTCGCGCTTTGTCTTTGATCGGCGGGGCAAACGTGAAAAAGCAGGTGGAGAAGCTCAAAAATAAACCGCATATCATTGCAGGCACACCGGGCAGGGTGCTCGAATTGATTCAGGCGAAAAAGCTGAAAATGCATGAAGTCAAGACGATCGTTCTTGATGAAGCGGATCAGCTCGTGACAAAGGAACACCGCGAAACGATGAAAAAAATCATTAAAACGACGCTGAAAGACCGACAGCTTTTAAGCTTTTCCGCTACGCTGCAGCCGGAGACAGAAGAGGTGCTGAATGCCATCGCACATGAACCGGCCGTTTTGAAAGTGGAGCGGAATACGGCGGAAAAAGCGCGCGTCACGCATCAATATCTCGTCTGTGATCAGCGGGATAAAGTGAAGCTTTTGCAAAAGCTGTCACGGCTAAACGGCATGCAGGCGCTCGTGTTCGTCAGAGATATCGGAAATTTAAGCGTCTATGCGGAAAAACTCGCCTATCACCATGTGGATCTCGGCATCCTGCATGGAGAAGCGAAAAAAATGGAGCGGGCAAAGATATTATCAGCGTTTGAACGGGGAGAATTTCCGCTGCTTCTGGCGACTGACATTGCGGCGCGCGGACTCGATATCGATGATCTTCCGTACGTCATTCACGCGGACATCCCGAATGAAGACGGATATATCCACAGATCCGGCCGGACGGGGCGGGCCGGTAAAGAGGGAACCGTACTCAGCCTTGTCACGCCGATGGAAGAATCCAAACTGAAAAAAATGGCCAAATCACTCGGAATTGAGCTGAAAGAGGCCGTTTATTCAGGCGGAAAATTATCTGAGAAATAAGAAACGGAGGGCGGGAAGCCCTTCTTTTTTTATTGTAAAATAATAGAAAAGGTTCGGGCAGGGGAGTGGGAAGATGGGTTCAATAGACCGATTTCAAATATTGAAGGAACGTGAGCTGAAAATACTTGAACACTGGTTTAAGAACGATAACATCAGACGGAGAATGGATGCGATGCTGCCATTAGACGCGTGGTATGCACGATTGAATAAAGATGAAGACGATACTGTCATTATGGCATATGACGGGCAGCTTCCGGCAGGAATGGTCTCTATAGAGTTTGTGGAGGAACGGGCGTATATCGGATTGATCGTCAATCCTTTGTACCAGCTTCAAGGGTACGGAAAACAGATTTTGCAAAAACTGCTGACTGATCCTGGGTTTACCGGCGTGCGGGAATGGGCGGCAAGCATCGAAAAAGACAATCAAATCAGTTTAGCCTGCTTTCAAGCAGCGGGATTCACTTTGGAAGATACGGAGCCTGATGAAGACGGCTTTCTGACTTTGATTCTTCGCGGCTGATGCGAAAAAGCAGAAAAGGAGGGGACAAAGCCCTCCTTTTTTCATCATCATGTTAACTTAGATCACTGACTTTGATGATCTGTTTGCCTTTGTTTTCTCCTTTAAACAGGCCGAGGAACGCGTCAGGAATATGGCTGAATCCTTCCGTAATCGTTTCTTCATAATGAAGCTTCCCGTCCTTGAGCCATTCGGCCAATTGTTTCGCGCCTTCGGAAAAGCGGTCAGCATAATCACTGACGATGAACCCCTGCATCAGCGCTTTTGTTTTGATCAGCTTCGGCTGGACGCGGGGGCCCATGTCTTCCTCTTCACTTTCGGTATTATATGAAGAGATCGCTCCGCATACCGGAATGCGGGCGAATTCATTCAGCAGGTTTATCACCGCATCTGAAATCGGTCCGCCGACATTGTCAAAATAGACATCGACGCCGTCAGGGCATGCCTGTTCAAGCGCTTTTTGAATATCATCCGCCGTTTTGTAATTAATGGCTTCATCAAATTGAAGCTCCTCTTTCAGATACGCGATTTTTTCGTCAGAACCGGCGATGCCGACAACCCGCGCGCCTTTGATTTTTGCAATCTGCCCGACTGTTGAGCCGACGGCGCCCGCAGCCCCTGAAACGACGACGGTTTCGCCCTTTTTCGGACGGCCGATATCGAGCAGCCCGAAGTAAGCGGTCAGTCCGGTCATCCCTAAAATGCCGAGATACGCCTGGGCGGGTGCGATATCCGTATCCAACTTGCGGAGGGCGGACTCATTGACGGCTGAATATTCCTGCCATGCGAGATTTCCGATCACAACATCTCCTTTTTTCAGCTTATCGCCGTCTGTCAGAACTTCGGCAATCACTCCGCCTGTTATGGCTTCATCTAAAGCGAACGGCTCTACATATGATTTTGTATCCTGCATCCGTCCGCGCATGTACGGATCAACGGACACATAACTCGTTTTCACAAGCACTTCGCCGTCTTTCGGTTCGGGAACGGCAATCGTTTCAAAGCGGAAATCGTCATGGACGGGAACGCCTTTAGGGCGTCTTGCCAATTGAATCTGCTGCTGATTTTTCGGCATGATGCATCCTCTTTCAACATGAGTGTTTGTTCCAAATGTAACACGAACCATTTCCCGAATACAAAATCAAACCGTCCGCCGGCAACAAAAAAAGAAGGGCCAGGGCCCTTCTTTCCTTATATGCGTATTTAAAAGAATAACCGGTACACATCGGTGTTTTTCTCATGTTCCAAATATTCATAGGCATTCGTTTTTGAAGAATGAAGCATGTCAGCGGTAATGACGGGCTGAAGCGCGGTCAGATAAGAACCCAGCTTATTTTCAATTTCTTTCGGCAGAACGGATTCGATATCACCGATATTGATAATGATAGAGAAAACGAAATCGATATTAATATGAAAAGTATCTTCAGCAAAGACCGTAAGCTCTTTTATTCCATCCGGGCAGCGGGTATGCCGGCGGAATACCTGCTTCACTAAATCACTGACAACCCAAGCGTTAAATCGCTGTTCCGGTGAAAAGTAATGAATAGGAACCACCTCCCTGCTTAATCGGCTCATGAAGATTTTTATTTTTCTGATAAATGTAGCTTTCCCTACTGTAACATGTCCCGCCGGAAAATATCCACCGACAATCTGCCCGTTTTTTCCCGGAACTCTCTTTCTTTTGTTTGACCTTTGGTTGAGCGGGTAAACATCCAATATACAAAAACAAAAGGGAGGACTTATCAATGAAACCGGTAGTAAGAGAATATACAAATGATCAAAAACTGATGCAGGACGTAAAAGAGCTTCAGCAATTGGGTGTCGCAAAAGAAGACGTATATGTGCTTTCTCATGATGACGACAGAACGGACCGCCTGGCAGATAATACTGATGTCAATACCATCGGAGCGAAAGAAACGGGCATTAAACACGCGGTCGGCAATATGTTTAATAAAAAAGGCGACGAGCTCCGCAACAAAATTCACGAAATCGGCTTTTCAGAAGAGGAAGCATCACAATTTGAAAAGCGCTTAGATGAAGGAAAAGTTCTTCTGTTTGTCACGGATAACGAAAAAGTAAAATCATGGGCGTAAGCTGAACAGATCCCAAGGGGTTTTCGGTCCCTTGGGATTTTTTTGCGGTTTCCGCAATAAAACCGAAAGGCACATGCTGTACATTTTCGGTGCCGTTTCTCAACTGATTTGGTAGAATTCAATTGTAATAAATTGGAATGAAAAATCAGGAGGAGCACAATTCATGAAAAAAATGTTATTTATGCTGGCGGTTTGTTTATGTATGATCCCTGCGGACGTCTATGCCGCTGACCTGGGACGGCAGACGTTAGGAACAAATGACGGCTGGGGAGCCGCTTCCGGCGGGACAACCGGCGGCGCGAAAGCCTCTTCATCGAATGTCTACACCGTATCAAACAGACAGCAGCTCGTTTCTGCATTAGGGGGAAGCGCCAACAGCACGCCGAAGATTATTTACATACAAGGCACAATCAATATGAATACGGACGACCGGAATAAAACGCTCGGCTTTAATGATTATAAAGATCCGGCATATGATCTCAACGCTTATCTGAAGGCGTACGACCCGGACAAATGGGGGAAAAAAGCGCCGTCAGGCACCCAGGAAGACGCCAGACAGCGATCTCAAAAAAACCAGAAAGCACGGGTCGTGATTGACATTCCTTCAAATACGACGATCATCGGTTCGGGTTCAAATGCCAAAGTGACAGGCGGAAGTTTTAATATAAAGAACGGCGTCGACAATGTCATCATCCGCAACATTGAATTTCAAGACGCTTACGACTATTTTCCGCAATGGGACCCGACGGACGGCAGCAGCGGCAACTGGAACTCGGAATATGACAATATCATCATTAACGGCGCGACGCACATCTGGATCGATCATTGCACCTTTAATGACGGATCGAATCCCGACAGCGGTTTTCCCTACTATTACGGAAGAAAATATCAGCATCATGACGGCCAGACGGATATAGCCAACGGGGCGAATTATATTACATTGTCCTATAATAAATATCATGACCATGACAAAGGCTCCGTCATCGGAAACAGCGACAGCAAGACGTCGGATGAAGGAAAACTGAAGGTGACCATTCACCATAACTATTACCAGAACATCGTCCAGCGCGCACCGCGGGTCCGGTACGGGCAGGTTCATATTTATAATAATTTTTACGCAGGCTCTAAAAGCGCCGCATACCCGTTCAGCTATGCGTGGGGCGCGGGCCACGCGTCAAAAATATATGCCCAGAATAATGTCTTTGAAGTGCCGGGACTGGCTGCTGATAAAGTCATCAGCGTCTTCAGCGGCGGAAAAGCGCTTCATGAAGACGGCACTCTTTTAAACGGCGCCGCAATTAATGCGTCAGCCGCCAACGGATTAAGTCAGTCCGTCGGCTGGACACCGTCATTGCACGGTTCCATCGGCTCATCATCAAATGTAAAATCAGATGTTATATCTAAAGCTGGGTCGGGTATATTAAAATAATAAACAAGAAGCACAAAGGAAAATATTCCTTTGTGTTTTTTAATTAACAAAAACGTTTATTAACTTAGTTAAGTAGTAAAATGGGATAGGGGATGGAAGACAACAAAATAGGAGGAGACCTGTAATGGCTTCAGAAAAAGACGCAAAAAAACAGCAGGCAGTAAAAATCATTCCTTTGCTTATTACTGTTGCTGTGGGATTAATCATTTGGTTTATTCCCGCGCCGTCCGGACTTGAACCTAAAGCATGGCATTTGTTCGCTATTTTTGTCGCAACAATTATCGGCTTTATCTCCAAGCCCTTGCCAATGGGCGCAATTGCAATTTTTGCATTGGCAGTCACCGCGTTAACGGGAACGCTATCTATTGAAAATACGTTAAGCGGATTTGGAAACAAGACAATCTGGCTGATTGTCATCGCCTTTTTTATTTCCCGGGGATTTATCAAAACCGGGCTCGGCGCCAGGATTTCTTACGTATTCGTACAACGGTTCGGGAAGAAAACACTCGGCCTTTCTTATTCACTGCTTTTCAGTGATTTAATTTTATCACCTGCCATTCCGAGCAACACGGCACGGGCGGGCGGCATTATTTTTCCTATTATCAGATCATTATCCGAAACTTTCGGATCAACGCCGGCAGACGGAACAGAGCGGAAAATCGGCGCTTTCTTATTAAAAACCGGTTTTCAAGGAAACTTGATTACGTCTGCGATGTTTTTGACGGCAATGGCGGCGAACCCGCTGATCGCCAAGCTGGCCCACGATGTCGCAGGGGTGGACATCACATGGACAAGCTGGGCAATCGCGGCCATTGTACCGGGATTGGCGAGCTTAATCATTACGCCGCTCGTCATTTATAAGCTGTATCCGCCGGAAATTAAAGAAACACCGGACGCGGCTAAAATCGCAACGGAAAAATTGAAAGAAATGGGTCCGTTTAAAAAATCCGAACTTTCCATGGTCATCGTCTTTTTATTGGTGCTTGCGCTGTGGATTTTCGGAGGAAGCTTAAATATCGACGCAACGACGACGGCCCTGATCGGATTATCCGTTTTGCTTTTGTCACAGGTATTAACATGGGAGGACATCAAAAAAGAACAAGGTGCATGGGATACGCTGACTTGGTTCGCGGCGCTTGTGATGCTGGCGAATTTCCTGAATGAGCTCGGCATGGTGTCTTGGTTCAGCGATATGATGAAATCATCTGTTTCCGGTTTTTCATGGATTGTGGCATTTATGATTCTGATTGTCGTGTATTATTACACGCATTACTTCTTTGCGAGTGCAACCGCGCATATCAGCGCCATGTATGCGGCATTTCTCGCCGTCATCGTGGCGGCAGGCGCTCCGCCGCTGTTGGCGGCGCTCAGCCTGGCGTTTTTCAGCAACCTTTTCGGTTCGACGACGCATTACGGATCAGGAGCGGCTCCGGTCTTTTTCGGAGCGGGTTATATATCGCAAAGCAAATGGTGGTCCATCGGCTTTATCCTGTCAATCGTCCATATTGTGACATGGCTTGTGATCGGCGGATTATGGTGGAAAGTATTAGGGTTATGGTAGAAGAAAAAAGGCAGACTCAGGTCTGCCTTTTTTTATTTCTGTAAGGAATGGGAAGGGCCTGCACATGATGACTTCAGTGCGAATAGAATATTGCCGGGGTGATAATATGAGCAGCGGCCGTAATCAATACATGATATTGAAACAGAAACCTTACAAATATATGAGCAGACATATGAAACGCCGGTATGAACAATTACCATGTGAACTTGAAAGTCCGGAAACAGGGACGGAAAAACGGTTTCCGTCTTCAGATGAAAATCGATCTGCCTTGTGCGTACCCGGGCTGCGAGGTCCCGAAGGCAAAAGAGGACCCGCCGGCTCCCGCGGTCCGCAAGGGGAGGCGGGTCCGCCCGGTCCCCCGGGGCCTGAGGGTCCGCCGGGAGCGGTTCCTGCGGTAGCTTTTCAAAATACAGCAGAACTAATGACGATTCCGTTAGAAGGAACACCGATAAACGTGTTAAGCGCAGTGATAGCTGCGCCGACAGATCAATTGGTGAAAACGGATGCCGTCATACAAGTAAATGTGGAATTAGATCCGCTCGCGTCTCATTTCTCATTGGTCTTAGCTGTCGAGCTGCAAAGAAATGGCGTATCGATACAAACACAGAGACAAGAGAGGAACCTCTTTTCTTCAGGCGGGCAAATCATAGGAATTCCTTTTACGTACATCGACGAAATGAAGGCGGATGAAACAGCCGCGTATCAGCTCTATTTATCTGTCCTTTCTTCGAACTACGTAACACAAGTCGCAGCGGCAAACCGCTCCCTCATTGCGACGGGATTCCCCATTCAAGGATCGGATTAAGGTGATGAAAAGAAATCACCTTTTTTATTTAGGTTGTCAAAACACAGCCCGTATTAATATGCTGTCTTAATAAGTAAGACGGTCAACAACGGGAAGGAGAGGGAAAAAGATTGAATGAATAATCCGATTATAAACGGGAGCTTTGAAACCGGCACATTAGCGGGCTGGAGTTCGGCAAATACCCAGATTAACAGTTTGTTTGCACATTCAGGGAGATATTCTGCGCAATTTATTGGAGCTCAGCCATATGCTTACCTCAGTCAAATCGTTCCCATTTCAGCCAAGTCAGTGACTCTATTCGTATCACTCGCAACGCTCGGAAATGAGCCAAGTCCCCAAGTCACTCTCCAGATCATCTATGTCAGCGCAGCAGGTGAACAAATCAGTTCCATTCAAGAAAATATCACACCCGGAAATTTGCCGAACGTGCTCTTTCACACATGGTCTGAAATCTATAAAACAAGCAGTGTGCCTTCTGGCGCGGCCTCTGCCGTCATTGTATTAAGTAAAGTTTCTTCCGGCACGGTTTTAATAGACGATGTTTCATTGGCGCAAACCGGGGGTGAACCTGGCGTAACAGGAATTACAGGTCCCACTGGAGTGACGGGCCCCACAGGAGTGACCGGAGCAACTGGTGCAACTGGAGCAACTGGTGCAACCGGGGCAAGAGGAGCGACGGGTGTAACCGGTCCAAACGGAGTAACTGGTCCGACAGGAGTAACTGGAGCAACCGGCTCGACTGGTGTAACAGGAGCGACCGGAACCACGGGCTCAACCGGAGTGACTGGAGTAACGGGAGCAACTGGTTCAACCGGTTCAACCGGAGTGACTGGGGCAACGGGGATAACCGGTGCAACCGGCCCAACCGGAGCGACTGGGGTAACGGGTGTAACTGGGGGAACGGGAACAACCGGACCGACAGGAGAAACCGGTCCAACTGGCTCGACCGGGGATACTGGAGCTACTGGAGTAACTGGTGCAACAGGACCGACTGGAGTAACAGGGGCGACTGGAGAAACCGGCCCAACAGGAATCACGGGTCCAACCGGAGCAACTGGAGTAACAGGAGCCACTGGAGTAACAGGAGCCACTGGAGTGACTGGAGCAACGGGTGTGACTGGAGCAACGGGTGTGACTGGAGCAACGGGTGTGACTGGAGCAACTGGAGCAACTGGAGTAACAGGAGTAACGGGTGCAACCGGAGTAACAGGGCCAACAGGCTCAACCGGATCGACCGGAGTAACAGGACCAACTGGAGCAACGGGAGTAACAGGAGCAACGGGGATAACCGGAGCGACTGGTGTAACCGGTGCAACCGGAGAAACTGGCCCAACCGGCGCAACAGGGCCAACCGGAGAAACCGGAGAAACGGGTCCAACAGGAGCAACCGGCGCAACCGGAGTAACGGGTCCAACTGGTGTAACGGGCTCAACAGGAGCAACCGGAGCAACCGGTCCAACAGGGTCAACTGGTTCAACCGGAGCAACCGGTCCAACTGGTGTAACGGGCTCAACTGGTGTAACAGGAGCAACGGGATCGACAGGCTCAACCGGCACAACCGGTGTAACGGGAGTGACTGGGTCAACGGGGATAACCGGAGCGACTGGAGTAACCGGCGCAACCGGGGCAACGGGGGTAACTGGAGAAACCGGCCCAACGGGAGAGGCCGGTCCAACCGGATCAACAGGCTCAACCGGAATAACAGGAGCAACAGGACCGACAGGAGCAACCGGTCCAACTGGAGTAACTGGCTCGACCGGGGATACCGGAGCTACTGGAGTAACCGGCCCCGCAGGAGCAACGGGATCAACCGGCGCAACAGGGCCAACAGGTTTAACAGGCTCAACCGGCCCAACCGGTGTAGCGGGAGTGACTGGGGCAACGGGGATAACCGGAGAAACTGGCTCGACCGGGGGAACAGGTTCAACGGGTGTAACAGGAGGAACCGGTTCAACTGGTTCAACAGGAGCAACGGGCCCAACCGGAGTGACTGGAACAACAGGAGAAACCGGTCCAACCGGAGCAACTGGTGTAACAGGAGAAACCGGAACCACGGGATCAACCGGAGTAACTGGGACAATGGGAGAAACCGGTGCAACTGGAGTGACTGGAGCAACGGGGATAACAGGAGCAACAGGCGCAACTGGTGTAACCGGGCTAACTGGAATAACAGGCGCGACGGGCCCAACCGGTGTGACTGGACCAACAGGGGTTACTGGCTCAACAGGAGAAACCGGTGCAACTGGAGCGACCGGTGTAACTGGGTCAACAGGAGTAACCGGGGCAACGGGAGAAACTGGCCCAACAGGAGAAACCGGTCCAACCGGAGTAACAGGAGCAACAGGATCGACTGGACCAACAGGGCCAACAGGTTTAACAGGATCAACAGGAGCAACCGGAACCACGGGTTCAACCGGTTTGACTGGGGTAACAGGCTCAACTGGAGCGACCGGAGTAACTGGAATAACGGGCCCAACAGGATCGACAGGCCCAACCGGAGCAACAGGTTCAATCGGAGCAACCGGCCCAACCGGCCCAACCGGCCCAACCGGCCCAACGGGAGAGACCGGTCCAACCGGAGAAACGGGTGCAACAGGATCGACAGGACCAACAGGGCCAACAGGTTTAACAGGATCAACAGGAGCAACCGGAACCACGGGTTCAACCGGAATGACTGGAGTAACAGGAACAACCGGTTCGACTGGTGTAACCGGTGCAACGGGAGAAACTGGCCCAACGGGAGAGACCGGTCCAACCGGAGAAACGGGTGCAACAGGATCGACAGGACCAACAGGACCAACAGGGCCAACAGGTGTAACAGGATCAACAGGAGCAACCGGAACCACGGGTTCAACCGGAATGACTGGAGTAACAGGCTCAACCGGTTCAACTGGTGTAACCGGTGCAACGGGAGAAACTGGCCCAACCGGCGTAACTGGTGCAACAGGAGTGACTGGGTCAACAGGAATAAACGGTGAAACAGGAGCGACGGGAGTAACAGGCCCAACAGGAGTAACAGGTTCAACGGGAGAAACGGGACCAACCGGAGCCACGGGAGTAACTGGTTCAACTGGAGCGACCGGAGTAACTGGAATAACGGGCCCAACAGGATCGACAGGCCCAACCGGAGCAACAGGTTCAATCGGAGAAACCGGTCCAACCGGGGTAACAGGTTCAACGGGAGTAACTGGAGCAACCGGCCCAACTGGAGTAACAGGTGCAACGGGAGAAACGGGTCCAACCGGAGCAATCGGCTTGACCGGTGTAACAGGCCCAACAGGTGTAACAGGCTCAACCGGAGCAACCGGTGTAACGGGAGAAACCGGCCCAACCGGCGTAACTGGTGCAACAGGAGTGACTGGGTCAACAGGAGAAACCGGAGCGACCGGTGTAACAGGGTCAACAGGAATAACCGGAGCGACCGGTCCAACCGGCCCAACAGGTGTAACAGGAGAAACCGGAACCACGGGATCAACCGGAGTAACTGGGACAACGGGAGAAACCGGTTCAACTGGAGTGACTGGAGCAACGGGGATAACAGGAGCAACAGGCTCAACCGGTGCAACAGGAGCGACCGGAATAACGGGATCAACCGGAGCAACAGGCGCAACTGGTGTAACCGGGCTAACTGGGATAACAGGCGCGACGGGCCCAACCGGTGTGACTGGCCCAACAGGGGTTACTGGCTCAACAGGAGAAACCGGTTCAATTGGAGTGACTGGCGCAACCGGTACAACCGGAATGACAGGCCCAACCGGTCCAACGGGTGTGACTGGAGCAACGGGAGTAACTGGGGCGACCGGAGAAACCGGCCCAACCGGAATCACGGGTCCAACAGGGCCAACAGGAGCAACCGGAGAAACCGGAGCGACCGGTGTAACTGGGTCAACAGGAATAACCGGACCGACTGGCTCAACGGGAAAAACCGGTTCAACCGGAGCAACGGGTGCATCCGGGGCGACCGGCGCAACGGGAATAACTGGAGAAACCGGCCCAACTGGGGTCACGGGCTCAACTGGTGTAACAGGTCCAACTGGATCGACTGGTGCAACAGGAGTAACAGGCACAACCGGAGAAACCGGTGTAACAGGGCCAACAGGAGAAACAGGCTCGACCGGGGCAACCGGAGCTACTGGAGTAACCGGCCCAACCGGAGCAACGGGGGTAACAGGCGCGACAGGAGCAACGGGGATAACAGGAGCAACAGGCCCAACCGGAGCAACGGGTTCAACCGGAGAAACCGGTGTAACAGGTCCAACCGGAGAAACCGGAACCACGGGTTCAACCGGAGAAACCGGAACCACGGGTTCAACCGGAGTAACAGGGGCAACGGGAGTAACTGGAGCAACAGGACCGACTGGAGCAACCGGAGAAACTGGCTCGATCGGGGATACCGGAGCTACTGGAGAAACCGGCCCAACAGGGGCAACGGGGGTAACTGGAGAAATCGGCCCAACGGGAGAGGCCGGTCCAACCGGATCGACAGGACCAACCGGATCGACAGGACCAACCGGATCGACAGGACCAACCGGCGCAACAGGGCCAACAGGTTTAACAGGATCAACAGGAGCAACCGGAACCACGGGCTCAACTGGTGTAACGGGAGCAACCGGCTCAACCGGCGCGACTGGGGTAACGGGTATAACCGGAGCAACCGGAGCGACCGGCGCAACGGGAATAACTGGAGAAACCGGAGCAACAGGATCGACTGGGGTAACTGGTGTAACCGGATCAACAGGCTCAACCGGAATAACAGGGGCAACTGGTTTAACGGGAGTGACTGGTTCAACCGGAGAAACCGGCCCAACTGGGGTCACGGGCTCAACTGGTGTAACAGGTCCAACTGGATCGACTGGCGCAACCGGAGCGATCGGTGTAACTGGGTCAACAGGAGTAACAGGCGCGACAGGAGCAACGGGGATAACAGGAGCAACAGGCCCAACCGGAGCAACGGGAGTAACTGGAACCACGGGATCGACAGGCACAACCGGCCCAACCGGTGTAACGGGAGTGACTGGGTCAACGGGGATAACCGGATCGACTGGTGCAACAGGGCCAACAGGAGCAACCGGAGAAACCGGAGCGACCGGTGTAACTGGGTCAACAGGAATAACCGGACCGACTGGCTCAACGGGAGAAACCGGTTCAACCGGAGCAACGGGTGCATCCGGAGCAACCGGCGCAACGGGAATAACTGGAGAAACCGGAGCAACAGGATCGACTGGTGTAACCGGATCAACAGGCTCAACCGGAATAACAGGGGCAACGGGTCCAACAGGGGCAACTGGTTTAACGGGAGTGACTGGTTCAACCGGAGAAACCGGCCCAACTGGGGTCACGGGCTCAACTGGTGTAACAGGTCCAACTGGATCGACTGGCGCAACCGGAGCGATCGGTGTAACTGGGTCAACAGGAGTAACAGGCGCGACAGGAGCAACGGGGATNGGAATAACCGGACCGACTGGCTCAACGGGAGAAACCGGTTCAACCGGAGCAACGGGTGCATCCGGAGCAACCGGCGCAACGGGAATAACTGGAGAAACCGGAGCAACAGGATCGACTGGTGTAACCGGATCAACAGGCTCAACCGGAATAACAGGGGCAACGGGTCCAACAGGGTCAACTGGTTTAACGGGAGTGACTGGTTCAACCGGAGAAACCGGCCCAACTGGGGTCACGGGCTCAACTGGTGTAACAGGTCCAACTGGATCGACTGGTGCAACAGGAGTAACAGGCACAACCGGAGAAACCGGTGTAACAGGGCCAACAGGAGAAACAGGCGCGACCGGGGCAACCGGAGCTACTGGAGTAACCGGCCCAACCGGAGCAACGGGGGTAACAGGCGCGACAGGAGCAACCGGGTCAACTGGGGAGACTGGAGCAACGGGGATAACCGGAGCGACTGGAGCAACCGGTCCAACTGGAGTTACTGGGGCAACTGGAGCAACCGGAGAAACTGGCTCGACCGGGGATACCGGAGCTACTGGAGTAACCGGCCCAACAGGGGCAACGGGGGTAACTGGAGAGACCGGTCCAACCGGAGCGACTGGGGTAACGGGTGTAACCGGGGGAACGGGAACAACCGGACCGACAGGACCGACAGGAGAAACCGGCCCAACCGGCCCAACGGGAGAGACCGGTCCAACCGGAGAAACGGGCGCAACAGGATCGACAGGACCAACAGGGCCAACAGGGCCAACAGGTGTAACAGGATCAACAGGAGCAACCGGAACCACGGGTTCAACCGGAATGACTGGTGTAACAGGTTCAACGGGAGAAACTGGCCCAACCGGCGTAACTGGTGCAACAGGAGTGACTGGGTCAACAGGAGAAACCGGCGCGACCGGTGTAACAGGGTCAACAGGAATAACCGGAGCAACGGGATCGACAGGCTCAACCGGCCCAACAGGTGCAACGGGAGTAACTGGAGCGACCGGAGTAACTGGTGCAACGGGAGTAACTGGCCCAACCGGAGTAACGGGTCCAACTGGTGTAACGGGATCAACAGGTGTAACAGGAGAAACCGGAGCAACTGGAGTGACTGGAGCAACGGGGATAACAGGAGCAACTGGTGCAACCGGGCTAACTGGAATAACAGGCGCGACGGGCCCAACCGGTGTGACTGGCCCAACAGGGGTTACTGGCTCAACAGGAGCAACAGGATCGACTGGCGCAACCGGTACAACCGGCCCAACAGGAGCAACCGGATCAACAGGCTCAACCGGAATAACAGGAGAAACTGGGGCAACCGGAGTAACTGGAGTAACAGGAGCGACAGGTACAACAGGCCTAACGGGTCCAACTGGAGCAACGGGAGTAACTGGAGCAACGGGAGTGACAGGAGCAACAGGAGCAACCGGCTTGACAGGCATAACCGGCCCGACTGGAGTAACAGGTGCAACCGGAGTAACGGGCCCAACAGGCCCAACCGGCGCCACAGGCAGTACACCAACCTTGCTCTTCACAAGAACCAACGGGCCGCTCACTATTTATCCGCCGTTAAATACAGAGGTTCCCATTGCTACGCTGGCAATCCCGGTTAACGCTTTGCAGAATGTAAAGCTTGATTATGCACTCAGTGTCGCGCTAACAACTGCAGCCAATTCAAACTTTGTTTTTGAAGTGAGATTATATAGGGGAGCAGTGCAAATTCATACAAGAACTCTGTCGCGAACTAATACTACCGCATCTACGGATAGTTTTTCGATTGCTGATACAACAGTGGATACAGCGCCGACCGCAGGAACAAATACGTACCAGTTGAGAGTTGTTTTCACAACTGCAAATAATATAACAGCAGCGTCAGCTCTCAATATCGATTTTAACAGCATTCGTTTCCCAACAACCTAATGACAATAGCAGACTGATATTTTAAAGATGAAAGACCTGACTTATGCACAGTTAGGTCTTTTTTCTCTAAAAGCTGTGCCTGGTGCAGCCTTAAGAACATTTGAAAATTCGCCCAATAGAAATGGGATTTTGCCACACCTTTTTCTTTTGCGGAAATATTATGCAAGAAGAGGTGGTGTAATGAGAAAAGGAGATACTTGGTATAACAGATACGACTCTTGGGATTACGACTGCCGGAATTGTAATGAGTGCTGCTGTCATTTTCAACATAAAAGAAGAAATCAAAGGCGCAGTTATCAAAATCGGGCCCATTGCTGTGAAGAGTTCTGTTGCAAAACCTCTTGCTGTCATGAAAGATGGTGTCCATGCTGTCATCCAAATCATTTTCATGTAAGAGGATTCACCGGAGCAACGGGGTGCACCGGAGCAACGGGGCTGACCGGAGCAACAGGGCTGACTGGAGCAACGGGGTTCACTGGAGCAACAGGGCTGACCGGAGCAACGGGGTTCACTGGAGCAACAGGGCTGACCGGAGCAACGGGGTTTACCGGAGCAACGGGCTCGACCGGGAATACCGGCGCGACTGGTGTAACCGGTGCCACGGGAGCAACCGGCGTCACTGGAGATCCCGGCACGACTGGAGCAACTGGCGCCACGGGAGCCACGGGAGTAACGGGAGCAACCGGGGTAACCGGAGTTACTGGAGTAACGGGCTTGACCGGAGCAACCGGGATCACCGGGGTAACAGGCGCTACCGGAGTAACAGGCGCTACCGGAGTAACAGGCGCTACCGGAGTAACAGGAGCGACAGGAATAACGGGAGCCACCGGGGTAACAGGCGCTACCGGAGTAACAGGCGCTACCGGAGTAACAGGAGCGACAGGAATAACGGGAGCCACCGGGGTAACAGGCGCTACCGGAGTAACAGGCGCTACCGGAGTAACAGGCGCCACCGGAGTAACAGGCGCCACCGGAGTAACAGGCGCTACCGGAGTAACAGGAGTAACGGGATCAACTGGAGTAACCGGGGTAACGGGAGTAACAGGAGCAACCGGGGTAACCGGAGCCATCGGAGCTACTGGAGTAACGGGCTTAACCGGAGCAACCGGAGCTACTGGATCTACCGGAATAACGGGAGCCACCGGAGTAACAGGAGCAACAGGAGATACTGGATCTACCGGAATAACAGGAGCCACCGGGGTAACAGGAGCCACCGGAGTAACAGGTGCTACCGGAGTAACAGGAGCCACCGGAGTAACAGGGGCTACCGGAGTAACAGGGGCTATCGGAGTAACAGGTGCTACCGGAGTAACAGGGGCTATCGGAGTAACAGGTGCTACCGGAGTAACAGGCGCCACCGGAGATACTGGATCTACCGGAATAACAGGAGCGACCGGAGTAACAGGAGCAACCGGGGTAACGGGAGTAACCGGAGCAACAGGAGCCACCGGGATAACGGGAGCAACCGGGATAACGGGAGCCACTGGGATCACCGGAGCTACTGGAGTAACGGGCTTGACCGGAGCAACCGGGATAACGGGAGTAACAGGAGCTACAGGAGCTACAGGATTAACGGGAGCAACCGGGATCACCGGAGCTACTGGAGTAACAGGCGCCACCGGGGTAACGGGAGTAACAGGAGCGACAGGAATAACGGGAGCCACCGGAGAAACAGGCGCCACCGGGATCACCGGAGTCACAGGAGTAACGGGATCAACTGGAGCAACCGGGATAACGGGAGCAACCGGGATAACGGGAGCAACCGGGATAACGGGAGCAACCGGGATAACGGGAGTAACAGGAGCTACAGGAATAACAGGAGCAACCGGGGTAACAGGTGCTACCGGAGAAACGGGAGCAACCGGGATCACCGGAGCTACTGGAGTAACAGGCGCCACCGGGGTAACGGGAGTAACCGGAGCGACAGGAATAACGGGAGCCACCGGAGTAACAGGAGCCATCGGGATAACAGGCGCTACCGGAGCAACCGGAGCCACCGGGATAACGGGAGCCACCGGAGAAACAGGCGCTACCGGAGTAACGGGAGCCACCGGGATAACGGGAGCCACCGGAGTAACAGGCGCTACCGGAGCTACTGGAGTAACAGGCTTGACCGGAGCAACCGGAGCTACTGGATCTACCGGAATAACGGGAGCAACCGGAGAAACAGGCGCTACCGGAGTAACGGGATCAACTGGAACAACCGGAGTAACAGGCGCAACTGGGATCACCGGAGCCACTGGAATAACCGGAGCAACTGGGATCACCGGAGCAGGCGCGATCATTCCTTATGCTTCAGGTCTTCCCACTGCCGTGACGACCATTGCCGGAGGATTAATCGGAACGGTGAGCCTTGTCGGGTTCGGCAATTCTGTGACGGGCGTCAATGTCGGAGGGGGAGGCGCAATTGATCTTACCGGGGCTGGAGGAACTCTGCTGAACTTTGCTTTTTCTGCTCCGAGAAGCGGAACCATTACATCAATTGCCGCCTATTTCAGTACAACCGCAGCATTGTCGCTTGTCGGCTCGACTGTTACGATAACCGCACAACTATACAGTTCTACTGTGCCGAACAATACGTTCACGCCGATCCCCGGAGCATCCGTCACTTTAGCTCCTCCCCTCACCGGCGTATTGTCAATCGGCAGCATCAGCAACGGAATCACGACAGGGCTGAACATTGCGGTAACTCCTCAAACCCGGCTGTTAATGGTATTCTCCGCCACTGCGACAGGCCTTTCGCTTATTAATACAGTGGCGGGATATGCAAGCGCGGGAGTTACAATTTCCTGATAGATTGCAGACTGACTTCGGTCAGTCTTTTTTATGTGTTATATCAATTGTGTAAAAGTAAATATATACCTATCATCACCTTTTTGGTAAGCCGCAAGAGAAAAAGATCACGAAAATTCTCAAAAATGAGAAATAAAGATTTGAAAAATGGTATGATTTTAGGAGGAAAGGACGGCTGGTGCTGTGTTGGAAGCGAAGCGGTTTTATGTCTCTCTGCAAATGAAAATCGCCGGATTAATTACGGCTTTATTAATACTTGTTATCGGAACGCTCACGGTTATATTTGCCTTTCAGCAATTAAAGGAAGGGCAGAAGCAGGCTGAACAGCTGGCGGTGCAAACGGCAAAAACCATTTCATATATGCCTCCCGTAAAAGAGGCGTTCCGGCTTGCGGATCAAGAGGCTTTTACAAAGTTAGACGTCATTGAACAAATGAAAGAACAGGCAGGCGCGCACGCCGTCTACATCACTGATCAAAAAGGGCATGTTGCATTTCATTCGGCCCGAAGCAGTATTCCGAAAGAAAATCAAAATCTGCAAAACAAAACCGTCATGTTCGGCGGGTCTCCGGTTTCCGACGGAATGAAGGCCGTCCGGGGAAGCGCCCCGGTTATTTTGGAGGAAAAAAATCATAACGAAGTCGTCGGAACGGTGACAGTCGAGTTTCTACAAGATGAGATAGAAAAAGATATGAAAGCGCATCTGCGGCATTTAGGCTATTTTGCATGTTTGGTGTTTCTTATCGGCATCGGGGGAGCGGCGGCGCTCGCAAAAAGCATCCGTAAAGATACACTCGGCCTTGAACCGCATGAAATTGCAGCGCTGTACAGGGAACGCAATGCGATGCTCCTTGCGATTAAAGAAGGGATTATCGCCGTAAACAAAGAAGGCGCGGTAACCATGATGAATTTATCTGCGGCTGATATGCTGAATCTTCCGGAACCGATGATCGGAAGGCATATAAAAGAAATCATGCCGGGCGCAAAGCTCATGCCGGTGTTGGCAGGGGGAGAAATACCGCCGAACGTGGAGGTGCGTGCCGGAGATAAAGTATTTATCTTAAATGTGAAAGAAATGAAACAGACCGGACAAGTATACGGAGCGGTGATCAGCTTCCGCGAAAAAACGGAGCTCAAGAAACTGATCAACAAGCTGACTGAAATGAAAAAATACTCGGAGGATCTCCGGGCGCAAACGCATGAATTCTCGAATAAGCTTTACGCGATACTCGGTCTGTTAGAGCTGGGAGAATATAATGAAGCCATTGAACTGATAAAAGAAGAGTACGCCATCCAGAATGAACAGCATGAAATCCTCTTTCAAAACATTCATTCACAGCGGGTTCAGGCCATACTATTAGGAAAAATGGGAAAGGCGTCTGAGAAGAAAGTGAAGCTTTCAATAGATGAAAACAGCTTTTTAGAATCGCTGCCGGAGCATGTGGGTTCATCCCAGCTCATTACGATCATCGGAAATCTTATTGATAACGCTTTCGAAGCCGTCGCCGAAAAAGAGAAAAAAGAGGTATCCTTTTTCATGACCGATATCGGCAGGGATATCGTCATCGAAGTGGCGGACTCAGGAGACGGCGTGCCTCAGGAAAAAACAGAAACGATATTTGAAAAGGGCTACTCTTCAAAGGGGACTAGGAGAGGATACGGCTTAGCCAATCTGAAAGAAGCCGTCAGTGAATTGCAGGGATCGATAGAGATTTCGCAGCAAAAGAGCGGCGGTGCTGTATTTACGGTGTTTATACCGAAAGAAAGGCCAAAGGGGGAATCGGTGTGATTAACATCGCGATTGCAGAGGACGACTTTCGAATAGCGCAAATCCATGAAAAATTTATCGAACATCTTGATGGATTCAATGTCATCGGCAAAGCAATCAATGCCAAAGACACCATATCGCTGCTTGAGAAACGGCAGCCTGATCTGCTGCTTTTGGATATTTATATGCCGGATGAGCTGGGGACAGATCTGCTCCCGCTTATCCGCGGCCGTTTTCCTTCCGTTGATATCATCATTATTACGGCTTCTGCCGAAACAAGGCTGCTGCAGGAAGCGCTCAGATCAGGCGTTTCCCATTATGTCATAAAACCGGTGTCGGCACATAAATTTACAGAAGTGCTTTTGAAGTACCGTGAAAAAAGAGAATGGCTGCACTCACAGCCGGAGCTGAGCCAGTCCGTGATCGACATGTTTTTCGGAAGCGGTCAGAAAGAACAAAAACAGCACAATGATCTGCCGACAGGCATTAATTCGATTACGCTTCAAAAAATCAAAAACGCGCTCAGGGCGGCCCAAAAAGGGATGACGGCTGAAGAACTGGGCGAAAAAATGGGCGCCTCCAGAACAACGGCGCGGCGCTATGCCGAGTTTCTCGTTTCTCGGGAAGAAGCGCTCGCTGAATTAGAGTACGGCATTATCGGCAGGCCGGAACGGAAATATTATTTAGCACATGAATAAGGGATGGGAGAAATGAAGCGGTTGGGAGTGCTTCTTGTCATGCTGGCGGCGCTGGTTTCTTTTGACGGACGGCAGATGGCGGGCTTCCGCTCAGCTGAAGGGCCGGTTGAAATTGTCGTCCCGGCAGCGCCTCAAGGGGGCTGGGACGTAACGGCAAAAGCTTTGCAATCGGTAATAGAGCGGAAGCAAATATTAGGCCGGCCCGTAAAGATCATCTATAAACCCGGCGGAGGCGGAGACAGCGGCTGGAAATATGTAAACGAACGAAAAACGGATGTCATCAGTATGAATTCAAGCCTGCTGTTAAGCAATGAAATTTTGGGACAAAGCCGGCTGAAGGCAGCTGATTTTACGCCTTTGGCCATTATCGCAAAAGAGTGGCAGACCGTCGCTCTTCCGAAGGATTCAAAGATAAAAAGCGGAAAGCGGCTGCTCGGCGATATTAAAGCAAATCCGGGCGGCATAAAAATCGGATTTGCGCCCGGCCTCGGAAATGATGACCAGCTCTCCTTTGCGAGAGCGGCGGAAATGGCCGGAATTTCTCCGTTTGATATCCGCTTTTTTCAATACGGAAGCAGCAATGAAGTCATTGAAGCTCTTATCAGTCACGAGATAGACGCCGCCTCAATGACCATTTCAGAAGCGAGAGACGCCTATCGGAAAGGGAAAATCACATTGGCGGCCGTTACGTCTGACAAAAGGCTCTCCGGCTTCAGCGATGTGCCGACATGGAAAGAGCAGGGGGTGCCGTTTGTCTTTGCGCACTGGAGAGGCATCATGGGGCCGAAAGACATGACCGAAGGCGAGATCGCCTATTGGGATCAGGCTTTGAAACAGATTACTTCATCCGCGGAGTGGAAGCAAATGTTGAAAAAACGGGATTGGGAGAGCTTTTATAAAAACAGCAGCGGCGCAAAACGCTTTTTAGAAGAGCAGACCGAGTTTTATAAAGAGATGATGAGCAGCGAAAAATAAGCCTTCCGCATATTTGCGGAAGGCTTTTGATTTATAAATGAACAAAATGAACGAAAAGGTTATAAAAAATTAAAAATCTTTAAAATCCAAAATATTTACTTCAATATCCAATTCTCATAAGATAGCAAAAAGGCGGATAAAGGGGATCGGGCCTTTAAAATGTAAGCGTATTCATAATAAGGGGGACATACTGTGTTAGCAATCTTAGGCTTTCTTATGATGCTTGTTTTTATGGTGCTGATTATGACAAAACGGCTTTCAGTGTTAACGGCGCTCGTATTAACGCCGATCGTGTTTGCGCTGATTGCCGGGTTTTCTTTTAACCGGGTCGGCGAGATGATGATCTCCGGCATTGAACAGGTGGCGCCGATCGCAGTGATGATTATGTTTGCGATTCTTTATTTCGGCATTATGATTGATACCGGTTTATTTGATCCGATGGTGTCGCGTATTTTAAAGCTGGTTAAAGGCGACCCGCTCAAAATTGTGGTCGGAACAGCCGTTTTGACCATGCTTGTCGCACTGGACGGAGACGGCTCGACGACGTATATGATTACGACAAGCGCAATGCTGCCTTTGTATATCATGCTCGGAATCCGTCCGATTATTTTAGCGGGAATCGCCGGGGTCGGCATGGGTATCATGAACACGATACCATGGGGCGGCGCGACGCCGCGTGCGGCGAGTGCGCTCGGCGTTGACCCGGCAGAGCTGACGGGGCCGATGCTGCCCGTCATCGCGAGCGGAATGGTGTGTATGATTGTGGTCGCTTATGTACTCGGAAGGATGGAAAGGAAACGGCTCGGGGTGATCGAATTAAAACAGCCGTCCCATACAAATGAAACGGCTGCGGCTGCGGAAGATGAATGGAAGCGGCCGAAACTGTGGTGGTTCAATTTACTGTTAACGCTTTCTTTAGTGGGATTTTTAGTGTCAGGAAAAGTGAATTTAACCGTGCTGTTCATCATTGCGTTTTGTATCGCACTGATTGTCAACTATCCGAAACTTAACGATCAAAGGGAGCGCATTTCAGCCCATTCGAGCAATGTGCTTGCGATCGGTTCGATGATTTTTGCCGCAGGCGTGTTTACCGGAATTTTAACGGGGACGAAGATGGTTGATGAAATGGCCATTTCCCTCGTATCGCTTATTCCGGAACAGATGGGAGGTTTTATTCCGGCGATTGTTGCCTTAACGAGCGGTATCTTTACGTTTCTGATGCCTAATGACGCCTATTTTTACGGCGTGCTGCCCATTTTATCTGAGACCGCCGTGGCGTACGGTGTAGATAAGGTGGAAATCGCCCGCGCTTCGATTATCGGCCAGCCGATTCATATGTTAAGCCCGCTCGTGCCGTCGACGCATTTATTAGTCGGGCTTGCCGGGGTCACCATTGATGAACACCAGAAATTTGCGATGAAATGGGCGGTTCTTGCCGTTATCGTCATGACGGCCTTTGCGCTCATCATCGGCGCAATCACGATTTTTTAACATAAAACACCCGGTTCGTCGCACACTAAAGGCATCAGAGGAGGTGCCATGATGAGTGATCCGTTTATGCCGCTTTTTTCAGTGAGAAGCGGCGCCGGTTTTAAAGCGGCGGACGGCGTTTACGGACTGACCGTGCAGATTGCGAATGTTTACTTTATCGAAAATCCCTCAGCTCCGCGGGAAATCATTCTGGTTGACGCGGGAATGCCTCAATCGGCGGAGATGATAACAGAAGAAATGAAACGCCGATTCAAAGAGGGGTATGAGCTGAAGGCGGTCATTTTGACACACGGTCATTTTGATCATGTCGGTGCGATTGAAGAACTGCTTGAGCTTTGGGATGTGCCGGTTTACATTCATGAAAAGGAGCTCCCGTACGTCACGGGGAAAGCGGATTATCCGCCTGCCAGGCCCGATGCGAAAAAAGGGCTTGTCGCAAAGCTGTCACCGCTGTTTCCGCGCCATACGATCCGCATTCCGTCCGTTCAGGCACTGCCTTCAGACGGTACCGTTCCGTTTCTTGAGGAATGGAGATGGGTGCATACGCCCGGCCACACACCCGGCCATATTTCATTATTCCGGGATAAAGACCGCGTGCTGCTTGCCGGTGATGCCGTGATCACTGTTGAACAGGAATCGCTTGCGGACGTTGTCATTCAAAAGCAAGAGCTTCACGGGCCGCCCGCCTATTTTACAGCTGATACGCAGACGGCGGCCGCATCCGTTCAGAAACTGGCGGAACTGGAGCCGGAAGCGCTTTTGACGGGTCACGGAATTCCGATGACGGGAAAAAACTACCGTGAGGATTTGCTTACACTGGCTGAAAAACTGCATTCCGTTTTGTGAAACACCTGCGAAAATCACAGGTGTTTTTTCTTTGCAGTTTCCAGTATGATACAAAAAAACCATTGTGTTCACACCTAAAAACGATACAATGGGAAACAGATGTAAATTGAAGGAGAGAGTTTTTTGAAACATACGGAAATACTTTGGGATGAGGCGAAGGATTTTATTGATGTCTGCTATCGGGAACTCGGAATGGAATCGCAAATCAACGCGCGACTGCACGCGATAAAAGATGAGATAGAGCGGACGGGAAGTTACGTCCATACTGCGGAAGAGCTTGAACACGGGGCGAAAATGGCGTGGCGCAACAGCAACCGCTGTATCGGGCGTCTGTTCTGGCAATCGCTGAACGTCATTGACCGGCGCAATGTGAACACGAAAGAAGAGGTGCGTGACGCATTATTTGAACATATTGAAATCGCCACGAACGGCGGAAAAATTAAACCGACGATTACGATTTTCCCTCCTGAGAAGAACGGGGAGAAACAAGTGGAAATCTGGAATCACCAGCTCATCCGCTATGCGGGATATGAGACTGAAAAAGGAAGAGTCGGTGATCCGGCATCATATGAGCTGACGGCTGTCTGCGAAAAACTCGGCTGGCGCGGGAAGCGGACCGATTTTGATATTCTGCCGCTGCTTTTCCGGATGAAAGGGGACGGGCAGCCGGTCTGGTATGACCTGCCTCAGACGCTCGTGAAAGAAGTGCCGATCACCCATCCGGATATTGAAGAGTTTGCCGATTTAAATCTCAGATGGTACGGGGTTCCGATTATCGCCGATATGAGGCTTGAAATCGGCGGACTGTCGTACAACGCGGCGCCTTTTAACGGATGGTATATGGGAACCGAAATCGGCGCAAGGAATCTTGCTGACGAAAAGCGGTATGATATGCTCAAAAAAGCCGCTTCGGTCATGGGGATTTCCGCCAGCCTGAATACTGACCTGTGGAAAGATCAGGTGCTGGTGGAACTGAATAAGGCAGTGCTCTATTCATACAAAAAACACGGTGTCAGCATTGTCGATCACCATACGGCCGCGAATCAATTTAAGCGCTTTGAAGAACAGGAACAAGACGCGGGCAGAAAGCTGACGGGCGACTGGACCTGGCTGATTCCGCCGATCTCGCCGGCTTCCACCCACATTTTTCATAAATCATATGACGATACGATTGTGAAGCCGAATTATTTTTATCAGGACAAGCCTTATCAGTAACTGATGGAAAAGGTGCGGTACCCTTTCAGACGGTGTGATTCTTCGATGGTTACGTTTGTGACATTTGAGAAGGGGCTGCCTTTTCTGACCGCTTCGGCAAATTGTTTTAACGACTCTTCAGGGCCTTCGGCAAGGATTTCCACCCGGCCGTCATCACGGTTTTTTACCCAGCCGGCTATCTTATGTCTGTCGGCTTCCATCTGGACGAAGTAGCGAAAACCTACGCCCTGAACCCGGCCGTCTGCAATCATATGATACTGAAGCATGGAAAAACCACCTTTTTCTTACTATGATAAAGGAAAGATAGGATATTTCGCAAAGGATGTGAACGAGATGACGCAAGACTATTCTGTCTTATCTATCAATCTCGGAAAGCCCGCAATTCATGAATTTGCCGGCAGACAAATCAATTCAGGCATCATCAAGCGGCCCGCAGATTCTCCCGTCATGCTGTATAAAACCCATTTTGACGGGGACGGGCAGGCTGATCTGAAGCATCACGGAGGTCCCGATAAAGCGGTGTGCGTGTATCCCGCCGAGCATTATTCATATTGGGAAACAACGCTCGCGAGAAAACTTCCCGCCGCCGCGTTCGGAGAGAATGTAACGGTCAAAGGACTGGCCGAACAAGACGTGTGGATCGGAGACGTCTTTCAGCTGGGGGAAGCCGTCGTTCAAGTAAGCCAGCCGCGCCAGCCCTGCGTCAAACTCGCGCTCAAATATGGCATCAAAGATATGGTGCTCCGTGTACAGCAGACGGGATTTACCGGCTTTTATTTCAGGGTGCTTGAAGAAGGATATGTCGATCCGCGTCCCGTTCTCAAGCGTCTGTCGAGAGGCAAAGAAAGCATTTCCGTCTGGTATGCGAACGAAGTGAAATACCGTGATTCAGGCAATCTGTCAGCGATTGAAGAAATACTGCGGGAAGAAGCGCTGTCAGAAAGCTGGAGGGAGTCCTTCCTTAAAAAAAGGGACAGGCTCACTAATGTATAGAAAAAAAGCCGTGCTGCACTGACAGCACGGCTGATTTACGTTATGCTTGTTTCTTTGTTTCCAGCAGATTGGCAAGGAAGTACTTTTTGAAGCTTTGAAGCTTTCTTCCTTCATAGTGGGTAATTCCTTTTTTCTTTAACTCTTCTACATACCAGCCTTTACTGCCATAATGCATGTCAGAAAACTCCTTTCTCCGTTCTCCCGCTGGGGAGAGTTTCTTCAGTTTTTGCCAAACTTTTGGCATTGTAACATCTATAAAAAGACGCTGAAAAGGGATAACGCAAAAACTGAGCCTTTCGATTCAGAGATGTAAAGCTTTCTTACATATATATGTAAAGGGCGGTCTTTTCATGCTTAATGGCCGGTTAATTTTAACAGCACTGTTCCGAGTGTCATGATTCCGAAAACGACGCCGAAATAAATCAGCATCCCCTTCTTTTTCTTCACCCCGTAAACGGTAAGAATGATGCTTTCAATAAAGAAAATAAACCCGAAGATAATAAACCACATGTTGAAAAATGGCTCCTTTCACAGACATATGTCCAGTGTAGCACAACTCTTATAACGGAGCATAAAAAAGCCGGGCACTGTATCAGTGTCCGGCAAGTTTGACGAGAAGCTGGGCCAAATGCTGTTTTTCATTGTCATCCGCAATGTCCCACAGTTCTTGTAAAAGTTTTTCTTCCGCATTGCGGGGCTCCTCGTGTTTGGCGAGATAGTCCCCGAGGATGGCGGCGCTTTTAATGATTTTGCTGTCATCCAGACCCAGTTTTTTTCCGGCGGAAATTTTCTGATGAAGGTACGCCTTAAATTCCTCGAAATCCTCTAAAATCTGCTGTTTCGTTACGCCGTGCATGGCGTGTATTTCGTTTTCGATTTTGATTTTTTCTTTATCTTTTTTCATGCGTCTCCCTCCTTCGGGTTAGTTGTTGTATACCTGTTCGGGAGGGAGATGAAACATTACAATGCAGTTAAAATAATCGGTTTGTCTTTTGTGATCACGATGGTGTGTTCCACTTGGGCGACAAGGCTTTTATCCGGCGTTTTATACGTCCAGCCGTCTCCCGCTTCAACAATCGTTTCCGCTTTCGTGGAAATAAACGGCTCAAGCGCGATCACGGTTCCGTTTTTAAACAGCGCGTTATCAAACGGATCGTAGTAATTCATGATGTGGTTCGGCGCTTCATGGAGGTTTCTGCCGATTCCGTGGCCCGTCAGCGTTTTAATGACGGTAAATCCGTTGGAGCGGGCTTCATGGTAGACGGCTCTGCCGATCTGGTTTTGACGTTTGCCGGCTTTTGCCTGATCCAATCCTTTCTGAAATGCGGATGCCGCACAGTTACAAAGCTTTTGCAGACGTTCATCGCCTTCTCCGAGCACAAATGAAATACCCGTATCGGAATAAAAACCGCCGAACTCCGCCGAAATATCGATATTGACAAGATCTCCGGCTTTTAAGATTTTAGAGGCGCTCGGAATGCCGTGAGCGACTTCGTCATTTACGCTGATGCATGTCACGCCCGGGAAATCGTATTCCTTCTCCGGAGCGGAAGCGGCTCCGTGCTCGTCAAGCACCGCCTTTCCGATCAGGTCAAGATCTTTCGTGCTCATGCCGGGCTCGGCTTTTTTCTTCATTTCTTCACGCGCCAGCGCGACGATTCTGCCGATTTTTTTAAGGCCTTCTAATTCTTGATCGTTCGTTACAATCATTGTCATTCCCGCTTTCTATTTTTAATCATCTGATTCAAGCTTACCACAACTGGTTTATAAATAGAAAACCAACAAGCCTTATGTGAATAAATGAAGGAAAATTGGTATAGATCACTAGATAACTTATGTGGTATATTTAAGAAAAAAGAAGGGGGATGGGTAAAATGCTTCAATTTTTGCAAAAACTCGGAAAGTCTTTTATGCTTCCGATTGCCGTTCTGCCCGCCGTTGGTATTATTTTGGCCATCGGCAGAGAGGACTTATTAAATATTCCGTTCATTTACGCGGCGGGGACCGCGGTATTTGATCATCTGCCGCTGATTTTCGCGATCGGAATCGCGATCGGGATTTCCAAAGACAGCAACGGGGCCGCCGCTCTGTCGGGAGCCATTTCTTATATCATGCTGGACGCGGCTGTAAAATCAATCAATTCGACAAATAATATGGCCGTTTTCGGAGGGATTATCGCGGGGTTAATTGCGGGATACACGTATAATCGCTTTAAGGATACGAAGCTGCCCGAATATCTCGGGTTTTTCAGCGGGCGCAGGCTCGTTCCGATTGTAACGGCGCTGATTACCATTATTTTGGCGGGGATCTTCGGATTTGTGTGGCCGCCGATTCAGTCGGTGATTACGTCCTTCGGGGAATGGATGATCGGGCTTGGCGGGATCGGCGCCGGGATTTACGGGATTTTTAACCGGCTTTTGATTCCATTCGGTCTTCATCATGTGCTGAATAATATTTTTTGGTTCCAGTTTGGCGATTTTCACGGAAAAACGGGAGATCTGGCCCGCTTCTTTGCGAAGGATCCGACGGCGGGGACTTATATGACGGGATTCTTCCCGATTATGATGTTCGGGCTTCCGGCCGCATGTCTGGCAATGATTGCCGCGGCTAAGCCAAGTAAGCGCAAAGCGACGGCCGGAATGATGATCGGTCTCGCGCTGACGGCATTTATTACCGGAATTACAGAGCCGATTGAATTTGCATTTATGTTTTTATCACCGCTTTTGTACGGGGTTCATGCTATATTAACCGGGTTCTCTTTATTTATCGTGAATGTTCTCGGAATCAGGTCAGGTTTTTCATTCTCGGCGGGGGCGATCGATTATCTCCTCAGCTACGGCATTGCCGAAAAACCGCTTTTGCTGCTCGTTGTCGGGCTTTGTTATGCGGTGATCTATTTTGTCGTCTTCTATATGCTCATCAAAACGTTAAACTTGAAAACGCCGGGACGGGAAGATGATGAGGAAGAGGAAGAAGTGCTTAGTGAAGATACGGCCGGTTCCGTCGAAGAACATGCCATGCTCAAGGGGCTCGGCGGCAGGCAAAACCTCGAAACGATTGATCACTGTGCGACCCGCCTCAGGCTGACCGTGCAGGATACGTCTCTCATTAATGAGGCGGCGCTTAAAAAAGCGGGAGCAAAAGGGGTTATCAAAACGGGGAATAAAACGGCGCAGGTCATTATCGGGCCGAACGTCGAATTTGTTGCGGAAGAGCTGAGAGAAGCCGTCCGCCTTGACGATCAGAAGCAGACTTGAAAAATCCGGATCACCTAGGTGATCCGGATTTTTTTGAACATATATCAAGTTTCACATAATGTACAAAAAACAATGTTTTCTTCTATGTTAAGATTCATGTAGAACAAGTATGGAGATGATGTAAGGTGACATGGATTGCAGTTGTTTCAATTGTTGTCATAAGCCTGATTAAGATTGTGCTGACATGCCTTCCTACCGGAGCGGTGGAATGGATCCTCCGCAAGTTTGAAACCCATTCAAAGCTCAGTGACGAGTCCGCTGCCGTTTCCCTCGGCGGAAAACGTCTGGAAGGCGAAGACAAACGACGGGTGATTGATGATTTTAACGAAGCCGTGTTTATCGAACGGCATTATATATACCCAGGGGATGAAGAGCGTTATCTTCATCCGCAAAACGGAGCCGATCCGCTTGTCATTAAGACGAGAAAAGGAAAAAAAGATGTGACGGTGTTTGTATACAGCTACGAAGATCATGTAGATGTCGTCAAGCAGCAGAAAAAGAAAGTCGTCGCTTATTCAGTCCTTTCCGACAGCCTGCAAAAGCGCACTATGGCCGCCGCCGGGAGCTGAACATAAAAAAGCCAGATCATTGATATGATCTGGCTTTTGTTTATTCTTTTTGATCGTCTGCTGAGGAATCTTCACGCTTCGTATAATCGAATTGTGACGGATCCACTTTCTTGAAGCCTTTCGGCTGATAGAAACGAAGCAGATCGCCGTTGATGATCTTATCAGACATTTCAAGCTCAGTCTTGACGAGAGAGTCTTCTTTTTTGTCGACTTCTGAATCATCTAAAAGTCTTCCGGTTTTCGTATCGTAATACTTGCCGGACACTTTCGTATAGTTCGGTGAGATGAAGTCTCCGTTACGGAACGGAATGACTTCTCTGTGCTCTTTCGATAAGATATCAGAACCTGACATGAGATAATCTTTCGTATCGACGCCGAGCAGATGAAGAACGGTCGGCGCGACATCGACTTCACCGGCAAATTTATGATTGCGGCCGCCTTTCACGCCGGGAGCGTGGATAAAGAGCGGCACCCGCTGAAGCTGGGCATTGTCGTATTCAGTGATCTCATCTTTGCCGAGCACTTTCGCCATCGCTTTATTATGGTTTTCGGAGATGCCGTAGTGGTCTCCGTACATCACGATAATCGACTTATCGTACAGGCCGTCTTTTTTCAGGTCATTAAAGAACTGTTCAATTGATTCATCCAGATAGTTCGCGGACTGGAAGTAATTATTGACGACTGAATCGCCAAAGTCTCCCGCCGGGAAGTCCGTGTCTTCTTTATCCATTCCGAACGGGAAGTGGTTGGACAGCGTAATGAACTTCGTATAGAACGGCTGCGGCAGGCTCTTTAAGAGCGGCATGGATTCTTTGAAATACGGTTTGTCTTTCATGCCGTAGTTTTTCGTATTTTCTTCGCTCATGTCATAATAAGCGGAATCGAAAAACTTATCGATGCCTTCCGATTTGTACATTTCGTTACGGTTCCAGAAAGTCTGCGTATTTCCGTGGAAAGCGGCAGACGTGTACTTTTTGCCTTTTAAGATCGCAGGAACGGACTGCAGCGTGTTTTGCGCTTTATTGACGAAAACCGAACCTTGCGAAAGCGGGTACAGAGAGTTCTCCATCATAAATTCCGCATCAGATGTTTTACCTTGTCCCGTTTGGTGGAAAAAGTTATCAAAGTAGAATGTTTGATTATCGTGCGCCAGTTTGTTTAAAAACGGCGTCACTTCCTTGCCGTTAATTTTGTAATCAATGATAAAGGACTGCAGAGACTCTAATGAGACGTAGATGACGTTTTTTCCTTCGGCTTTTCCGAAGTAGACGTTATTCGGCACGTCATAGTTGGCCTTCATATAGTTTTCCACATCCGTTACATCGCTTGAATCGGCAAGCGCGCGCTGGCTGTTTGATTTCACATTCTGCACGGCATCGTAAATCGTAAAGTTGTACGTGCCCAAGTATTTCACCAGATAATTTCGGTCAAATGAGCGTGTCAAAAGCTCGGGACGGTCGGATTCCGCGACGGCGAGGTTGATCAGGAACACAAGCACGGCGGAAGCCAAAACGATTCTGAATGATTTCTTCGCCGGTTTTTCAGCCGGTTTTTTCATCTTAAGGGCCAAAATAATCAAAATGACGGTATCCAGGAAGTAGAAGGCGTCTGTCCATCTCATTAACGAGAACGCGCTGTCTCCGAGCTGGCCGCCGTTTGTCTTTGCCTGCATCATGACCGGGATGGTAATGAAATCATTAAAGAATCTATAATAGACGATGTTTGCAAAAAGCAAAAAAGACAATAAAAAATGAATCACAATAATGGCTGTCTGCTGTAATTTTTTCTTGAAAAGAAGCCCAAATCCAAGAAAGAACAAGCTGGAGCTCAGCGGATTCACAAAAAGCAATATTTTCTGGATCGTGTTGTCTATGCCGAGGTTAAAGTTTAAAATATAAGCGACATATGTTTTCACCCACAATAACACGACCGCTATCAAGAAGAAGGCAAGTCCTCTTTCTTTTATAAATGTTTTCATTGTTACACTCCTTTTTTCCGATCACGGTTTACACGGAACGATAGAAAAAACGAACGTAATCAATATACCATGAAACCAGCAAATAGAAAAGGTGGAAAAGGCTCATCGGAAAAAGGGCGAAAAACGCTGTCGCAACAGCGGTTCATCTGTTGAATGACAGCTTTAAAAAACACAATTGGCACAAACTGGGATGTGAATTTCCGTATGATCACACCCGGTTCTATTGAAAAAAGAGGTGAACAGTGATGGATATTGCCCATATCGTGGCTGAAGATAAAATCAAGCGCGCCATTAAGGATGGAGAGTTCGCCGGCATCAATGGAATGGGAAAGCCCCTGCCGAAAGACGATGCCGCACATCTTCCGGAGTCGCTCAGAATGGGCTACCGCATATTAAAAAACGCCGGGATCGCCGAGGATGAGGGCGCGCTGAAGAAAGAGCTGATGACGCTCGATTATTTGATCGCCAAGTGCCGCAATGAACAGGAGCGGGATACCCTGCGGAACAAACGGACGGAAAAACAAGTCAGACTCGACAAACTGACGGAGGAGAAAGCCATGTTCTCAAAACCCGCATCTTCTCATTATAAGGAGAAAGTGTACAGACGGCTGGGCCGCCCGTAAGCCGGCTCTTTAGATTTTTTTCTGAAAAGGAATGTGCTCCATAAGGCGCGGGTAGGAAATGTGGAGCAGGCCGTTTACGCACTGCGCCTGTAACAGGTGGGGCTCAGCCGGTTCAGGAAGCTCAATCGTCTCATCGATTTCCCCGTAATACCGGTTTTGGCAGACGCCCATGTTCTTCGGAAAAAGGGGTGTGATGTTTCCTCTTATATGCAGCCGTGTCCTTGACAGCAGCCTCAATGTCAATTCTTCTTCGTAAACGCCGGGCATTTCCACAATGACAAATGTGTGCTGTTCATCCTGATAAATATCATAAGTCAGGGTGTTTTTTTGTAAGGAGAAAAAATCTTCGGGAGATTTCCGTTTCAGGACATTGGTCCAAAAGTCGCTGGGCTTGTGCTCGTTCGTAATCTCAAGCCACTTTCTCATTTTTTCGATATCCACTTCGGCAGAACCTCCCTATATTTGATTTGCGATCGGCATTGACGGGTTGGCGATCTGATCCTGGTCGCTCACGTCAGGGTCAAGATGGCCCGAATTCAAACATCCGGCGGCCGGCGAAAAATCCCCTAAAGAAAAGTTCGCGCCGACAAACTTGCTGTTGGCGGTGTGGCTGTTTTGTACGGTCTGACCGATATCGACGTTTCCGTTTTGCGTTGCTCCGTTTACTTTTATATTGACGACGTTAATTTGGTAAGGCATTCATAAAAACCCCTTTAATCTATAATGGGCGGCACCGGCGTAATATTTGCGGTATCTGCGGTTCCGATGGCTGTCTGGTCGTTGACATCAGGATCATTTAACAAGTTCTCCATCATCGATTCTATAGGTGACGTATCGCCGAATGAAGAGTTCAGTCCTTGTGATTTGTTATTTGTGGTGGGACTGTTGTATGCCGCTTCCCCAATCGTAATAGATCCGTTGCCAGAAATACTGTTAATCTTCAGATAGTACAGGTTGATAACAGTGGATGGCATCTCTTCACACCTCTTTAACTTAGTTGTACAGTACTGTATGCTTTTTGTGCTCCTGTTGTGAATTCCGCCCGGACATGTTCCCGACCAAACAAGAAGTCAAGGCCCGGTTCCGGCGGGGCTTTTTTTGTTTCAGGGTCTTTCGCAGTATATTTGTGATGAAAGCGCTATAAAAATAGATTGACGACATGTATATACATCATTACAATAGAGTCATAAACATGTATATACAAGTTTGCGAGACAAAATGAAAACGGTTACGGAGGGGTTGGCATGGGTGATTTTAACCGGGCTGCGCGGCAGATCGCTGAAGCTGTCGGCGGAATTGAAAATATTGAGGCGGCGACTCATTGTGTGACGCGTTTGCGGTTTGCATTAATAGATGAAACCAAGGTAAACCAAAAAATGCTTGATGCAATAGACATTGTCAAAGGATCTTTTGCGGTAAACGGGCAGTTTCAAGTCGTGATCGGGCAGGGGACGGTCAACAAAGTATATGCGGAATTAGTGAAGGAAACGGGTATCGGTGAAGCGTCCAAGGATGACGTAAAGAAGGCGGCAGCGCAAAACATGAATCCTTTACAGCGTGCTGTGAAAACGCTTGCGGACATCTTTATTCCGATCTTGCCGGCGATCGTCACGGCTGGGCTTTTAATGGGTCTGAACAATATCTTAACGGCGGAAGGTATTTTTTACAGCACGAAATCGATTGTCCAAGTGTATCCGCAATGGGCGGATCTTGCCAATATGATTAATCTGATCGCGGGGACGGCCTTCGCTTTTCTGCCGGCTTTAATCGGCTGGTCGGCAGTGAAGCGGTTCGGAGGAAGCCCGCTTTTGGGCATCGTGCTCGGGCTGATGCTGGTGCATCCTGATCTGTTAAACGCATGGGGCTACGGGGCTGCCGAGCAGAGCGGCGATATTCCGGTGTGGAACCTGTTCGGCCTTGAGGTGCAGAAAGTCGGGTATCAAGGTCAGGTGCTCCCGATTCTGCTGGCGTCTTATTTACTTGCCAGGCTTGAGCTCTTTTTGACGAAACGGACGCCGGAGGGCATTCAGCTGTTGGTCGTCGCGCCGGTGACGCTTTTGGTCATCGGTTTTCTATCCTTTGTTATCATCGGTCCGATCACCTTTGCGATCGGTAACGCGCTGACGGCGGGGTTGATTGCCGTTTTCGGCCAATTCTCCGCCATCGGAGGCCTGCTGTACGGAGGGCTGTATTCGGCGCTTGTGATCACGGGGATGCATCATACGTTTCTCGCGGTCGATCTTCAATTAATCGGATCAAAGCTCGGCGGCACATTTTTATGGCCGATGCTCGCATTGTCAAATATCGCTCAAGGATCGGCGGCTCTGGCCATGATGCTGATTACAAAAGATAAAAAACAGCGGGGGCTTTCACTGACGGCCGGCATTTCCGCATATTTGGGCATTACAGAGCCGGCGATTTTCGGCGTGAATCTGCGTTACAAATTTCCGTTTGTGATCGCTATGATCAGTTCGGGAATCGCGGGGATGTTCATCTCCGTCAAAGGCGTTCTCGCAAGCTCGGTCGGAGTCGGCGGCGTGCCGGGGATCTTCTCCATTATGAGCCGGTACTGGGGTCCGTTTGCGATCGGAATGCTGATTGTGCTGATTCTCCCGTTTGCGGGAACATACGGGTATGCGCGGCTGAAACGGCAAAAATAGAAAACCTGCGGGGCGCCTTCTAACAGGCTGTCCCTTTCCCCTTTCCATTCAAAACAATACAGGCGGTGAAGAAAAATGAAAACAGACAGCACACCATGGTGGAAAAAGGCAGCGGTATATCAAATTTATCCGAAGAGCTTTAATGATACGACGGGAAACGGGATCGGTGATCTGAACGGTATTATCGAGAAGCTTGATTATTTGCAGAAGCTTTTGATTGATGTCATTTGGCTTACGCCGATTTACGATTCGCCGCAGAATGACAACGGTTATGACATTCGCGATTACTGCACCATTTATGAAGAATACGGAACGATGGAGGATTTTGAACGCCTTCTCGATGAAGCGCACAAAAGAGGAATAAAGGTCGTCATGGATCTTGTCGTAAACCATACATCAGTCGAGCATCAGTGGTTCAAAGAAGCGGTTTCGTCACCCGACAGTCCGTATCGGGATTTTTACATTTGGAAAGACGGAAAGGAAGACGGCCGGGCGCCGAACAACTGGGAATCAAAATTCGGCGGTTCCGCTTGGGAGCTCGACCCGGCCTCAGGCCAGCACTATCTGCATTTATTCGATGTGTCGCAGGCCGATTTGAACTGGGAAAATGAAGAGATGAGAAAACAGGTTTACGACATGATGCATTTTTGGTTCCGAAAAGGGATCGACGGCTTCCGGCTGGATGTGATCAACCTCATTTCTAAAGACCAATCGTTTCCTGATGCCGAGGATGGTCGTGACGGGCGCCCTTATTATACGGACGGGCCGCGCGTGCACGAATTTCTTCATGAGATGAACCGGGAAGTGTTTTCGAAATATGACAGCATGACGGTCGGTGAAATGTCCTCGACAACGGCTGACCACTGCATCCGGTACACAAACCCTGAAAATAAAGAACTCGATATGACCTTTAACTTTCATCATTTAAAAGTGGATTATCCGAATGGTGAAAAATGGGCGCTCGCTCCGTTTGATTTTCTGAAGCTGAAACGGATTTTAGCGTTTTGGCAGACGGAGATGCAAAACGGCGGAGGCTGGAACGCATTATTCTGGTGCAACCATGACCAGCCGCGGGCCGTATCCAGATACGGAGACGATGGCGTATACCGGACGAAATCAGCCAAAATGCTGGCGGCGGCCATTCATATGATGCAGGGCACGCCTTACATTTATCAAGGTGAGGAGATCGGCATGGGCAATCCGAAGTTCGATGACATCGGCTCATACCGCGATGTCGAATCACTGAACATTTACAAAAAGATGAAGGAAGAAGGCGTGTCAGAAAAAGACATTATCGCCATTTTAAAAGAGAAATCAAGAGACAATGCAAGAACCCCCGTTCAATGGAACAGCGGGCCGCATGGCGGCTTCACGACGGGAACGCCTTGGATTCCGGCGGCGGATGATTATCGGGACATTAACGCGGAAGCGGCTTTGCGGGACCCGGATTCAATTTTCTACCATTATCAGAAGCTCATCAAGCTCAGAAAGGAATATGACATCGTGACTGAAGGAACGTTTGAGCTGCTTGCTGAAGATGATCCGGCGGTTCTGGCGTACGTCAGACACGGCAAGGATGAAAAACTTCTGTGCATCAACAACTTCTACGGGAAAGAAGCGGACTTTACGGTTCCGCTTAAAGACACGGACGGCTGGCGGTTTACGGTGCTGCTGACGAATGATGAACCGAGGGAAGGGCGGCCGGAACGATTGACGCTCCGTCCGTATGAATCGATCGTTTATCATCTGACAAAAGCGTGATACACTAATCTGGGTGGTCATGAATGAAAGTGAATAAATATATCACAATCTATAAAGATATGGTGCGGCAGATTGAAAGCGGCCAGCGGAAGGCTGAAGACGTTCTTCCGTCTGAAAATGATTTATGCGATCAATACGGCACATCACGAGAAACCGTCCGTAAAGCGCTCAATATGCTGGCGCAAAACGGCTACATCCAGAAAATCAAAGGCAAAGGCTCCGTCATATTAGACAGAGAAAAAATGCGCTTTCCCGTCTCAGGCCTGATCAGCTTCAAAGAGCTTTCGGAAACGCTCGGAAAAGAGACGCGAACGGAGGTTCACCGTCTCGGGCTGATCCTGCCTCCCTCAGAAGCCGCAAAAGAGCTTGGTACAGTGGCGGATGAAAAGGTGTGGGAAGTCGTCAGATCAAGACGGATTGACGGAGAACATATTATTTTGGACAAGGATTACTTTGTGAAAAAACATGTGCCTCTATTAACGAAGGCGATTTGTGAAGATTCGATCTATGAGTATCTCGAAGGAGAGCTCGGCCTGTCCATCAGCTACGCGCAAAAGGAAATTGTCGTGGAGCCGGCGGGGGAGGAAGACCGGAAGTATTTGGATCTCGGCGGGTTCAGCCATATGGCGGTCGTGAAAAACCGCGTCTTTTTGGAGGATACCAGCCTCTTTCAGTACACGGAAAGCCGGCACAGGCTCGATAAATTCCGTTTCGTCGACTTTGCGAGAAGAGAAAAATAAAAACGGACTGCCGCGGCAGCCCGTTTTTTTGTCAGTATCAAAATGAATACTATCCAACAAAAATGTGCGTACTGGTACTTTCAAAAATAATGGCTACAATAGTACATAACGAGATAAAAAGGAGAGATCATGAATGTCAGATAAAAAACAGCAGATCATCGAAGCGTATCAATTCAGACACGCTACAAAGGAATTTGATCCTGAGAAAAAAATTTCAGAAAGCGATTTTGAATTCATTTTAGAAACGGGAAGATTATCCCCAAGCTCACTCGGTTTGGAGCCTTGGAAATTTGTCGTCGTTCAAAATCCGGAGCTTCGTGAAAAACTCCGCGAGTTCACATGGGGGGCGCAAAAGCAGCTGCCGACCGCAAGCCATTTCGTACTTCTGCTTGCCCGGACGGCAAAGGATATCCGTTTTGACGCCGACTATGTCAAAAACCACTTGCGGGAAGTCAAAAAAATGCCGGAAGATATGTATGAAGGCTATATCAGCAAAACGGAAGACTTCCAGAAAAATGATTTCAATCTGCTTGAATCAGATCGCGCGCTGTTTGACTGGGCATCCAAACAGACTTACATCGCCCTCGGCAATATGATGACAGCCGCTGCGCAGATCGGCATCGATTCCTGCCCTGTTGAAGGCTTCAACTACAAAGAGATCCACCGGATTCTTGAAGAAGAAGGGCTTCTGGAAAACGGAAGTTTCGACATCTCTGTCATGGCCGCATTCGGCTACCGTGTCAGAGAACCGCGCCCGAAAACAAGATCTGCCTCAAAAGACGTTGTAAAGTGGGTATAAGATAAAAAAAGCTGCCGGGCGTGTCCCGGCAGCTTTTAATGTTTATTTGGTTTTGCTAAAAAACAGGCGGTGATCCAGGACGTAACGGGAATGATGATGCCGATCCCGATTCCGGCGCAAAGAATGGTGACGGCTTCCGCACTGAATACTTTTGAGTTCACTATTTTTTCAGCTGAGTATGATAAGTCTTTAAACCAGATAATTAAAGCCAAATAGCTGCCGAAAAAAGCAAAGAATAACGTATTCGTATTCGTTCCTAAAATATCTCTCCCGATGCTTAATCCGAATATGTACAGTTCTTTTCTGCTCATGGACGGATTATGACTGTAAATTTCCCGCATGGGTGAAGTAATGGAAATCGCGACATCAGTAATCGCCCCAATCGTGCCCATGATGATCATAGCTGCGGTAACCTTCACAAAATCCACCCCGACAAACAGTGTGAATATGCCGATATCCCCCAATTCTTCTTCACCGAATCCCTGAATCGAAGTATGTTTTGTTACGGACATAATAAAAAACAGCAGCAATGCAATGGTCAGCATTGCAGAAATAAAGGCGGTTACGGTTTTGACGTTTCCTCCATTAATATAAAAAAGAGTAATGCTGCAAATCACGGAGGAAGAGAGCAATGTTAAAACAATCGGATTGATATGCGGGTCTGTCATGAAAATAATGGTGAGAAAGAGAACACCGAAATTTAAGAATAACGCAATAAAAGACCTCGCTCCTTTTTTTCCGCCGATGATGACCATTAATAGAAATAAAATCGCCGCGAGAATTACGATGACATTCATGAGCTTGCCTTCTTTCGTTTAATAAAAAAGACAGAAGCATACAGACTGGCGGGGATGGTTAATACAATTCCGATCCCTCCGGCCAATGCTCTGGCTATTTCCAAGGAAATGTTCATAGAAAGAGTGAATCCTATCGGGGAATCATTTTTCAAATACAAAAGCATCATCGGAATAGAGCCGCTTATATAAGCAAAAAACAGAATGTTGGTCATCGCCCCCATGATGTCTTTTCCGATCTCCATCCCGGAACGTCTGAGAGCTTGTAATGAGATACCCTTGTTTTCTTCATATAATCCGAAGACAGATGACGTCATGGTAATGGCCACATCCATGACCGCTCCCAGTGATCCGATAAATACCCCGGCCATAAACACCGTGTGATAAGGGCGGGTTAAATACTGCATTTCCTCATATCTGAGACCTTTCTCTCCGGTTGCCAGCATCACCAGATACGTAATCAGCAGGGAAACGAAAGTGCCTGCGAGCGTCGCGGCTATGGCGGCGTATGTTTTCGCGTGAAAACCGCTGACAAGCAGCAATGAGATGACAGTAAAGATGAGAATACAGATACCGCAGATGAAAATTAACCCTATATTAGGATGCTTCCTGTACAAATCTAATGCAAACGACAGTAAAACGGCGTTAAACATCAGGCTGACGATCGAAAAGAAGCCTTGTTTTTTGCCGACGATAAGCAAGGTGAAGATGAAAACCCAGGCGATCAGCAAAAGCTGTTTATCCCGTTTTTTATCTATAATGCTTCCCGATATATCTTTGTTTGATGGTTTCCCTTTATCAATAGAAACGAATACTTCATCGCCAATCGAATATTTCTGATCATTCGCTCCGGATAAAGAATACTGATTGGACAAATGAATGAGCTGCCCTTTCTGACTTCCGTTTTCAAGTCTGGCTGTGATCGTCTGAGTGAAAATCTTATCTTTGTTTTTATGCATGTCCTGTACGTCAGACTGGTGTTCCAATGTTGTTTTCGTCACTCTGGCAATCGGCCGCTCATAAAAAGAAGCGTTGTGAGTGACAAAAATGAGCGAGCTGATAAAACAAAGCGCTGTTATCACGTAAAACAGCTTTTTCTTGTAAGACATGCGGATTCGTTTGTTTCCTGTAATCTTCAAAAAAAGTCCTCCAAACAGGCGGCGCCGTGTAAAAGAGAGGCCCCGCCGTGAAGTGTTAAACGATGCGGATGCAGTCTTTCGCGAATAACGTTCATATTTTATCACTCGGCCATACGGCTGTCGACTCAGAGGGGGGACCGGCAGAAAAAGCTCTCCTGATATCAGATCAGGAGAGCTTTTGGGATGAACCGCCTGATAAAAGCGGTCTTTTTATGCTTCGTTCACTTTTTTTGCTTTTCTTCTTTGATACAGATACAGTGCCGTTCCGAGCGCGCTGATGAGTAACCCGGCAAGAAGGATGGAATACATCGTTGTGGCCGTATCAGGAAGCAGGCCGCCCGGCGATACTCCGTCCTGCGCAGGGCCGGATGACGGTTTTTGTCCGCTTGGCTGCTTTCCGGAGCCGTGATCTCCGCTTGTCGGCGGCGCGCTCTTCGTGTTTGCGTTTAATATGGTGTATTCACTGAAATGATTTGTATAGCCCGTGACGAGATCGTGTGAAACCGAACCGTTGTCTGTTTTTGTATAGACGTTCTTTTTCCGGTCTACATGATAAATGCCGGGCTGTTTCGCCTTTTTCATATTCTCAATGCGCAGGGTGAGCTTTACCGGCGCTTTGAATGTTTTGATGTCTTTGTTTTTCTGCTTCATTGTAAAGTCGTATACATTTGAAAGCGCCCCGCTAACTTTTCCTTTCGGCGTCACACCGAATCGTGTATCAGCTGAAGCAGCGTTTGCCATCGGCATTTTCATGCTGAACTTGTCATGCAGGATCGTAAGGGAAGAATCCGATGTTCTGTCCTTTAACAGGCCGATTTGTTTTTTGGTCACGCTGAGATCAATCGGCTTTTTGGCGCCGTCATTCTTATCATAATACACGATCGGCGTGTTGGCGTTTTTTGCATAGACGGCAAATGCGCTGTCATCTTCAAGCGTCCACGAACCGTTTTTTTGTCTCGTCGGCAGGTACACTTCCTGCGCGCGGCCGTCAACTTTCGGTCCCACCGCTTTTCCCGCTTTTTCAAGCTGCTCAACGAAGACCTCATAGTCGGCAAAGCCAAGGTCTTCTTTATGGGACGCTTCGTTAAAGACGGAATATCCGTCTCCGCCTTCACCGACAAAGTTACTGGTGGCGACTCTGTATGTCTTCTTATCAGAAATCGGCTTTACACTGCCGTCATCCTGTACGGCCGAAGCTTGAAGAACACGGTGTCCCGGCTTTTTATTCAGTGTAAACGTGTATGTTAAACCGGCAACTTGAGGGAAGGCGCCGCCTTGAGCCTCAATTCCGCTTAACCCTTGTTCCAGGGCTTGTTTGATCTGTTTTCCGGTTAAATCCGCGACGTAAAGCGTGTTGCCGAACGGCATTACATTCAGCACGTCGCCGAGTGTGATGTCTCCTTTATCAATGCCCGCGCGGATGCCGCCCCCGTTTGTGATCGCGATTTGGGCGCCGGCCGCTTCCTTCGCTTTTTGCAGCATGCCGTCCGCGATGAAGTTTCCGAGATTGGTTTCTTTGGAGCGGACATGCTCGCGCTGGCCGTCAAGTGCGACCTTCGTTGAACCGACTTTTTCATTTTTAACTGAGACGAGCTCTTTTTTAAACGGATCAAGCTCTTTTTTCAGATCCGGGTCTTCTTTCGTCTGCTCATTCACCGGCAGCGCTTGAAGAGAGGATTGTTCCGGCAGGACGACGCCGTTTTTGTCAAATGCGACATCGACACGGCCTAAATATTCGCCGTATTCTTTTGCCTGGGCGACGATGGTCGGCTCTTCGTTTTTGACAATTTCCATTTTATCTACAAGCGTATGCGTATGTCCGCCGACGATTAAGTCGATGCCTTTTACCTTTTTGGCGAGATCGAGATCACGCTGATGCCCGATATGGGTCAGGGCGATAATTTTATTGACATGTTCCTTGTTCTGTATTTCTTTTACCGTATCTTGTGCGGATTGGAAGGCATCATGAAAGACAATGCTTTTTCCCGGGCTTGATGTGACGGACGTATCTTCTGTCGTCAAGCCGAACACGGCGACTTTTTCTCCGTTTACATCAAGCAGAATATATGGATAGATGCCTGCTTTTTTCTTTTTCCCTGCCGTAAATGTGTCTGCTTTTTTCATGAATGGTCTGAGTTTTGACTCTTTGGACACATCGACATTTGAGCTGACGAGCGGAAAGTCAGGCGCTTGAAAATTGTATTTCCCGGATGGGTCAGACGCGCTCCCGTTACCGCTCAGGAAGCTGGCGAGAGCATCCGGACCTTTATCAAACTCATGATTTCCGAAGGTCATTGCGTCGTAGCCCATGCTGTTCATCAATTTTAAATCAGCCAGCCCCTGCCACTTTGTGAAATAGAGATCGCCTGAGAAAACGTCTCCCGCATCCAGCAAAATACTGCGGTCGGTTTTGCTTCTGATTTCTTTGATTTTCGTCATCCGCCTCGCCGCGTTATCAAGGTGGGCGTGCGTGTCGTTTGTATGCATAACGGTGAGTTTCCATGCGTCATCTTTCGGCGGATCTGTGCCCGGTTCATCATCTTTGAATTGGAGCTTGTACTGTCCGTAGCCCGCGTTTTGTGATTCACCGATATAGGCGACGTCATCTGCGCGGTCGGCAAACGGCTTTGCGGCCAAGGAAGATTCAAATGTCAGGTTTGTCCCTTTGACCGGAAGAATGGACCAGTTATGATCAGCCTGCGGATTAATCGTTTTCTGCTGGATGATGTAATCCATTAAGACCTGCCTGTTCTCATCGGCAGAAGAGTATACGATTTTGTCATTGCTTAAGTGAGGGAATCCTCCGCCGCCTGAAGCGCGGTAATTATTTGTGACGATCAGAAATTCCTGCTTGGCGCTGACGGGCTTTCCTTGATAAGAAAGGTTGACGATCCGGCTTGCATCGGGATGAATGACTGTTCCGTTTTCGTTGTATTTCGCCGGTTTTGTGACATCGACCTGATAGGTGACACCGTCAATGACATCAAAATTGTATGAGCGGTAGGCGTCATTTAAAAGCGCTTGGCTGCCGCCTTTTGCCTGATCGATCTGATTAAATTGCCCCGCGGACATTTCGAGCCAGTCTTTCACTTCGCTTCCGTTCAGCTTGACGATCTGAACCGTGTTGTCATACAGGTACAAATCGCCGATGTTTTTGATGGCGAGGTCGCCCGCGGAAATGTTTGTATAGTAATTTGAGCCGTTCCGCCCGCCGGCTTTAAACGGGGCGCCCGCCGAGAGGATAGGCAGATCTTTGTATTCCGTATCCTTCATCTTATTTTCGGCGTACCATTTTTGCGCATCCGTTACGATTTGAATGGACGGATCATCTTTGACTTGGGCGAAGAAACTGTTGATATCGGCTTTTGTCTGGCCGACGGGTTCTCTGATGTATTTTAAAGTGCCTTCGTGCGCTTTTTTGACGGTATTGACGACGGTTTCGTTTTCCGAAGTCACATTACCGGCAATCGGCTCGATGCTGCCTTTTGCATCTTCCACATGCCACGCGCTGTCTGTTTTTTCAAGCCTAAGGTCGATGACGCCCGCATATTTGCCCCAGCTGCTTGACATAACAACGGGGATGCCGTTAATCGTGCCTTTATCGACGTCGAATTGAGCAGCGCCTTTGTATTCGGCATCAGGGAAAAGCCCGTGCTGATGGCCGGATACGATCGCGTCAATTCCGCTGACTTTCGTTGCCAGGTCAAAAACGGCGTTTTCCGCTCCGGAAGACTGCGCTTTTTTTTCGATGCCGCTGTGGGCGAGGGCGATGACGATATCGGCTCCTTCAGCTTTCATTTTCGGAACGGTTTTCTTTGCGGATTCCACAATGTCCTCGACCTGAACGCGGCCTTCGAGATTTTTCTTATCCCACGTCATGATCTGGGGAGGAACAAAGCCGATATAGCCGACTTTTAGCTGATGCTTGCCGCCGTTTTCATCCGTGACGGTTTTGTCTTTTATGACATAAGGCGTATAACGGTTTTCGCCGCTTACTGTTTTCACATTGGCGTTAACGATCGGATAATCAGCGCCTTTGATTGTCCCGTCCAGGAATTCAAGCCCGTAATTAAATTCATGATTGCCGAGTGTTCCTGCGTCATAATGCAGACTGTTCATCACTTCAATGATCGGATGGGTCTTTGCGCCTGAAATGATATCATTTTTCTCATATTTTACGGCGTATTCTCCGAGGGGATTCCCCTGAATCAGGTCTCCGTTATCGACAAGCAGCGTATTCGGGTTTTCGCGCCTGTGCTTCTCAATAAGCTGAGCCGTTCGGGCCAGCCCGAATTCCGTTGTCGGTTTGTCGCTGTAGTAATCGTAGTCCATCATGTTAGCGTGAACGTCAGTTGTGGCTAAAATGCTGAGATTCACACTGGAGGATTTGTTTTCTTCTGCTTTAATGGGTGATGTTGGGAGGATCAGACTAAGTATCATAACTAGGGGCAGCAGAATACGGAGTGTCATATTGACGCTGCATCGTCTTTTCTGTATTCTCACCTGTTCTCCACCTTTCAACAAATTTTGTCATGCAGTACCATTGTAAGAATATTTTGTGAAAGTTTATATAGATTTCATGATGATTCTTGTGAAAAGATAAAAAATGAGGATAATGACCTATGTAAAACAGGCGGGCGGTAAACGCGTTACCTATGTTTGATGTTAGTGTGGCTGGGGTACATGGATTTATGTAGACTTCATCAAGCAGGAGGTAGTAACTATGGGTAAAAAAATTGCAGTTGTATTAACGGATTACTTTGAGGATGTCGAGTATACTGAACCTGCGAAAGCTTTTAAAGATGCGGGTCATGAATTAACCGTAATTGAACAGGAAAAAGGAAAAACAGTCAAAGGAAAACAAGGGGAAGCGGAAGTGAAAGTGGACGCGTCCATCGATGATGTGAATCCGAAAGACTTTGACGCATTGCTGATCCCGGGCGGATTCTCACCTGACATGCTGCGTGCGGATGACCGTTTCGTCCAATTTGCCAAAGCGTTTATGGATGATAAAAAACCGGTGTTCGCCATCTGCCACGGCCCTCAGCTTCTCATCAACGCGAAAGCATTGGACGGGCGCAAAGCGACAGGATTTACTTCAATCCGAATCGATATGGAAAACGCGGGCGCGAATGTGGTGGATGAAGAAGTCGTCGTCTGCCAGAACCAGCTGGTCACAAGCCGCACACCGGATGACATTCCGGCATTCAACCGCGAATCATTAAAACTGCTTGCGTAATATAAAAGCGGAGCGCCGTATCAGGCGTTCCGCTTTTTTTGTGAAGATTCCCGGATGACCAGCTCAGGCGCCAGAATAATGCGCTGTTTTTTGTGCTGGGAATTGGTGATTTTATGATGCAGCAATTGAGCCGCTTCTTTTCCCGACTGCCGCGGAAAGGAAGAAACGGTTGTAAGCGGAGGATAAGAAATTTCAGCTTCCGGCACGTTATCAAAGCCGACAATGTCAATATCTTCGCCCGGAACGAGCCCGGCTTTTCTGATCCCTTGCATGACGCCGAACGCGACCAAATCACTGAAGCAGAAAATCGCGGTCGGGCGCTCAGACCGGCGGAGGAGCTCCGTCACGGCGTCACAGCCTGCTTCGCGGGTCGGCGCGCTGTCAATGACATATTCATTTTTCACTTCCAGATCCGCTTCACGGAGCGCTTTTTTAAACCCTTTCATACGCTTCGTCCATGTTGATGAGTGCTTCACGCCGCCCAGAAACGCAATCTCCTGATGGCCTTTCTCAATGAAATGACGCACTGCCTTATAGGTGCCTTCCTCATAATCGGCTCCGACAAAATCACAGTTGGCATCGGCAATCTCCCTGACGGCGAGCACGACCGGAATGTCAAGCTGCTCAAGGCGGGAAAGGGTTTCCTCAGCCGTCCCTGAAACCGGACACAAAATCAATCCGCCGACCCTGTGCTCCAGCATGGTCGAGATCAGCTGCTCCTGCTTGGCGACGGAATCAAATGTCGTGCCTAACAGCACCGTTAATCCGACTTCCTCAAGCGTATTCTGAACGCCGATCAGAAATTCTGAGAAAAACGTATTGGAAATGTCAGTGATAATCAATCCTACCGTTGTGGACGTCTGTGATCGTAAATTCGCGGCGACCCGATCATATACGTACCCCAGCTCCCGCATGGATTGCAGCACTTTCTCACGGGTCGCTTCGGAAATTCGGGGATTATTGCGGACAATTAATGAAGCGGTGGATGTTGAGACGCCGGCATGTTCGGCGACCTGCTGCAATGTCACCCGGCGTTTTTTTTGCTGTTTCATACGTCGCATTCCTCACTTGGTTTTTATTCGTTACATCCATTATAAGCGTTTTGGCGCATGAGAAGAAAGAGAGAGGAGGGAGAAAAAGATAAAGCGCCGGAAGACGGATTGTCCTTCGGCGCTTCTGTCACAATAGGTTATTCAAACATTTGCTCTTTAATATACTGAACCGGCATTTCACGGCCTGTCCAATATTCAAACGCCATGGCGCCCTGCCAAAGCATCATGCCGAGACCGTTAATGGTGTTGCAGCTGGCTGCTTGAGCTTGTTCAAGCAATTTCGACGTAACGGGGTTGTAAACGACGTCTGTCACAATCAAATCCGGACGGAGCATGGATGTATCTTCAATAACGCTTAAGCCTTCAAGCGGTTTCATGCCGACACCTGTTCCGTTTGTGAAAATATCGCTTGAAGCGATTTCAGCACGCAGCGCATCTTGATCTTCGAGCGGGAAGACTTTCGCTTTACAAGAAGATCCCTTCATTTCTTCATTGATGATGCGGACATTTTCTTCCGCTTTTTCGAAAAACGCGTCATTGCGGGCGAAAATAGAGATTTCTCCGAGGCCTTCCAATGCAGATTGAATCGCTATCGGAGTGGCGGCCCCGCCGGAACCGACCAGCGTCATTTTTTTGCCTGTGATATCGACGCCGTGTTCTTTTAAGTTGCGGACGTATCCCATACCGTCAGTGGAGTGTCCGATCAGTCTGCCGTTTTCATTAACGACTGTATTTACCGCGCCGGTGAATTTCGCTGAATCCGCGAGTTCATCGAGGTAAGGGAGAATGTTCATCTTGTTCGGCATCGAGACATTGAAGCCTCTGACGTTTAAGGCACGCATTCCCGTTACCACATCTTCCAGCTGTTCATTGCCGACTTCAAACGCGAGGTAAGCGTAGTTCAATCCTAATTTTTTAAACGCCAGGTTGTGCATCGCCGGAGATAATGAGTGTCCGATCGGTGTCGCGAATAATCCGATAAGCTGAGTTTTTCCGTTAATCCGTCCTAATTCTTTCTTCATGATGTATTCCTCCGTTAGTCCATTCATTTGTTTTTCCTCCCGCTTTGAGGGCAAAAAACGCTGATTACATATGTTTATTTAAAATGCTGAGTACGCTGCGCAATTCCTCAACGGGAATCTGCCCGGGCGCTGATGCTTCTTTGCCCGCTCCGAACGTGCACGCTGAGCCGAAGACTTCGCCGGCCAGCCGGCTGATCAGGCCTGTTCCCGCCATTGACATCGTGATGATCGGCCGGTCCGCGTATTGTGTTTTCATCGTGTGAGTGGCATCCAATAAGACGAAAACATCTTCAGTGCTTTGCGGCATCACCGCGATTTTCGGAATGTGCGCGCCGTACGCCTGCATGTTCCGGAGCCGGGAAATGATTTCTTCTTTTTTCGGTGTCTGATGAAAATCATGATTGGACATGACGACATATACGCCGTTGTCTTCAGCGGTTTTCACAATTGATTTGACTTCCGCTTCTCCCGTAAACAGCTCAACGTCTGCAAGGTCAATATGTTTTGTTTCGATGGCGGTTTTAAGCAATTCAATGTAAAAGCGGTCATCAATAACTTTATTTCCGCCTTCTTTATGGGTTCTGAATGTGAAAAGCAGCGGTGTTGCGCCTGCGGCTTTCCGCAGCTTTTCAAGCATGCCTTTTACGGCGTCCAGGCTGTCAACATGCTCGTATACATCCGCCCGCCACTCAATGATATCCGGGCGAAGCCTGTTGACGGCTTCAATTTCTTCGAGCAGTTCTTTCTCTCCGGCCGCCATCAGCGGCACAATGATCTTCGGAAGCCCTTCACCGATGACCGTGTTTCTGATTGTGATAGATTGCATGATAAATCCTCTCCCTTAAAAAATAGTCAGGCTTTCATCACTTGCTTAAAGCGGATTCCGATAAACAATGCGAGGAGGGCGCTGACGGCCGCAATTCCGATATCAAGCAGAAAAACAGGCGTCAGGCCGGCGGCTTTGGATATCGCTCCCGTTACAAGCGGAATGACAATAAAAGATAAGCTTGATGCTATATTAACAAAAGATGTGATTGTACCTTTATTTTTAGGGAATAAAACAGCCATAACCGTCATCGCCAATTGCAGAATGCCCGCAGTTGAAAGTCCGATGACAAAGGAGCTGATGACCGATACGGCCGGCTGCTGAATGAAAATCAGAGCAAGCAGCGCGATTGCCGCGATCACAGGGTACAGCACCATTACCGTAATCGGCTGAATCACTCTGTTTAACAGCACAGCCAGCAATAACACGGACACAAGCGCCCCGATGCTGTAATAGCTCAACAATTTGACGGCCTGCACCTCAGGCATGCCCAAAACGGATTGCCCGAACTTAGGAAGCCATACTTGAACGAGCATAAACAGCGCCGTTGATGAAAAGCCTAACAGAATGATCGCAACGCCTTCGCGCCATATCGACGGCTGTGATGTGAACGCGTCATCAGACGGAGAGGCTTCCGTCCGGCCGCCGTCTTCTTTTTGCTTATGATTCGGAAACGGAACTTTCAACAGAAAAAAGCCGTTCAGGAAGAAAATAATGCCCGGTACGAAAAACGTCCAGCCGTAAAACAAATGCCTGTCCGCAATAAACGCGATAAAAAACGGAAGCACCGTCGCGCCGATTGATACAAATGCTTTGATTAACACGGTTGCAGAGCTTGCGTTTTTCGGAAATCCTTCAATAAGCGCCGGATATGTCCCGGAATCCAAAAAGGAATTGGCGATCCCGGCGAAAATGGCGAAGATAAACGCGGCCGTATAGTTTGTCGAAAGCGGAATCCCGATTAGGAAAATCAGATACAGAAAGGCGCCCGACACGATAAACGGCCGTCTCCCGAATGTATCCGAAAGCTTCCCGGCAAACAGAAGCGAAATCAGCTTCCCGATCCCGATGGCGGAGACCAAATAGCTGACACCGGCTGCGGAAGTATGAAGCTGTTTTGATAATGCCTCCATATTGGATGCGATAATAATATTGATCATGCCCAGCAGGAAATAGTTAATATAAAGACCCGCTGCCATTTTGGTGTATATGTTTTTCATGATGACATCCCCTAATGCGGTTAATAAAGAATTAAATTATTTTTTTAATTGATAAAAGCACAGCACCATTCCCCTTTATTGAACCACTGCCTTTCTTTGAAAACTGTTTGATACAACGGTTGCATAGACAAACTTGAATAACGCTGATATCACAATGAGTATATCGTTCTACTAAACAAAAAAAGATAAGCGGCCCGCTCATTTAGTATATCGTTCTACCAAGTTCACAGTTACTATACTCCTTCTTTTTATATGTGTCAAACCGATGAACTTTTATTTTTTACTTTTTTAAATCAAAAAAGACCCGCCGTTTTTCGGCAGGTCTGACATGGGTTTATTTCCTGAGAGAGGCGAGCTCCTCGGCAATGGCCTGCATTTCACTCGGACTGAATGATGCTTTTTTCATGACCATTTGATGAAGGTATGTAAGATCTTCTATTTTTTCATCACTGAAATCTTCCGCTCTGATGACGCCGACATTGAGCATGTTGAGCTTTTGCGAAATGTCTTCAATCATTTTATTTAACGTTTCTGTTTGTTGGCTCGGCAAATTCATGCATCCTTTCATGACCGTTTTCGTACCCTTTATTCTAACAGAATTCATTTAGAATAAAAGCTTATTTCCACAGCCGCAGAAAAATTGCTAAGATGTTGATAAGGTTTTTGATCCTCAAAATGCGGGGAAAGAATAGGGAGGTTATCGATATGATACATGTGCTGTTTGTCTGTCTGGGAAATATTTGCCGGTCGCCTATGGCAGAGGCGGTATTTTCTGATATGGTGAAGAAAAACGGGCTGAACGGGCAGATTAACATTGATTCAGCGGGAATCGGCGCCTGGCATGCGGGAAATCCGCCGCATGAAGGGACAAAGGAGATCCTGAAGGAGAAAGGGATCAGCGCAAGCGGCATCACGGCGAGGCAGGTCCGTGAGTCTGATCTGACCGATTTTGATTACGTCATTGCGATGGATGCAGAAAATATCGGACATCTGCGCAGCATGGCCGGTTATAAAAAAGCGGCGCCGCGTATTGCAAGGCTGCTTGATTATGTACCGGAGTCAGACCTTGCCGACGTGCCCGATCCGTATTATACCGGAAATTTCAGCGAGGTGTACGCTTTGGTCGAGTCCGGGTGCCGTCATTTGCTGGAGACAATAAAGAAAGACCATCATTTATAAGGGGGATTGACCGATGAAGCAGACACGCATCATGGCAAAAGCGATTCTGATCGGCGCTGCCGCCGGCGGAGCACTGTCCTTATTACATAAGCCGACGAGAGAGGCATGTTTCCGGAACATGGACGCGTGCAGGCGGCGTGCGGCATTTTACCGAAAACATCCTGAAGCCCTGAAGCAGCAGGCTTCCGCAAAACTGGATCAAGTGAAAAACATTGCCAATACCGTATCGGAAGATCTGAGTTTTTTAAACGGGCAGATCACCAAGCTGAAGCAGACGACGCCGCAGGTCATTGACCTGTTAAAAGAAACGAAGGAGCATTTTTCGAAAAACGATCATTGAGGTGGGATGTCATGAGTTTTATAAAGGAGCTGTTTGCAAGGTTTTCTCTGCATGAAGGACAAAGTAAATCGGCGGAGCTGGCGTATTTTTTCCTGCTGTCATTGTTTCCGTTGATGATTTTCATGCTGACGCTCACCGCCTATCTTCCCATATCGGCAGAAGACGTGCTCGGGGCGGTCGATCAATACGCGCCCGACAGCGCCATGTCCATGGTGAAATCCATAACGGAGCAAACGCTGAACAAGCGCAGCGGCGGGCTTTTGTCATTCGGGATTATCGCCGTCATCTGGTCGGCTTCGAATGGTATGAACGCGATTGTCAGAGCATTTAACCATGCCTACGAAGTCGAGGAAAACCGCTCATTTATCATCATTCGCCTGACCTCAATTTTTTTAACCATTGCGATGGTGGTTACGATTTTAATCGCACTGCTTCTGCCGGTGTTCGGCAGAGAAATCGGAATGCTGGCCGCGGATTTCATCGGCGCCTCGGACCTGTTTTTGCAGGTGTGGTCGGTTGTCCGCTGGGGTATCAGTCCGCTTATCCTTTTAATCGTGTTTACCGCGCTTTACATATTCGCGCCGAATAAAAAGCTTTCCCTCCGTTTTGTCCTGCCGGGAGCTGTATTCGCGGCAGCCGGCTGGATTATCGTCAGTATGCTGTTCTCATTTTACGTCGGCACCTTTGCCAACTACAGCGCCACATACGGGAGCATCGGGGGAATTATCGTCCTTATGATCTGGTTTTACCTTACGGGAACCCTGTTGATTTTAGGAGGAGAAATCAACGCGCTTTTACATAAACGTAAAAAGCTTCCTGATGAAAATCCGTACCGCGGGAGCAAGCTATAGAGGAACGGATGACGTTCAAGCTGAAAAACGGAGGGAATCGGCTATGACCAAGCATACGAAAAAAGGCGGAAGCCATAATAAACAAAACTCAAAAAACGGCCCGAAGAATAAAACAAGCGGAAGCGCCAACGGGCAGAACGGATACCACTAGAAAGAAGCCGCCTGGCTCAGATCAGGCGGCTTTTTTATGTGGCCGGAAAAGAATGGGATTCGGAAGCGGGGCTGTGCTTTGTTTTCCCGAAGACGAGCGCAAGCCAAATACAGACCAGAATCACCGTAATAAAGTAAAACAAGTTGGCGCTTTCAAACCGCTGCATATACCAGCCGCCCGCCACCGGGCCGATCATGCTTCCGAGGCTGAAGGAAATGCCGCAGAGCAGGTTGCCCGCCGGCAGCAGATGGGACGGCAGCAGGTCGCTCATATAGCTGATGCCGAGGGAAAACATACTGCCGACCGCCATCCCCGCCGTGAAAAAGCAGCAGCCGATGACAGAAGGCGACGGAAACAGTCCGGCCGTCAAAAAGCAAAGGGCACCCGTTAATAAGATGACGAGCAGGACACGTTTTCTCCCGAATCGATCGCTTAATAAACCGAGAGGGAACTGGAATACAATACTTCCGATGGCAAAAGCGGGCAATATCAGCGCGACGGCATCCACGGATATGCCTAAACGAAGGGCGTACACGGGAAAGCTTCCGTTCAGCGCCGTTTCTAAAAAACCGTACCCGAAAGCCGGGAGAAAAGCGACCCAGCCGAAAAGAAGGGCGCGGTAAAACCGTTTTGCGCTGTTGTCCCCGGATGTTTCATCCGGACCTTGCGCCGGGTACTCGTTACGTAAGGCAAACACAAACAGCCAGGCACAAAGACTGATACAGCCGGATACGATAAACGGAAGGGACGGACTTGTTTTCACAAGAGGGACCATGAACGGGCCGACAGCGAATCCAAGCCCGAAGGACAGTCCGTACAGCGAAATGTTTCTTCCTCTGTTTCGGGGCGTTGACTTGGAAGTCACCCACGTTTGGGTTGAAAAATGCAGCATATGATCCCCGATTCCGATAAGCAGCCGAAGAAAAAACCATAACCATATGGATTGAAGCCAAATAAAACTGAATAAGCTGATGATAACAAGAAATCCGCCCATGACCATCAGAGGTTTGAATCCGAGCTTGCGCAGCGGGGCCTCCATAAACGGCGACGCCAGAAGCACGCCGATATAAAGGCCGGTTGCGTGAAGTCCGTTTATGGCTGCGGATTCTCCGTTCGTTTCAAAAATGACGGAGATCACCGGCAGAAGCATGCCTTGGGAAAATCCGGAGATGGAAACAAGCAGAACCAAAATAAAGAAGTACAGTCGTGACATCGCGTATTTCTCCTTCTTCAGTATCTTTCTTGATCGTACACGGATTTGCCGCGTCCGGCAACCTGAAAATGCCAATTCGGGCTGCCGAGGAAGTGTAATTGAAGGAGTTTTTGAGAAGGATATAAAAAGACTTATTCGAAAAAAGGAGCCAGGCAGATATGAATCGGATTTTTTTCTTTACGGCTGCGGCGGGAGTGCCGCTTTCAGTCATCGGCGGCCTGATGCACTGGCCGTCAGCGGTTTTGTTTATTATTTATTGCTTGACGATTATTGCGCTTGCAAGTTATATGGGGAGAGCGACTGAATCTCTTGCCATTATCGCGGGACCGCGGATCGGCGGTCTGCTGAATGCCACGTTCGGCAATGCGGTAGAGCTGATTATATCGATTTTCGCCTTAAAAGAAGGGCTGACGGGCATCGTGCTTGCTTCACTGACCGGTTCGGTGCTCGGCAATCTTTTGCTCGTCGCGGGATTGTCATTTTTTATCGGCGGTTTGAAATACAAGCGGCAGGAATTCAATATTCATGATGCCCGGCATAATTCAGGCCTGCTGATTTTTGCCATTATCGTAGCTTTTGTCATTCCCGAAGTGTTTTCCATGGATATGGGGGAAAAAAACAAGCTTGATTTGAGTGTCGGCATCAGCATCATCATGATCCTTTTGTACGTGGCAGCTCTTTATTTCAAGCTCGTCACTCACCGCGGTGTTTATCAGCCGAATCAGCCGGAGGCAAAGGAAGAAGAGGAGCAGCCAGAGTGGTCGGGGAAAAGAGCGACAGCCGTCTTATTTATTTCAACTATTATTGTCGCCTACATATCTGAAAACCTTGTCCATACGTTTCATGCGGTGGCTGAACAGTTCGGCTGGAGCGAGCTGTTTATCGGGGTGATTATCGTCGCAATTGTCGGAAATGCCGCAGAGCATGCGTCGGCGATTATTATGGCGTACAAAGACAAGATGGATGTCGCCGTTGAAATCGCGGTAGGTTCGACTTTGCAGATCGCCATGTTTGTAGCCCCGGTTCTTGTGATCTGTTCTATCTTTTTTCCGGTCAATATGCCGCTTGTATTCACATTGCCCGAGCTTGTGGCGATGATATCATCCGTCCTTTTGATGACGATGATTTCAAATGACGGCGATTCGAACTGGTTTGAAGGGGCTACGCTCCTTGCCGCTTATGTCATCATGGCGATCGGTTTTTTCCTGCTTTAACCTGTAAAAAATGCGGATAACAACGATTGCGGAGGAAAAGACTAAAGGAAAATGCTATAGAAAGAGTGATATGATGAGAAAGCTGTTTCATGCCACACTGATTCTGCTGTTATCCTTTAGTTTTTTCGCAATGCCGTCTGCCGGTGCAAAGAAACCGTTTAAGGTTCCCAACTCTGTTGTAAGCATTTCAAAGGAAAATACGTATCCGAATGCTTCACAGGACCAGCCGATGCTTCAGCCGAGCAAACTGGCAAAGGAATTGTTAGATACATCCGAGATCAACATCGAAAATCCGCATCTGATAAAAATGCTGAATGAATCCTCGGTTTCCGGTTCACCGCTTGCCATCGGCTACCGGGCGACAATATTTCTCGGGAAATGGGCGCTCGGCTATCAATCGAACGAAACGGTCGCCAACTGGGAATATAAAAAAATCAATACGAACAGAGCGGATAACCGGGGCGGACAGCAAACCGCGGTTATCTCATACGCCCAAGAACAGCAGTACAAAATTAAAGGCGGGCTCACAGCGAAGGTGCCGAACGCAGAAGACGTAAAAAGCATGATGATGCAAAAAGCGATGAAGAAAACAAAACTGCCGCTCGCGTTTGAAACGGTTATCGGCGCAGGCACAAAACGCGATCAAACCTACAAAATTTCTCCGCAGCGGCTCGGCTACCTGCACGCCTACGCTCCGGCCGTTAATGAAAAAGGAAAAGTAACATACGGTGAAGTGTATTTGGTGCTGAAAGGCAGCAAGCGGAAACTTGTCGTCAAAAATGTGACTTCGCAAGGAATCGGGGCTTGGATTCCGGTGCAGGATCACGTCACATTCGGTTTTCAAATGACAGCGCAGCCGAGATAAATAAAAAAAGCTGATTCCGGTTCGGGAATCAGCTTTTTTGTGTGTGATACATTTCCTCAAGCAATTGCACATTGTTGTTGTACAGCTCCCGGGCAAGAACGCGTCTCACCGCAAGGCTTGCCGAGAAGTATTCTTTATCTTGAACCATGCCTTTGACGGTAAATTCTATGCCTCTCGTCAATTTGTTCAGGCTCATGATTCCATGCACTTGAAACGGCTCCGCCGCATTGAGAAATTCATCCCGCTTCAGTGAATCGCGAAGCTCATCATTGAGCATGTCGCAGGCTTTTTCTAAGACGGCATATACCCGCTCGGGATCTTCTTTATAACTGATCACGACGGACTCGGTAATCCGCATAAAATCAATATTATAGTTTTGAAGCTGTCTGACCTCACCGTTTGAAATGGTAAGCAGCTTGCCGGTCCACTCACGGATCTGGAGGGAACGGAGCCCGATTTCTTCGACTGTGCCGTTGAACAGATTGTTAATCGTCACGTAATCGCCTTTATGAAGCTGGCGTTCGTATATCAAAAAGACACCGGCCAATATGTCCTTGATTAACGACTGGGCGCCGAAACCGATGACGATACCGGCAACACCCGCCCCGGCTAAAATTCGGCCGAAATCATGAACGAATAACGAAATGACGTAAAAGATAAAACCGATCGTCGCCGTATACTGGGTGATGGATCGGACGAGGCTTTCAATCGTTTTCCCTTTCCGTTCCTCCAAGAAATCTATGCGTTTAAATAACACCTGGACAAAGCGGTTGATCAGAAAAACACCGGCGTAAAGCACGAGAGCGACGATGATGATCTCAACCACTTTGCTTTTCAAAATATCCGTAATTGTCGTTTCCATCTTCTGTTAACCTCTGGCTTTTCGTAATGAAAAATCCGTGTCCTGATAATAACTGTTTTTGACAAGGACGTTCGGTCCGAGGCACCGGACGTTTGTGCAGCGGCAGTTCAGCTCTTTGCTCAGCTTCGTCTGTCTCCACTTGTCATATGCATCGGGAAGGCTGTCTGTTTTAATATTGCCGAGCGGCGGTGTATCGCCGAAATCCGTGACAATGATATTTCCGTCAAAAATGTTGACATTCAGGCGGGAGCGGCCGTCAGGGTCGTTTCGCACCGTAACGTTTTTCGCTTCCCGCAGGCGGCGGAGGAGCTTCTGGTCTTCTTCATCAGGGCTGCATGCGTAAAACGGAAGCGTGCCGAACAGCATCCATGTCTCTTCATCGCGAATGTCGAGCAGATGATGAATGGCGTGTCTCATGTCCTTCAGGCTGAGTGATTCAAGCGCGCTGGCGAAATCACTCGGATACATCGGATGGACTTCGTGCCGCTGGCATTTCATTTCTTCCGTAATCTGCCGGTGAATATGTTCAATATGCGGCAGCGTCCGCTTGTTCAGCATCGTTTCCGCTGAAACCATTACGCCTGCTTCGACCAGCGTGCGGCTGTTTTCAATCATTTTGTCAAAATAGCGCGCCCGCTGTTCAAATGTCGGTTTCTTCTCCATCATCGCAAATCCGATGTCGGCAAAGTCCTCGACCGTTCCCCAGTTGTGGGAAATGTGAAGAACGTCCAAATAAGGAATAATCCGTTCATAGCGCCCGATATCAAGCGTCAGGTTTGAATTGATCTGTGTGCGCACGCCGCGTTCATGCGCATATTTCAAAAGCGGGACGACGTATTCCTTTACCGATTTCAGCGAAAGCATCGGTTCGCCGCCCGTAATGCTGATAGAGCGCAACAGAGGAATTTCATCAAGCCGCTTTAATAAAAGGTCGATCGGCAGCGCATCCGGGTCTTTCGGCTGGAGCGTGTACCCGACGGCGCAGTGCTCGCATCTCATATTGCACAAAGTCGTCGTTGTGAATTCAACGTTCGTCAGTTTCATATCTCCATACTGGTCGACATCCATGTACGCTTCCCAAGGATCGTACTCCGGTGTGATCGGACGCAGTGCTGTGTTTTGTGTCATGACTATCTAACTCCTTTATAAATGGGCATACTAACGTCTGCCAACTGTTAATTTTAGACCTGATCTGCCAAGATCGCAAGTAGCGGAACCATTGAAAAACGCCAAAAAATACGCTACCATTATAAAAAATGAATGGAGTGGAAGTATGGGGAATGCAGTAAACAGCAAAGATCAGCAGCTCGATTACCTGAAGAACAGACTCGATATGTTTATGAATGTCATTGATTCATTAGACCCTGAATCAACGGACGTTGAAGATATAGACCGGCTCATCGGCATGCTTGATGATCTGGAAGCAAAATACGAACGCTTTAAAAAGGATTGGGAATAACCCCCGGCGGATGCCGGGGTTTTTCTTTTTCCATAATGCGGCTGTATAAAAGGGCAGGGCCTACTGCAAAATAAGGAAAAATGCAGAAGGAGTGCTGGTCATGAAATGGTTTTGTTCAATTTGCTGCATGGCCGTTTTACTTGCAGGAGGCATCAACAGCGCAGAAGCGGTGCCGAATGAACGGATAAACTGGGGATTTAAACGCAGCGTCAATCATCAGCCGCCCGATGCCGGCAGACAGCTGGACAATCTGGTCAAAAAATATGATGCCTTTTATTTGGGCAATACGAAAGAAAAGACCATCTATTTAACGTTTGATAACGGATATGAAAATGGGTACACCCCGAAAGTGCTTGATGTGTTAAAAAAACATCACGTCACGGGCACTTTTTTTGTCACGGGTCATTTTGTGAAAGAGCAGCCTGATTTGATTAAACGGATGTCAAAGGAAGGCCATATCATCGGCAATCATTCTTTTCATCATCCTGATCTGACGACAAAAACGGGCGATCAGATTCAAGACGAACTCGATTCCGTCACGGAAGCTGTGTACAACATTACCGGAAAGCGGGACAACCTGTATCTCCGTCCGCCGCGCGGCGTATTCAGCGAATATGTCCTCAAAGAAACGAAGCGTCTCGGCTACCAAACGGTTTTCTGGTCCGTCGCATTTGTCGACTGGAAGGTTAACGAGCAAAAAGGAAAACAATACGCCTATGATCACATGATAAAGCAGGCGCATCCCGGCGCGATCTACCTTCTTCACACCGTTTCAAAGGACAATTCAGAAGCTCTGGACGATGCCATTACCGATTTGAAAAAAGAAGGCTACACGTTTAAAAGCATTGATGACCTGATGTTTGAGAAAGAAATGAAGCTGCCGCGCCTGTAAAAAACACCTCTCCTGGTAATGGAGAGGTGTTTTGTTATTTGATACATTTAATCAATGCCGCCCAATCCAAATCTCCGCAGCCTTGTGCGATCCCGCTTTCAAAATGGCTCTTCGCCAGTTCGGCAAGAGGGAGTTTTGCGGAAACCTGTTCTGCGGCGGCGAGCGCCAGATTGGTATCCTTGAGCCCTAAAGACATTTTGAAGCCGGCCGGCTCAAATTTCTCCTCAGCCATGATCGTGCCGTAATTTTGATAGACGGGAGAGCCAAAGAGCGCGTTGGCAATTTCTAGAAATTGTTTTTGTTCTAAACCGAACTTATCCATCATTAAGAATGATTCAGATAACGCCTCCAGCATAGAAACGAGCAAGAAATTGACGCTGATTTTCGCGGCATTGGCCGTTTTTGTTTCTTCACCCGTGTCAAATACTTGCTGACTCAGGATGTTAAACAGCGGTTCGGCCTTTTTCTTCGCTTCTGCCGGTCCGGCTGTGATGATGCGAAGCTCGGCCTTCTCGGCGGCATCGGGGCGGCCGAGGACGGGAGCGGCAATAAAGGACTGCCCTCTGCCCGAATGTGCGGCGGAAAGCTGTTCTGACAGCGCCGTACTGATCGTGCTCATTGAAATATGAATGCCGTTTTCAGATAACCCGGCAATAATGCCGCAAGCTCCGAACGTCACGCCTGTTACAGCTTCATCGTCTGACAGCATTGAAAGCACAATGTCCGCATGTTCAGCTGCCTGGCGGGGCGTTTCGGCATATTCGGCCCCTTTATCCAGCAGGTCAGCCGCTTTTTCTTTCGTCCGGTTATATACAGTCAGGCTGTATCCGGCTTTCATGATATTTTCGGCGATGGGGCGGCCCATATTGCCGAGTCCGACAATGGCGATCTTCATTTGACAGTCCCTCCAATGAAAAGTTTTCCACCATTATACATGCAAAATGGTTAATCTGCTGTGTACAGGATTGCCACTTTCAGTTCAGGTTCTGAAGACCATCCGGAGTCTGATGCGGCTGTCCCCTTATAAAATCCGGTAAATCGGGTTTTGATGATTGTTTTTGAACGGGGTTTTACAGTGAATGTTTTTGATTTGAATGTGACGTCCTTTATGTTTTCTGATAAATCCGGCGTGACAGAAATGGTTTGTTCCCCTTTTCCGTAATGATTGATATAAAGCGTGCAGCTCATGCCCGCTCTTTTTCGTTCAATCAGATGACTGCATTCGCTGCGGTGCTTCAAATATTCGACAGACTCTTTTTCGGGCGCGAACTGTTTTAAGGAAAAAGCGGCATATTCGGTGGCAGGACTGATAACGGAAGCGGCCCCCATACTGAGAAAGATCAGAAACAGCCCCGCCGCGGGAAGCGTCCGCCTGAACGCGGCGGCACACCAGATTAACGCCGCAAAGTAAAGGACGACCCCGGGAATGACGGAGATATGGGCTCCGTCTTCAGACCAGGAAGAAAAGCCGAGCGACTCAAAGATGTAATCAGACACCGTACAGCCGTTATACAGCGGGGCAATGGACATAACACTGAATAGCAGGAGGACAGAAGAAATGATTTTGTGAGAAAAGATGGTAACGGCGCACACCTCTTTACGTTTTTTTCCAACATATCATGTTTTCTCAAAAAAAAGAACAGCCGGCAGCCGTTCTTACTTGAAAATATTAAACCAGCCTTTGCGGGCGAACCAAAACAGCATGGCGGCCACAAGAACGGCCATGACGCCCAAAACGATAAAATACCCGTATTTCCAATGAAGCTCAGGCATGTTATCGAAATTCATGCCGTAAACCCCCGCGATGAACGTCAGCGGGATAAAAATGGTCGAGACGATGGTTAATGTCATCATAATGGCGTTCATCCGGTTTGAATTCAGCGTCACATAGCTGTCCCGCAAATCTGACGTCATATCACGGTTTGACTCGATCAGCTCGGCCAGTTTTAACAGGTGGTCATAAATATCGCTGAAATACGCCTTCGTTTCACGGCTTTCTTTTACATGGTCAAGGCTCAAAATCCGGTACATTAAATCGCGCATCGGAATGATCGTCCGTCTCAGGTTCAAAAGATCAGTCCGCAATTCAAAGACTTCATTCATTAAAGTGCCGTAAGATTTATGGGTTCTGCTGTCTTCAATTTCATTCAGCCGGTCTTCTATTTTGTACAGTACGGGGAAATATTCATCGACAAGCTGATCCATAATCATATAAGTGATGTGCCCCGGCCCTTTTTTGGCTAACCCCGGAGAAGCGAAAAACCGTTCTCTCACCCTTGAGACGCCGGGCGATTCGTGCAAATGGAAGCTGACGATGAAACGGTCGGACTGAAAAATGTCCACCTCTTCCATTTCCAGTGTGTCCGGGTTCAAGGCGTGGAGCACATAAAAACGGTAGCCGTCATAATGGTCGATCTTCGGCCGCTGCATGTGCTGAAAGCAATCCTCGATCGCAAGCGGATGAAAGTGAAAATAATCCCGCAGCAGCTCGGTTTCATGCATCTCAGCGCCGAAAAAATCAATCCAGTACCATGCGATGTCCGGTTGTTCTGTACGTGATAGGGGGATATTATCTAATATCTCATTATGTGTTGTGATTGCGGTTATATGTATCATAAACAACCCTCCGCCTGCCATTATATCATGCGGCGTTATGAAGAAAAGTATACGAATTGCCGCCCGGCCGCTTCATGATATACTTGGACAAAAAGGGGTGGAGCATATGTGGAAGGAAACGGTTTCGGTCACGCCGCCGTATCATTTTGATAAAGTCCTTGAAAGGCTGTCGCTCGATCCGCTGAATGCGGTCGATCTTCATGCAAGATCAATCAAAGTGCCGCTCAGAACACGGGACGGCAAACTGTCCGTCATCACGGTTCAAGCGGAAGGCACCGCCGCAGACCCGGTCTTCCTCGTCAGCGGAGAAACGGACCGCGAGGAGATGATTGAACGGATCAAACACATTTTTCAATGGGAACAGCCGCTTCAGCCTGTGCTTGATCATTTCTCAAAAACAAATCTGTCGGCGCTTTTTGAGGAGCATGCGGGAACCCCGCTCGTCTTGGAATATGACGTCTACAACTGTCTCATGAAATGCATCATCCACCAGCAGCTCAACCTGTCTTTCGCATTTACCTTAACGGAACGGTTCGTCCATGCCTTCGGTGAACAAAAAGACGGCGTCTGGTGCTATCCCGAGCCGAAAACGATCGCGGCGCTTGATTATCAGGACTTGCGGGAGCTCCAGTTCAGCATGAGAAAAGCGGAATATGCGATTGACATTTCACGCATGATTGCAGGCGGAGCGCTCAATCTGGCGGAACTTACCCATTTATCGGATGAAGACATTATGAAAAAGCTGATCACCATCAGAGGCATCGGCCCGTGGACCGTCCAAAACGTCCTCATGTTCGGCCTCGGCCGCCCGAATCTGTTTCCTTTGGCGGATATCGGCCTGCAAAATGCCATCAAACGCCGCTTCGCCCTTGAGGATAAACCGTCAAAAGACGTGATGCTTCAGGTAAGCAGCGAATGGGCGCCATATTTAAGCTATGCGTCCTTGTATTTGTGGAGAAGTATTGAATGAAAAACCGCTTTGAGGATTTTTGGAAACTTCCAGTGAAAAACATGAAGGAACAGCCGGCTGCATGTTATACTGAAAAGATGTGATATTTCAAATCAGCCGTTTTCCCAGGAGAAAGGCTTTATATAGAAACGGAGAGAAAAAAACGTGAATCAACATCAAAAAAAGGCGCCTGCCGAATTGAAAATCGGGCAGACATTTCCGCTGACCATCAAACGTCTCGGCATTAACGGAGAGGGCGTCGGCTATTTTAAGAAAAAAGTTGTCTTCGTTCCCGGCGCTCTGCCCGGGGAAGAAGTCGTTGCCGAAGCGACAAATGTGCAGCCGAAATTTTCAGAAGCACGCGTCAAAAAAATCCGCAAGCCGTCTGAACACCGCGTCACGCCGCCATGCCCGGTCTACGACCAGTGCGGCGGCTGTCAGCTTCAGCATCTGGCATACACCCAGCAGCTTCGCGAAAAACGCGACATTGTCATTCAGTCTCTGGAACGTCATACGAGATTCAATGTCGAAGAAATGAACATTAAAGATACGATCGGAATGGACAACCCTTGGAATTACCGGAACAAAAGCCAGTTCCAAGTCGGACGCTCGCAAAGCGGCAGCATCATTGCCGGCTTATACGGACTTGATTCCCATAAAATCGTCCCGATTAAGGAATGCATTGTCCAGCATCCGGCGACAAACAAAACAACGGGTATCGTCCGCCGTATTTTGGAAAAACACAACGTATCCGTTTATAACGAACGGACCAAAAAAGGCGATGTCCGCACCATCGTGACGAGAGTCGGTTTTGAAACAGGCGAAGTGCAGGTCGTGCTTGTCACTGCGAAAGAGACACTGCCGAATAAAGATGAGATCGTCAAAGCCATTCAGAACCGGCTGCCGGAAGTGAAATCGATTATTCAAAACGTCAATGGCGCGCGCACATCCGTCATTTTCGGTGACAAAACAAAAGCGCTGGCCGGAAGCCATGCCATTCAAGAAGTGCTCGGTGACGTGTCATTTGAACTGAGCGCCCGCGCTTTCTTCCAGCTCAACCCTGAGCAGACGGTCAAGCTGTATGACGAAGTGAAACAAGCGGCTCAGCTGACAGGAAAAGAAAAAGTCGTAGACGCGTATTGCGGCGTCGGTACGATCGGCATGTGGGTTTCAAGCGGCGCAAAAGAGATCCGCGGCATGGACGTCATTAAAGAATCAATTGATGACGCGAAGAAAAACGCCAAAAAACACGGCATCAAAAACGCGGCATATGTCACAGGAACAGCCGAACACTGGCTCCCGAAATGGACGAAAGAAGGCTTCCGTCCTGACGTGGTCATCGTCGACCCGCCGAGAACGGGCTGTGACAGAACATTTTTAGATACCATCAAAAAAGTAAAACCGAAACGCTTCGTCTACGTATCCTGCAATCCTTCCACACTGGCGAAAGACTTGCAGACGCTGTCGAAGGACTATCGCGTCGAATATATTCAGCCTGTGGATATGTTTCCGCAGACGGCTCATGTGGAAGCCGTGGCGAAGCTTGTGTTGAAATCGTCTAACTAAAATAAACAATTCGTAATCAGACCTGGATTCGGTAAATAAACAATTCCGATTTCCGGGTTTTTTTATGCGCAGCCTTTGCCCTGGCTGTCTTTTCTAAACTTTATGTTTCTTCTTTTCTCGGAGATCTTTATTTAAACTGACGAAAAGAGTTGAAAAATGTGTGGAAAAGCGAGTGAAAAACAGCCAATTTTGACCTCGTTTGTATAATGACGCTGTGGTGTATTATGACATTATTGGGATAATGTAAAATAATTTGATATCATTGGTTTGAGATGAAGTTGTAACATTATTCAACTGTAAAGTATTTATCATGCCAAAGTAAGTAGGTCTTTAATAAAAGATAAACAGGAGGTGAAATCGAATGAGAGATATTGGAATTTCAACAACTGAACGAAGGTTCTGAAGTAGAAGCTGTAAAAGGCAAGGGTGCTTACTTACACTAATCACCAGCGGCAGTTGGCACATCGATAAAAGATCAAACACACTAAAAAAGCATGTTTGGTCGTTATACATAATATGAAAGCCTAAACAGGAAAAAAGGACCCCAATTATTTCCCTTATTCCCAAAAAAGGAATAAATCCGAGGCGGAACCACAAGTGATAACAACTCTTACAGTAATACCTGCGATGGATATATCCTTAATAAGTAATTATCGCGACAATCGTGCTTCATCATATAATGATGTTAGATTGTCACTTGGCTAAAAAGTATTGCAGAAAAGGAAATGGTAATTGAAATGGGTAAAGTATATAAAAAACGACCGTTATATAAAAAAAGTTGGTTTCACACGTTGTTGGCATTTTTAATATCACAGCTTTATTTTAGTTTTGTAGAATTAACGGGATGGGGTCCGAATTATAGAGAAATGAATGGATTCCCAGCAAACATAGCTGAACTGGATTTCTTTCAAACATATCTTTCATTCTATGATAATCCATGGTTTAATATTGTCACTGTTTTCTTGGGGGTTTTCACTGTTATACAAATCATTAACGGTATAACAAAGAATATTCGAAATGAAAGCAATAACTTCTGACGCCTTATTTAATGATGAAAGAAAATGAACACTTTCTTATTAATCTTATGAATGAAGACTGCGGCACTTAGTCAGCAGTCTATTTTATTGGTTTTGGATCAGGATTACCGGATCGTAACCTTATACAAATATATATAGGTGATTGTATAAAGATATTAACATATGGGCTTTGAAAGCCGATCGACCCTTAGTACATATACTGTATAGAGCCAGAAGCCACTTGCTGCGTTGGTTATTTCTAAACCATGAGCAAATCCGAAAAGATCCAGATTGAAGTTCTTGAATTCTGTTAAGTTCAAGTTTATTTTCTCTTCCCATCCTCTTTACTTCATGTGATTCACAATCGGCAAGTTAAGGCTTTTTCTTTTTACATTCTCTTCAGTACTCAGATATACCCCCCAGCCCCATTTGCTTAATCAACTTATTTCTTGAAATTTGTTTTATGGTAATAGGGAGAACTCATATGATATTCTATTTAGGTTGGACTCCTTTTTATCCAAAAAGAGCAAAAGTAAGGCCGCTAAGAAAGATGAAGGTCAGCGCTAATCTTAATAAACCACAATATAAATAAAAATTAGGTGTAGATAATCATCACACTTTTTCTCTCTCAAACCCTTTTAAAGGTTAAGGAGTTGACTGAGTTGATCAGAAATGAACGATATGGGGTTAACTATAGCGATAGTCTATTACGTTAACTCAATTAATGTGTTCTACTCCAGTTTGCTTTTTCACTTTTTAAGGTGTAAAAAGTGAAATGTTCAAAATTTACTATCGTTTGATAAGAAGTGCTGACACATGCTATAAGTGTAAAAGAAGCATGGTCAGTTTTTAATTTTGGGATAAAGGTTTGGCTGTATCCCATCATGAAAGGATTTGGATTTGTTATGACAGATAATTTCTGGCGTGAATTACCGCGGCCATTTTTTGTACTGGCACCAATGGAAGATGTGACGGATGTCGTTTTTCGCCATGTTGTGAGTGAAGCAGGCAGACCTGATGTGTTTTTCACAGAGTTTACAAACTCAGAAAGCTATTGTCACCCGGATGGGAAGGATAGTGTACGCGGCCGTTTGACTTTCACGGAGGATGAACAGCCGATGGTTGCCCACATATGGGGAGATAAGCCTGAAAACTTTCGCCAAATGAGTATTGGGATGGCGGAATTAGGGTTTAAGGGCCTGGATATCAATATGGGCTGTCCTGTCCCTAATGTGGCGGGGAATGGAAAGGGAAGCGGCCTGATTTGCCGTCCTGAAGTTGCGGCAGAATTAATACAGGCGGCGAAAGCAGGAGGTCTGCCGGTAAGTGTGAAGACGAGACTTGGCTACACGGATGTTGACGAATGGCGCGGCTGGCTGACACACATACTGAAACAAGACATTGCGAATCTTTCTATTCATCTGCGTACAAGAGCGGAAATGAGTAAAGTAGATGCGCATTGGGAGTTGATTCCGGAAATTAAGAAACTTCGTGACGAGATTGCGCCAGATACCCTTTTGACGATCAATGGGGATATTCCTGACCGGGAGACCGGCTTGAAACTCGCTGAACAATACGGTGTTGACGGGATTATGATTGGACGAGGCATTTTTACTAATCCGTTCGCCTTTGAAAAGGAGCCGAGAGAGCATAGCAGTAAGGAATTGCTTGATCTTTTGAGATTGCATCTGGATCTCCATGATGAGTATTCAAAAGAAGAAGCTAGAGCATATAAACCGCTCCCTCGCTTTTTCAAGATATATCTCCGCGGGTTCCGGGGAGCAAGTGAATTAAGAAATCAATGCATGAATACAAAGTCAACAGATGAAGTGCGTGCATTGCTCGATGACTTTGAGAGAAAGTATCTTGATGGGATGGAGCAAGAGTGACATAAACAACTCTTCATCCGGCCCGGAGTTCGGTTTGAATTCCGGGTCTTTTTGTGTGCAGCTTTTACCCAGACAGATCCATGGCCGGTTTCGTCATGCAGAAATAAACGAATAATGGTACATTGATAGAAGATACATCATAAAGGGGGAGAGAAAAATGAAACGACTGTGCATCATCCCCTGCGGCAAGAAAAAAATTTGGGATGTCCATTCAGATACAGGGCCGGTAAGGGCGGAAGACGCTTATCTCAGCCCGTTTCATCAGGCATGCGAGCGATATGCGAAAGCATTTTTCGATGAGTGGGTGATTTTGTCGGCGAAGCACGGATTTCTTCGTCCGGATGATACTGTTCCCGGAAATTACGATGTCACTTTTGGAACCGGTCACCCGGAGATCATGGCAGCGGACGAGCTGCGCCGTCAATTTCATGAAAAAGGCTTTTCCGACGTCGAAGAGCTTGTCATGCTTGGCGGGAAAAAATACCGAAGCGTTCTAAACGCCGTCATCGGAGAGCATCAGCATATCACCTGGCCTCTGTCATCGTATAAAGGCATTGGTTACATGCTTCAAGCACTGAATCGGGCTGTTGAAGAAAAGGATGAACTGCAGCGCGTGGATATGAAAAAAAGAGTGTAACCACTCAAACGCCGTGATAGACTGTATGCGGAAGAATGAAGCAATAAAAGATTTCCGAGGAAATAAATACGTCGATCATTGTCAAAGACAGGGTGATGCCCGGTCTTTTTTGTATGCCATAAAACGAGACAAAGGGAACAGATCGAGACAAAATGAGACACCTGTCTCAAACTGTCTCCATTGAAAAAATAAAAACATTCATTTTACGGGCTTCAAAGGCTGGCATGCTTCTTGCATTTATAAGTGTGAACCCTAAATAGAAGGAGGCGCACAAAATGGAATTGTTAAAACGAGAAGGCTTGTCATTAACTGAGGAAAAAGCGCTGTGGATGTACCAAAAGATGCTGGAAATCAGGGGCTTTGAAGACAAAGTGCATGAACTTTTCGCGCAAGGAGTGCTTCCCGGATTCGTCCATTTGTATGCCGGTGAAGAAGCGGTAGCTGCGGGGGTGTGCGCTCATTTAGATGATGGCGACAGCATTACAAGCACACACAGGGGACATGGCCATTGTATCGCCAAAGGCTGTGATCTGGACGGCATGATGGCGGAAATATTCGGAAAAGCGACCGGACTGTGTAAAGGCAAAGGCGGTTCTATGCACATTGCGGATCTTGATAAAGGCATGTTAGGCGCAAATGGAATCGTCGGGGGCGGATTTACGCTCGCATGCGGATCAGCGCTCACGGCTAAATATAAACAAACTAAAAATGTAAGCGTTTGCTTTTTCGGAGACGGAGCCAATAACCAAGGCACCTTCCATGAAGGGCTGAACTTAGCGGCAGTATGGAACCTTCCTGTCGTGTTCATCGCCGAAAACAACGGCTACGGCGAAGCCACGACATTTGAGTACGCGTCAGCCTGTGATTCAATCGCCGATCGGGCGGCTGCCTACAACATGCCGGGGGTCACGGTGGACGGAAAAGATATTTTAGCGGTTTATCAGGCAGCCGGGGAAGCGATAGAAAGAGCAAGAAACGGCGGAGGCCCGTCTTTGATTGAATGTATGACTTACAGAAACTACGGCCATTTCGAAGGCGATGCCCAAACTTATAAAACAAAGGATGAAAAGACTGAGCATCTTGAAGAAAAGGATGCTATCCAAGGCTTTAAAAACTATCTTCTAAAAGAAACAGATGCAAATAAATTGTCAGACATTGAACAGCGAGTCAGCGAATCGATTGAAAAAGCCGTCTCGTTCAGCGAAAAGAGTCCTTATCCGAAAGAGTCTGAGCTGTTGACAGACGTCTACGTGTCATATGAAAAAGGGGGAATGTGAGATGGCGAGAGTCATAAGCATGTCGGACGCGATCAATGAAGCAATGAAGCTTGCGATGAGAAGAGATGAAAATGTGCTTGTAATCGGTGAGGATGTCGCCGGGGGAGCGGCGGTCGATCATTTGCAAGATGATGAGGCATGGGGCGGTGTACTCGGGGTCACAAAGGGTCTCGTACAGGAATTCGGGCGCAGCCGAGTGCTGGATACACCGATTTCTGAGGCGGGCTATATGGGTGCGGCCATGGCTGCGGCATCCACGGGGCTGAGACCGATTGCCGAGCTGATGTTTAATGATTTTATCGGAACGTGCTTTGACCAAGTGATTAACCAAGGGGCGAAATTCCGCTATATGTTCGGCGGTAAAGCGCAAGTGCCGATCACCGTCCGCACCACATACGGAGCCGGGTTCCGGGCAGCGGCTCAGCATTCGCAGGCGCTGTATGGCCTGTTCACCAGCATCCCGGGTCTGAAGACGGTTGTGCCGTCCAATCCGTATGACGCCAAAGGTTTGCTGCTGGCGGCAATAGAAGACAATGATCCGGTATTCTTTTTTGAAGACAAAACGTCCTACAGCATGAAGGGCGAGGTGCCGGAAGATTATTATACAATTCCGCTCGGAAAAGCGGATATCAAACGCGAAGGCAGCGACATCACGCTGTTTGCGGTCGGCAAGCAGGTTAATACCGCGCTTGAAGCGGCTGCACAGCTTTCTGAGAAAGGCATCGACGCCGAGGTGCTTGATCCCCGGAGTCTGTCTCCTCTAGATGAGGAAGCGATTTTCACATCGTTAGAAAAAACAAACCGGCTGATCATCATTGACGAAGCCAATCCGCGCTGCAGCATCGCCACGGATATTGCTGCGATTGTCGCCGATAAGGGCTTTGATTTGCTTGATGCGCCGATTAAGCGGATTACAGCGCCGCATACACCGGTGCCGTTTTCGCCGGTGCTTGAAGATCAATATTTGCCGACACCAGACCGTATTGTCAGCGTCACACTTGAATTGCTTGGCGAGCCGGCAATGAATTAAAGGAGGGATATAGAATGGCTGTAAAAGTAGTAATGCCGAAGCTTGGAATGGCGATGAAGAAAGGTGAAGTATCCGTCTGGAATAAAAAAGTCGGCGACCCGGTTGAAAAGGGAGAGAGCATCGCCAGCATCAACTCGGAAAAAATAGAAATGGAAATAGAAGCGCCTGAAAGCGGCACGCTTCTTCACATTAAAGTCAAAGAGGGAGAAGGAGTCCCCCCGGGAACGCCCATCTGTTATATCGGGGAAAACGGCGAAGAAGTGCGGGAGAAGGAGGCGCCGGCTCCTGAAAATGCAGGGAAACCGCAATCTGAACCTGAACATATTCCCGCTCCCAAAGCCGGGCAAAAGCGTAAACACCGCGTGAAAATATCTCCCGTTGCCCGAAAAATGGCGGAGAAAGCCGGGTTGAAAGTTGATACGCTGAACGGGACGGGGCCCGGAGGCAGAATCGTAAAAGCTGACGTCATCAAGGCCATGAAGACAGAAGCTGAACCGCAGTCTTCGGTTCAGACGGCACAGCCGGAGGGAAAACCGGCTTCAGCGATGAGAAAAGTGATTGCAGACCGAATGCACAAAAGCCTGCAAAACAGCGCCCAGCTGACGCTGACGATGAAAGCGGACATTACGGAGCTTGTAAAATGGCAGCAGCAGCTCGCCGACAGTGCGAAAAAGCGGAGCGGTGTTAAACTGACGGTCACACATTTCGTATCCCGGGCCGCGGTGCTTGCGCTGAAACAGCATCCTGAGCTGAACAGCTCTTATCAAGAGGAGCGGATCATCACCTATCCATATGTCCACCTCGGGATGGCGGTTTCTCTTGAAAATGGTCTCGTCGTGCCGGTGATCCGGGATGCGGAAAAGCTTTCATTCCTTGAGCTTGCGGATCACATCAGCACATCGGCACGCCGGGCGCGGGAAGGCAATGCTTCCGGAGATGACCTGCACGGATCGACATTTTCTATTACAAATCTCGGGGGTTACGGAATTGAGCATTTCACCCCGATTCTTAATCCGCCTGAAGCCGGTATTCTCGGAGTAGGCGCAAGCTATGAAACGCCGGCATTTAAAGGAGATGAGCTTGTCAAAAGCACCATGCTGCCGCTGAGCCTTACCTTTGATCACAGAGTATGTGACGGTGCCCCGGCTGCGGACTTCCTGAAAACGGTCAAAGCGCTGCTTGAAGAGCCTGCCGGTTTGATTTTATAGAGAGAGGTGAAAAAATGAAACTAGCCATTATCGGCGGCGGGCCGGCCGGATATGCAGCTGCCGTGACTGCCGCGCGGAGGGGAGAAGAAGTCGTTCTGATCGACAAAGGGCCGCTCGGAGGCACTTGTCTCAATGAGGGGTGCATCCCGACAAAGTCGCTTTTGGAAAGTGCGAATGTGCTCGATAAAATCAGGCACGCAAATACATTCGGCATCGAACTGCCGCAAAACATTACACTCAATTGGAACCGCATGCAGGGGCGCAAACGGCAAATCGTCAGCCAGCTCGTGCAGGGAATTCAATACTTAATGAAAGCAAATCAGATTAAAGTCATCAGCGGGACAGCCTCATTTCTCACAGAGCAGACATTGCTTGTTGAAGAAGAAGGAGGCGCAAAAGACATTCTGGAAGCGGACCGGATATTGATTGCATCCGGATCTGAATCGGCGGAGCTGCCGTTTGCCCCATTTGACGGTGATTGGGTGATCGACAGCAAAGATGCGCTTTCTTTACAGAAAATCCCTTCGTCTCTGCTCATTGTCGGGGGAGGTGTGATCGGCTGCGAATTTGCCTCTTTATTCAGCCGGTTTAAAACGAAAGTGACGGTGATTGAATCGGCTGACCGGCTGCTCCCGGCAGAAGACGGGGAAATCGCCGCCGCTTTCGAAGACTCTTTAAGAGACAGCGGGGCTGATATTCAGACAAAAGCCGCCCTTCAGCGGATTGACAAAGAAAGGAAAACCGCCGTGTGGACAAAAGACGGAAAAGAAATTGAAGCTCAGGCTGATCACATTTTGGTTGCAATCGGCAGAAAGCCGCGTTTGCAAGGCCTGAATCTGGAGCAGGCCGGCATCCGGTATTCTCCGCGCGGGATTGAAGTCAATGACCATATGCAGACCAATGTGCCTCATATATATGCGTGCGGCGATGCGGCCGGAGGAATGCAGCTCGCGCATGCCGCCATTCATGAAGGAATCACAGCCGCCGCGCATGCCTCGGGAAAGGACAGCAAAGTCAATATGCGGGCGGTGCCCCGCTGTATTTATACATCGCCCGAAATGGCAGCTGTCGGGCTGACGGAAACACAGGCGAGAGAGACATACGGAGATGTGAAAATCGGAGAATGCTCATTTTCTGCTAACGGAAAAGCGTTAATTAAGCATCAGCACGGCGGCAAAATGAAAATCATTGCCGAACCGGAATTCGGAGAAATCGTCGGAGTGTCAATGATCGGGCCGGACGTGACGGAATTGATCGGTCAGGCGGTCATGATGATGAACGGTGAAATGACGGCGGATATGTCGGAGCACTTTATCGCGGCGCATCCGACTCTGTCAGAAACGCTTCAGGAAGCCCTGCTGAATGTCACCGGACTTGCGGTGCATTCCGTATAACCGGAATACCCTTTCTCAGATGAGAAGGGGTATTTTTCGTTGAAAGCGCTTTACTTTTCCCCTACAATATATGAAAAGATGGTCTGAACAGGGGGGAGCGAATACAATGAATGTCATTCGGAATGATTTTAAAACCTGGAAGCGTTTTGTGAAAGAAGGCGTGCTCGATGAATCCCGTATTCAGAAGCGGGTGGCCGCCTCATGGCACCGCTGCAAAAAAGCCGACGTCAACCCTTATCTAGAAAAGGGACCGAATGTAATGCCGGCAGATCATTTAGAAAGGCAGGCCGAAAAGCATGCGTTATTTTTAGCGGCCTCAACGCCGCACGCAGAAAGAATGAAAACGGCGATGCGGGAAATGGAAATGATGGTTCTTCTGATTGATTCTGACGGCGTTGTCCATTCAGTTGACGGCCACCCGCGCACCATTCATGAAGCGAACCGCATCAATTTCTTAAAAGGCGCCCGCTGGACGGAAACGGCCGTCGGCACGAATGCGATCGGGACAGCTCTTTATACAAATGAGCCGGTCATGATACACGGCTCTGAACATTATTCGCTCGCTTCTCATCAATGGAGCTGTTCCGCCGCGCCCATCCGTTATGAAGACGGGCGGCTGGCGGGTGTCATTGATATTTCCTGCCCCGCCGCCCGCGCTCAGCCTTTTATGCTCGGAATTGCCTCCTCCATCGCTTATACGGCGGAACGGGAGCTTGCCCTAAAGATCAAAATGACAGAACTTGACATGATCAGCAAATTCGCCGGGCTTACCCGGTCTCACGATCCGATCGTGCTTTGCAATGAAATGAGCCGGGTTATCGCCGCAAGCCGTCCCGTTCAGCATTTTACCGGACATATGCTGCGCGAGCTTGAGGAACAGGGCTATCATATCAAGCAGACGAAGCGGGAGGAGAACGGCTTCTCATGCATTTACTTATCTAAACGAGAAGAAAAGCCGTCGTTTATATTTCATGGTGCGGCAGGCAAAAGCCCGTCATCCCGACATATGCTCCAGCAGCTGGAGCTTGTCGCCCGAACGGACGCAACCGTTTGTCTTACGGGAGAAACCGGGACGGGAAAGGAGATTGCCGCCCGGGCGATTCACAACAACAGCTCCAGGAAAAACGGCCCGTTTATCGCTGTCAACTGCGGGGCGGTCCCCGAAAAGCTGATTGAAAGCGAACTGTTCGGCTACTCGGAAGGCGCCTTCACCGGAGCCAAACGGAAAGGACATAACGGCGCTTTGCAAAAAGCCGATAAAGGCACGCTTTTCCTCGATGAAATCGGAGAAATATCACACTCCATGCAGGTCGCTCTGTTACGGGTGCTGCAGGAGCGGAAAGTCACCCCGGTCGGCGGGACAAAAGAGATTCCCGTTGACATCAGAATTATCACTGCCACCCACACTGATCTGAGACAGCTTGTCGAATGCAAAAAGCTGAGAGAAGATTTATTTTACCGGCTTCACGTCTGTCCGATCCACCTCCCTCCATTAAGAGAACGCACCGAAGACATTCCCGGCCTCTTCCTTGAATTTCAGCGAAATCGCGGCTGGCGGGGGGAGCTTCCTGATGATTTTTTAGACCTATTAAAGAGCCGGAAATGGCCGGGGAACATCAGGGAATTGTTTAATGTATTTGAACGTCTTTCCGTCATGTTCCCGGACGGACGGCTGTCAGGGCGCCCCATCGCAGCCCTGCTTGAAGCGTCAGGTCTTAAAGAGGCGGCCGAGTCTTATGAACAGGAAGAAGCGTCCCCTGTCTCCATCCGGGAGCACATTCAGAAAAACATCATCGTAAACGCGCTTGAATCAGCGAAGGGGAATGTTACACAGGCCGCCAAAATGGCCGGAATCCCGCGGAGCACGTTTTACAAACGCCTCAAAAAATTCAAACTCACCGCCGGACAATTGTAAGAAACAAGCATACTTCTCTTGGCTGCCGGACACGTTATGTGTGAGGCCTAAAGGAGGTTTGAGACGTGAATACACAGCGTGCGAAAGACATTTCGGAATCCGCCGCCATGGCGTATGTGACGTATGAAGGAGTTCCGATTTATATTCAGCATGTCAACGAAGACAAGGAAACAGCCAGGATTTTTCCGATCGGAAATCCACAATTTGAGCAGGAAGTGCTGCTTTCTGATTTACAAGAGCATTTTTGAGAAGGGGTCTGCTGATGACAGCAGGCCTTTTTTGTACCTGTGGGAACTTTCCCGATTTTTGAGAAAAATAACTAAAAATGATCAAATGATCTAACTCCTCCAAACCCGGTACAGATCGGACCTTCTCATGATATAAATAAAATGTAAACGTTATCAGAGGAGGGCTTCACATGACAGACAAATCATTCTCAATCGTTATTGCAGGCGGCGGCAGCACATTTACCCCCGGAATTGTATTAATGCTTTTGAACCACCTGGAAGAGTTTCCGATCAGAAAGCTGAAACTTTATGACAATGATAAAGAAAGGCAGGAGCGGATTGCGGGTGCGTGTGAGGTATTCATAAAAGAAAAAGCGCCGAACATTGAATTTTTGGCGACTGATGACCCAGAGACGGCTTTTACGGATGTTGACTTCGTCATGGCGCATATCCGCGTCGGAAAATATGCGATGCGCGCACTCGATGAACAAATCCCGCTGAAGTACGGCGTGGTCGGCCAGGAAACATGCGGGCCGGGCGGAATCGCATACGGCATGCGCTCTATCGGCGGTGTTCTGGAGATTCTTGATTATATGGAAACGTACTCGCCTGACGCATGGATGCTGAATTACTCCAATCCGGCGGCGATTGTGGCCGAAGCTACACGGCGCCTCAGACCGAATTCAAAAATATTGAACATCTGCGACATGCCGGTCGGAATTGAGGATCGCATGGCGAACATCCTCGGATTATCTTCACGAAAAGAAATGAACGTCCGTTACTACGGCTTGAACCACTTTGGCTGGTGGACGTCCATCACCGATCGAGAGGGCAATGATTTAATGCCGAAGCTGAAAGAGCATGTCCGTGAATACGGCTACGTTCCGAAGACGGAGGCCGAACAGACTGAAGCAAGCTGGAATGACACATTCAAAAAAGCGCGCGACGTACAGGCGGCTGATCCGGATACGCTTCCGAACACATATCTGCAATATTACTTATTCCCGGATGATATGGTGAAAAAATCAAACCCGAACCATACGAGAGCCAACGAAGTCATGGAAGGGCGGGAAGCTTTCATTTTCAGCCAATGCGATATGATTACGCGCGAACAATCATCGGAGAACAGTGAAATTAAAATTGATGATCATGCTTCCTATATCGTCGACCTTGCCCGGGCCATCGCTTACAACACAGGGGAGAGAATGCTGTTAATCGTTGAAAATAACGGCGCGATCGCAAACTTTGATCCGTCAGCCATGGTTGAGATTCCTTGTCTCGTAGGTTCAAACGGACCGGAACCGCTCTCAGTCGGGAACATACCGCAATTTCAAAAAGGCCTGATGGAACAGCAGGTGTCTGTCGAAAAACTGACGGCTGAAGCGTGGGAAGAGCGGTCGTTTCAAAAGCTGTGGCAGGCGCTGATCCTGTCAAAAACAGTGCCGAATGCCCGTGTGGCAAGACTGATTCTTGAAGATCTGATGGAGGCTAATAAAGACTACTGGCCTGAGCTTGATGTAAGCCCGTCTCCTATTTCCTGATGACAATCTTCCCCGTTTTCTTTATCTGTTATTCTATATAATAGAAAGAAAACGGGGGGATTTTTGGGATGAGTCTTGAAGAACTGGTTAATCAGCATTACGCGAAATTAAATGACAACGATTTTTATATTTTAAAATATATATTGAATCATAAGCATACGTGCTACCATCTCGGTATCAATGACATGGCGAAAGCCTGCAATGTCTCTCGGTCTTCCATCCTGCGGCTCGCCCAAAAACTGGGCTTCAGCGGCTATAGTGAATTCCGTGTTTTTCTGAAATGGGAGGATCAGCCTGAAGAGGGCGAGAATATGACGTTTGAAAAGCTGCTGGATGATATTGAAGCCAATGTAAAATACGTGAAGTCAAAAGATATGACGGAGATGTGCCGGCTGATAGATGAAGCAAAACGGATTTTCGTTTACGGATCGGGGACGGCTCAGAGGGTGTGCGCCCGCGAGCTGCAGCGGATGTTTGTATCCCGGCGGAAGTATCTGATTTTAATTCAGGACATCACAGAGTTTGATATCATGTGTGATGATTTTAAGGTTGATGACGTATTCATCATTATTTCTTTATCAGGCGAAACACCCGAATTAATTCCGCAGGTAAGGACCCTGTCCGCAAAGGGAGTTCCGTTTATTTCAATCACCAATCTGAAAAACAACGTCCTGGCGCAAACGACGCCGTATAATCTTTATGCGACCAGCAAGCCGGTGACGTTAAGCGATAAAACGGAAATTGTCGCATTTGCCCCGTTTTTTCTGGTGGGCGAATCGTTATTCCGTGCATATGTTGATTATAAAGAGCTTGAAAATTTTGATGAATAGCGGGAGGTCACGTGAAATGATGCAAAAAGTCCAGCGCTTCGGCAGCGCGATGTTTGTGCCTGTTTTGTTATTTGCATTTTCCGGTATTATTGTCGGTCTGAGTACGCTGTTTAAAAATAAAACGCTGATGGGGCCGCTGGCTGATCCTGACGGGCTTTGGTATCAATGCTGGTACGTCATTGAACAGGGCGGCTGGACCGTCTTTAATCAAATGCCGCTCCTGTTTGCGATCGGCATCCCTGTCGCCTTAGCGAAAAAAGCGCAGGCGCGGGCTTGTTTGGAAGCGCTTACAGTTTATCTGACATTCAATTACTTTATCAATGCGATTCTAACGGTTTGGGGCGGGGCTTTTCATGTCGATATGACTCAGGAAGCCGGCGGAACGAGCGGGCTGACGATGATCGCCGGGATCAAAACGCTTGATACGAATATTATCGGCGCCATCTTTATTTCCTCTATTGTCGTGTATTTGCACAATCGTTATTTTGATAAAAAACTGCCGGATTTTCTGGGGATTTTTCAAGGATCTTCCTACATCGTTATCATTTCTTTCTTCATTATGATACCGATTTCACTTGCGGTGGCATACGTATGGCCGATGGTTCAATCCGGAATCGGCTCGCTGCAAAGTTTTCTCGTTTCTTCCGGGGCGATCGGCGTGTGGATTTACACATTCCTGGAGCGGATTTTAATACCGACCGGCCTGCATCATTTTATTTACTCGCCGTTTGTTTACGGTCCGGCTGTGGCTGAAGGCGGTATCGTTACCTATTGGGCTCAGCATCTCGGGGAATACTCTCAAAGCGTCAAACCGCTGAAAGAATTGTTCCCGCAGGGGGGCTTCGCGCTTCACGGCAACTCGAAAATCTTCGGCATACCGGGGATCGCGCTCGCTTTTTACGCCACGGCTTCAAAGGAAAAGAAAAAAATCGTCGCCGGCCTTTTGATCCCGGTCACCTTGACGTCCATTGTAGCGGGAATTACAGAGCCGATTGAATTTACATTCCTTTTTATCTCGCCGTTTTTATTTGCGGTTCATGCTTTGCTTGCCGCTTCCATGGCAACCGTCATGTATATGGCCGGCGTCGTCGGAAATATGGGAGGCGGTTTGATCGAAGCTGCGACCTTGAACTGGATCCCGCTGGCGTCAAGCCACGGCTTGACGTATGTATACCAGATCATCATCGGGTTGTGTTTTACCGCTGTTTACTTTTTCGTCTTCCGTTTCCTCATTCTCAAATTCAACATCGCCACACCGGGCAGAGAAAAAGAGGAAGGGCAGGAAACAAAGCTCTATTCGAAAAAGGAGTACAGAGAACGGAAGCAGGCTTCAAAAGAAACAGCGGCGGCAGACGAAACACAGCGGGATACGGCCGCTTTGTATATTGAAGCGCTGGGCGGAAAGGACAATATTACGGAGGTCACCAATTGCGCCACCCGTCTCCGCGTCACTGTCGCTGATGAATCAAAGGTCAAAAGTGACGCCGATTTCAGAGAGCTGGGAGCCCACGGCGTCGTCAGAAAAGGCAGGGCGCTTCAGGTCATTGTCGGATTAGGCGTTCCGCAAATGCGGGAGCGTGTCGAGAAAATATTGAACGGTTAAAATACTGCAGCAGCAGACTATGTGCAGAGCGCTTGTTAATCCGGCGCTCTTTTTATGTTTTGAAAAAAATGTATGTATTTGTCATACCTTTGCCACCTGTACATGCAGGAGTGAAAACGAGGGGGTGCAAAAAACGAAATGACTTCTGCGGTATTTTAAATAGCAATTAACAAATAGGAGGCAAGGCAATGACAAACTATACGACTTTCTTAGGACTTTACAAACCCGATAAAACGGAGGGGATTGAGGTTGAAAGCATTGCTCAAAACTTTGAAGCGATTGACAGCAAAATCGGTGCTGCGCTTAGCAATGGCACGTCAACTTATGAAAATTTAAACGAAAGACTTAAAATGTATGAAAACAGATTTGAACATGTGACAGAGCGGAACGTTATGGATTTTGGAGCTAAAGGTGACGGCGTAACGGATGATACGCAGGCATTTCATGATGCCATGGCCGACGGAGGTTATGTCGTAACAGTACCCCCGGGTATATTCAGAACATCCGGATTGTTTGTTCCGTCAAATACAATGCTTGTCGGAGCAGGCAAGAAAAGAACGGTCATTAAATTATTAGACGAAACACCGGTCGGCCATTCTGTTCTGACCAACAGCGATTATACGAACGGGAATGAAAATATTTACGTCGGCCATCTTACGTTGGACTGGAACAAGGATACGCGTCCTGCCGGCTGGAAGATTCCGAAGGGCCCTACTTCAAGCTGTTTGCTTTTTGCGAATGTTGACTATTCTTTTGTCGAGCATGTGTTTGCGAAGAACGCCGGCCTGCACGGCTTTGATTCCACGAGCCCGAACTATAACAGACATGGAGAAATGGACGACCCCACTTATTATCAGCCCAACGGCTGTAACTTTGTAACTTTCTCTCATTGTGAAGCAACAGGGTCCGGCGATGATAACTTTACTTGTCATTTTGGATTCCATACTACTTTTAGCCATTGTATTTCTTATCACCCGATGGGAAATGGGAATGGCACGTCCAATTCAAATTGCTTTGAGATCGATGACGGTTCTCAAGATGTATTTTTAGATAGCTGTGTTGCAATTGGCGGTGCCCGCGGTTTTGAAATTAAGGCGCATGACTATGCACCGGCGGCTAAACGGGTTCAACTGGCTAATTGCCGTGCTTACGAAAATGCAATCGGTTTTTGTATTAGACATATTGGCCACCATTTATCGGGTGAGCCGACATCAAAAACTGCCCATGATGTTCAATTAGTAAATTGTCAGGCAACAAATCCTAAACAGAATTCTATATATAAAGGCGTCGGGGCGAGTGCTTTGGTTGTTTCGGGCTATGATTCAGTTAATATAGTGAATTTCCAAGCTATTTGTGAAGATCGTTCATACGATTACAGCAATGACACGATCATTATGATTTATTACAAAGGGCGGTATGTCAATCTGAAGAATATTACGATCCGCGGGTTCCGCTCCGCTGCTCATGATCTGTATGTTCTTGGCGGAGAAAATGCGGTAGGAAAGTGCATGATTGACGGTGTTTTTCTAGTTGACGGCGGCACGACGGGACTTGCTTTTGGCGGAGGCGTTGATAATTGTACAGTGAGCAATGTATACGGGCATAGATTGGGAGCCGGCAGCGGAACGGTCGGACTCTATTCTTCGGGTCCGGATCTGAATATATCAAATATTGATTTTCAAGGATATGAAACAACATTTCATGTAGGCGGTAAAAAAACACCGTATGAGTTGTTTAAACATAAAGGATCTTCTGTTATGGCATCTAAAGATTCCCACGTTACAGGAACTAATGGCTTTGTCGTCGGTTCTGTCCGGGGGCAGGCTGCAGGAGGTTCTCAATCTGGAGTAATCGGTTCATATAATACGATTAACCCAAATGCGAACTCAACTGTATGGGGCTGGGGTTCCGGCAGCACTCCGTTATCAGCCAACAGAAAGATTGAGCTTCACGCAAAAGAAGGAACAATTAAGGCTGCGGGAGGCGTAACAGGTTCCTCGACATTCTCTGACTACGCCGAGTATTTTGAAAGCCTGAGAGGGGAAAAGATTCCGACGGGAACACTTGTCACACTTGAAGGTGATAAGATCAGACCGGCTGAAAAAGGTGACCTCATGCTGGGGGTCATTTCCGAGACCGCCGGAGTGATTCTTGGCGAGTCGAGTTTTCACTGGTCGGGACGATACGTAAAGAATGAATTTGGCGGCTATGTTTATGAAGAACAGAAAGATGCGAACGGCCATATGGTCATGGCGCCAAAGGAAAATCCGGACTTTCGGCCTGAAGAAGATTACGCTTCAAGAGAAGAGAGAGACGAGTGGAACATTGTCGGACTCATCGGCCAGGTATATGTCAGATGCGATGAGTCTGTGAAAGCGGGAGATTTTATTCACGCTCATAACGGGATTGCAACAAAATCTGATGCTCCAAATCAGCGCTGGCAGGTCATGAAAGTGATCAATGAGTTTGATGCTGATAAAGGATTCGGGGTCGCTCTCGTTTTCATTCGTTAAATGAAATGAAAAAGCATAAATGACCTTCCTGAATAGCGGACGCCTTTTTAAAGGCTCCGCTAATTCATTTTAAAATCAAAGCTCCGGTTCAGGAGCTGGTAAAAAAGAAAAGATAAGACAGCCTCCATATATCTGCACGCCTCATATCCTCAATTTTTATCCTCAATGATTTTCGTTTTTTTTACACAAAGTACATAATAAAAGTGCGGGTTCAAGGGTTAATCCTTTATTCATTTAAGACAAACAAATAAAATAAATATACATACATATTGAACAAAGGATTTGGAGGCTTACACATGTCAAAGGCTTTATCATATGTAAAACCGTATTCCCTTTTGGCGGGAATCGCTCTGTTTTTCATGCTCATCGAGCTTGCGGTAGAGCTGATACAGCCCCTGCTGATCGGGAAAATCATTGACGAAGGAATTTTAAAGCAGGATCTCGGTACGGTTTGGCTGTGGGGCGGCGTGATGATCGGGCTGACCGCTGTTTCATTCGCATCGGGAATTTTAAATTCATTCTACTCCGCCCACATCAGCCAGAGCTATGCGTATGATACGCGAAAAGGGCTTTTTCAAAAAATTCAATCCTTCTCTTATTCGACGTTTGCGCAATTCTCATCTACGTCGTTTATCACCAGGCTGACAAACGATGTGACGCAGGTCCAGAATATGCTTTTCATGAGTCTCCGGTTTATGCTTCGTGCGCCGTTAATGATCGCGGGCGGCATTATTCTCTCGCTGACCGTCAATGCGAAACTCGGGTTTTTTCTGCTGATCACGGTGCCGATTTTGCTTTTGTTTTTGCTGTGGGTGCTGAAAAGAGGCGGCGCGCTGTTTCGGTCCGTGCAAAAGCGGCTTGATCAGGTCAACACGATCATGCAGGAAAACCTGACGGCGATCAAACTGATTAAAGCGCTCCTCCGTGCAAACCACGAAGTGAAACGTTTTTTGAAATCGAATACGAAGCTGATGGAAAAAACGGTCTCCGCTTTTCGTCTCGTGGAAGCGGCGATGCCGATTTTAATGCTGCTGATGAACAGCTGCATTTTGTTTATCTTATGGTTCGGCGCCAAAAGCATTGCTCAGGGCGGAGCGCAGGTCGGCGATGTCGTTTCCGTCATTAACTATGCGACGCGGATTACAGGCGCGCTGTCCGTCCTTCCTTTTCTCATCATGGTATTTTCCCGGGCGAAGGCTTCCGGGGAAAGAATCGGTGAGGTGCTGGAAACAGAAGGCGGCGAGGGAACGGGGCACGACCCGGCACGGGCGCTTGCAGGCGGGATTGAGTTTCGCGAAGTGTCCTTCCGCTATCCGGACATGGAAAAAGACGCGCTGCATCACGTGTCCTTTTCTGCCAGCCCGAGAGAAACGGTTGCCATTATGGGCGCGACAGGTTCAGGGAAATCAACGCTTTTTCAGCTGATTCCGCGCCTGTACACGGCTGATTCGGGCAGTATTTTCATAGACGGCAAACCGATCGGTGAATTCTCCGCTTGCGGGCTGCGCAGGGAAATCGGCTATGTGCCGCAGGAAGTGCTTCTGTTTTCGGGCACAATCCGTGAAAATATCGCCTGGGGACGGGAGGATGCTTCACTAGATGAAGTAATGGAAGCGGCCAAAGACGCGCAAATCCATGACACGATTATGAAACTGTCAAACGGATACGACACGGTGCTGGGACAGCGGGGCGTCAATTTGTCAGGCGGGCAGAAGCAGCGGATTTCCATCGCGCGCGCTTTTATCAGAAAGCCGTCCCTCCTGCTGTTAGATGACAGTACGAGCGCGCTCGATCTTCAAACGGAAGCGAAGCTTTTACAAGCCATCAGATCCTATGAATGCACGACACTGCTTATTACGCAGAAAATAACGACCGCGATGAAGGCTGACACCATCTTATTACTTGAAGACGGCGAACTGCTGGCAAAAGGCACGCACAAAGAGCTGATGGCACAGTCTCATCTGTACCGGCAGATTTATGAATCACAATTCGGAAAGGAGGGAGCTGACAGTGGAGAAAGACATTCGTAAACCTTTCCGATATCCGAAAATACCGCTCAAACCAAATGAAGGCGGCAGAAAACGCGCGAAAGCAAAAGATACAAAAGGCACGCTGCGCAGAATCTGGTCGTATGTAGCCGAGAAAAAAGGGCTTTTAACCCTTGTGATCATCATGGTAGTCATAAGCGCCATATTCGGCCTGCTCGGACCGTTCGTCATCGGGAAAGCAATTGATCATTTTATCGTCGGACGGACGACGGACGGATTGGCGGGTGTACTGTTCATACTGTTTGGGATTTACCTCGTGCAATCATTGTCCTTATGGTTTCAAAACTATTGGATGATCAATATCTCGCAAAGCACCGTGTTTAAAATGCGGAGCGAACTGTTCACCCATCTGCATGAGCTGCCGATACCGTTTTTTGATAAACAGCGCCTCGGCGACTTGATGAGCCGGGTTACCAATGATATCGAAAATGTCAGCTCCACTTTAAATACATCCGTCATTCAAGTGCTGTCGAGCGTCATTACATTCGTCGGCACAATCGCCGTCATGCTGTACATGAGCCCGCTTTTAACATTGATCACGCTTTTGATTATTCCGATCATGCTTTTGAGCATTAAATGGATCACCAACCGGACGGGACTCCTGTTTAAGCAGCAGCAGAAAAACCTCGGCGAGCTGAACGGTTTTATTGAAGAGTCGATATCAGGAGCGAAGGTCATTAAAGCCTATTCGAGGGAAGACCGCGTCATGGAGCAATTTTTAGAAAAAAACGCGGCGTTACAATCATCAGGGTTTTGGGCGCAGACAATTTCGGGATTCATTCCGAAAGTCATGAATTCTTTAAACAATTTAAGCTTTACGATTATAGCGGCGGTCGGCGGGCTGTTTGCGCTGAAGGGGTGGATTTCGATCGGCTCCATCGTCGTATTCGCAGAATACTCGCGGCAGTTCACGCGCCCTTTAAATGATTTAGCCAATCAGTTCAATACGATGTTATCGGCCATCGCCGGGGCTGAACGGGTGTTTGACGTGCTGGATGAAAAAGAGGAGCGTGAAGATGAAGAGCATGCGACGCACCAGCCGATCAAAACGGGAGAGATTGAATTCCGAGATGTCTCCTTCGGCTATCAGGAAGACAGCCTGATCTTAAAACATCTGTCCTTCAGCGTTCCGAAAGAACAGTCAATCGCCTTCGTCGGACCGACCGGAGCGGGTAAAACGACCGTTACGAGCCTGATCGCCCGCTTTTACGAGCCGAATAACGGGAAAATCCTCATCGACGGAACGGACATCAAAAAACTGACGAGATCCAGTCTGAGAAAAAACATGGGGTTTGTCCTGCAGGATTCCTTTCTCTTTCAGGGCACCATCAGGGAAAATATCCGTTACGGCCGTCTGGATGCATCTGACCAAGAGGTGGAGGCAGCCGCAAAAGCCGCCAATGCCCACGGATTCATCGAACGGCTCCCGAAAGGCTACGATACCGTCCTTACCCAAAACGGCGCGGGCATCAGCCAAGGACAAAAACAGCTTATTTCCATCGCGAGAGCTGTGCTGGCGGACCCTGTGCTGCTCATTTTGGATGAAGCGACGAGCAACATTGATACGGTGACGGAAGTGAAAATACAAGAAGCGCTCGGCCGTTTAATGGCGGGCAGAACAAGCGTCATCATCGCTCACAGGCTGAACACGATTCAAAAAGCCGATCAGATTCTTGTGCTGAAAGACGGCGAAATGGCTGAAAAAGGAACCCATGCCGAACTGCTCAGCCAGAACGGGTTTTACCGGGAATTATATGAAAGCCAGTTCCGGGAATCATAGATAGGGAAAAAGACCTCCGACAGAGTGCGGAGGTCTTTTTTTGCGAAGACAAATAGTACTTTTAAGTTATTTTCGTTAAATGTAACAAAATTACTTGACGTAAATAAGTTATGTATATATACTAGCTTACATAAAGTAAGTGATAATAATTTTCAAGGAGGATTTTATGAATAAATCATTCGAAACAGGAACACTGCTTTTAAGGGTTGTAACAGGTATTATCTTTTTTGTTCACGGTTTATCCAAGTTTCAAGGGTTGGAAGGAACTACGCAATTTTTCCAGAGCATCGGGCTTCCGGCCTTTATGGTCTACGTCATCGCGACGATTGAGCTTGTCGGCGGGGTTCTGATCTTTTTCGGTTTGGCGACGCGCATAATCGGCGTTCTGTTTGCCCTCACATTAGTCGGCGCCATCTTCACGGCGAAGCTTTCCTCACCATTTATGGGCGGATCGGAATTTGATTTCATCTTACTGGTTGCGTCAATTCACTTAGCGCTTTCAGGAAGCCGACTGCTTTCATTGGATCAGCTCCTTTTCAAATCAAAAAAGGGAGAAACTTTTTCAGCATAAGAAAGAAGGCGTTCAAATGACCGGCATTCATCAAGATACGGCAATCGGTTATGTCAAATTGACCATTAAAAATATGGAACGGTCGCTCGGCTTTTACCAAAATGTGATCGGCCTTCAAGTCATCTCGCAAACCGATCGTTCCGCAGAACTGTCAGCAGACGGAAAACGCGTCCTGCTGGTGCTTGAAGAAAATCCAAGCGCCGTCGTTCTCCCGGAGCGGTCTGTCACCGGCCTTTACCATTTCGCAATACTTCTGCCTGACCGGAAAGAACTCGGCATCGCATTGGCCAGGCTGATTGAAAACGGCATCGCGCTCGGGCAGGGGGATCACGCAGTCAGTGAGGCTCTTTACCTGTCTGATCCGGACGGCAACGGCATTGAAATATACGCCGATCGTCCCCGCAGCACGTGGCGCCGGGATGCAGAGGGCAATTACGTCATGCAAACGGCGCCCGTCGATGTGGACGGGCTTTTGGAAGAAGCCGGAGCTGAACGGAAAAGCCGTCTCCCGGAAGGAACCGTAATCGGTCACATCCATCTTCATGTGACGGATTTACAGGAAGCCAAAGCGTTTTACACCGATATCCTCGGTTTTGACATTGTCGGCAATTACGCGGGCATGTCCGCTCTGTTTGTTTCAGCGGGAGGGTATCACCATCACATCGGTCTGAATATATGGGCCGGAAAACATGCGCCGCCGAAACCGGGAAATGCAAGCGGGCTGGATTATTACACCATCGCACTGCCGCATCAAAAAGAGCTGTCACGTGTGACAAAAGCGCTGACCGATGCCGGCTTTGAGATCGAAGAAAAAGAAGAGGGCGTATTCGTCAAAGACCCTGTATCAGGGGCGGATATCGCATTTACACTGTAAGAAACAACCCTTGCCGTCTAACCGGCAAGGGTTTTTATTTTTCCGAAGTTTTCTTGGGAAGGCTCGGGAAAGAAGTACGTCGATTTGCAATATACACACGGCTTTTGTGTGACTGAAGAGAGCGAACATCTCAGTGAGGCGCAAAAATGATGCGTGGAGCCCGCCATCGCCGGCCCGGGCTCAGGGCATCCGCTGGATTGAAAATGGTGTCCGTTCGGCGGATCAGGGAGCAGTATGGGCAGACTTTGAATAGAAAAAGGGAAAAGCCGCATCCGGTCACAAGATGCGGCTTTTCATATACAATTTACAATTGTGTGAAAAATGCCCAAAATAAATTGTGCTTCCTGATTCTTCCTGATATGATAAGCCGAAAAAGGAGAACCTCAACAAATGAATTCAAATGCAGCACAGACGGAACAGTCTATGAAGCATAACGGAAACCGGATGACGGTCAAGGACTTTATCATTCTTGCCAAACCGGGGATTATCATCTCAAATTCACTCGCCGCATTGGGCGGATTTTGGATCGCGTGGCTTCAGTCGGAAAGGACGGGCGGAGGGCCCGGTATATTTGCCGCCATGGCGGTTGCCATGATCGGAACGGCGTTAGTCATGGCGTCAAGCACTGTTTTTAATAACTTCTTTGACCGCGGCATGGACGCAAAGATGGCGCGAACCCGCACCCGCGCCAGCGTCACGGGAAAAATACCGCCGACGGTCATGATCCTGTACGGCACATGTCTCGGCGCATGCGGATTCATCATGCTTGCTTCGCTTAATGTACTGACCGCCGTTCTTGGCCTGCTTGCATTTTTGCTGTATGCCGTCGTTTATACGCTTTGGTTTAAAAGACAATCCGTCTGGAGCACATTTGTCGGCAGCTTTCCCGGGGCGGCTCCGCCTTTAATCGGTTATTGCGCGCTGGCCGGGTACATTGATATGCCCGCGATTTTGTTATTCGCGATTATGTTTTTGTGGCAGCCGCCGCATTTCTGGGCGATCGGAATCAGGCGAAAGGAAGAGTATCGTGCCGCCGGCATTCCGCTTTTGCCGATCATAAAAGGCAATCGCGTCACAAAAATAAAAATGCTGCGCTATATCGCCGTTCTGACTGCAGTTTCGCTGCTCGTTCCTCTTTATATAGACGTCAGCCCGTTTTATACCGCAACCGCTCTCCTGCTCGGGGCCATCTGGCTGTACCGGAGCGTCAGAGGCTTTCAGGCGGCGGATGACACGCAATGGTCGAAGGGGATGTTTTTTTATTCGATTGTTTATTTCAGTATGCTTTTTCTTATTTTAATGGCTGATTCGTTTATCAATGCGGTTCTCAGAACGTAAACAGGCGGCCTGCAGATACAGAGCCGCCCCGTTTTGTTTATGCTTTTTTGATGAGAGCCAAAATATCTTCAAGCCAGGAAATATAATTCCGTTCCCGCTCAAGCGCTTTTGTCAGCACGAGATAATGGCCGAAATCAGGAGAAGAAAATGAATCCGCCTCCGCGGACGATGTCATCAGTTCTTGATAACTGTTTTCCAGATCGGACAATTTCTCCTTACGCTTTATGAGCTGATCGGTGAATAGCTCATCCGCTTCTTCCTGCGTCAAAGCTGAGATGAAATAAGCCTTCAGCATAAATTCATCCTTCACCGTTTCCGGAATCGGGTCTTTTTTCGTCAGCCAGGCAGCAAGCTCCAGCTCTCCCTTGTCAGTCAGCGTGTACATTTTTTTCTCAAGCTTTGTTCCTTGAATCGCAGTGCGAAACGTAATAAATCCCTCAGCCGTCAGTTTTTTTAATTCCGGATAAATCTGGCTGTGCTTTGCGCTCCAAAACTGGCCGAGCTCTTCCTTAAAATAGCTCGATATATCATATCCGCTCAATTCGCCTTTTCGCAAAAGCCCTAAAATCGCGTACTTTAAAATTCTCATGTTGTCCTCCAAGCCCATTCATTTGACAGCTAGTATACCATACGGCCGCTTAAAAACGCAGAAGCGCCGGATGCTTGTCATTGAATCCGCGGCGGCAAAATCAGCAAAATATGCAGAAAGGGGTTATCGAAACGGCAGCAGAACTGGAAAAAGCCTTTCTCGTGTCTTTGCCTCATTCATATGACATCATGATATAATCATTGTAAAAATTAATAAATACTGGGAGGGACATATGAAGACGGTGATTGTGTATGCAAACCCGGATGAGAACAGTTTCAATGCGGCTCTCGTAAAATACGTCGCCATGGCTTTAAAGGACAGCGGCCAAAGCTATACGGTCATTGACTTATACGCCGATCAATTTGATCCCGTGCTGAAGTACGGCGGCGAAAAAAAGCGCTCTGACATGAACCGGGACGCTGAAACGAAGAAATACCGGAAACTGATGAAAGAAGCGGATCATCTCATTTTCATCTACCCGCTGTGGTGGGGAGGCGTTCCGGCGATTATGAAAGGCTTTTTTGACAGAGTGCTTGTCGCCGGAGAAGCCTACACATATGAAAACGGCCGCGTAAAAGGACTGCTACGGGCAGAGACGGCACAGGTCTTTTATACGGCGGACTCCCCGGGCTGGTACTTAAAGTGGTTCCGGAAAAACTCGGACTGGATTACGCTGAAAAAAAGCATTCTGCAATTTTGCGGCATTCAAAAAGCCGAGCGGAACCTTTTTTCTGTCGTCAGAACGAGCACACCCGAACTGCGGGAAAAATGGCTGCGCCAAGCATACGCCAAAGTCCGGCGCGCTTGTGAAAAAGGAGCGGCCGCATGCAGATAAAAGAAATTTTCGTAATTCGCTGCCTGTCCTGTTTAAGTGTCGTTCTGCTTCACGGAGTTTCAATGGTGCTGATGATTCAGGAAGAGTCCTTAGCCAGTGCCGCCCATACGGTTGATGCTTTTCGGACCCTGTTGATGTTCAGCACGCCGGCGTTTATCTTTATTTCGGAATTTCTGCTTGCCAGGTCATACCCGAAAGGCGTTCCAGCGGGTTTTTTAAAGAAAAGGGGCAAAGTCATTTTCGTGCCGTTTCTGTTTATTGCCGCGGTGGATGCCATTTTAATGAAAAGCGTGGCGGAAGAAGGAGCCGGATTCGTTTCAGTGATCGGTAAATTTTTAGAAAATGTGTTTTTAGGAAACTTCATCGGCTACTTCATTCTTGTGATCTTTCAATTTTACATTCTCCATATGCTGCTGCACCGCTGGCTGACCAACACATCCCCAGTGTGGGTGCTGTCTGTTTCGTTTATCATCAACGCCGTCTATCTGGCTTACTTTTCGATCTTTCATCCGCCGGCATCATCGGGGCTTGATTCTATTTTTCCGTTCTTTTGGGTTCCGTTTCCGGGCTGGGTGTTTTATTTCTGTCTGGCATTTTATTGCGGAAAGGAATATCCGCGTTTTTTATCGCTCATCAATCAGTATCGTTATGCGGTTTACTTCAGTGCGGCCGTATCGGCAATATTGATTGTGGCCGTTTCATATATCAGCGGCGGCTCCATTTCCTCTAAGCGTCCGGATATTATGATTTACGCGGTCAGTATGATCTTTCTGTGTTTTCATCTGTTTTCAAAGCTCAAAAAAGTGCCCGCGATTGTGATGATGATCAGCAACTATTCGTTTTCAATCTATCTGCTGCACTCCTACTTTTTAATCAGCGGATATCTTCTGGAAGGCTATTTGCGGTCAATGCCTTTAGCGGCTGCCATCCTTCTTTTATTTTTGATCTGCACGTTCGGTCCCATTTTCGTATCTTGGGGGTGCAACCATTTCAGATACGGATACCTGTTTGTCGGGAAAGTGTATCAGCCCAAGCAGACCAAAAGAAATACGGCGGCGCATCAAGGCCGCACAGTCTGAAAAAAAGGCGGCGTTTCGGCCGCCTTTTTGATACGGGTCCGCTTTATCCTGCACGAGGACGGATAGTTGTACATCCTGCAAACAAAGCCCCCGCCTGCGGCTGTTTTGACGGATGCATTTATGACAAAATAACGCCATTGATTTTCTCCCTTGTGAAGACCGATATATTGTATACTTATAGGAAATACTTTCAAAAAAAGTGAAAAAGAGAAAAACTGTGAGCTTGGATGAACGACTAAAAAGGAGCGGGGACATTATGAATGACTGTGTCAAAACATTCGGAGAACTTCCGGCCGAACTTTATTCCTTTGCGGGAGGAAAAGGAAGCATTCTCTCTAAAATGTATCAAAGCGGGTATCCTGTGCCTGAAGGGTTTGTGATTTTGCCGTCAGCCTTTCAGGACGGACAGCTCCGCCATCAGGCGAGAGAGGCTGTTGATCAATATGTGAATTCCATCCGCAGCCGCCATGCAGCTGCGTTGTTTGCCGTACGCTCATCCGCGCTGAGCGAGGATTCCGCTCAGGCTTCCTTCGCCGGAGAATTCGATACGGTGTTGAATGTCAAAACAGATCAAGACATGTCCAGGGCGATTGATGAAGTCCGCCGGTCGGTACAGTCAGAAAGAGTAAAAGCGTACAGCGCCGTTCAGGGAATGGAAGATGAGCATGAAATCGCAATCGTCATCCAGCTGATGATACCGTCTGAGATATCCGGAGTGCTGTTTACCGCAGATCCGATTACGGGGAGCAGGCGGGAGATGACAGGCAATTACGTCTACGGTCTCGGGGAGCAGCTCGTTTCCGGGGAAGCCGATGCCTATTCTTTTAAACTGGCACGGCCCAAGAAAAAATATGACGGCCCCGGGGAATTTCGCAAATATGCGTCAAAGCTCTATAAACTGGCGAAAAAGCTGGAAAAAGATCTTGGAGGGCCGCAGGATATTGAATGGGCCGCCGCGGGCGGGACATTGTATATTCTTCAATCCCGCCCGATTACGAACTTACAAGCCGGAAATCTGGAAACCTATGAATGGAATGATTCTTTCAGCGGTGATTTTTTATGGACAAACACCAATATAGGAGAAGCGATTCCCGATGTGATGACGCCGCTGACATGGTCGCTCCTCCGGAATCTGGATGAAGAGTCAGGCATCATTCCGGGCTATTATGTCTGGTCCGGCAATATTTGCGGCAGAGCCTATAACAATATGAGCCAGCCTCTTTCCGTTCTCGCCGCTTTCGGTCTGAATCCGAAAGGCGGAAAAATTGGAAAAATGATGAGCGATACATTGGGAGAAATCCCGGCGGAAATGAAGATTCCTTTATATCCGTTCTCAAAGTATGAACTTTTGAAGATCATCCCGAAAAAACTGAAACCGTATCTGTCGAAAATGAAGCAAGCGAAAAAAAACATGTCCTCCTACTTGGACGAATCGCCGGAGTGGTGCCGGAATATTGAGGAAAAGCTGAAACGCGCCGAAACGGAGCGGGCATTATTAGCGATATGGAACAATGAGATCTATCCGTATTTATGCAACGCGTGGTTTGCGTTAATATCCGGCGGGCGTGATTCTGCGCAATCCTCTTCGTCGTTAACCTCTCAATTAACAAAACTCGCAGGCATAGAAGATGCGAATCTCCTGCTTTCCAATCTGAGGGGAAAAGGCGGACTGGCCAGCCTGGAGCCGATTATCGGCATTGATCAAGTCATGAAAGGCCGTATGAGCGAGGAAGAATATCTCAGGAACCAAGGCCACCGTGGTCCGCATGAATACGAACTTTCCATACCGCATCCGGGAGAAAACCGGGATTGGCTGACGAAGCAGATCAAAGAACACAAGGAGTCGGGTATTGATGCCGAACAACTGCTTTTGAAACAGCAGCGGGCGCATGAACAGGCCTTCCGAAGATTTGAAAAAAAGTTTCCTCATAAGGTCAAATGGCTCAAAGCCAAAATGGAAAAAGCGTCAGAATACGCGAATATGAGAGAAACAACCAGATCCGAATTTGTCAGGGTGTACCGGACAGCCAGAGCATTCGCGCTCAGAGCGGCGGAAATGACCGGCATGAAGAACGATATTTTCTTCCTGTATCTGCATGAAATAACCGATCTGCTCGCGGGGAAAGAGCCGGCGGTTGCATCGATTCAAGCGAGAAAGCAAAACTATGAAACCTATAAAAAACTGCCGCCGTTCCCATCCTTTATTAACGGAAGATTCAATCCGTTTAAATGGGCTGAGGATCCTGACAAAAGAGCGGATTATTACGATGCTTTTATGCCTGCGGAAACGGATGATGCGCATACTTTAAAAGGTTTCGCGGGAGCGGCCGGGAGAGTGGAGGGCATTGTCCGTGTCCTTGATGCTCCGGAAGACGGGGATTCTTTTGCGGCGGGGGAAATTTTAGTGACGTCGACAACCAATGTAGGCTGGACCCCGCTTTTTCCAAGAGCGGCTGCCATCATAACGGACGTCGGCGCCCCTTTGTCCCACGCGGCGATCGTCGCCCGGGAACTGGGGATTCCTGCCGTTGTCGGGTGCGGAAATGCAACGTCAAAACTGAAAACGGGGGACAGGGTGGCCGTTGACGGCGGGCAAGGCATCGTCCAGCTGGAACCGCGGCAGACTCCGGTCACTTCTGAAGAGGAAAATGGTAAACTGATAGAATAGAATCAAGAGAAAGGAGTCGCGCATGAATAAAGCAGTTATTAACGGGGAGCAAATCAGAAGTATGAGCGACCTGCACCAGACATTGAAAAAGGAGCTTGCCCTTCCTGAATACTACGGTGAAAACCTTGACGCTTTATGGGATTGTCTGACCGGCTGGGTCGAGTATCCCCTCGTTTTAGAATGGAGACAGTTTGAACAAAGCAAGCAGCTTACAGAAAATGGCGCAGAGAGTGTGCTTCAAGTCTTTCGTGAAGCGAAAGCGGAAGGCTGCGACATCACCATCATACTTTCATAATACGATCAACGGGAGAGAGACAAAAATGGAAAAACAAACCCTCAGCTATCCGATTGGAGAATATCAGCCGGCTGAATCGATTTCGGCCGGACAGAAACAAGAATGGATCAATGCGCTGGAACACGCTCCGGCCAAACTGAAACAAGCTGTCAGAGCGATGTCGGACAATCAGCTCGATACGCCGTACCGCGAAGGGGGATGGACTGTCCGTCAAGTGGTTCACCATCTGGCGGACAGCCACATGAACGGTTATACCCGGTTTAAATTAGCTTTAACAGAAGATGAACCGGAAATCCGTCCCTATGATGAAAAAGGCTGGGCCGATCTTCATGATTCAAAAACCGCCGCTTGCGGGGATGCGCTTGAGCTGTTAACAATCCTGCACAGAAGATGGGCCGCTCTTTTGCGCTCCATGACGGAAGCCCAATTCAAACGGACATACTTCCATCCTGTATCCAAAGAGACGGTTACGCTGGAACAAGCGCTCGGATTATATGTCTGGCATTCTGAACATCATATTGCCCATATTACTGAGCTTTGCCGGCGGATGGACTGGCATTTGTCTTAGAGGATGCCGGCTTCCGGAAAAACGCCAAAACAGCCGCAGACATGATCGTGCATAATGAAATGACGGCGGCTGCCGTATAAAGATGGTGGTAGCCGCTGGAAATGCCCGCTTCAATCGCATCAGAAACCGCTTTTTTGACGGCGGGAACGGGGATTCGGCTTACCTGCTCCTGCAACGAAGAAAGTCCGCCGCCGATATCGGGCGTTTGCGCCTGATCAGCGGGAATGCCGCTTTTCATTAAACGGTTTTTAATGTCCGCTCCGATCCGGTCAAAGCCCGCTGTAATGAAGCCGGCATATAAAGCCGGAGCGAGCGTCAGCCCGACCTGCCTTACGAGTGACAGCGTGCCGAGCGCTGTTCCTTTGTTTTGGCCCGCCGTTTCTGATACAAGCACATTCAGCGGAGCCCCGAGCAGAAATCCGAAACCGATCCCCGCAATGACACTCGCCGTGACAAATTCCCATTTATCCGTCACCCATAACGGAAACAGGCTGAATCCGGCAAAGGCGATGGCGCCTGATACAGCCGCGGAGAAGACCGGCCCTTTTTTATCCGTGACCGCCCCGCCGAGCCACGCTCCGATGCCTGACGCCAACGCAAGCGGCGTCATCCAATAACCCGCTTTCTCCGCCGATACGTGCAAATATTGCTCCGCATAAGAAGGAATAAAAATGACCGCAGCGAGCAGCCCTCCCGATAAAAATCCGATGACAAGCGTCCATTGAAACACTTTATTTTGCAGCAGCGAGTAAGCGAGAATCGGATCGCCCCCCAGGTTTTCAACCCGCTTTTCGACCTTAAGCAGCACCAGAAAGAGAAGTGCCGCTCCCAAAAGATACCCGTACACCTTTACGTCCATTATGCTTTCTGACAGCTTCGCCCCATCGAGATTCGTGATACCGATCATACAAGATAAGATCGCAAGAGACAGCAGCATTGTGCCGGCGAGGTCAAGCCGTTTCGCCTCAGGCTCTTTCGTTTCAGCGATAAACAAACCGCCGCACACAACCAAAGCGGCGGCAATCGGCAGGTTAATCAAGAACAGCCAATGCCACGACCCGGTTACATCAAGCAAAAAGCTCCCGATATTCGGTCCGAGGACGGCCGCCATACCGTTCATCGCCCCTAAAAGCCCGAGAGCTTTCCCCTGTTTCTCCTTCGGAAGCACGGCCAGCACATGCGAACTCCCGATTATAAAAATTCCGCCGCCGCCAAGCGCCTGAATGAGCCGTGCCGCCAAAAACACCGGGAAGCTCTGACTGAGTGCGACAAGCAAAGAGCCGAGTCCGAACAGGCCGACTTCCATCATAAACAGTTTTTTCCGCCCGTATCGGTCCGACAGCTTGCCGACAATCGGCACACTGACACTGAGTCCCAATGTGTAAAGGGTCACTCCCCATGATCCCCATGAAGGAGAAACATCAAAAGAGCTGTTAATCGTCGTCAGAGCAGCGGAAATAATTCCGTTGTCCAGCGCCGCCATGAACACACCGATCGTAAAAAGAGTGATGGCCCGGCTCTGGTTTTTTTCTGTTTGCAATGGATCCGGCATACTGATCAATCCTTCCTTTTTTAATTCACTTCGAATATATTATTCACTTAGAGTGAATTAAATGTCAAACAAAAAAAGGCCGCCGATACCGGCAGGCCTTTTTCATCTCTATGCCTGTTTGGAAGAATCAAGCGCTCTTGCCAAAATGGCAAGTCCTTGATTGACCGTTTGTTTTTCTTCAGCGGTCAGCGTTTCCAATGAACGCTTCAATTTCACATGTCCTTTTTGATAAAGGCTGCGGAAAATATCTTTCGCGTTTTCCGTTAATTGAACGACGACTGAACGGCGGTCTTCTTCTGACGGAGCGCGTGTAATGAAACATGATTTTTCTAAACGGTCAAGCAGCCCCGTCGTATTTGAAAGAGAAGCGCCCATTTTCTCCGCTATGTCACTCACCTTAAGCGTCCCGTGGTTGTTCAGAAGCATCAGCACCTTCATTTGCGGCATGCTCATATCAAGCTTCATCCACTCCGACACATCGCCGAGTCCCGCCGAGGTCATCACTTTCATGTACAGCACCCAAATATCCCGTTCCTCAGGAGAAAAAATATCGCCGCCTAATACCGTTGTATCATGCAGATTATAATCCATCGTCTCACTTCCTCATTCATACTCCTGCATACCATATTACTGATTTTAATCAGAGAAAGAAAGTTGCAGACGAGTTTTGTTTGAATGTGAGGTGGTAGTGTATAATATGTTGGAGATTATTGGGGGAATTATAATAAATAAGCTATTTTATGATGATTGGAGAGAACATTGCTGACTAAAAAGAATGCCTTATCGATATTAAAAGTATTATTTCCTATTGCAGTTTTGCTTTTAGTCATTTATCAGTCCAAAAAGGAATTGACAGACCTTTCTTTTAAACGAACGCTGTACATTATTAACGGGATTGAGCGTTACGATTTATTTATTCTCGTTCTGCTCGGCCTCCTTGCCGTCAGCGCGATGTCCTTTTATGACTTTGTGCTGAAACGGACGCTTCGCCTCGACATTCCGAATTGGAAAGTTTTCAGGGTTTCTTTTATCGCCAATTCCTTTAACAATGTCCTTGGATTTGGCGGTCTGGCGGGCGTCGGGCTGCGGACGATGCTTTACAAAGAGCATACGAATGACGTAAAACGCCTCGTCGCAGGCATCGCCTGGCTTACGTCCTCAGCGCTGCTCGGGCTGTCCGTCTTCAGTATCCTGACCATTGCCCGCATTCTGCCGGTCGGAGAGATTACAGGTGAGAAACCGTGGCTGTGGGCTGTTATCGCCGGAGTAGCGCTTATTGTGCCGGCAGCCTTAATCGCCGCATGGATCAACAATAAAAAAGCTGGCGCAGAAGACGGTGAAGCAAAACCGAGGCATCCGGTTTTTTCTTACATCGGGGCATCGTTTGCCGAATGGTTTGCGGCGGCCGTCGTCATGTATTATTCCCTGTATGTCATGGGGATTCACGCGGATGTCCGCCATGTATTCGGTGTATTTGCCATTGCTGCTATCGGGGGAATCATCAGCCTTGTGCCGGGAGGATTCGGTTCGTTTGACCTTCTGTTTCTGCTCGGCATGCAGAATATGGGCTTTCCGCAGGAGGCGGTTGTGACATCCATCGTCATCTACCGGTTTGTGTATTCATTTATTCCGTTTGTGTTCGGGCTGTTCTTTGCGGCCGGCGATTTAACGGAAAATACGCTTAAACGGCTGGAATCAAATCCGAAGATGGCGCCCGCCGTGGAAACGACGAACGTGCTTCTCGTATTCCAGCGCGCCATCTTAATCAGAGTGCTTTACGGTTCGCTGTCGCTGTTGGTTTTTATGGCGGGAGTCGTTGTGCTGGCGTCCGTCGCCCTGCCGATTGACAGGGAGACGGTCATCCCGCATATTCCGCGCCCGGCGCTCCTTGCGTTTAACGCGTTATCGTTAAGCGCGGCTTTGATTCTTTTAATCTTGCCGATTGAATTATACAAACGGACGAAACGTTCTTATTCAATGGCGGTTGCCGCGCTGGTCGGCGGTTTTGTGTTCAGTTTCTTAAAAGGATTGAACATCAGCGCGATCTTTATTCTGCCTGTCGTCATCGTATTGTTGGTGTTGTTAAAGCGGCAGTTTATCAGAGAGCAGGCATCGTATACGCTCGGCCAGATGATTTTTGCCGCCGCTCTGTTTATTATCGCCTTGTTTAACTACAATCTCATTGCCGGCTTTATTTGGGATAAAATGAATCGGCTGCTGCGCCACGATTATTTCGTTCATAACAATTCGCACATTACATATGCCACGATGACGGCCATTATTGTTGTGCCGCTGTTTTTCCTTTTGTTTACGGTCTTTTATCATAAAAGATCGAAGCCGATCGGAGAAAAGGCCGATCCTGAACGGCTGAAGTCCTTTTTGGCGGAAGAAGGCGGAAACGCCCTCAGCCATCTCGGCTTTCTCGGGGATAAGCGGTTTTATTTCTCAAGCGACGGCAAAGCGCTTTTATTGTTCGGCCAGATTTCCAGAAGGCTTGTCGTGCTCGGTGATCCGTCAGGACAGAGAGACTCTTTTCCGCTTGTGATTGAGGAATTTCTGAATGAAGCGCATAAGCAGGGGCTGAGTGTCATGTTTTATCAGATCGAACGTGAAGATCTGGCGCTGTACCATGACTTCGGCTATAACTTCTTCAAGCTCGGAGAAGAGGCGTTCGTGGATATGGAAGCATTTACGCTGTCAGGTAAGAAAAAAGCGGGGCTGCGGGCGATTAACAATAAATTTGACCGCGAAGGCTACACATTTCATGTCGGGGAACCGCCGTTTTCCTCCGAGTTTATCGCCAAGCTGAAAGACATTTCGGACGAATGGCTCGGACCGAAAAAAGAGAAAGGTTTTTCTCTCGGTTTCTTCGACAAGGACTATTTGGAACAGGCGCCGATTGCTTACGTGAAAGACGCGGAAGGGGAGATCATCGCTTTTGCCAACCTGATGCCGATGTATCAGGAAGGCGAGATATCAGTCGACTTGATGCGTTATCGGAAAAGTGCGCCGAACGGGATTATGGACGCGCTTTTCATCCGTCTGTTTCTCTGGGCGCAGGAAAAAGGCTATACCACCTTTAATATGGGCATGGCGCCTTTGTCAAACGTAGGAACGGCTTTTACATCTTTCTGGTCGGAAAGAATCGCGGCCGTCATTTTCAACAACGTCCGGTATATGTACAGCTTCAGCGGGCTGCGGGCCTTTAAAGAAAAATACAAACCGGAGTGGCGCGGGAAATACTTGGCGTACCGCAAAAACAGATCGCTGTCCGTCACGATGATTCTCGTCACCCGCCTGATCGGAAAAACCAAAAAAAGACGCCGTTAAAAGGCGTCTTTTTTTGAAGAATTAACTAAAAATTCTAATTTTACTCTGTTATACTGAATAACATGATCATAAGGTGAAAGGAAGGCTGATGAATGAAACAGGCAACCGTGTTTAAATATGAAGCGTTTACCGATATTCCTGATCTGGGAAATCCCGCAGGAATCGTCTTTAACGGAGATGATTATTCAGATGAAGAGATGCAGATGATCGCCGAAATGGCAGGGTACAATGAAACCTCATTTCTCTGCAAAAGCGGAGAAGCCGATCTGCGCATCCGCTATTTTACACCCGGCCACGAAATGAATTTATGCGGACATGCTACCGTCGCCTCTCTTTACGCATTAATTGAAAAGGGAAGGCTTCAGGCTGATCAGACATATCAAATTGAGACAAAAGCCGGCATTCTTCCCGCAAAAGCCGCTGAACGAAACGGCCGGGTATACATCACGCTCGAACAGGCACCCCCGCAATTTCTGCCGTTTACGGGAGACAAAGAAAAGCTTGCGGCCTCGCTCGGGATTACGGCTGAGGATTTTCACAGCGAGCTGCCGATTGTTTACGGATCAACGGGGATCTGGACACTGATTGTTCCTCTGAGATCACTTCAAGCATCACGGAATATGGTGCCTGAAAACGCACAATTCCCCGCTGTTTTGCGCGATCTTCCGAAAGCGAGCGTTCATCCGTTTTCTCTGGAAACCGTTCATTCGGAAAGTGATCTGCACGGCCGTCATTTTTCTTCCCCTTTCTCCGGAACGACCGAAGATCCCGTCACGGGAACCGCTTCAGGCGTCATGGCAGCCTATATGCGGCAATACGGAGGCTCTGAAGCCGAATGCCTCACGATCGAACAAGGCCAGGAAATCGGGAAAGACGGAAAAGTGGAAATCAGGATTACGGAGGAAAACGGAGAAATGAACATCAAGATGACGGGAACGGCCGTGTATGCCGAATCAATCAATTTTCAGCTTCCGTAACGGTTTACAAAAGACGGTCGTATCCGTTATATTATAAATGATAATCATTTTCAATTGAATAGGAAGGTGAATCGGCATGCCGAAAACCGAACAATTACAGCAAAACGAAAGTCTTGCACATACAATCAGAAACAGAAGATCCATCCGGTCGTTTAAACCGGAAACTGTACCTTCTGAAGTCATATTAGATATGCTTGAAACGGCCGTTTACGCGCCGAACCACAGACTGACGGAGCCATGGCGTTTTATCTACGCAGCAAGCGAAGCGGGAAAAGCAAAGCTTGCGGACAGCTACGTCTCATTTTTCAAAAAAATAAAAGATGATTTCAACGAGGAAAAAGAGCGGAACATGAGAAAAAATCTCAGCGCCGTTCCGGGATTTTTGCTGGTCGTCTTAAAAGAAGATGAAAATGAATTTACGAGAAACGATGATTTCGCGGCGCTGAGCGGCATGATTCAAAACCTTCAGCTTCTCGCACATGAAAACGGCATCGGCATGGTCTGGAAAAGCGGCCGCATCATGTATGACAAACAGGTGCACCAAGACTTCGGCCTTGCAGACAATGAGCGCTTCGCCGCCATCATTCAAACGGGCTATCCGGATGAACAGCCTAAGGCGAAAGAACGGACGCCGGCAAAAAGCCTGTTTACCGAGTTGTAAAAGAATCCCCGTCTCCATACAGAGGCGGGGATTTCGTATTAGCGGGTTTTGCTTTTAGCTCTGTTGTCAGCGGCTTTCATCCGCGCCTGCGCTTCGCGGTCAGCGGAATCAGCAAGCTCGCTTGAATATTCCTCGTACGTGCCGTCTGTTTCGCGTTTCAAAGCATCCGGAACTTGAGGAAGTTTTTGTTTGTTTTTATCACGGTTTTTGTGAGTATGATTTCTGCCCATATCAATCGCCCCCTGAAAAAAGTGATATCAAACAAACATAGTATCTGCCCGGTCCCGATCTTTATTCAGTTTATTTCCGTTTGGCTGCTCTTTCCGCTTTTTTGAATTCACCGGAATAAAGGACTTCCTGCATTTTTTTCAGATTGGCTCCCTGCTGATGTTTTTCGCGCTTCTTTTCCATAAAAGAAGACCCTCCTTCAAAACAGAATACCAATAGGATTGGCTTTTATTTCCGTTTTTATGCAGATAAGAGATCCTTTAAAGCCAACTCAAGTTCTTCATACGTAAATTGAAAACCGGATGTCAGCGCCTGCTTAGGCAGGGCGCGCTGGCCTTTTACGATCAGCAGGCTCATTTCTCCCAAGGCCTTCTCCAGAAAAAATTCCGGTACGGGAATCCAATGGGGGCGGTGCAGGACGCTTGCGATCGTCTTTCCGAATTGCTTCATTTCTACGGGGTTCGGCGATGTCACATTCATGGGACCGGACAAGTCATCATGCTCCGCCGCAAAAGCAATAAGTTCCGCGGCGTCATCGACATGAACCCATGACAGCCACTGCCGTCCAGAGCCGACGGTGCCTCCGGCTAACAGCTTATAAGGAAGAACCATGAGCGGCAGGGCGCCTTTTTCACCGAGCATCACGCCGAATCTGGCATATACCGTCCGAATGCCGAGCGCTTCAATTTTCTGGCCTTCACGCTCCCACATATGAGCCGTATGACTGAGAAAGTCTTCATTTGACGTATCGGACTGCTCAGTGAACGTTTTCTCTGTGCTGGTGCCGTAAATGCCGACTGCGCTTGCCTGAATTAAAGCCCGGGGTTTTTTCGGCTGCTGCTTCATAATCCGTCTGACTTCTCTCGTCGCTTCTATTCTGCTTGAAATGATTTGTTCTTTCGTTGTGTCCGTCCAGCGGTCAAAGATGGATTTGCCGGCGAGGTTCACCCATACATCAATAGGGGGAAGCTCGCGCTCAGGCGCCGCGTTTTCGGCCAGCCATTGAACATATGTCACATTTTTTTGTTCGGTTTCTCTCTGTTTTCTTGATAAAATATAGACATGATGTCCCCGGCGGGTAAACACACCTGTCAGATGCCGGCCCAGAAAACCAGTGCCGCCTGTCATCGCGATATTCATATCCATCTCTCCTTACACGTTGATACATATACTGTACCTCATTTGTCAAAAAGAAAAACGCCTGAACATCGGGGCGGGAAAGGAGACCGGGATGCCGTTTATTACAAAAATATCGACCCAAAAGAAAAATACCGAGCGCTTCAACATCTTTCTTGATGAGAAATATGCATTCAGCGTCGATGCCGACGTGCTTGTGCGTTTTGACCTAAAAAAAGGGAAAGAACTGGACGAGCTTGACATTCTTGAAATCCAGCACGGTGATGACGTGAAAAAAGCCTTTAACCGCGCCGTAGAATTTTTATCATATCGGATGCGGTCTGAAAAAGAAGTCCGGGATCACCTGAAGAAAAAAGAAACACCGGACATGGTCATTTCTGAAGTCATCCATAAACTGTACGATTACCGCTACTTAAATGACAAAGAATTTGCCGAAGCCTATGCGAGCACCCACAAAAAAACAAACGGCAAAGGCCCTGACGTCCTGTTCCGCGAGCTGAAAGCGAAAGGAATAGACGACGATACCATCAAGGAGACGCTCAGCGCGTTTACATTTGATGAGCAGATACAAGAAGCGCTGAAACATATCGGCAAAATCCTCAAAAAAGACAAAAAGCTGTCCACAAAAGAGATCAGACAGCGGGCGCAGATGCAGCTTCAGCGAAAAGGTTTCCCTTTCGACGTCATCAATGCCGCTCTGGAGCAGACGGAGTATGAAAATGATGATGAAGCCGAGATGGAAGCTCTGAAGGCTCATGCGGAAAAAGCGATCAGGAAATACCGCTATGACGGCAGCTATGAAAGCGGAATGAAGGTCAAACAGTACTTATTCAGAAAAGGATTCTCGATTGACGATATTGATCAATTCTTGCAGGAAGAGGAGTAAACTGAAATGGACAAACGATACAGTCAAATGACGCCTCATGAACTACAGACAGAAATTGCGGGACTGACGGAAAAAGCGCGAAAAGCGGAACAGATGGGCATTGTAAATGAACTGGCCGTGCTTGAACGGAAAATGACGATGGCCAAAGCTTACATGCTGAACCCGGAAGACTTTCGGCCCGGCGGGGTGTATCAGATAGAAGGTTCTGATGACACTTTCCGCATTGATTACATCAACGGCGTATTCGCCTGGGGACACAGATCTTCCCCGTCTGACGGGGAAGAAGCACTGCCGATTTCCGTTTTAAAAGAAAAATAATAACAAAAGAGGCCGGTTCCGGCCTCTTTTTCTTTTCGGGCACATTCGTTTCAACCTTTCAGTAAAAAATGATTGAATTCATTTTTGATATCTTTTAAGATGGAATTCGTTGTTTTTTAATAAAAAGGAGGCGATTTGCGTTGAATATCAAAATGAAACAGCCATCTGTGAAATTAATGATTTTTGTTTTAATGATTTGCACATTTTCCATCGGGTATACGGAATATGCTGTCATGGGTATTCTGACGTCGATTGCCGATGACTTTCATATACATGTATCTTCAGCGGGCATGCTTGTTACGGCGTACGCGGCAAGCGTCTGCCTGACGGGTCCGATCGTAACCATTATCGCGGTTAAGCTGCCGAGAAAGCCGGTGCTGCTAGGGTTGATGGGCATCTTCGTCCTTGCCAACCTGATGAGCGTCTTTGCGCCGAACTTCGCCGTGCTGGCGATTTCCAGAATTTTATCCGCATCCATTCACGGAGCCTTTTTTGCGATCGCCATGGTGTTTGCGAGTGAGATGGTGCCGCCTGAAAAACGTTCCGCCGCCGCGGCTTCCATGAACGGCGGATTAACCGTGGCGCTGATGCTCGGCGTCCCGTTCGGCTCTTATTTAGGGGATGCCCTTAATTGGCGTGCCGTCTTTTTCATTATTTCCGTTTTAGGCCTGATCGGTCTGATCGGACTGATGCTGGTCGTACCGAATCGAAAACCGAAAGTGATTCCGATGCTGATGAATGAATGGAGTGTCTTTAAGCATAAACAAGTGATTTTTTCCTTTGCGATCACCATTCTCGGCTACTCAGGCGTATTTATCGCTTACACGTTTATTGAGCCGATTTTAAGAGATTCAGCGGGGTTCGGCACAGTCGGCATCACAGGCGCGTTATTTGCCTACGGTCTCGGCGGAGTGGCGGGGAATTTCTTCGCGGGGAAAGTGCCGCTCAAACTGCTGACGCGCACGATGATCGGTGTGATGATCGGCTTGATCGGCGTCTTGGCGATTTTCCCTTATATCGCTGTCTTTCCCGCCGCCGCCGTTTCAGCGACATTTTTGTTCGGCGCATGTGCGTTCGGCACGCCGCCGCTTTTGCAGACCAAGGTTATTTCTTCCTCTGAAAACGGCACGACAATAGCCGCTGCGGTGAGCGTTTCCGCCTTTAACCTGGCAAACGCGCTCGGCGCCTGGATCGGCGGATTGATTCTCGGGGGAACGGGATCTTACTCATGGCTGTTTGCCGGCGGTGCGCTGATGACGGCTCTCGGCCTTGTGCTTTCCACGTTCGCTCATCTGTCTGAGAAGAAAGATGTTTATGAATACCAAGTGCATAAAGGATAACAAAAAGCTTGCAGGGGATATTCCGCCTGCAAGCTTTTTTCAGTGTTTCAATGTAATGCTGATCACCGTATGTTTATCGCTCTCAGCTAAGGAAATATTCCGGGTTTCCGGTACTCCGTCTTTTTCAAAAACGACGGCATAGGTTCCTTTCGCGCCGCTTTTCCATGTAATCTCGCCGTGGTGATCAGTCTTGCCTATTATCTCTCCGCGATCTATATTGGGCTGATGATCTGACTCCGCCGCTTTCATCACGGTAACCGTCACACCGGCAGCCGGTGAACCGTCTGCATCCTCAACATGGAGCGTAACGGGCAGTGCTTTTTTGGCGGCGGAATCATCCGCTTTGCCGCATCCGCATAAAACGGCCGCCGCGAGAAAGATAACAAAAGCTTTATTGATTTGACCAATATTGAATGTTGTCGAATACACTGTTTGTCACCCTTGTTCCCAGATTGTAAGACGACCCGCCGTTTGTATGAATGGCAATGGCGGTCTGGCCGGTGTCGCTGTAATTGCGGTAAACGGGCGATCCGCTCTGGCAGCCGAACGTATCAGTCGTGTAAGTGAGTTTATATGTCTCGGCAGAACGTATCGGCTTGCTGTCCGACCACATGGAACCGGACACTTTGTCGCACGGATATCCTGTCACGGTTGAGGAAAGCCCGGCCGGACTGGAACTGTTGGTCGTCTGGTAGCCGTACCAGCCGACAGTATTCCCGGGCGACCCGTTTACTTTGATTGCGCCGTAGTCGTAGTTTGTGTCACCGTTTTCTGTCCACCCTTTGACACTGTAGAATGTCTTGCCTGAATAAGAGCCGTACGGGTACGATGACCCGTTGCGGCCGGGAGCTGCCGTAATTTTCGATGCCCAGCCGTTTTTCTGATCATACACGCAATGTCCCGCCGTAACGATCGTGTCGGCATTGACAAAAAAACCGGTGCATCCGTAGGTGCTTGTGCTGCCGCTGTATGTAACGGTCAGCTGTGCTGTCGCTCGATATGGAAATGATGTTGTGGGAGAAATTCTGATTCGTTCGTCTGTCCCAATAATACTGGAAGGCTTTAATGACTTGATGTCAGCTTTGCTGTTTTGTGCAAGCTGTCTTTTGGTGAGGCCCGTTCCTTCATAAGCGGGGGATGTCTGTGTTGTTTGTACAGGCTGATTCTGATTTGCGTCAAACTCCTCACCGCTGTTTGATACAGATGTCTGCGGGCTGCCCGCTGCTTCTGCTGAAACAGCAAATAATGAAACTGACAGTAAGAATGCGGTAAGGCTCAGCAATCGTTTTGAAACTGTCTTCATTTTATAAAACCCCTCCTTTTTTGTCTACCGGCTTTCGCTTTAACATTTAACATATTATGGAATTTATTTAGCGTTATGACCGCAAGAGGATGTTTTTTTCCGCAAAAAAAGACCGGGTCATTCCCGGTCTCTTACGGTGTGTGTTATCGTCTGCCTGAAGCTCTCATGCGCTCTTGCGGGTGCGAATTAATTGAACCGTCCGCCCGTTTAGAAGCATAGTCATCCTTTGCCCGCGGTTCGCCTTCAAACTTATTATTGTTCTGATTAGGAAATCCTTTTGCCTTGTTCCGGACCATTTGTTTTCCCCCTCGGCCAATATCAAAAGGTTGCGCCTTCTGGACTGAAGACGTAAAGTTAGTATATGCCTGTGACAAGCTGCGTAAAAGCAGCAGGTTTTCCCAAGGAAAGGAGACAGAGACATGAATACATATATCGACAAACTGACGAATTTGCTGCTTGAGAAAAATGACATGCTCAGCTATTTGCAAGCGCGAACTTGGGTTGAGCTTTTATGGGGAGATTTCGAAGCGACTTACGCAAAAGCCGGCCGCCCGTATCAAGGAGAGCAAATGACGGAACGCGTCGTCAAGGAATGGATCGAATCATACGGCAGCAAGCTCCATATGTTCCAGAGCGTTCGGGAAGACGTTTCTCATTATTTGGATCAAAGCAGGGGTCTCCTGCATTAATATAGCAGTACGCCCGCCGGATACCGTCCGGCGGTTTTTTCTTTTTATAAAAGAAATGGGAAAATCATGTTTGACGACCCGCAGAATGTGGAAATGTGTAATAACTTATAAAATAGCGGGGAGGAACCACAATGAACATGAAAAAGGGGTTAACCGCATTTATTCCGGCCGCAGGACTTTGCTTATTTTTAGCCGCAGGCACCGTTTTTTTTGATCCGGCAGCGAATGCCGCAGCAGTTCACCAGACAAAAATAGACACCGCAGCAGATACATATATCGTGAAAGCAGGAGAACTTAATGTCCGCAAAGAACCCAATAAACAAGGGCGGATTATCGGCACGCTTCGTTCAGAGGATTCCGTAAAGGTTAAACGGCTTCAAGGAGCAGATTGGGCTGAAATTGACTACAAAGGTCACAAAGCCTATATTTCCACGCATTTTCTGATGAAGCAGCCGGTGAAGGCGGTGACCGCGAAACAAACCGATTTTTATACGCCGACTTTGGAAACCGGCAAAAAAGGGTCCGTTAAAGCGGGTGAAACCGTCAATGTGCTCGGCTGGGGGTTCAGCCATGACGGAGGGTTTGACCGTAGATGGGCGTACATCACATACGGCGGGAAAGCAGGTTATGTGAAAACGGCCGACTTAACTCAAAAATAAAGATTCAGGCAGGCGAATGAGCCTGCTTTTTTTCTGAAACTTTTCGCCTTTCCTTTCGTAAAAGATGAAAAGGAGAGTGATGGATATGATAATGGTGATCGGCGGCCTTCTGATGGCTGCGGCCGGCATTTCAGTCACATTTTTTCCGCCGAAGTCGATCAACAGCCTGTACGGATATCGGACGAAGCGCTCTATGGCGGATGAGTCGCAGTGGAAAGAAGGCAATCGATTCAGTGCGCTCCTCATGATTCTGTTCGGCCTTATTTCGGCGGCAGCTGGATTTTCGGGCAGCCTGCTTATCCGGCTGACTCAGCCGTTCGCCCTGATTGTTCAGGCCGTATTGTTGATTGCGATCAGCGTACTGATCATCGTCTTAACAGAAAGAAGATTGAAACAAACGGGGAGGAGAATCGATGAATGACATTACGTTTCACATGATCGAAACAAACGGAGTGACGCTGCACACGGCTTCAGCCGGTCCGAAAGACGGTCCTTTGGCGGTGCTGCTGCACGGGTTTCCGGAATTCTGGTACGGCTGGAAGAGTCAGATCAAACCGCTGGCGGATGCCGGATACCATGTTGTCGTGCCTGATCAGCGCGGCTATAATCTCAGTGACAAACCGGAGGGCATTGAAAACTATACCATTGATACGCTCAGAGACGACATTATCGGGCTGATCACTCATTTTACAAATGACAAAGCCGTCGTCATCGGACATGATTGGGGAGGAGCCGTGGCCTGGCATTTGGCATCCACGCGGCCGCAATACGTTGAAAAATTGATCACGGTCAATATCCCGCACCCGGCGGTTATGCGGAAGGTCACACCGTTCTACCCGCCGCAGTGGAAGAAAAGCTCTTATATCGCTTTCTTTCAGCTTCCGGAAAAGCCGGAACGGAGATTGTCTGAAGACGATTACCGCGTATTGGATCACGCGATCGGCTTATCCGAACGCCCGGCGCTTTTTTCACGGGAAGATGTCGACAGCTACAAAGAAGCATGGGGCAGAAAAGGAGCGCTCACGGCGATGCTGAACTGGTACCGGGCGATCAGAGCCGGCGGTTTAGGCCCTGCCGTTCCGCTTAAAATGCCCGTTCCGTACCGGTTAATATGGGGCGTCAACGACCGCGCGCTGAGCAAAAAGCTCGCCAAGGAAACAAAACGGATGATTCCAAACGGCGACTTAATCTTCATAGATGATGCCTCACATTGGGTCATTCACGAAAAACCGCGCATCGTCAGCCATTTGATTCATGAATACCTTCAGCAATAAAGTCTGTCCCGCGTACAGACTTTTTCTTTTTTTTCTCATATCTGCCGAAAAACATGACAAAATATAAACCATATGCAGAAAAAAATTTCTTTCTCTGTAACAAAAAAAGGGTTTAAACGTCATTAAAAAAAGGAAAAGCCTTACTGAAGTTTTGCGGACAATTCCTTTAAGGCCGTCCTAAAAAAAGAATAATACAAAGAAGGTGCCTTCATGAAACAAAGGTTAATCTCAATTATTATTCCGTCTTACAATGAAGGGAACAACGTCAAGCTCATCCATGAATCTTTAAAAAAAGAATTTCAGACGATTCATTATGACTATGAAATTTTCTACATCAATGACGGAAGCGCGGATGACACCCTTCAGCAGATTAAAGAACTGGCCGCCAGAAACCATCGCGTCAAATACATATCTTTTTCCCGCAACTTCGGGAAAGAAGCGGCCATTCTGGCAGGATTTGAACACGTGCAGGGCGAAGCGGTAATCGTGATGGACGCCGATCTGCAGCATCCGACCCATCTGCTGAAAGACTTCATTCAAGGCTATGAAGAAGGGTATGACCAAGTCATCGCGCAGCGCAACCGAAAAGGGGACAGCCCCGTGCGTTCCGTGCTTTCTTCCCTGTATTATAAATTTATCAACAAAGCCGTCGAAGTGGACCTGCGTGACGGGGTCGGAGATTTCCGCCTGCTGAGCCGGCAGGCCGTTGATGCTCTTTTGAAGCTGAGTGAAGGGAACCGTTTCTCGAAAGGGCTGTTCTGCTGGATCGGGTTTGACCAGAAAATCGTATTTTATGAAAATGTCGAAAGGAAGAACGGCACGTCCAAATGGTCATTCAGCAATCTGTTCAACTACGGAATGGACGGTGTCGTCTCCTTCAACAACAAGCCCCTCAGGGTATGCTTTTTCACCGGTATTCTGATATTGCTTCTGTCGATGGTTTATATTGTAACAACCTTTGTTCATATTCTGACACACGGCGTGTCCGTACCCGGATACTTCACTATTATTTCCGCCGTGCTGTTTTTAGGGGGCATCCAGCTTTTGAGTCTCGGCATCATCGGAGAATACATCGGCCGGATTTACTATGAAACAAAAAAACGCCCGCACTATTTAATTAAAGAAGCGAATATAACGTACGGAGAACAAAATGAAACGAATTATACAAAAAAGCGCAAGTGGAACCATTAAACAGCCGCCGCTGTGCGCAGGGTCTGGGGACGTTGTATGAAAAAAAATAAATGGATCTTGCCGGCAGCCTGTGTGCTGGCTGCGGCAGCCGCTCATATTTTTTTCTTAAAAGAGTGGTCGGCAGGCCGCTATATGACGGGGTCTGGAGACGGGATCGCCCAAATGGCGGTCTTCAAAAAGCTGCTGTTTGATCAATATATGAACGGCAGGCTGTTTTACAGCTATTCGTTCGGACTGGGCGGGGGAGTGTACAGTCAGCTCGGCTATTATTTCTCTACTTCTTTTCTATTCCTGTTTATCTCCGCCGCTGTCCGCTTTTTGCAGCTTATTCAGCTGACGGGTGAGGCTGATGCGCTGTTTTGGGCGCAGGCCTCCGTTTTTATCAGCATCGCCAAGCAGAGTTTTATCATATTCACGGCGGCGTGTGTGTTCCGCTATTTCGTCAAACGGACGGTGCCTGCTTTTGCCGGCGCCGTGTTGTACGGGGTCTCGATTATCTACTTCCGGCATGAGGTGTATTGGGACTTTTTCACTGACAGTATGGTGTGGCTGCCGCTGCTCGTGCTCGGCGCGGAAAAAATCATCAGGGAAAAAAAGCCGGCGTGGTTTATCTTCGCCTGTGCGCTGACATTGATCAACAACTTTTATTTTGCGTATATTAATCTGATTTTCATCGGCATTTACATCTTATTCAGATGGACCATTCATCTTGAAGACAATGAAGTCAAAAAGCTCACTCAATGCAGAATGTTTATTCTGTCAGGCCTGCTCGGCTTCGGCATAAGCGCAGTCTCCTTTATCCCTGTCGTATACGGATATCTTCATAATCTGCGGCCGCCGTATTCAGAGCAAATTGCATGGCTTGATTTTTCCGACAACATTTTATTTTCAAGCCGGATAATCATTCTGCCGGCGGTTTTTTTACTTTTTCTATTTACATTTTCTTTATATAAAAACCGGCTGTTCCGGCTGTTTGCGGGAATCAGTCTGCTGTACATTCTGTTTCACTTCAGTCCGTTTGCGGCAAGCGCCTTTAACGGTTTTTCAGCTCCGCAAAACAGGTTTGAATACGTCCTGTGCTTCACGATTGCGGGAACGGTTGCAGCAGGGCTTTCTAAGCTTTCAGACATCAGCATGAAGAGTATGCTGATATCCGCCGTACTCGCCGTTCTGCTCTATTGGAGCCAAGTGAGACGGTTCAGCCTGGATATTTCTGATCAGGCCAACCTGCCTATCCTGCTCCTTCTGGGGCTGACCATTGCCGCTTTCCTTGCAGCAAAGACAAGACTGAAAGGCGCGGTGCCCGCCGTCTATGCCGTCATTCTCTTGACGGCGGTGCTGACGGCTAATACATATGAAAAATATGCGTTATCAGAAGGCGGGAAGATTTATACGGTATCGCATACCTTTATGACGGGTCCTGACTATAAGGGCAAAGAACAAACAGAGCTTATTCAGCGTCTGAAAGAAAAAGACCCTGATCCGTTTGCCCGTTTAGATTGGATGAACGGTGTTTTCAATAACACCCCGATCATTTACGGGTTCAACGGATTCAGCGTATACTCAAGCATTCTGAACCGCAATCTGCTGTCCTTTTACTGGAACGATCTCCGGATTGATATGGGCAGAGAAAGCGTCAGCCGCTATGCGACATTAGGAAACAGGGCTAATTTATACAGCCTGCTTTACGGAAAATATTATATGACGGAAAAAACAAACGAGGCCGGCGTGCCGTACGGGTTCAAAAAAACCATGGAATCATCCCATTATGCGGTTTATCAAAATCAATATATGCTTCCGTTCGTACGGACAGCTGATCGCGTATATAACGAGGACGGTCTGAAAAAAGCGCCCGCCCTTGCCAGAGAACGGGCAATGCTTGACGGGATCATCACGGAATCAAGCACAGCCAACACGAAAAAAGCGCCTGAGGCGAAAAATATGATCCGTCAGGCAAAGGTAACGGCCGACCATGCGGATTATCAAGACGGCATCCTGACGGTAAACGAAGACGGCGGCGGCCTGATCATTACGCCGCAAGCCGCTAAGATGGACGGCGGCGATTATTACGTCAGCTTTTATTTGAAGAATAAAGCGAAGGACCAGGGCTTTACATTAAAAGTGAACGATTACACGACAACGAGAAAATCGAATCAATCCATTTACAAAACAGGTGTCAACGATCTTACTGTCAGAGTGCCGAAAACAAAAAATATCCAAATCCGTCTGCCGAAAGGATCGTATCAGCTTGACAGACTGGCGCTTTACGAAGAACGGTACGATACGCTGAAAAACGCATACCGAAAAGCGGAAAAAGAACCGCGGGCCGATCTCAGATGGCGCGGAAATACGCTTCATATCTCGTATGAAAACAAAACCCGCGCACCGTATATCATGCTTCCGATTTCATATGAAAAAGGCTGGGAGCTGAAGATAAACGGCAGAAAAGAACAGATTGAAAAAGCGGATTATTCCTTTATCGGATTTAAAGCGCAAAAAGGAAAAAACGATATTCAATTAACGTATTACCCGCCGTTTTTTAAACCCGCGGCCGCCCTATCGGTGATCAGTCTCGTGTTTGCCGCTATATATGTGAGAAGACAAAAAAAGCCCGGCTCTTAAACAGAGCCGAGCTTTAATTTTTTCTGCAGTTTTTCCTCGCTGAAAATCCAGCCCGTGTAGGAAGAGAGAAGCTCTAAATCATGACTGAGGTGGACGATGGCGACAAAAGGATAGTGGCCTTTGCTCCGGTAGCGCAAATCAATAAAGCGCACCTCATAATGATCTTTAAAAGTATCGACCTCCCACCTGTAAACGGGGGAAAATGAAAGAAAGGCTGCAATATTTTCGTCCTGTTTCGCGGCCTTCATCACGTCGGTTTCCGGAACGGGCACGCGGTTGAATGTATCCAATATCACGACATGGCCGTCAAGGCTTCTGCCGACATAAAAGGCATGCGCCGTCGTCACGGCGATACGCCACTGCCTGAATTTCATCGTCGGCGAAATAATGATGGTTTCAATCTCCTCTTCAATCATTTCGCGCAGCCTTCGCTTTATCCGCAGCTGCATCAAAAACCGGACGGCGTAATATCCTGCGAGGATGATATAAAGCATCAGAAATGTCACGCCCGGATGACCTCCGATATACCACACGGCAATCGCGGCCAAGTGGCTGACGAAAATAAACGGATCAAAGGTATTGATTAAACCGAGAGCGATCCATTTTCTCGAAAACGGACGGATGGCCTGTGTGCCGTACGCGTTAAAAATGTCAACAAACACATGCAAAACGACAGCCAGAAGCGTCCACAGCCACAGGTGCAAAAAGTTCGCTTCCGGATAAAACATAAACAAAATGCCCGGAATCAGAACGGACCAAAATAATACGGCGGGAATGGAGTGCGTGAATCCTCTATGATTTCGAATATAAACGGCATTATTTTTCAGCTTCAATATGGTATCAATATCAGGTGCCTGAGAGCCGGCAAGCGCGGCGATCATAACTGCCTGAGACATGGGGGTGTGCATGCCGACGGCAGGATCAAGAGTTGCGATTCCGCCAAGCGCGATACCCATGACAACGTGAGTGCCAGTATCCATTGTTGACCTCCTAGCAGGCGTTAAAAATCAGCCGCCCGCATATTTCGCATTATAAGATATTCCCCATTTTCTGTTTGCCCAATCATGGCGTTTATCCGCCGTTCTCATATGTTTCCGCTTTTTCTTTATCACTATTTAATGTAACATATTATCGTAACGTGCCCTTAGTTTACACCAAAATACAGTGTCAAGAAAAGCGGAACCCGAAACATCTGAGGAGAAGATATGAACGCACTTGAAGAAAAAATGAAACAAAAAGATATAGACAAATTTCGCGAGGACTTAATTACATGGTTCGAAAGAGAACAGAGAATTCTGCCGTGGAGAGAAAATCAGGACCCGTATCGGGTGTGGGTGTCAGAGGTGATGCTGCAGCAGACGCGCGTAGATACCGTCATTCCTTATTTCCGGCGGTTTGTTGAGCAATTTCCGACCGTTTCGGCGCTCGCTGAAGCCGATGAGGAAAAAGTGCTCAAAGCCTGGGAAGGGCTAGGTTATTACTCCCGTGTAAGAAATCTGCAAAGTGCCGTAAAAGAAGTGCATGAGCGGTACGGGGGAGTCGTCCCTGCCGGGGAAAAGGAATTTGGCGGACTGAAAGGCGTCGGCCCTTATACAAAAGGCGCCGTGCTCAGCATCGCATACAACAAACCGATTCCCGCCGTAGACGGCAATGTGATGCGTGTCATGTCGAGAATTCTTTCCATATGGGACGATATCGCAAAACCTAAAACCAGAACCATTTTCGAACAGGCGGTATCCGCTTTCATTTCTCATGAAAAACCATCTGAATTCAATCAGGGTTTAATGGAGCTCGGCGCGATCATCTGCACCCCGAAATCGCCGTCATGCCTGCTTTGCCCCGTACAAAAGCACTGTTCGGCATTTGCGGAAGGGACAGAGCGGGAGCTGCCCGTTAAAAGCAAAAAGAAAAAGCCCGGAATAAAAACAATGGCAGCCGTTGTGCTGACAGACGACCAAGGCGATGTCTATATTCATAAACGGCCGCCAAAAGGCTTGCTCGCCAACCTGTGGGAGTTTCCGAATACCGAAACCCAGAAAGGAATCAAAACCGAAAGAGAGCAGCTTGAAGCCTATTTAGAAAAAGAGATGGGAATAACCGCTGAAATCGGGGAGCTGGAAGGCATCGTAGAACATGTTTTCACCCATCTCGTCTGGAATATTTCGGTCTTTTTCGGTAAAGTAAAACAAGTGTCGGATACAACGGAATTCATACGGGTCACAAAAGAGGAGCTCAAGGAATACGCATTTCCCGTTTCCCATCAAAAGATATGGAAAATGGCGGAAGAAAGCGGCCGCCTGTAAAAAGCGTCAGTCATAGCTGACGCGAGTGCCGTGGCCGTAATCCGCTTCATTCCGTTTCAGTCCGCCGCGGGCTTCGATTTCCTGAATCAGTTCCCGGTATTTGGACTGGCCTTCTTCGTTTAAATACGGCATAATTTGCTGGAAGGCATGATGGAAATAGGCGAGCTCTGAATCTCTCCAATCTTGTTTGGGCATCATGGCCAATTCGCCCATATCACGTCCGACATACATATAAAAGACCCCTTTCAACACATATTGCTTTTATTGTTTGTTGAATGAAAAGAACTATACACAGCAAGGAGCTGAGGAAAAATGGAACAAAATAAATGCGCACTGATCACGGGAAGCAGCCGAGGCGTCGGGAAAGCAGCCGCCATCAGACTCGCGGAAAAAGGATACAATATCGTCATCAATTACGCCCGCAGTAAAAAAGCGGCATTAGAAACCGCCGAAGAAATTGAAAAACTCGGCGTTAAAACGCTCGTCATTAAAGCCAATGTCGGCCAGCCGGCAAAAATCAAAGACATGTTCCGCCAGATTGACGAAACATTCGGCAGACTGGACGTGTTCGTCAATAATGCGGCTTCAGGCGTGCTGAGACCGGTTATGGAACTCGAAGAAACACACTGGGACTGGACGATGAATATCAACGCGAAAGCATTGCTTTTCTGCGCCCAGGAAGCGGCAAAGATGATGGAGAAAAACGGAGGCGGCCACATCGTCAGCATCAGCTCGCTCGGCAGCATCCGCTATCTTGAAAACTATACGACGGTCGGTGTCTCAAAAGCCGCTTTAGAATCGTTAACCCGTTATCTGGCGGTTGAGCTTTCTCCGAAAAACATCATCGTAAACGCGGTGTCAGGCGGAGCGATTGATACGGACGCGCTGAAGCATTTCCCTAACAGAGATGAACTGCTGGAAGATGCCCGCCAAAATACGCCGGCCGGCAGAATGGTCGAGATTAAAGATATGATCGACACGGTGGAGTTTTTAGTTTCTTCAAAAGCGGACATGATCCGCGGCCAGACCATCATTATTGACGGCGGACGCTCTCTGCTCGTATAAGTTTTAAAAAAGATGAATAGCCTTATCGTCTCCTGCGCATTCTAAAGTGCGTGGAGGTGATAACAATGGCAAACTCAAAATACAGCAAAACAGACGTTCAGCAGGTGAAAAAACAAAACCAGCAATCAGCTTCCGGTCAGGGTCAATACGGCACTGAATTCGGCAGTGAAACTGATGCGCAGCAGGTTAGAAAGCAAAACCAATCTGCTGAACAAAACAAACAGCAAAACAGCTAATCACTGAAACGAAAAAGCACTTCATCTTCGGATGGAAGTGCTTTTTTCTGTTGCCAAAACGACAAAACTTGTGATTCCTCTACAGAATGAGTCAAAGGGTTTTCCGGCGTAAAATCGAAATGGTAAGGAGTATCAACCTAAAAGCCTAAGGAGGAACCCGATGTCAGAGTTTGAAAAGCTTGTAAGTGAACAGATGAAAATCATGGATCAGCTTCTCGAGCTGCAGTCAGAACTTGACCGCTGCCGGCAGGTGGAAGCGGAACTCATCAGTCTGGAAAGAGATGCAAAGCTGAACAATGTACAGGACGAAATTGCGACAAAGCGAAAAGACCTGGCCGGCATACAGGAGTTATTCCAAAGGCAGACAGAGCAAGTCATCCAGTCTTATCGCAGCACGGAAAAGCCGTCTTCCTATGTGCAGAAATGAATGTGCCATTCCGGAAGCGGAGTGGTTCTTTTATTTTCATTTTTTAATTCGTAACGTTATAATAGTGAAAAGACTTGTCGGAAAGCAATTGCGGCTGCATTGACTGCAGGGCTTTACAGAAAGTAGGGGAGAAATATGGGATATCCCAAGGAAGGAGAAACCATTCAAATTCACAGCTATAAGCATAACGGGCTGCTTCATCGAATTTGGAATGAAACGACGATTTTAAAAAGTACGGAATTGTGTATCATCGGAGCTAACGACCGGACAATGGTGACGGAATCCGACGGACGGACGTGGGTGACGAGAGAACCGGCGATCTGCTACTTTCATGCCCGTCAGTGGTTTAACGTCATCGGAATGCTGAGAGATGACGGGGTACACTATTATTGCAACATCAGCTCGCCGTTCGCTTATGACGGAGAGGCCATCAAATATATTGATTACGATTTGGATGTCAAGGTGTTTCCGGATATGACATATAACATTCTTGACGAGGATGAATACGATGACCACCGCAAATCAATGAATTACCCTAAAGAGATCGACAGCATTCTGAAGGAGTATCTGAATACGCTGCTGCACTGGATTCATCAGCGGAAAGGACCGTTTGCTCCGGAATTTGTAGATATGTGGTATGAACGGTATCTGCGCTATACAAAATAAAGAATACAATAAAAAACCTGTTGGGGTGTCAACAGGTTTTTCACATGGGCTCACACGCCTTAAAGAGAGAGGGGGATAAAGTGTGGGCGTAATCAGACGCTATATGCAATTTGTAAAACCTTATAAAAAACAAATTTTTATCACAGTGTTAATCGGCATTATAAAATTCTCCATCCCGCTGGCTCTCCCGCTTCTGTTAAAATACGTGGTCGATGACATTATTCAAGGGAGCGGAACGGCAAGCGCTAAAACATCATCGCTATTCACGATAATGGGCATCATGTTCGTGCTGTTTTTAATTCTGCGTCCCCCGGTAGAGTACTATCGGCAATACTTCGCGCAATGGACGGGCAGCCGGGTGCTCTACGATATCAGGGGGGTATTGTTCGATCATATTCAAAAATTGAGCCTGAGGTTTTATGCAAACACGAGAACGGGCGAAGTCATTTCCCGGGTGATAAATGATGTCGAACAGACAAAAGACTTTGTCATAACGGGACTGATGAATATCTGGCTTGATATGATGACGGTGCTGATCGTCATCTGTATTATGTTTACACTCGATGTCAAGCTGACATTGATATCTGTCATTTTGTTTCCGTTATACGGAATTTCAGTGAAATACTTTTACGGCCGCCTCCGAAAACTGACACGTGAGCGTTCTCAGGCACTCGCCCAAGTTCAGGGACATTTGCACGAAAGAGTTCAGGGGATGCCCGTTATCAGAAGTTTCGCCATTGAAGATTATGAACAAGCCAATTTTGATGAAAAAAACGGACATTTTCTGGACAAAGCGATCCGTCATACGAATTGGAACGCGAAAACGTTCGCGGTCGTGAACACCATTACGGATTTGGCGCCGCTGCTCGTTATCGCATTTGCGGGTTATTTTGTCATAAACGGCCCGCTGACGGTAGGGACGATGGTTGCGTTCGTCGGCTATATTGACAGAATGTACAATCCGGTCAGAAGATTGATCAACTCATCGACGACGCTGACCCAGTCGATCGCTTCAATGGACCGCATATTTGAATTTATCGACGAGCCGTATGAACTGACTGATAAACCGAATGCACTAAAAGCTGACGGCATTAAGGGCGAAGTTGAATTCCGAAATGTCTCGTTCCGTTATGAGGAAGGAAAAGAAACGATTTTGCAGGACGTTTCCTTAAAGGTGACAAAAGGGGAAACCGTCGCGCTCGTCGGGATGAGCGGCGGCGGAAAATCGACGCTTGTCAGCCTCATACCGCGTTTTTATGATGTATCCGGCGGCAGCCTGCTGATTGACGGCACAGATATTCGCGATTATGAAGCGAGAAGCCTCCGCAATCAAGTCGGAATGGTGCTTCAGGATACGTTTCTGTTCAGTGAGACGATTCGTGAAAATATCGCCATCGGTAAACCGGGAGCGTCTCTGGATGAGGTGGTTGCGGCTGCGAAAGCGGCAAATGCCCATGAATTTATTATGAACTTCCCCGAAGGCTACGAAACCAAAGTCGGCGAACGGGGCGTCAAATTGTCAGGCGGGCAGAAGCAGCGGATTTCGATCGCCCGTGTATTCTTAAAAAATCCGCCGCTGCTGATTTTGGATGAAGCGACATCGGCTCTTGATCTTGAAAGTGAACACTACATTCAGGAAGCGATGGAAAAGCTTGCGAAAAACCGGACGACTTTTATCGTCGCCCACAGGCTGTCCACGATTACCCACGCGGATAAAATTGTCGTCATGGAAAACGGCGCCGTCGTCGAAACCGGCACGCACGAGGAATTAATGGCCCGAGGCGGCCAGTACAGACACTTATTTACGATTCAGAATTTGAACTGATACAAAAACGTATGCCGTCCGAATGGGCGGCATACGTTTTTTTGAATGCAAAAAAACCCGGTTTACGGAAGCACCGGGTTACTCTTCGTCTGTTTCTAATTCGCTGTCTTTCGGGTGGTATGTCTGAAAACTCGTAATTAATGTATCGAGATGCTCCAGCTGCTCGCGGTATTCCGCAACCGCAGCCATAATGCTGAGCATATTGTAATCAAGCAGTTCATCCTCGCAGTTCTGCTGATTTTTCAAGAAAGACTTCGTCAAAAGCTGTTTATATCTTATGCTTTCTTCAGCATCGTCATCATGCGGTTTGATCTTGCCGACCGTCCGCATCAGAATCCTTTCGTGCCAATGAAGCAGATAATCAATTTCTTCTGTCAGCGTCTCCTGAAATTCCTCCGGCATATGATAAATCTCGTTTTCATAGCGGTGCAGCTTTTTCAGCGTATCAAGCGCCCGATTTGCCGTAATAATCGCCTGTCTGAATAAAACAAGCTTGCGCGACTTTACATACGTCGTTTTCTTAAAGTAGCTTCTCTCCTCTTTATAAAGAAGGTACGTATGATCAAGCTTCATCATTTTTTCCTTCAGCTTCTCAATATCCTCTTTCAATATCGAGTGTTCCGTGGACTGACGCATCGTCAGCCTGATCCATTTCATGATCTCATCGGTATATTCAACCGTATGATGAGTCAGCTTCGTTTCGTATTTCGGCGGAAGAAACACAAGGTTCACAATAAAAGAAGACAGCACGCCTAAAATAACGGTGCTTGTTCGTATCAGAGCGAACGTCAGGAAGCTGTTTCCCGGTGTTTCTAAAATCGCGATAACCGTCACGAGCGCAATCGAAATGGTGTGTTCAATTTTCAGTTTTAACATGATCGTGATGACAATCACTGCGGTCAATCCGATCATAATCGGACTCGGTCCGAAAATCAGTCCGAATACCGTAGCGATGACAGCGCCGATGATATTTGCCTGAACCTGATCAATAATGATAAGAAAAGACCTGTAAATAGAGGGCTGTATGGCAAATATAGCTGCAATCCCGGCAAAGATCGGCGACGGAAGTCCGATCCATGATGCTAAGTAGAGCGCGAGCGTAATCGCAATCCCTGTTTTAAAAATGCGGGCACCAAGTTTCATTGGTTTGTGCGTGCATTCCTTTCTCTAATAAATTATGTGCCGAACGAACGGCTGACACTTACATTTCCCTGTCGGCTGATTTGCTAAACAATAAAGTAATATACAGGGATCATACCAATTATTCAAGGGTCTTTTTTTGAAAAAACCATTATCTCACAAATCGGACAAAAAGAAAAAGCGGAAGCCCCGGGCTCCCGCTTGTTTCAGCAGTTATTTTTTCATATGTCTGAACGCATCTTCAACGGCTTGTAAAGTGGCGTCGATATCCTCTTCAGTATGTGCGGTTGTGATAAACCAAGCTTCATACTTCGATGGAGCGAGATTGATCCCGCGCTCAAGCATCAGCTTGAAGAACTTGGCGAATGCTTCTCCGTCCGTATTTTCCGCCTGCTCGTAATTGACGATCTTTTCATCAGTGAAGTAAACCGTGAGCGCGCCTTTTAAACGGTTGACGGTGATGGTAATGCCATGTGTCTCCGCATGGGCGAGAATGCCCTGCTCAAGTCTGGCGCCGAGCTCATCAAGCCGCTCGTAAACGCCTTCTTCCTTCAGCACTTCCAGGCAGGCGATGCCTGATAGGATAGATGCCGGGTTTCCGGCCATCGTGCCGGCTTGATATGCCGGGCCGAGCGGAGCAACCTGCTCCATGATCTCTTTTTTACCTCCGTAAGCGCCGATCGGCAAGCCGCCCCCGATAATTTTACCGAGCGCCGTTAAATCAGGCTTCACTTGAAGAAGATCCTGCGCGCCTCCGTACATAAAACGGAACGCCGTGATCACTTCATCATAAATGACGAGCGCGCCCGCTTTATGGGTCAACTCATTTACCTGTTCTAAAAATCCTTCTTCAGGTTCAACGATGCCGAAGTTGCCGACGATCGGCTCGACGAGAACCGCTGCAATTTCTGAACCCCATTTATCCAGCGCGGCTTTGTAGCTTTCAATGTCATTGAAAGGAACGGTAATCACCTCATTGGCGATGCTTTTCGGCACGCCGGCGGAATCAGGGGTGCCGAGCGTAGACGGGCCGGAACCCGCAGCGACAAGTACGAGATCAGAATGGCCGTGATAGCAGCCGGCGAATTTAATGATTTTTGTGCGGCCTGTATAAGCGCGTGCAACCCGGATCGTTGTCATCACCGCTTCAGTGCCTGAGTTTACGAATCGTACTTTATCAAGTGAAGGAATGGCCTCCTTCAGCATTTTGGCGAAAGTGACCTCATGTTTGGTCGGCGTCCCGTACAGCACGCCGTTTTCAGCCGCTGTTTTAATCGCTTCAGTAATATGCGGATGGGCATGTCCGGTAATAATCGGGCCGTAAGCCGCTAAATAATCGATATACTGATTCCCGTCTACATCCCAGAAATAAGCGCCGTTCGCTTTTTCCATCGCAACGGGTGAACCGCCGCCTACCGCTTTATAGGATCTGGACGGGCTGTTCACACCCCCGACGATATGCTCTAACGCTTCCTTATGAAGTTCAACTGATTTTGTATACAAAAAATGACCCTCCTAATATCTCCTTACATCATGTTCTATTGTAGCATGCTTCATTGCGAGCACAACGGTTCATGCTTCCAGAAAAGAGCGGGGGGATAACGGTTGTAATCTTAACGTGAATTGGATACGCTTAATAAAAAACCCGGAGGTATAAGAAATGACGATTGAAATCGGACAAACAGCACCGGATATGAAATTAGTGAATGACAGCGGGGATGAAGTAGCACTGACGGATTTTAAAGGGAAGTACGTCGTTCTCTATTTTTATCCGAAAGACATGACACCCGGATGCACGACGGAAGCATGTGATTTCCGTGATCAGCACGAAAGTTTCGCGGGACTTGATGCGGTTATCATCGGAGTAAGCACTGACAGCCGTGATAAACATGAAAAATTTAAGCAAAAACACGATCTTCCTTTCCAGCTCCTCGTTGATGATGAGCACAAACTGGCGGAAGCTTTTGATGTGTGGAAGCTGAAGAAGAATTTTGGGAAAGAATATATGGGTATCGAGCGATCCACTTTTTTGTTAGACAAAGAAGGCCGTCTTGTGAAGGAGTGGAGAAAGGTAAAAGTGAAAGATCACGTTGCCGAGGCGCTTCGCGAATTGGAACAAATTGCGTCTAATTAATGGACAAATGCTGAACTCACGGGGTTTTCTTCAGATTACATTTGACAGGAGACCGGAAAAAGATGTACACTAATTATAAACATTATAAAGTAAGAATCTTTTTTAGAAGAGAGGTGCATGACGGATGGCTGCACATGAATTAAAAGAAGCCTTAGACACGTTGAAGGATACGGGAGTCCGGATTACTCCTCAACGTCATGCCATTCTGGAATATCTCGTGGATTCTATGGCACATCCGACAGCGGACGATATATATAAAGCCTTGGAAGGGAAATTCCCTAATATGAGTGTTGCGACAGTGTATAACAATTTGCGTGTATTCCGGGAAGCGGGGCTTGTAAAGGAACTGACGTACGGAGATGCGTCCAGCAGATTTGACTTTGTCACCTCTGACCATTATCACGCCATTTGTGAAAGCTGCGGAAAAATCGTGGACTTCCATTATCCCGGGCTTGACGAAGTGGAACAGCTTGCTGCTCACGTCACAGGGTTTAAGGTAAGCCACCACCGTTTGGAGATTTACGGCGTCTGCCAAGAATGTTCCAAAAAAGAAAACCACTAAACGAAGCTGACCGCTTTGATACGGTCAGCTTCGTTTATTTTACACTGTTTTTTCTGTTATAAGACTCATCGAACGCTTTGCCTTCCAATCCTTTATCCAATGTAAGCGGCTCTCTGCAATGCATGCACATATCCACTCTGCCCAGAATCTTCGTTTCTTTCTCGCAAGCGGGGCACATCACCCGGATCGCTTTTGTGGACAGCATGCCGATCCAAAAATAAACGGCGGTGCTGAGTCCGATCGACAGCAGGCCGAGAATCATAAACAAGCTGGCAAGCAAAACAGACTGCTTAAAGAACAGCCCGATGTACATAATGATAAACCCAACGAAAACCAAACTTAACGCAAACGTTCTGATCTTATTAATTTTGCTTGAGTATTTCGCCATGTCCATCCCCCTCTCGTTTAACTATAGCACAAAACAGATGGCATATTCTTCATGTTTTCGTAAGAAAAGGGAAGAATAAATATGGCACCTGAAAGGAAATTTGTTATAATAGTGCAATGTGTTTAGAAAAAAGGACTTTCATGTTTTATCATAGAAATGTAGAAACAATAGCTAGTGAAACAATCGCATTGGAGGAATCGTAATGGACAATCTTCTCCGTCCAATTTACCAAGAAAGAGCAAGTCATCCCGATACGCTGGCCGTCCTTATGATTGAGAGAAGGAGTAAAGCATCATCCATCACGGATAACTTTGATGCGGTCATGCTTGTCATTGTCAAACAGGCTGATGAACCTCTTTTTATAAAGCATTATGAATTCGAACACAAAACCGCTTCTTTACATATTGTAACGGATGCTCTGCTTCAGGAATGGATTCTGCTTGGGACAAATAGAAGAGTCATAGATTGGATCATCAACGGTAAAGTGCTGTTTGACCGCAATGAATATATATCTGAACTCAATGACCGGCTCAGCACTTTTCCTTTCGCCGAGCGGAAATTAAAGATCGGAATGGAATACGGCAAGCTGATCAGAAGATTTGTAGAAGGAAAAGCGTTTTTTGAAGCTGATCATTTTCTGGATGCATATTATGCGGTAGTGCACGCTCTTCACCACTTGGCCCGCATAGAAGTGATTGACCGGGGGTTTTATCCCGAAACGACAGTCTGGAACCAGGTCCGTCACATTGAGCCGCAGGTATATAAGCTATATTCCGAACTTGTCGAGAGTCACGAAAGCTTGGAGAAAAGGCTTGAATTATTATTCTTAGCAAATGATTTTCTCATCCATTCAAAAGCTGAAATCGGTTCTGCGCACCTTTTTCAAGTGATGAAAGAAAAAGAAATGTGGCAGTTTGGAGAATTGCTTCAGCACCCTGAACTGGTGCACTTCACCCAAGATCTCGGTGTCATGCTTGATTACCTGACGGAAAAAGGCTTTGTTGAAGTATCTCAAATAGAGACCAAAGGGCAGGAAGTATATCATCGAGGATATTCTTTCAAAAAAAGTGTTGACGCTGAATCATAGGCATGGTATATTATTAAACGTCGCTGATGCGCTTCACCAAAAAGCTCACAGCGGCGGAGAAATAAAAACAAAAAACATTTGACAGCAAAACGCTGAAATGTTATACTGAAAAAGTCGCCTCGAGATGAGGTTGAGATGATCTTTGAAAACTAAACAAGACAAAACGTACCTGTTAATTCAAAGTTTTAAATAAATCGCACAGCGATGTGCGTAGTCAGTCAAACTAAGGTCTGCATGATGCAGATCACACAGACGTTACTGCAGGATGCAGTGAACTTAGTCTGTGATCCATTTATCGGAGAGTTTGATCCTGGCTCAGGACGAACGCTGGCGGCGTGCCTAATACATGCAAGTCGAGCGGACAGATGGGAGCTTGCTCCCTGATGTTAGCGGCGGACGGGTGAGTAACACGTGGGTAACCTGCCTGTAAGACTGGGATAACTCCGGGAAACCGGGGCTAATACCGGATGGTTGTTTGAACCGCATGCTTCAGACATAAAAGGTGGCTTCGGCTACCACTTACAGATGGACCCGCGGCGCATTAGCTAGTTGGTGAGGTAACGGCTCACCAAGGCAACGATGCGTAGCCGACCTGAGAGGGTGATCGGCCACACTGGGACTGAGACAC
>NZ_JBSJQE010000004.1:0-402500 GCF_053663335.1 Bacillus sp. YH3-2-B2 | reverse complement strand
TAACATCAGGGAGCAAGCTCCCATCTGTCCGCTCGACTTGCATGTATTAGGCACGCCGCCAGCGTTCGTCCTGAGCCAGGATCAAACTCTCCGATAAAGTGTTTGACTGACTACGCACATCGCTGTGCGATTTATTTAAAACTTTGAATTAACAGGTACGTTTTGTCTTGTTTAGTTTTCAAAGATCATTATAATGGAGCGGGTGATGAGAATCGAACTCACGACATCAGCTTGGAAGGCTGAGGTTTTACCACTAAACTACACCCGCATTTGAATTGGCGCGCCCGAGAGGAGTCGAACCCCTAACCTTTTGATCCGTAGTCAAACGCTCTATCCAATTGAGCTACGGGCGCTTATCAGGCGACTTAACTATCATACTACCAATCAGTTATGATGTCAAGTGTTTTTTTATTTCTTTACGAAGTCTTTTTTCTCGACCTCATTTATTATACACGCTTTTGAGAATTTGTAAAGTCTTTTTTTAAAAAGATCATTTTCTCATTTGTCGTTATCGCTTTGTTCATCAGCGACGTTTAATAATATACCACGCACTTTAAATTAGGTCAACACTTTTACGAAACTTTTTTCCCGCTTATTATTCCCTTCTATATAATAGTAAAAAGCGGGATTCCCAGGAACCCCGCGTCTATTCAGATTACCCGCTCACCTCGGCTTCTGCGCTATTACGATCTGTTTTTTCATAGGCACGGAAGTTTTGTTCAAGCTGTTCGAGCGACAGACCTTTCGTTTCCGGAAGGAACCTTTTCACAAATATAACGGACGCTATCCCTAACAGGACAAAAATGAAGAAGGTTGCAGACAATCCGATGTTTGCGAGCAGGACCGGAAAAGTTAAACCAACAATGAAGTTCACGATCCAGAGGCAGAAGACAGTGACCCCCATACCAAGCCCCCGCAATCGTAGCGGGAATATCTCCGACAGCATCAGCCAGGTCACCGGAGAGACAGCCCCCTGCTGAAACGCAAGGAAAGTGACTGTTAATGAAAGAACCACATAAGGAAGAGCAGGCGATCCTTTCAGCACGACAGACAGAACTCCGATCAAAAGCAGCACCGCAGTCGTTCCGATCAGCCCCGTCATCAGCATCGGGCGGCGGCCGACTTTGCCGAGAAGCCATATTCCCACAAAAGTCGCGAGCACCGAAATCACACCGTTAGCGATATTGCCGATTAATGCGGCTTTTGTCTCGAAACCGGTATCTTTTAAAATTTGAGTTCCATAATACATAATTGAATTCACGCCGGTGAGCTGCTGCACTACCGCAATTCCGATCCCGATAAACACAATGCGGCGCACCCACGGAACGGCAAGATCCTTAAAGGTCGCCTGCTCCATCTCAGCTTCCTTACGAAAGGCAGATTCAATCTCAGCGAGCTCAGACTTCGCTTTCTCTTCATTCCTTATTCGCCGGAGAACGTGCAGAGCATCTTCTTTTCTTCCTTTAGAAACCAGCCAGCGCGGACTTTCAGGAACTTTCAGCATACCGAAAAACAAGAATACCGCCGGAAGGGCCGCGATAACGAGCATATAACGCCAAGCGTGAGAGGTATCACCAAGCACATTGCCGATGATAGCATTACACGTGAAGGCAAGCAGCTGGCCCGTTACAATCATCAATTCATTTTGGGTAACCATTCTCCCTCGGCTTTCCGCCGGCGACATTTCAGCCAAATATGCCGGAACGGTTACAGATGCTCCCCCGACGGCAAGCCCCAGCAGAAAACGGGAGATGATCATAACCGACACGTTAGGCGCCAGTGTACATCCAAGCGTCGCCGCAAAGAACAAAACGGCAAGGATAAGGATATTTTTACGTCTGCCGTTATAGTCCGACAATCTCCCTCCGAAAACCGCGCCGATCGCAGCCCCCAAGAGCAGGGAGCTCGCCACCATCCCTTCAGTCAAAGCGGTAAGATTAAGCTGGTCAGCTTCCGCCATAAACGGCAGCGCCCCATTAATCACACCGGTATCGTAGCCGAAAAGAAGTCCCCCGAATGTCGATACTAAAATGATGGTTCTCAAAAATGAATGCTGGCTGCTATTTTTATTCATCTTCAAATCCTCCTAGTTTTTACACAGAGATAATATCCGAATATTCAGTTATCAATATTTGCACCTCTAACGTCTGCATACAAGTTCTGACCGTCCAAAACAGTTATATAAGAAGAAAATGTTCCAAAAGCGTTATCCTTTATAGTGATTATTCGCTCTCCCCTCTCGTTATATTGTTATTTTATAGTTACTTTGTAGTTAATTTATAATGATATTATTGGTACTTATGTTATTATCATAATTTTAAAAGCGCTTTCAGTCAATAAATATTTCAGAAAATTTTATAACTCACCTTTATATTACCTATATATAATCAATTTATGTTTTACATCAATTTATTTTCATAACATACTCAATGAATTACCCCTATTATAATCAATAATTGATTATATATTGAAAACCCCCAACTGCTAGTTGGGGGTTTTTGTTTTATTCTTCGTTTATTGTAACAATCGTTCTCCCTCTCGCTTCTCCTTTTAAAAGGGCAGGAAGCGTATCCGGCAGCTCTTCAAGTGTAATTTCCTTTTGAATAAAGGCCTCCAGATCTGCAGGCTTGAAGTCATCAGCTAAACGCTGCCATATTTTCTTTCTTGTCTCCATCGGACAGAATACGGAATCAATTCCCAAGAGACTGACGCCGCGCAATATAAACGGAAAGACTGTAGCCGGGAGTTTCGTTCCCGCTGTCAGTCCGCTCACAGCAACTGATCCGCCGTACTGAATCTGACTGAGAACTGAAGCAAGCGGCTCACCTCCGACCGGATCGACGGCCGCTGCCCATTTTTGTTTTTGCATCGGTTTTAACGTGCCGTTATACACTTCGTCACGGTGAATGACCGTCTTTGCTCCGAGGCTCTTCAAATACCCGCTTTCTTCTTCTTTTCCCGTACTGGCCTCGACCTCATAACCTAAGGTTGAAAGAATGGAGACGGCAAAGCTTCCGACGCCGCCTGTCGCTCCCGTCACCAGCACCTTCCCTTTTTCAGGAGCGGCATGGTTTTCTTCAAGACGCTGGACGGACAATGCGGCAGTGAAGCCGGCGGTTCCGATCGTCATGGCTTCTTTAAGTGTCAGACCTTCAGGCAGCGGCACGATCCAATCTGCCGGAATGCGGGCCATCCCGCTATAGCCGCCAAAATGGGAAACGCCTATGCCGTAGCTTGTCGCAATGACTTTGTCCCCTTCTTTAAAACGGGCGTCATCTGAAGAAACGACGATTCCCGCTAAATCAATTCCCGGCACGAAAGGATACGAGGTTACGATCTTGCCGTCAGGAATGGCAGCCAAGCTGTCTTTATAATTCACCCCTGAGTAGCAAACCTTAATCAGCACTTCACCCTCGGGAAGGTCCTGAACCGCCAGCTCCCGTACGCTGACTGAAAACCGGTCTTCATGTTGATCGACTACTAACGCTTTAAATTGATCTGTCATCACTACGTCTCCTTAAAATGAATTGAATGGCTTTGGAAAAGCATAAAATAAGTTTGATTTGTTTTCAAATGTCCTGCCCTGTGTAGTATGATCAAAAGTAAAAACAGCGAAAGAGTGGTTACGCATCATGTCTGATAAACAAAACAAAGATAACAAAAACAACAACAGCAATCAGCCATTACCGGACATTATTCATACCGCCGTTTTCAAGGCGCCGATACAAGTTGTCTGGGATACGGTCTCTACGGCGGACGGCCTGTCTCTCTGGTTTATGCCGAATGATTTCACACCTCAAGAAGACAGTGAGTTTCAGCTGGAATCTCCGTTCGGTCCGTCTCCGTGCAAGCTGCTGGATATTGAAGCGCCGTACCGCCTTTCTTTTTCATGGGATACGGAAGGCTGGATCGTTTCTTTTGTCTTAAAGGAAACGGAAAGCGGGGATACGGAATTCACTCTCATTCACGGCGGATGGAAAGAGCCGGAAGCCGTCATCAATAAAGTCAATCGGAAAAGCTCCGAGATTCACAGTACGATGGATCAAGGATGGAACGGGCTTGTCAACACGAAACTTCGCGGGGCGGTTGAGGCTTAACACAAAAGGACGGACACGCTTTCCGTCCTTTTTTGATGCCGATACATAAAAACTGAATTTGCAAAGACACTAACAGAAGAACCGAAAACTTCTTTCAGGGGGCGCTGTTTATGTATTATTACAAAGAAGAGCTGATCAATATCATTAAACCGGACAAGCCGGACCCGGCCGCGGCCAAGGTGCTTCAGGAAATTTTAGGCGGGCATTACGGGGAAATGCGGACGATGATGCAATACTTTTTCCAAAGCTCTAATTTCAGAGGAAAAGAAAAACAGTTCCGTGACCTGCTTCGCGGTGTATTTTTAGAAGAGATCGCACACGTTGAGCTCGTCCAGCATACGATTAATGCGCTGCTCGATGAAAGCGGCGCTGAGGGCGCCGGAAATCAGGCAGCAGATCAGGCGCCGCTTGACGAAGCAGTTAAACACGCCAATCCGCACCATTTTATCATCGGGGCGCAAAGTTCTCTTCCTGTAGACGCCGGCGGCAATCCATGGAACGGGTCTTGGGTATACAACCACGGGAATCTGATTTCCGATCTATTGGACAATGTCGTGCTGGAATCAACCGGCGTGCTGCAAAAGACGCGCATTTATGAAATGAGTTCAAATCAGACGTTCAGAGAAACACTCGGTTTTCTGATCGTCCGTGACAACGCCCATCAAAATGCATTTACAAAAGCGCTGGAAACACTGGGTGTCGAATGGGGCAAATTATTTCCCGTGCCGAATTATGATATTGAAAAATACCCGGAATGCCGGAAATTCGTTGAAATGGGTTATCATAATACACAATTTAATTTCAGACTGGATCCGACACGGATCGGAGAAATTCTGCAGGGAACGACGCCGAGCCGAAACGGCGGCGAATTAAGTGTGTCCGAGCCTCCTAAAGGTTTCCCCGTCCCGGAACTTCCCGAGCTTCCGAATGAGCACAGCCCCGGACTGAAAGATATGAACTTGTAACAAAAAACGCCTGTTTCGGGCGTTTTTTGTTTTTCTGAATATGAGGTTTGAATGTGTTCAAAACGGGGAATATAAGCCGGGAGATCTTGCCATACGGCCGTTATTTTGATGTGAGCACATTTCTGTACATACTTCGTTTCGAAAGTTGTCCTAATTTTCCAGCCGGCCGGCTGGGTATGTTTGAATGATAATGGGAATTATGTAAAGAGAACAATGTCTTTTTTAAGGAGGCAGCGAATGTCTAAGCAAGGAAACTTCCAGAAAACTATGTCACTTTTTGATCTTATTTTAATCGGCATGGGAGCCATATTCGGTTCGGCATGGCTGTTTGCCGTCAGTAACGTCGCCTCTAAAGCGGGCCCGTCAGGCGTTTTTTCCTGGCTGATCGGCGGGGGAATCATCTTATTGATCGGCTTGGTTTATGCGGAACTGGGCGCCGCGCTGCCGCGGACCGGGGGAATTATCCGGTATCCCGTATATTCACACGGACACCTGGTCGGATATTTAATTTCCTTTGTCACCATTGTGGCATACACGAGTCTTATTTCTATAGAAGTCACGGCAGTCCGCCAATACGTGGCGTATTGGTTTCCCGGTTTGACCGTAAAAGGCTCTGATTCTCCGACAATTGCCGGATGGATATTGCAATTTGCGCTGCTCTGCCTGTTCTTCCTCCTCAATTACTGGAGTGTCAAAACCTTTGCGAAAGCAAACTTCATTATTTCGATTTTTAAATATGTCGTACCGATTACGGTAATTGTTGTACTGATTTTTCATTTTCACCCGGGCAATATGACCGTTCACGGATTCGCGCCTTTTGGTTTCACCGGGATTCAGGCCGCGATTTCCACAGGCGGCGTCATGTTTGCATACCTTGGGCTGCATCCGATTGTGGCTGTCGCGAGTGAAGTGCAGAATCCGAAGCGGAACATTCCGATCGCATTGATTGTTTGTATTATCGTTTCTACTATTATTTACACCGTGCTGCAGCTCACTTTTATCGGGGCGATCCCGGCGGATACCCTGAAGCACGGATGGCCGGCTATCGGGACTGAATTCTCCCTTCCGTTCAAAGATATCGCCGTTTTGCTCGGTTTGGGGTGGCTGGCGACATTGGTCATTTTAGATGCGATTTTATCACCGGGCGGTAACGGAAATATCTTTATGAATACGACTTCACGTCTCGTCTATGCCTGGGCCAGAAACGGAACATTATTCAGCATTTTTTCTAAAGTCAATAAAGAAACCGGGACACCGCGCGCCTCCCTTTGGCTTTCGTTCGGTCTGGCTGTTTTTTGGACGCTTCCGTTCCCTTCTTGGAACGCTCTTGTTAACGTATGCTCCGTCGCATTGATTCTGTCTTATGCGATTGCGCCGATTTCTTCTGCGGCGCTGAGAGTCAACGCGAAGAACATTAACAGACCGTTTTATTTAAAAGGGATGAGCATCATCGGGCCGCTGTCGTTTATTTTTACCTCTTATATTGTATATTGGTCCGGATGGCGCACCGTATCCTGGCTTCTCGGTTCTCAAATTGTCATGTTTCTGATCTATCTCTGTTTCAGTAAATATGCTCCCAAAGATGATGTCAGCATACGCCAGCAGCTGAAATCCGCATGGTGGATCGTCGGCTTTTATGTCATGATGCTGATTTTCTCCTATCTCGGCTCGTTCGGCCACGGATTGGGCATTATCAGCAATCCGCTTGACCTGATTCTGATCGCCATCGGTTCGCTCGGTATTTATTACTGGGCAAAATATACGGGTCTGCCGAAGGCTATGATCGACAGTGATAAATGACGAATGCCGGAAAGAAGTATGGTCTTCTTTCCGGTATTTTTATGTTAAGGGGTGACAAAAAAGCGAATATGCGATAAAATGAATGACAGTCATTCATAAAAGGAGGAACCCCTCTATTGGCAAAACAAAGCTCGGGAAAATACGAAAAGATCCTGCAAGCCGCGATTGAAGTCATTTCTGAAAAAGGATTAGACAAAGCATCCATTTCAGAAATCGTCAAAAAAGCCGGAACGGCCCAAGGTACGTTTTATTTATATTTTTCTTCTAAAAACGCACTGATATCCGCGATTGCAGAAAACCTGCTCGACACTACGCTGGACAGAATAAAAGGGAAAACGGACGGTTCTGAAGATTTTTGGACGTTGCTGGACATTTTGGTAGATGAGACATTTCACATCACCCGGCTTCATAAAGATATTATCGTCCTCTGTTATTCCGGTCTTGCCATCGATCATTCAATGGAGAAATGGGAAGCCATTTATCAGCCTTATTATTCCTGGCTGGAAGGCGTGATCAATACGGCCATTGAACAGGGTGAAGTCATCAGCGGCATTCATGTCAGATGGACGGCCAGAACGATTATCAACGTTGTCGAGAACGCGGCTGAACGGTTTTATATCGGCTGTGAACAGGATGTCGATCTCGAAGTATATAAAAAAGAAATATTCAGCTTTCTCAAAAGAAGCTTGCAGAAATGATTGGCGGAGACCGATCATTTTTGACCGCCGTAAAAATGACTGACATTCATTCATAACTGAGGTGACTGTATCATGTATTGGCTGCTTGTATTGATAGCCGGACTGTTAGAAGTAGTTTGGGCGTCCGCCCTGAAGCATGCGGATTCGCTCTTTGATTGGATTGGTATTTTCCTTTTGATTGCCGTCAGCTTTCTGATGCTGATCCGCTCTTATAAAAAAATTCCGATGGCTGCCGCATATACCGTTTTTGTCGGAATAGGCACCGTCGGCACATATGTAACGGGCGTCATTTTAGGCGAATCGTTTTCAATCGGGCAAATATTCTTTTTGGCTTTGCTGTTGTCCGGCATTTTAGGAATGAAGGTATTTACGAAAGAAACTGAAACAAGGGGTGAACATTAATGGCATGGCTGCTGTTATTTATTGCCGGAGCGGAGGAAGTTGTAGCGGCCGTTGCCATGAAACATATTGACGGTTTTAAAAAAAAGTGGCCGCTGATTGTCATGGTAACAGGCTTTATGATTTCATTCTTTTGCCTTTCCGGAGCGATGCAGGTTCTTCCCACAGGTGTCGCGTATGCGGCTTGGACCGGCATGGGAAGCATCGGCGTTTCTGCCGTGGGCATACTTTGGTTTAAAGAAAAATTCAATCTGTCACAATTGGTGTCTCTGGGGCTTATCCTCATCGGTGTCATCGGCTTAAAACTGACAGCGTGACGGCCTGAGACAGCTTTTTAAACAAAAAACAAAGGACCCTAAACGGGCCCTTTGTTTTTTTATGCTGTTTTGATCTGTTCCGCTTTTCCCGCTCCGACTCCGAAAATGAAGATCAGAACGGAGACTGCGATCAGCATGAATAACGGAACCGTCCAGCCGTGCGTGATGTCATGCAGCAAACCGAATACAAGCGGCCCGAACGCGGCAAGCAGGTATCCGAATGACTGGGCCATGCCGGAAAGCGCCGCGGCTTCATGAACATGCCGGGTCCGCAGGCTGAAGAACATCATCGCCAGACTGAACGCACAGCCTCCCGCAATTCCGATCAAAATGACCCATAGCGGAGTGAGAGCCGGGCTTCCGAAAAGAACGCCGGCAATGCCGATAAGGAAAAATAAAGCCGTCAGTCCGGCGAGTGCGCGCTGATTTTTCATTTTAGCGGCAGCGATCGGCACGATAAAAGTAATCGGCAGGACTGAGAATTGCATTAATGAAAGCATCCATCCCGCCTTACTTGAGCTGAGTCCATTCTGCTGAAGAATTTCCGGCAGCCAAGCGATGACGGTGTAAAAAATAAGGGATTGCAGCCCCATGAACATCGTCACCTTCCAAGCCAGCGGAGACCGCATCAGACTGTTTTTCTTCTCTCCATTTGTCCCAGTCGTGCGGACGGGCAGTTCGCGTCCTCGCATTTGCGGAATCCACATGACGAACGCAATAAAAGAAAGGATAGCCCAGCAGCCGAGCGCGCCTTTCCAGCCTAACCCCGCTGAAGAGGCGATCGGCACGCTGATGCCGGATGCAATCGCACCGCACAGATTCATAGAAACCGAGTAGACGCCGGTCATGATGCCTAAATTTCCGGGAAACTTATGTTTAATGAGACTCGGCAGCAGGACGTTGCATACGGCGATCGACAATCCCAACAGGATCGTTCCGAAAAAGAGAGTGCCGATTCCGGCGATGGAGCGCAGCAGAGTTCCGGCTGTCAGGACAATTAATGATGACAGTAAGACAATCTCGGTCCCGAAGCGCCGGGACAATAAAGGAACAAACGGCGACAGACATGCAAAGGCCAAAAGCGGCACTGTCGTAATGGTGCCGGCAGCCGCATTGGTCATGCCGAGGCTGTCCCGAATTGAGGAAACGAGCGGCCCGACCGATGTCAGAGGCGCTCTGAGGTTGGCCCCTATCAATATGACTCCGATGACCAGCAATATCAGTTTTTTACGATGACTTGCTTGCAGAATTTGATGTTCGTCTTCAATTTTCATGTTCATCCTCCATGTGTATTGTATCTTTAAATACTGTGATGTATTGGTTGACGGCCTCCATGGCCTGATCCGGTTTCTGTCCGATAATCGCGGCGGCAAGCTGGGTGTGGATCCGGATAGCAGGGGTGATTTCCAACAGGTTATGGACTGACGCACAAAGCGCCTCCGTCATATGCTCGTATAGATCAGAAAGCATATTGTTATGGGCCGCCTGTACAATTGTTTTGTGCAGCTTAATGTCGGCTTCGGCATACCGTTTTCGATCTTCATTTTGCAAGGCCGCTTCACATTCATCCAAGCATGCCTTCAGTGCTTTCAGGTCTTCGTCATTACGCCTTTCCGCCGCCAATCGTGCAGCTTCTCTTTCGAGTGCGTATCTGACTTCTAATGTTTCAAGCAAATTTGATTTTTTAATATGGCGGTAAAATGCCGCGCCGAGAACACTGGATGAGCTGACATACGTACCGCTCCCCTGCCTTGTCTGCAGCAGGCCGGCATGTACGAGCGCCCGAATGGCCTCACGCAACGTGTTTCGGCTCACATCAAATTGCTTCATTAAATCCAGCTCAGGGGGAATGCGCGTCCCGACCGGCCATTTATCCGATTGAATTAACGATTCAATTTGCGCCACCACTTGTTCTACGAGTGACAGTCTGCTTGTTTTGGATATCTCCATCAAAACACCTCTGAAATTTGTAGGATGATTCTATCATTTGGTAATATAACATAAAAGAAGCGACGATGTAAATCAGCGGCAACAAAAAAAGAGTGAGTTTTTCTCTCACTCTTCGGCGTTTTTATGAACGTTTTATATTGACTGAGGTCACGACAAACTTGTCATGACGGTGGCGGGAAAATGAATATTCAAAGGGAGTGCCGTTGTCCAAAAAGCCTACATGCTCGACTTCAAGTATCGGGTCATCCGGCCGGCAGCCGAGATATTGCTGATCCATGTCATCCGACTTGCACGCTCTGATTTTTCTGTGTGAGCCTGCGATTTTGAGCTGCAGTTCCCGCGTAATATGATCGTAGATGGAATGGTTGAGCACCTCGTCATTAATGCCGGGTATAAGGCTCGCCGGCATGTATGTTTTTTCAAGAACGTACGGTTCGCCTTCAACAATTCTGAGCCTCACTACATAATAGACGGGAGTCTTTTCATCGATGGCCAAATGTGCGGCGACATCTTGAGACGGAAACTGCACTTCAAACCGGATGACCTTGCTCTTGATATTTTTGCCTTTTAACAAATTGCTCAAGCCGAGAATTTCGTTGCTGACTACGTGAACGTGCTCATCCTGCATGGCTGATTGGATGATAAATGTGCCGTGCCCTCTTTTTCTGAAAAGCATCCCTTCAGCCGCAAGTGTATCAAGCGCCCGCTTCATCGTCATCCGGCTGCACCCGAACTCCGCAGCGAGCGTCTTTTCATCCGGGATCGGCTGATCTATGTCATATACACTGCTTTTAATCCTCTTTCTCATTTCGTTGGCGATTTTTTCGTACTTATTCATCGGTTTCCTCCGGCTGTGTAATGTTTGATCTGTATAGACTCCTTACGGTTATCATAAATTTTTTTCCCTGCTTCATCAATGACGTTACAGCCGCCGATATTGAAATTGAAAGGATTTCCTCGAATTTTCTATGGAATCTCCCTCACTATTATGGTAGAATTTTTTGCAGAAACGGACACAACCGAATATTGCAATATATTGTATAACCTCAATGATATGGTTTGAGGGTGTCTACCAGGAACCGTAAAATCCTGATTACAAAAATTGTCCCGTACACTTTTTGTAATCAGGATTTTTTATTTTCTAAAAAATAAAAAAAGGAGTATCTGTACATGAATTTCAAAGTATTTCTGCTTGCAGCATCTACCATCGCAGTCGGATTGGTTGAATTAATTGTGGGCGGTATTCTTCCGCAAATCGCTTCCGACTTAGATATATCCATTGTCAGCGCGGGGCAGCTGATCAGCGTGTTTGCGCTCGGTTACGCGGTATCCGGCCCGCTGCTTTTGGCAGTGACGGCAAAGGCTGAACGAAAGCGGCTTTATTTAATTGCACTGTTTATTTTCTTCCTAAGTAATCTGGTCGCTTATTTCAGTCCCAATTTCGCCGTTCTTATGGTGTCACGGGTGCTCGCTTCCATGAGCACAGGGCTGATTGTCGTCCTTTCTTTAACGATTGCTCCTAAAATCGTGGCGCCTGAATACAGAGCGCGGGCGATCGGCATCATTTTCATGGGGTTCAGCTCCGCAATCGCTTTAGGCGTGCCTGTCGGCATTATCATCAGCAATGCCTTCGGATGGCGTGTTCTGTTCTTGGGAATCGGCGTATTATCTCTCATTTCCATGCTGATTATCAGCGTCTTTTTCGAAAAAATACCTGCTGAAAAAATGATTCCGTTTCGTGAGCAGATCAAGACGATCGGGACCGCCAAAATTGCCAGCGCACACCTTGTCACCTTGTTTACATTGGCGGGGCATTACACACTTTATGCCTACTTTGCGCCTTTTTTGGAAAGAACGCTTCATTTGAGTTCCGTTTGGGTCAGTGTATGCTACTTTTTGTTCGGTCTGTCAGCGGTATGCGGCGGCCCGTTCGGAGGCTGGCTGTATGACCGTTTAGGAGCATTTAAAAGCATCATGCTTGTGACCGTTTCTTTCGCTCTGATCCTGTTTATTCTTCCGCTGACAACGGTTTCTTTAATCATTTTCCTGCCTGCGATGGTGATCTGGGGATTGCTCAGCTGGAGCCTTGCGCCGGCGCAGCAAAGCTATTTAATCAAAATTGCGCCTGAGTCTTCCGATATTCAGCAAAGCTTCAACACGTCCGCTTTGCAGATCGGCATCGCGCTCGGGTCAGCCATCGGCGGCGGCGTAATCGGACAAACCGGTTCTGTCACAGCAACAGCCTGGTGCGGCGGTTTGATTGTCATTATCGCTGTCGCTTTAGCTGTATTCTCTTTAACGAGACCTGCCTTGAAAAGAAAATCCGCATAAATGTGAGACCGCAAAAAAGCCAAAGGAGTTCCTTCGGCTTTGGCGGTCTTTTTATTTTGCGGCAGCAAGCTCGTCTTCTGTCACCCATTTATGATTGGTTACTTTTTGGCCGCCGTCAGTCGGTGTATAGTCGACCATATAAACGGTTGTCTTTTTGGCTGAATCAATAACGGCTTCGGCACCCTTCATGCCTTTCATATGGGATGCCTCGATCACGGCCTTGTCACCCGGTTTTAACGTTTTATCACCGGCGCCCTTCAGCTCTTCCTGAATGACCCATTTGTGATCTTCGACGCGCTTTCCTCCCGTTTCCGGAGTGTAAGATACACTGTAAACCGTTGTATCATAAGCACCTTTTACGGTTCCTTGCGCATTTTTCATGCCTTTCATATGAGAAGCTAAAATCATGACGTCACTGCCGACTTTATAAGTCGGATTTTCGGCTTTCTTTAAACCTTTCGGCACCTCGGATGAACCTGAGTGATTCATGTCTTCGTGAGAGTGCGTTTCTTTGTCTTTCGCTTTTTCGCTTCCTCCTGAAGATTGACCGTTGCATCCGGCAAGCGCCAGAACGGGGATCAGGAGAAACATGCTGAATAAAAATAGTCTCGCTTTCATTTCAAGAACTCCTTTGCCTTTTTAATTTTTCATTTTCCCTTTCGTTTCTTCGGTAAAACAAAAGAATGGCCTGTCATTTCTCCTAATTCTTCAACTCTCTCTTTATTGCCTTTTATCAGGTGAAATTGTTCACAAAATGTACACATTAATAGAGATGCAGTATAATTCAATTATCAGATAATAGGGGGAACTCATCATGAAAACGAAGGTTTTTGCGGTGGTATTGGGCGCTGTTTTAATGATTGCGGGGTTGGTTTTGGCAGAAGTTTCGCTTTATATGGAATACATCACAATGGTCGGAGCTATGATTTTTTCTTCTATATTTATGTCAGAGCCGAAAAGAAAATTTCGCGTCATCAAAGGGGTTTGACTTTTCTATTACCGCCGTCTTCTCAGGACGGCGGTTTTGTTTTGCATGTCAGTCAGTCTATCCGCAAAGCCGTTTCTTCTGTGCCGTCCTGATATAAAACGAAATGCGGGGCAGTTTGTGCTTTATCACCTGCAAATTCAATTTCAAGCGGCAGCGCCCTGACAAAATAACGGGTTTCCGTCATTGGGAATAATTCGAATGGTGTCTGCCCGTCTATTGCAAGATACAATCGGTTTTCTTTTACCGTCACCGATGCATGTGTGTCATCCTGAAATGAGTAATTGCCGGTAAATCTGCTGTAAATCGCAGGATCGATATCTGCTTTTTTCTGATCCGCCGGACGTTTCGGAATCACGTACGGCTGATCAAATAAGATGTTTACGGCCGCGGCAATCACAGCTTGTTCAAATTGATACGATTGTTCCATATTGCTGAGATAAATCAGTGTTTTGTTCTGGTCAATATACCGGATCATCAGAGTTGAATAGCCCGGCCAGCCTCCGTCGTGACTGATAACCTTTCCTTTTTGGGGGCTGTTTTGAATCATCCAGCCAAATCCGTATCCGAATTGCTCTTCTTCATTCCAATAGCCCGGTGTAAACGCTTGATCTTTAGACTCTTTGCCGATGATTTCTTCCTTATAAAGAGCCTGATCAAACAGATATAAATCTCTAATAGTGGAGTTAACGGTTCCGTCACCTTGAATCCCGTCAAGAAAGACGACATAATCGGTTTCCTCAAGTTCATCCGGCAGCACATATTCTCCGGAATGAACATCATACACATAGCCATATGCATAGTTCGGAATGTTTTCTTTACTCAGCCTTCTGTTATAAATCCGCGTATCGTGCATACGAAGCGGATGAAATACGGCTTGTTTCATAAATTCAGCAAAACTCATGCCCGATACAATTTCTATAATAACCGCTAACACCGCATACCCCGTATTACTGTAAAGCCAATCCTTGCCCGGCGGGAAATAAGCATCCGGTTTATGCTGCTTAAGCATATCGATCACATCTTGATTAACGGCAATTCTGTCCCGGTCCCAATGTGTTAAAAATAACTCCATATAGTCCGGCAAGCCTGACGTATGATGGAGTAAATGCCGAATGGTAATGCCCGGATAAGGAAAATCAGGAAGCCACCGCTCTATCATATCGTCATAACGCAGCTTCCCTTGCTGCTCTAAAATGATAACGCCTAAAGCTGTAAACGGCTTCGATACTGAGGCCAATTCAAAGACCGATTGGTCATTCAGCATCCTCTTTGTTTTCAGTTCCGCAGCGCCGAATGAACCCTGATATAAGATGCGGCCGTTTTCCGCTGCCAATACAGCTCCGTTTATTTCATGTCTTCCGTCTAAAGTGCTGAAAAGCTGTTCAAAAGCTTGTTTTTTCTTATCGTTCATTTCACGAACCTCCATATACAAGCTGATTTACTCTTTTATACGAACAGCCGCTTTAGAAGTTTCAATATTTTTCCTTACTGGAACACCAGTCGATATACAGCCGTTTCAGCCACGGAAGTTTGATGAAGGTCTTTTATTCGCACAATACTGTGCAGGCTTCGAACTCAACATGCTTCTCGTCTTTTTTTGCACCGGCAATTTCCATAGTCGAAAACATCGCACAGACGACGGCTTTGTATTCGTTCATGACGGTTTGAATTTCAATCAGAAACCGTTCGGATGAAGCCGCGTATTCCGTTACGTATTCTTTCATTTTGCCGATAATATCATCTGCCTGACGGATGAAGCCGGCCGCCTCCAAGTCACTCTCAAACTGGTTTTTGTTGATCATATGAATATACATTTTTCAAGGCCCCTTTCAGCAGCGTTTTGTGGTTATATCCACTGTAAAGGACAGGCTTGGATAAACTTTTAATAAAATATGAACAAAATATGAATTGGCTCATCGGCCTGACCGGCGGGCTTTCGGCTGTGCTCCGTTTCATTTGGACTACCTGAAATAATGACTTCTTTACTCTATGAAAAACAGCTCATATATGATCTAATACCAGTAAAATGAACGTTAGGAGGCGGCCTATGTCAGCAGCAGGAAATCGGCAAAAATTTTGGGTCATGGCGATGCTTATAGCGGTCTTTGCCGTGTTTGTTTTCTCTTTTTCTGAGAATCATTCACAAAAGAACTGGCACACGGCGGTTGACCAGGCGTCAGTGAATGTCTTCGGCCAGCAGATCTTTGAAAAAGACCGTCTGGCAAAAACACTCGACGCACGTGAGGCAGAATCTCTTCTGACTCTTGTGAAACTTGCAAATGAAGAACATCACATCATCTAAAAGCCATTATAAAAAGCCTGTTTCCCTTTGGCAGAGGAAACAGGCTTTTTCCATGTATTATTGAGCATGTTTTTGTTCAATAAACCGGTCGATCCGGGCCAGAACATCTTCCATGTCCATACATTCTTTAAAGCTTTCATTAATGGCTTGAATGCCTTGTTTGTATTTTCCGTTATGCAGCACTTCTTCCGCGGCAAGCTTTACCTTTTCAGCGCTCACTTCATCTTTTTGCACTGTATAGCCTGCATCCAATTCAGTCAGGCGGCGCGCAACCATCGGCTGGTCTTTATCATGCGGAATAACGACCAGCGGCACTTGATAATGAATGCCTTCATTTACACTGTTCATTCCGCCATGCGTGACAAACACGTCGGCCTGCTCCAGCACTTCAAGCTGCGGCACGTACGGGGCGATGATAAAGTTTTCCGGCGCCTGTTTGATTTTCGACAGATCGGCTTTTTCCCCGGCGGCAATGACTACTTTTCCTTCAAAATCTGAGAACGCGTCTATGCACAGATTGAAAAACGCTTCCGTGTCCCCGAGCACCGTTCCCATTGAGATATAAATGACTTTTTCATTCTTTAATGAGTCAATCGGGAAGTCGACGCGCCCTTTTCTCTTCGGAAAACTCGGACCGATAAATAAATACTCATCTCCGAATGTCTCACTTTCGGGCTGAAAATATCTGCTTGTATAGACGACGTTCAATTCACCTGTGTTGTTCATAAATTGAACCATGCTGTCAGGGGCGACACCGTATTTGTCTTTCATCTCGGCCAACAGCTCTTCACATTCCCTGTCCGGCTGAAACGGCACGCCCGATTCCGGATGGAGCGGCAGTATTTTCAGACGGTCTTCATTGAACAGGAAGGATGCTGAAGAAGAGATGCCGGGAATGTTGAGATAATCCCGCACCAGCTCTCCCGCACCGAATTTATCATAATAGACGGCGTCGAATTGAATGTCCTCTGCCAGCCGCTGCACAATATGTAAAATCTCCAGTGACGTTTTGATATGAACCTTTAAAAATGCAAGTATGCCGGACGGACTGCCGGGATCAATGGGTGTCATTCTGAGCAGATCGCTGTGAAGGTGAACTTTCGCTCCTACTCCTTCCAGTCTGCTTTTGTATTTTTCCGTTGAGATATAATGAACGTGATCGCCCCGTTCGCTGAAGGCCTTTGTCATACCCAAAGTCGGGTTTACGTGTCCTTCTGCGGGAAAATTGATCATCAGAATATGTTTCGCCATTTTTCAAACTCCTTTGCCTTTTTTGCGTCTCTTCCATATCCATCATAAATGACACGGAAAAAATCATGCAAGGAACATCCGTCAGGTCTTTATGACGGTTCGATGACATCGGCAAAAAAAAGACAAGGCTTTTCACCTTGTCTATCGTGATGATTCGTCTGTTTCTCCCGCTTTGAGCACGCCTTTCAGATGTTCTTCATCATGCTTGAGATGCTCCGTCATATATTGCACGGCTTTTGTTTTGTCGCCCTTTTTTATTTCTTCAAAGACTTTCCGGTGCTCATGCAGGATAACCTCCGCACGGTCATCTCCTTTAAAATTAAGAACTCTGCAAAAATGAATCAGCACATTGACATGCTCAAGCAGCATGGCCAGCCGGCTGTTGCGGCTGAAATCCACAAGAAGCCGATGAAACGACTCGTTTAAGGAAATAATCTCAGTCTCTTTGACGCCTTTATTGATGGCTTCTTCCGTCTCCCGCAGCTGTTTTTCAATGAGGTCAATTTCACTCTCAGCCGCTTCATCAATAACCAGTTCGACCGCCAGTGATTCAAGTGACATTCTGATTTGATAAATCTCTTCAACATCCTTAACGGACAAAGAATAAATGACAAAGCCGTTTCGATCGTCTGCTGTCAGAAGCCCGTCCTTTTCAAGGAGCCGCATGGCTTCTCTGACCGGCGACCGGCTGACTCCGAAATCCTTAGCCAGCTGAGTCTCATTCAGCCGTTCACCCGGTTTAAAAATCCCGTCAAATATCATTTTTTTCAATTGGGAATAAAATTGCAGATAATACGGGATTGGCTTATCTAATTTAAAATTATCCATCTTTCCTACCTCTTCATACAATTTAGGCCTTATTGTTACCAAGATCATATAACAGTTTATCTATGGAAGCAACATTCCCGAGCTTGTCAGCATAACGGAGGTGCCGTAATATGGAAGTATAGTTGGTCGAGGGTATTCCGTAAACCGAAAACAATTCATTCGGAGGTGACGGAAACATGAAGACATACTAGATTGTCAGCATACCGGGGGACGGTGTGGGGAAAGAAACAGTTCCGCAAGCGGAACGGGTGTTGAACGCGATCGCCGAATTACATGGAGGCATTGCCTTTGATTTCACTTCTTTTCCGTGGAGCTGCGAGTATTATTTGGAGCACGGGAATATGATGCCGGATGATGGATGAGAAACGTTACAGCACTTTGATGCTTTGTTTTTGGGAGCGGCGGGGACTGCCCATCAAGATACGCCGGGAACCACATCCCCGATTTTGATCTGTTAATCGTCCGGGAAGGTGAGTACAGCTCTGTCGGCAGCAGCATCTATCAGGGTGAAGATGAAATCGCCATTCAATACGCGATCTTTTCCCGGCAGAGTACGGAATGAGTGATCTGTTTTCGAACCGGCAGCGTTCGGCTGGGGTTTTGACAAAGAAATATTACAATTTTTTCAAGAGATAGAGAGAGAAAATTGTATGTCAAGACGCAGCAGGGGAACTGCAAGGAAACGGTAACCCCTCCTTTAATTGTGGTGAAAAAAGAGGATATACCTACAAGACAGGTCGATTGAAGACGGTCTATTGGCATCTTATATCCGCAAATATGTCTTTACACAAAAAAGTTAGAGAGGTAAAAAATATGAAAAAAATATTTTACTTTTTTTTGATATTATATATAATTATAGTATTATTACTTAATTCTGTATTTGACTTGAGTAATGTATTATTAACTGTTTTGTTTGCTATATTCGTTGGTGCATTAGTGATTTATAGCATTGCGAAACGGAGTAAAGGTGATGAGAGAAAAAAGTGTTAAAGAAGGTTACTAAATTATTTATAGCGGGGTGTATTCTCGCTACTGTGTTGTCTGCTTTCGCTCCAAGTTCTGAAGCAGCTTGTCGACGGACAAATCTTGGGACTCAGTGTGATAATGATGTTCTTCTTAAAAAAAGGGTAAAGGTTTATTACACAAAAAATCAGGTAAAAAAAGTGGTTTCTAGATATAACAGCATGGGGTCTAATAAAGGGCTTATTCTCGGTTATATTATTGGGTTGGTACACCCTTCTACTGGTTTAAGTGTTTTAATGTATCAAGTAGGAGCTAATAATATGATTAAGCCTTTTAAAACTGCTAATTCTAAGAAAAAGGGTTTAGAGATTTCTTACACGGTTACCGTTTATAAGTGGTCAAATGCATCTACTAAGGTATCTGGAGTAAAATATAAATATAGATAAGACTAAGTAATACATAATGAGCAGGCGATGGCCTGCTTTTTTTATTACAAGAGAAATGTGCAAAATGAAAAAGGAAAACTGAAGTGGAAATCGATCTGCATGGGATCCTGTGTGATGATGCGTTCCTAGCGTGAGTCAACGGTATGCGGATTGCAGGGAGGATTAAGGAGTTGACTCACTCAGTCAGCATTCAAACAAACTTGTTTCAATCGGCGGAAACACGTCACAAGCGCGACGAAATCAAACGGTATTGTTCACTCGATGCCGTTCTGGGATGACATCTTTAAAGAGGTCAGCCGGGAGTACGCCGGGATTGAGACGGATTCCCAGCACATCGATGCACTGGCGGCCTTCTTTGTCACGCAGCCGGAACGCTTTGATGTCATTGTCGCTTCGAATCTGTTCGGAGATGTGCTGACAGATATCGGCGCGGCGATTATGGGAAGCGTCGGAATCGCTCCCGCAGCCAACATCAATGTAAACGGCAAATATCCTTCCATGTTTGAGCCTGTTCACGGCTCCGCCCCGGATATTGTCGGAAAAGGAATTGCCAATCCTATAGGCCAAATATGGACGGCGAAATTAATGCTCGATTCATTCGGAGAAGAGGAACTGGGCCATCTCCTCTTACAATCTATTGAAACGGTCACAAACAGCGGCATTCTGACTCCTGATGCCGGCGGAAAGCATTCAACGGAGGACGCCCCATCCGCCATTATTTCTTAAATCAAGAACAGATAAGACGAAAAAACCGCGGGCAGGAAAACTGCACAGCGGTTTTTTCGTCTCAGACGGGACGGAGCGCGCAGAAACAGGCCGATTCACCTGTGAAGCCCGCAATACGGCCTGATTGATCCTTTTTTACAGAAAAAAACCGCTGTATATCACGAGGAGCATCCAGCATCTGTTTTTCCAGCAATGCGGCTTTCTCTTCAGTCAGGCCTGCCCGTTCACACCAGACGGTAAATTGAAATGGTTTCAAAAAGCAGACAGCGGATTCCATCCGGAAGCCGGCTGTCTCCAGAAAACGAAGCCATTCTGTTTTTTTCCACGCCCGAAAGTGGCTCTGATCCCGTTTCTTTTCAATGTCATTATAAAAATGATCATATTCATCCTTTTCAGGTGCGGTATTGTCAATGAGAAGCAGTCTGCCGCCCGGTTTGACAACCCGAAACGCTTCATGAACAAAGGCTCTGACATCGGGAAAATGATGCGCCGCGATTCTGCATGTGACGATATCGAAAGCAGCATCGGAAAACGGCATCTTTTCAGCATCGCCTTTTTCGAATGACACGTTCGTCCATCCGTTTCCGGTTATAAATGCTTCAGCGGCTGCTAACATTTCTTCCGTGAGGTCATATGCGATAACAGAGCGTACGAGAGGAGCGAGAGCGTTAGCCGTATGTCCGCCTCCCGTCGCGATATCCAGCACGTCCATATGCTTTTCGGCACCGGAAGCTGAAATGAGATACGCCAAATCCTCTCCTGCGGCGTGTCCGGGACTAGTCACATATTTCGCGGCGTTTTTGGCGAATTGCCGCTGCGCCTGCTGTTTAATTGAATCCTCCATTATACTTGGGCCCCCTTTTTTTCCTGCTTGCTGCCTTAATCAAAATAAACGGGTTCGTCCGGATGTTTGAGATATGCAAACATCTTTTCAATCTGACTTTCCGTATTGCGGGCTTCAGATAGCGGCGGCAGCTCCGTTTCCGCAAAAAAGCCGGCCGCGCTTGTTTCCGTTCCCTCCCTGAGCCGGCCGCCGATGATCTCGCATTTGATAAACACTTTGTAAACGTGGGCGGCGGACGGCGGATGGGAATGGCATTTCTTATCCATTACAGCTAACAGTTTAACGGGCTTTACGTCGATTCCCGACTCCTCTTTTACTTCTTTGACAGCGGTCTCGCCCGGTGAAATCCCGATATCAGCCCATCCGCCCGGCAGCGCCCATCTGCCGTCGCTTTTCTCTCTTACCATTAATATACTCTGATCTTTAAAAACTGCCGCTCTGATATCAACTTTCGGAGTGGGATAGCCCGTGTCACCGGCGAATACGTCTTTGATGATCCTTTTGTCGATGCCGGTATGATGCGCCATGATATCCACGCTTATTTTTCTTATTTCTTCAAATCTCTCAATATCATATATGTCTTTGGAATAAGCCAGCCCCGCTTGCGCCGCGGATTGAAGCTGTTTTGCCCATTCAAGCCATTTTGGCTCCATTTTTTCACCGCCTTATGTTAATTGACGAAACCCCGAATTGCACCTTGAGAGTACCGGTGCCCATGATCCGTTTCTGCTCCTTGTTTTCTGTTTATGGCGGAGCGAATCCTGCCGGGAAATCAGAAAAAGCCATTCATTTGCTGAATGGCTTTTTTTCATTTTCTATTTTTCTTTCATGACGAGAACGACGCCTGAAACAATAAGGGCCGCCCCGATCCAGAAGGTTCCTCCGATCGTCTCTCCCAGCAGCAGCCAGCCGAGCAATGTCCCGGAAAGCGGCTGAAAGAAGAAAAACAGACCGCCGCTTGCCGCATTCAGCAATTGCAATCCGCGATTCCAAAGCATGAACGCGCAGGCGGTTGAGATCACACCCAGATATAAAAGTCCGCCCCATATCTCAGGCCGGGCAAGCTGAGACAAAGGAATCTCCCGAAGCGGGCCCGCTGTAAACGGGGTCAGGATGACAAATGCGACGCAAATGGAATACGTTGTGACGACAAGCGGTGAGTAATGGCCGGGAACCCGTTTCATCAGCACGGACATCAAAGCCCATGTCAGCGCCGCAGCCAGAAGCGAGAGACCGCCGAACTGGCTCGACATATTGAGATCTCCGTTCCCCACAATGAGCAATACTCCGATCGTCGCCAGCCCTGTCGATATTCCTTTTTTCAGCGTTAACCGTTCTTTCAAAATCAGCCGGGCAAATACAACCATAAATGCGGGAGTGGATGCCGTAATAATCGCACCCATCTGCGCGGTTGATAATTTCGTGCCGATTTCCTGCGTGACGATCGAAATCGTGTTGCCGATCAATCCGATCGCAGCGATCAGTAATAAATCACGTTTATGAACTTTCCAGGATTGGCGTGTAAATAAACTGAGAATCAAAAGCGAAAAAAGCGCCACCGCATATCTCAGCCATACCAGTTCAAGCGGCGGAATGACCGCTACCACTACTTTAACGACGACATACATACCGCCCCAGATACTGGCGGCCAATGCCAAATAAATCGAACCGAACAATGTATTTTTCAATTTGATGCACCCTCCGTTATCATATTAGGTCACGTCATATGCCCTAACGGAGAGAAGCGCAGTCACTTTCCTCCATTAAGGGCGGAGAAGTGCTGCCGGTACATCATGTTCAAATAAGGGTGCTAGAAACATATCGTTTTTCACCTCAATTGCAATCTGATTTTTCTCATTATACAAGGTTTGTCAGAAGACGTAAACGAACGGCGGCATCGGCTTTATCGATTGCGGACTTGCAGCTGGATTCTTGTGATCTGATTGTCAAACCCGTCCGCCACAACCTCATCAAGCATATATTCTTCATATGCATAATCGCCCATTTCCAGCCCATACTCTTCAATAAACTGCATGATGCTGCGGTAAGCCGCTTCCGCTTCATCCCCTATTTGGTACCCGACGGCATAAAGCCCTTTCGGCTTGATATGGAGGTCTCTATTCTCTATGCCTTCTTCTGTCTTCATATAAAAATGGGTGTAGTTGTAGAATTCTTTTTTCAGAATCTGCTCCCGCGCAAACAGTCCGCCGACCGGATGCCCCTGATCGAGTTCATGTACCCGCATATAGCGGATCAATTCGGAAATGGCCGCAGTGTATTGCCGTTCTGGCAAATGGAGTACGGGTCGTCCTATCATAAGTGTCTCTTCATCTAATCGCTGCAATGAGACGGAGGAGAAGTCTGTCTCCAAAGCTTGTTCGGTCAGCTTCACCTTTGTCTGAATCATTCTTTGCAGGTGCTCCAGCTTTTTGATTTTGCTTTCGATTTCTGATGATTTCTCTTTTAAAAGCGTGATGATACCCTCAGGGGTTTTGTCTGTTAAGAGCGGTTTGATCTGCTTCAAGGGCACGCCGACCTCCTTAAACAGACCGATAACCTGGAACAGTTCGAATTGATGATAGGAATAGTATCTGTATCCGTTCGCTTTTTTGATTTCCGGAGAAAGCAGGCCGATCTCGTCATAATGGAACAGGGTTTGTTTTTTTACGTGGCACAGTTTTGCAAATTCACCCGTTGTGAAGTATTTTCTGACGTCTTCGCTCATAATGCCTCCTTGACTATACGGTAACCATATCCTTTATGATGATCATTGTATCCGAGAGAAGGCTGATTCACAAATGGCTTACGCAATGAAAGCTTTACCGTCTCAGAAAAAGCAGAAGAGGAGTATCAAGTATGACGATTGAAATCAGAGCAGTCACGGAAGAAAACCGTGCCGATATACTGGCGCTTCATGTAAGGGAAAGCCAGACTTCATTTATTGAAACCGCGGAAGAGTGCTTACAAGATGCTGAGGATTGCCGGCATTATCAGCCGGCCGGTCTTTATGTTAACGGGGAATTAGTCGGCTTTGCCATGTACGGATGGTTTCCGGAATATGATGAGGAAAATGAAAACGGCAGAGTGTGGCTTGACCGTTTTTTTATTGATGAACGTTATCAGGGACGTGGATTGGGCAGGCTGTTGCTTGATGCCCTTATCCGCCATCTCGTTCGAATATATGAGTGCAGACGGATTTATTTAAGTCTGTTTGAAGATAACGTGCACGCATTGCGGCTTTATCAAAAATTCGGCTTCTTATTCAATGGAGAGCTGGACTCAAACGGGGAAAAAGTGATGGTGAAAGAGCTGTAAACCCTCTGTATAAAAGCGATTCGGCTTCTTGCCAATCCCTCAAATTTGAGGTAACATAAAGATAATGGACGACGGTCGACGAACTACGGTCGATTGTTAAAAACCTGATAAAGCGGATCTGAACATGGTGATCAGGCATCTAAATGGAGGAGAAGATTGTGCTTATTATACTCGTTATGTTTCTTCTCGGGATTATTCTCGGGTTTATCGGCGCGGGGGGAGCCGGTTTTGTCATTGCACTTTTAACTATACTGTTTCACGTACCGATTCATACGGCTTTGGGCACCTCCCTCGCCGGAATGGCTTTCACAAGTTTATCGGGGGCTTTCAGCCACTACCGTGAAGGCAATATTCAGATGAAGATCGGCCTCATTGTCGGCGTTTTTGCGGCATTCGGTTCGTTTTTCGGGGCAAGGCTTACTTCCCTTATCCCCGCAGATTTGCTGCATTACTTAACGGCCGGCATGCTGTTTTTATCTGCTCTGCTTATTTTAGTCCGGTTATTTATTGTAAAAGAAACACAAGAAGATTCCGGACGGCAAAGCAACCTGAACATATGGGTGAAAGCCGTTGTACTCGGTATCATCGCAGGAATCTTGTCCGGAACGTTCGGTATCGGCTCTGCCCCTTTTATCCAAATCGGCTTAATGATTCTTTTGCGCTTATCCATCCGCCAGTCGGTCGGCACCACCATGCTTGTCATTATCCCGCTTGCGGTCGGCGGAGGACTCGGTTATGTGACGGAAGGATTTGTCGATTATATGCTGTTGGTCAAAGTGCTGATCGGAACGATGTGCGGCGCATATGTCGGAGCGAAATTCACCAACCTCGTGCCGAAAGTCATTCTGAAATCAGCCATCTTTTTAACACCGGCCATCGCCGGTTTGATGCTTTTATTTTAAACTGAAACGGGAGGCGGCGGCCTCCCGTTTTTTTCTGTTCTTCACCTGTTTTCGAAGAGCTTTTTCAGCTTTGCTTCCGTTTCGGTATGATCTACCGGCGTATACACACTGCAGCGCAGATCACTGTTACCCTGAACCTGAAATGAAGTCAGGTTAAAGACCATTTTTCCCGCCTTCGCATGGCGGAACTCAATTAATACTTCGGGTGCCGAGCTGACTTCGCTCTCATTCCACAGCGTATGAAATTCCGAATACGTTTTCTCCATTTCTTCTATAAACTGAGAATACCACGTATCAGCTACATACTGGCCGTAATACGTTCTGAAAATGGCGATGAATCCTTTCACAAAGTGCTCCCAGTTCACGGCTAAACTTCTTAATTCTTTTCTGGAAAACAATAGCTCTATGAGATTCCGTTTTTCAGGAGGAATTTGTTCAAAATCTAAAAACACGTGAGCCGCGGCCTGATTCCATCCTACGATATGACACCGCCTGTCCGAGATAATGGTGGGACAATAACGGAGCTCCTGCAGGATTTTTGAAAGCGACGGGCTGATAACCGCTTCTTCCTCCGCGGTAAACGGCTGCTTCACGCCCTCCTCAATGGCAAGCGCGTATAAATAATTTCTCTCATCTTTATTGAGCTGCAGCGCATCGGAAACCGCGTCCAACACGGCTGCGGACACTTTAATGTCTCTGCCCTGCTCCAGCCACGTATACCACGTGGTGCTTACGCCGGCTAATTGCGCGACCTCTTCTCTTCGGAGTCCGGGCGTTCTTCTCCGTGTGCCCATCGGCAGCCCGGCCATCTGCGGAGAAATTTTGGCCCGCTGCATTTTTAAAAACTCTGAGAGCGCCTGCAATCTTCCTTCTGGTATCATACCGAATCTCTCCTCTCTTACCCTGGTATTCATTATACTAGGATAATCAACAACTTGTAATAGGATAATTGCAAGTTACAATAAATACATACCGAAGGAGGAATGACCATGAAAAGAGTTGTGATCACCGGAATGGGAGTGATTTCACCTCTCGGCAATGATGTGCATACATTTTGGAAACACCTGACGGAAGGAACATCGGGAATCTCTCTCATCGATTCGTTTGATGTCTCCGGCTCCAAGACAAAAATAGCCGGCACCGTCCGTGATTTTGACGCAGAAGAAAGATGGGGCAGAAAAGAAGCGAGACGGCTTGACCGTTTCAGCCAGTTTGCTTTAGCGGCAGCGGAACAGGCGCTTGAAAGCTCCCGGATTCAGCTCGATCAGATTGACCGTGAACGCCTCGGCGTGTACGTCGGCTCGGGAATCGGCGGCATCACGACTTTGATTGATAACGTTCATACTTTAAATGAACGGGGAGCGCGAAAAGTGAGCCCGAGCCTTGTCCCCATGATGATCTCAAACGCGGCCGCCGCTCAAATCAGCATCAGATTAGGCGCGCTCGGCCCCTCACTTTCGCCCGTCACCGCGTGTTCCATCGGCAATACGTCGATCGGGGAAGCATTCAACGCCATTCGGAATGATGACGCGGATATTATGTTTGCCGGGGGAGCGGAAGCGGCGATTACGAATTTGTCATTAGCCAGCTTCGGCAATGCCCACGCGCTGTCAGCGAGAAACGAAGACCCCGCCGCGGCAAGCCGGCCGTTTGACGCGGATCGCGATGGGTTTGTCATGAGTGAAGGCGCAGGCATCTTAGTATTGGAATCATTGGATAGCGCAATCGGCAGAAATGCCCCGATCCTTTGTGAGGTGCTCGGCTACGGCGCAAGCTCTGACGCGTATCATATGGTGGCCTCCCATCCGGAAGGGACGGGCGCATACCTGGCGATGAAAAACGCTTTGAAAAAGGCGAACGTTTCAGCGAAAGACATTGATGTCGTAAGCGCCCATGCGACAAGCACAAAAGCCGGAGATCTTTCTGAAACATTGGCCATCAAGACATTATTCGGGGAGCTTGCGTATGACATTCCGGTTACGGCCAACAAATCAATGCTCGGCCACATGCTTGGCGCGGCAGGCGGCGTTGAAGCCATCGCTCTGACAGAAAGCCTGAGACACGGCATCATCCCGCCGACGATCAATCTGCAGCACCCTGATTCGGCATGTGATTTGGACTATGTGACAGACGGGCCCCGCCATCAATCGTTAACGATCGGCCTTTCCAACTCATTCGGCTTTGGCGGACATAATTCGGCGATCGTGCTGAAGAAATATGAATAGCGGGCATCAAAAAAAGGAGTGAATCATTTCACTCCTTTTTTGCTTTCTCCGGTTTTGTTGTTAAGGCGAAAAAAGCGATGGAACCGATAACGGATGTCGTGAACATAATTGCCCCCATCGGCACGGCCGTCGCTTCATTCATCCCCACAAGCGGCGACACGATGGAACCGAGAAGAAGCGGAAGCATGCCGAGCAGTGCGCTTGCGCTTCCCGCGCGGTGTCCCTGCTTTTCCATCGCCAATGTAAAGGTGCTTGTCAGCGTCATGCCGATCGTAATCATATAAATAAAAATGGAAATCACCAGTGCCGCCAGCGGCCCGTGAATGATCGTCATGACGAGCAGAACGGCAGTCGCCGTCATCGCTGTAATCACGCCGATTCTCAGCAGGCTTTTTTCGTGAATAATCCCGCCGAAACGGCCGATGATAAAGCTTCCGGTAATGATCGCCAGACCGTTTATGCCGAATAAAACACTGAATACCTGAGGCGATACTCCGTAAATATCCTGATACACAAAAGGCGTTCCGGAGACATACGCAAAGCTCCCGCCGTGAATAAAACCGACCGTCAGCGCATAGCCGATAAATGACCGATCCTTCAGCAGGCTTCCCATTGTCCGCACGGAATTTCCGATGGAGCTCGGAATCCGCTTTTCCGGCGGCAGGGTTTCTGTCAGCTTGAGCGCAATGATGAGAACAAGCAAAAACCCGATAAAGGTTAAAAACAGAAAAATCGTATGCCATGATGCAAACGGAAGCAATAAAATCGCGCCTCCCGTCATCGGCGCCACCATCGGCGCGACGGCGGTAATGACCATCAGCAGCGAGAAAAATTTAGAAAGCTCTCTTCCCGTAAACACATCTCTGACGATTGCCCGGGATAAAACGAGTCCTGCCGAAGCGGTGAATCCTTGAAGAAAACGGGCAATCACCAGTGTTGAAATGTTCGGTGCAAGCGCGCAAAACAGAGAAAACAAAGCAAATAAAAAAATACATAGCAATAACGGTTTTCTTCTTCCCTTCGCGTCACTTAACGGGCCGACAACAACCTGTCCGATTGTCAGTCCGATCAGACAAGCGGTTAAACTGAGCTGGACAAGCGAAGCGCGGGCGCTTAAATCTTCGGCGATTTCAGGGAAGCTCGGCAGATACATATCTATATTGAGCGGCCCCAGTATCGCAAGCATTCCGAGTAGAAAAGCCAGCGCAAGCCGCTCCTTACCGGTCGGATTATGCAGCATATCGTTCCCACCTTTCCTTTGTCAATCTCTCAAAACATTTGTATATTGTATCATAATTTTTTCTTTATTTTTAAAAGTTTTCAAAGGGCATAAAAAAACCAAGGGCTGTAACAGCCCTTGGTCCCGGATCACGCCGTAAAAGGTTTTACGCGTGTTTTTCTTTAAATGCTTTTGCGTATTGATCAGCCGCTATAATGGCGTCCGCCACGTCGTCAGCCGTCACGTCAAAAGCGGCATGAATCGTTTCTTCTTCAATCGTCGCGGCTTCTGCCACTTTCATAATGTCCTCTTTAGATGCGTCTTTCAATTTGATGTCTTCAAGTGTGACAGGCAGCCCCAAGCTGATATAAAACGCGATATACCGCTCAATTTCCTCAAGCGAACGTTTTTCCAGCGCCAATTGAACGAGCGTGCCGAATGCCACTTTTTCACCATGGGTCAAGTGATGGATTTCACCTTCAAGCGCGGTAAATCCGTTATGAATGGCATGCGCCGCAGCTAAGCCGCCGCTTTCAAATCCCAGTCCGCTCAGAAGTGTATTGGCTTCAACCACCGCTTCCAATGCGGGCGTAACGGCTTTCGCTTTCACAGACTCATAAGCGAGACGGCCGTATTTGAATAATACCGCTTCACATTTTTCCGCGATAGCCTCTCCGGCAATTGTCGGAATTCCGCCTGCCATCGTTTTACCGCCATTGGCGATGACACTGCGCGCCTCTATCCACGTCGCCATCGCATCGGCAATCCCTGACGCTAAAAAGCGCGGCGGAGCTTCCGCGACGATTTTCGTATCGACCAGAACCAAGTCAGGATTCTTATGATAAAAACGATAGTTTTCGAACGCGCCTTGTTCAGAATACACGACAGACAGCCCGCTTGTCGGAGCATCCGTTGAAGCGGCCGTCGGCACGATAACGGTGTAGCCGTTTATTTCATCTGATACGGCTTTGGCCGTATCAAGCGTTTTACCGCCGCCGACTCCGATGACAATAGTCGCCCCTGCTTTTTCTGCGATGCCGGCAATTCTTTTCATTTCTTCCTGGGAGGCTTCGCCGTTGAAAACCGCCTCTTCAGAAGAGATATTGCTTTTCTTTAATTCAGCCGTCACCTTGTGACCTGCGATATCCCACACGGTTTTGTCCGCGATGACGACGGCTTTTTCACCAACGCCCTCCAGATGTCCGCCGATTGTTTCAATGGCATTTTTTCCCTGCACGTATTTGGCCGGACTGATAAAAATTCGTTCCAATGTCATCATCCCTTCTTCGTTGTCTCTCATTACATTTCTCTTATTGATAGAGCAGAAATGAAAACTCTTCTGATATCATTCCTCGTTTTGATTTGATTCAAACCTCATATACACTGCTGAAAAATCAATTTTCACGGCATTGACAAGATGTGAAGGTGTCTATATAATCTTCGATATTGAAGCTGATCATTCTTTACTGAATGAACAAACGAGATTGTGAATGATTCGTCTTAAAAATTATTTAGTTCTGCTGGATAATTTTTGAGGCGTTTTTGTTTTTTATATATTTTTGACTGCGGAGGAGGTTTGCATATGAAGAACATTTGCAAGGATATACTGATGATTATGGCCGGAGCCTTTCTTATCGCGGCGTCCGTGGAATTTTTCGTCATCCCGAATCATTTAGGGGACGGCAGCACCGTGGGAATCGCTCTCGTTTTATATTATCTTTTCCATATACCTGCAAGTATTACGACTCTGGTTGTAAATTTGATTTTTATCGGGTTGGCTTATAAATTTTTAACGAAAAAAACGATTTTATTCACGATACTCGGTACGGGAATGACTTCTGTTTTTCTCAGCATCGTCAGCTTTATTCCATTCGGCGTGCACGACATGGTGCTCGGGATCGTATTCGGCGCTCTGCTGATGGGAGCGGGGCTGGCATTGATCTTTATCGCTGACGGATCTACCGGCGGGACCACGCTTTTGGCGTATTTATTGAATTACACAAAGGGCTTTAACATCTCCAAAAGCATGTTTTATATGGATTGTGTCATCATTTTCGCATCCGTTTTAGCGATCGGAATCAATCATATGCTGTATACGTTTATATTCGTTTATCTGTGCGCCAAAATCGTCGATATTGTCATTGAGGGTTTCCATAATAAAAAAGCCCTCACCATTATGTCTGACCAATACGAAGAAATCGCCAAAGCCATCACCTCCGAGTACGGCAACGCGGCGACGATTTTTTACGGATACGGGTATTACGGCAGCAAAGACAAGCGCATTATCTATGTTGTCATTAAAAAGAACGAATTGCTGAAAATCAAAAAACATGTTCAAAAAATTGATCCGAAATCATTTATCGTTATTCATGAAGTAAAAGAAGCTGTCGGAGGGCAATTCGGGTTTACAAACCTGCCCGCCGCCGCAAATGAAAAATAACCGCCTGCAGTGTATAGCTGCAGGCTTTTTTTATCCGGCTCTTCCCCGCTCAAAGGTTTTTTACATCTTTCAATCGAAGTAGTAAATGAAACCTTTTTTGATGGAGGAACATAAAAAAATGAATATCAAAACTGAAAGGCTCGTAATTCGGACATTTGAACCGGAAGATTGGCAGGATGTCTATGCGTACACCTCGAATCCGAGTGTCATGAAATATATACCAGAGGGTGTCTTTACCGAAGAAGAAGCCAGGAAATTCGTTACTGAAAACAGCGGTGAACATGCCGGGAAGTTTCCCGTTTTATTGAAGGATGAGAAAACGGTCATTGGCCACATTGTTTTTTTTCAGTATTTTGGCGATCATACGTATGAAATCGGCTGGGTGTTTCACCCGGAATACCAGGGCAAAGGATATGCTTCAGAGGCGGCGCGCGCCGTGCTGGCATTCGGGTTTAACAAGATGAAATTACACCGGATCATTGCGACATGTCAGCCGGAAAACATGGCTTCGCACCGGGTGATGGAAAAGATCGGGATGAGGCGGGAAGGCTTTTTTAAAAAATGCATCCCCCATGATAATGAATGGTGGGATGAATATTATTATGCCGTTTTAGAAGAAGAGTGGGAAGCCTCCAATCTGGAATAAAAAGGCTTATACCCTTTGCTTTTACAGATAAGTGTGTGCTACACTGTTCGTAACAAATACGAAGGGATGATGGGTGGACAATGATTAACTAATCTTATTTTGACCGTTTGAAATCAAATATTTCAAATCAGAAAAAATAGGATTAGTCTGCCCATTTTCTATACGATACGAGAAAGCTATGTAAAAATAGCTTATTTGATCATGCACAGGTACGGCTAATCCTTCCAAATCAATTGGGAGGATTTTTTTTGTCCTCCCTTTAAAGCGAGGGATTGACATATGAAAGAAATGTTAAAGTTAAGCGGCATCAGTTATGAAATCAACAGCGTTCCCCTTTTTGAACAGATCAGCGCGAGTGTCCAGCAAGGCGACATCATCGGCGTTATCGGTAAAAACGGCGCCGGCAAATCTTTATTGCTGCAATTGATCTGCAATCAAAAAGCGCCGTCACAAGGACAGATCCAGATGATGCAAGATGTGAACATATATATGGTGGAACAAGAAACGGAAGCTTATGATTCCGGCCACCCGGAGCCTGCGGAGGCAGCCTTGTTAGAAAAGTGGAACGTGCCCGCACGCGCCTTTTCGCAATTAAGCGGCGGAGAAAAATTGAAAGCCCGTCTTGCCAAAGGTTTCTCCTCCTCAAGCGGCCTTTTGTTATTAGATGAGCCGACGAACCACCTCGATCAGCACAGTTTAGAAATACTGCTGAATCAGATCAAGAATTACAAAGGCACCATTATATTCGTTTCGCATGATCGTGCTTTTATAGATGCAGCGGCGACAAAAATCTGGGCCATCGAAGGAAAGAAACTCATTGAACATAAAGGGAATTATTCAAGCTATATGGAGGTCCGCAAACAGAGAAGGCTGACACAGCAGCGGGAATATGAGAATCAGCAGCATATGATCAGACGGATTGAAGCTCAAATGAACGAGCTGAGCGCCTGGTCAAAAAAAGCCCACGCCCAATCAACGAAAATAGAAGGCTTTAAAGAATATCACCGCGTAAAAGCAAAACGCACGGACGCCCAGATTAAATCAAAGCAGAAGCGTCTTGAAAAAGAGCTTGAAAAAGCGAAAGCAGAACCGGTTGAAGCAGAGTATGAAGTCCGTTTCTCCATTGAGCACCGTAAAAAAGCGGGAAAGCGTTTTTTAGAAGTAAGTGATGTCACAAAGTCATATGACGGCCGAACGCTTTTTAAAAACGTAAATTTCACTGTGATGCACGGTGAAAAGATCGCGATTACAGGTCCGAACGGCAGCGGGAAAACAACATTATTGAAGGTCATCCTCGGTCAGGAAAAAGCGCAGGGCGGCATATGGATTTCTCCGTCTGCAAACGTCGGATATTTAACCCAGGAAGTATTCGACCTTCCGCTTGATAAAACCCCCGAACAGCTTTTTTACAAAGAAACGTTCGAAGCAAGGGGAAATGTTCAATCCCTCATGAAGCATTTAGGATTTACCGCAGCGCAATGGACGGAACCCATCGGCAAGATGAGCATGGGAGAGCGGGTCAAATGCAAGCTGATGGCGTTTATTCTGGAGGAGAAAGATGTGCTGATTCTGGATGAGCCGACAAACCACCTTGATCTGCCGTCACGCGAGCAGCTTGAAGATACTTTGGCCCGATACGACGGAACGCTCATCATCGTATCGCATGATCGCTACTTTGTCGAAAAGACGACGGACATCCGGCTTGATATCTCAAACGGCAGCGTCCGAAAACAATGGAAAGAATCTCCCTCCGTCAGGGATGATGCTGAAGAACTGCGATTAAAGCTTGAAACCGAACGGCAGGAAGTCCTCGGAAAACTCAGCTTCATGACTCCGGCTGATAAACAATATCGTGAGCTTGATCAAAAATTCAAAGAGCTGACGGAAGAAATCAAGAAATTGAAATGAATGTAAAAACCCGTGATTGTCACGGGTTTTTTTGAAAAGTTCACATATCATGAAGAATAATTTCAAACTGATTTGTACAACCTACGTTCAGATTTATACGAGAAGGTTCAGAAAGAAAGGTTCAGGTGAACGCAGGATGGCCAAACGCATCGGAATTACGGGAAACATTATGGCTGATCAATCCGGCCCTTTCCCGGGTTATAATCGGGCTTATGTCAATAATGATTATATTCAGTCTGTTTCTGAGGCCGGCGGTGTGCCGTTTATATTGCCGGTGATTCAAGAGACGGCGCTTTTAAAGGAACAGGTCTCTCATGTTGACGGCATCATTCTCTCCGGCGGCCAGGATATAGACCCGCTGTTTTACGGCGAAGAACCTTTACAGGCTTTAAGAAAGACCTTTCCTGATCGGGATGCCTACGAGAAGGAGCTGATTCTCACGGCGGTTGCTTTAGAAAAGCCGATTCTGGCCATCTGCCGGGGGATGCATATGTTAAACGTCACTTACGGGGGAACTTTATATCAAGACCTGACACACGCTTCGTTTGCTGACATTAAGCACGATCAAGAAAAAGATCCGCCGTTAAAAACCCATCATGTTTCTTTTGAAAAAGGGACACGTCTCCATTCCTTGTTTGGCGATTCAGCGCGGGTGAATTCATTCCATCACCAGATCATAAAAGAGACGGCGCCTTCGTTTAAAGCCGCGGCTTATGCGAAAGACGGGGCCATAGAAGCGATTGAACGGACGGGTGAATTATTTGTCGTCGGCGTGCAATGGCATCCCGAAATGCTGACAAAAAAGCACGAAGACATGAAAAAGCTTTTTTCTCTGTTCATGAATGCGGTCAGCACATAAAAAAAGCAGATCATAACGATCTGCTTTTTCATTTTATTCTTCCGGTTTCTCCGGTGTTTTGCCTTGTGTCAGCTTATGGCCTTCGATATCCACGTTCGGAATGATTTTATCCAGCCACTTCGGCAAGTACCAGGCCGCATGTCCCATCAGCTTCATGACACTCGGAATGATGGTCATTCTTACAATGAACGCATCGAAAAGAACACCGAAGGTCATTGCCAATCCCATGGATTTGATCGTAGAGTCCCCCGCGAAGATGAATCCCGCAAAGACGAAAATCATGATCAGTCCCGCCGCTGTTACGACAGGTCCGCTATGTTTCAATCCGGCATGGATGGCTTGTACCGGATTTTTTGTTTTGACATATTCTTCTCTCATTCTGCTGACAAGGAATACTTGATAGTCCATCGCCAGCCCGAAAAGAATACCGATGGCTAAAATAGGCAGGAAGGCGAGAATCGGACCTTTTTCCGGAATGCTGAGCAAGCCGGTGAAATTCCCATCCTGCAAAACGAATACCGATAATCCGAGTGTAGCGGTCATCGTCAGCAAAAAGCCGACGACGGCGGCAAGCGGCACGAGAAGCGAGCGGAAAACAACGGTCAGCAATACAAACGCAAACCCGACAATGAGAATGGCGAATTCCGGAATCGCATCATTTAACCGGTCTGAAATATCAATATTCACCGCTGTTGACCCGGTGACGAGCAGGCGGATGCCGTTTTTGTCTGATCGTTTCCGTATATCCTGCACTAACTCTTTCGTTGCCTTATCATTCGGCCCGGTTTCAGGCACTGCCGTAATGATGGCATAATCCCCTTTTTGATTCGGCATGGCAGGTGTGACGCTCGACACATTGTGCAAGTCCTTTATTTCTTTCACGGCGTCTTGAAATGCTTCACTTTTATTCCCCTTGACTCCTTTTGCATCGGCAACAATTGTCAGCTTGCCGTTAAAGCCTTCGCCGAATCCTTTAGACAACAGATCATAGGCGCGGCGGTCCGGGCTGTCTTTCGCTTTCATTCCCGCATCAGGCAGCCCTAGCTCTAAATGCATGGCCGGCAGACTGATGACGGCTAAAAGAATAATGCTGAAAATGCTTAACAGAATAGGCTTCTTTGTAACGAAGCGCCCCCAGGCATTCGTGTCGGCGCTTTTCTTTTCTTTCTTCTTGTTTGATTTCGGAATCATCCGTTTTCCTGCGATTGATAACACCGCAGGCACCAGCGTTACTGATGCCAATACAGCCATCAGCACACTGAGCGCCGCAGTCAATCCCATGGCAGACATGAACGGAATGCCGACAACGGTCAATCCGCAAAGCGCGACGATCACGGTCAGTCCCGCAAAAACGACGGCGCTGCCAGCCGTTCCCGCAGCCTTAGCGATCGATTCATTTTTTTGTACACCTTCGCCCAAAAACTGACGATGCTTCGTAAAGATAAACAGCGCATAATCAATCCCGACGGCCAGGCCGATCATTCCGGATAATGAGAGACTGACCGAGGCTATTGTAAAGACCTGTGTTCCGATTAACGTCAGCGCGACGCTTACGCCTAACCCAATCAGGGCTGTGACAATCGGCAGCCCCGCTATGACTAATGAACCAAACGTAATGGCCAGAACGACGAAAGCCAGCACAACGCCGACAATTTCAGAGGCACCGCCGACTTCAACACCGGCTCCCGGCACATCACCGCTGAGCTCCGTCTGCAGGCCCTTGTCTCCGGCGGCGGACAGACTGTGTTTAATATGTGAAACAGACGCCTCCGTAATGTCATCCGCCGCTTTTTTGTACGTAATATCGGCATATGCCACTGATCCGTCTTTAGAAATGGTTCCTGTCTCAAAAGGACTTGCAATCGAAGCGACTGAATGATCTGTTTTGATCTTCTTTAATGTCTCTTCAATCGCTTGTTTTTCCGGTTTTGACGTCAATTTCTTCCCGTCTTCAGCTCCGAAAATAACCCGTATGCTTCCTTTATCAGGCCCCTTTGAAAATTCTTTTTGAATGATATCCATCGCCTTTTCAGAAGGTGTGTCGGGAATTGACATATCCTCAGAAAAAGCAGGCTTTAACGAGATGGCGATCACAATCGAAGCGATCAATATCACGAGCCACGCAATGATCATTTTGAATCGGTTGCGGGCAGACCATCCCCCTAATTTATATAAAAAACCAGACATCGAATACTCCTCTCCAATCATTACTTTCTGCCTAATTGTAGTTCACATTCACATAAAAAAAACGTACATAGGGGCATGTACGTTTGGGCAGTTTTTCATTATATATTCAGTTTCAGAATGCCTTTTTGCATGGCAATGGTGACGGCTTCCGTCCGCGAATCAGCGCCTAATTTGTTATAAATCGATGTTAATCTCGCTTTTACCGTCCGCTCTGAGATTCCTAAATCGAAGGCGATCGCTTTGCTTTTATGTCCTTTCGCAACGGCTTGCAGAACTATGATTTCCTTGTCCGTCAGCTGTGTTTCATTGGCATTTGCCCGTTCCATTTTCATTTCCCGGAAACGGCGCAAGATGTCCGGCTGCAGAAGCACTTCTCCCCTCACCGCCGCATCCATCGTATGAAATAAGGTTTCTGAGCTTGTGTCCTTCAGCAGATAACCGTTCGCGCCTGATTCGATGCCTTCTATCATCAGATGATCTTCATTATAGGTCGTCAAAATAATGATCGGCACATCAGAATGCTCTTTTATCTGTTTAATGGCTTCCAGCCCGCTCATTTCCGGCATGTACAGATCCATGAGAATGACATCGGGCTTTAGTTCCTCTGCAAGGCGGACGGCGGTTTTCCCGTTTTCCGCCTCTCCCGTTATGGTGTAATGGTCATTTGTTTCTATCAAAAGCTTCAGACCTTCTCTGACGACAAGATGGTCATCTGCTATTAACACTTTATACATGTTCCGCTTCTCCTTGAATTGGTATGATGATCTCAATTTGAGTTCCCGCTGCTCTGGCGCTTGTTATACGGAAAGTGCCATTCATCATATTGACGCGTTCTTGTATCCCAAGCAGCCCGTAATGTCCGCTTTTTCTCATTTCTGTTCCGGCATCAAAGCCTTTCCCGTCATCTTTGACGGTTATGCGGATCTGTCCCTCTTCTTCCTGAACGGACACCCAGACATTCTTGGCTTCTGCATGCTTGGCGGCGTTAGTCAGGCCTTCGCCGATCATGTAATGGCAATTCTCCGCCGTATGAACGTCAAGCACATGATACACGCTGTAATCTAAAAAACAAGACAGCCCGGAGGCTTCTGTAAAATGGTTGATTTGTTCAGTGATGCATTCTTTTAAGAACCCGATCTCTTCTGATTTGCTGCGAAGGTTGTCAATGGCCGAGCGCGCATCAGCCAATGTGCCCTTCACTCTGTCCATTGACTGGCTGATGATGTCTTTCGCTCTGTCAGTGTTACCCTTTGAAAGATGAACATGCACCGCTTCAAGCTGCATATGCAAACTGACCAGCCCTTGCGCAAGTGTATCGTGCAAGTCTCTCGCCATCCGCTGCCTCTCGTTTTGAAGCGTCAGCTGTTTCACTTGCCGGTGAGCGAGCTCTAATTTTTCAAGCGTCATCTGTGTTTTTATTTTTTCATCAACTTGTGCGAAAAATGTTGCCGCATACGTGATAATCACGATCATGATGGGAGCGGCGATAACGATGAAACGAAGCAGATGATGCGGATGCTCCTGGTGCAGGGCTGCTATGGACATTAAAATGAAAAGATAGAGTATGAGCAGCGTTTTGCCCTTATCCGCCATTCCGATAATCTGCCCGATTAAAAAGGCATAGAGACCGATGACCGCCGCGATATAGCCGCCGGTCATCAAGTTAGCCGATGTATATATGATAAATCCCTGTATGATGAAATAAAGAAACGTTTTTTTCTTGACCCAGCGATAGGAATGCCAGTGCAGCACGGCAAAAATGACGATCAATATCGTGAATAACAGCAGCAATAAAACCGTCCAGCTTTCATAAATGTACTGCAAAGAGACTGATGCGGCATATACCATAAAAATAAACGCCAGACCGGGCACCCGAAGCGCAAGCATATGCAATGAGCGTCTGTCACGGGAGACATAGTCTTCTTGATGTTTTGTACCAAACAATCTCTGTCCACTCCCTTTTAGCCGACCGGCCTCACGAGATTTTATTCTATTTGTCATCATACCATAAGTGCCTTCTTCTCACCTTCCCCTTCTGTCCTGCATGGCGGGTGAAAGAAAAAACAGCCTGCGGGATTGTTCGCGGGCTGCTTTTGTTCATATCTTTTTTATGACCTTTCCCGGGTTTCAGCGGTCTGTCTCCCGCGCGGCAAAACCGCCCGCGCATCAGAAAAACGTTCAGGACACCGACAGCCATTCCATGTGAACAAGAGGAAGCGATTGTGCTTCCTCTTTTTTAATGTACCGTCAGATTTCTTCTCTCTTTTTTTATAAACAAAATTTGTAAGACTAGAGCTCTTTTCTCAGGGGAAATTAATTATGTAATTGAGAAGAGGAGGTTTAAAAAACGATTATGGAAAAGCGTGAATTAGCGGCTCACGAGTCGCTGGACTTACATGAAATCATTAACTTCAAGACGCTTTGTGTAGCGAAATCCAAGCTCATGCAAGGGCTTGTGTTTGATCAGGATCTGAAAACGTTAATGGAAAAAGACGTTCAGCAAGCCTCGCAAAACCTTGCTGATCTGCAGGCGGTTTATGAACGGGCATCTTTTCAGGCTCCTGTTCCTCAAAACCGGCCGACTTCGATCATTAATTGAAAGGAAGGTAAGCATCATTGAATCATGACTATTTAGATCCAATCAATTCATTACACGTCCCTGAACTCGCAGATATGACATTCGCAATGGATTTTCTTTTACGGGCAAAAGAAGGCGTCAGAAATACCGCCGTCGCTTTAACAGAAACCGCTTCACCTGATGTAAGAGCTTTGCTGCGCAAACAGCTCATGCAGGGAATCGCGATGCATCAGGAAATTACCGACTTGATGGTCAGCAAAAAGTGGTTTCACCCGCATGATCTGAGCGAACAGTATAAACTGGACCAGCTCTCTGCGAAAAATACCCTCATGGTCGGAAACATGAATCTGTTTCCCGTTGAAACGAACAGAAAAGGGATGTTTGACCGCACACCTGATGAACACTAACACTGGAGGTATTACAGCATGAAGGCCGTAACGTATCAAGGAGTGAAAAACGTCGTAGTCAAAGACGTGCCTGATCCGAAGATTGAAAAACACGATGACATGATTATAAAAGTCACAAGTACGGCAATTTGCGGATCAGATTTACATTTAATCCACGGACTCATTCCGAACTTGCAGGAAGACTATATTATCGGGCATGAACCGATGGGCATTGTGGAAGAAACCGGTCCCGGCGTGACGAAAGTCAAAAAAGGCGACCGCGTCATTATTCCTTTTAATATCGCCTGCGGAGAATGCACTTATTGTAAAAATCACCTGGAAAGCCAATGTGATCAATCAAATGAAAACGGCGATATGGGCGCTTATTTCGGCTATTCAGGGAGTACCGGCGGCTATCCGGGCGGCCAGGCCGAATATTTACGCGTCCCTTTTGCGAACTTCACCCATTTTAAAGTCCCCGAAACATGCGAAGAACCGGATGAGAAATTGAGTGTTATTGCCGATGCGATGACAACCGGTTTTTGGAGCGTTGACAATGCCGGCGTAAAAGCAGGCGATACGGTCATCGTTCTCGGCTGCGGGCCCGTGGGCCTTTTCGCTCAAAAATTCTGCTGGTTAAAGGGAGCGAAACGCGTAATAGCCGTAGACTATGTCAACTACCGTCTCCAGCATGCGAAACGGACGAATAAAGTGGAAATCGTGAACTTCGAAGACCACGAAAATACGGGCAGCTACCTGAAGGAAATCACCAAAGGCGGCGCTGATGTGGTTATTGACGCCGTCGGCATGGACGGAAAAATGACGGATCTGGAGTTCCTCGCCAGCGGATTAAAACTTCAAGGCGGGGCGATGAGCGCATTGGTCATCGCGTCCCAAGCGGTGCGAAAAGGCGGAACGATCCAGATTACGGGTGTGTACGGCGGCAGATACAACGGGTTTCCCCTTGGCGATATCATGCAGCGGAACGTCAATATCCGATCAGGACAAGCTCCGGTTATCCATTATATGCCGTATATGTTTGAACTGGTGTCAACCGGCAAAATTGATCCGGGCGATGTTGTAAGCCATGTCATTCCGCTTAGTGAAGCGAAGCACGGCTATGAGATGTTTGACACGAAAACAGATGATTGTATTAAAGTTGTACTCAAACCTTAAAGAACGGAGGCTACAGAAATGGCCAGCGCCTTACATGAATTACTCGAAATTCAGGAGATGGCTTCTTTTAAGTCACTTTGTCTGACGAAATCCAAAACCATGAAAGCGCTCGTATCCGATCCGCAGCTGAAAGAAATCATGCAGCAGGATGCGGATACATCAACAAGGCAATTGCAGGAATTTGCCTCGATTTTATCTGATGCAAAGCACGAATAGGAGATGAATAACGAATGAATCCGATTATGGAATACTTGACGGGGATGGATGCACTGACAGACCAAATTGTCGCTATGGATTTATTGAATTCGGCAAAAAGCGGAGTCAGAAACTATGCGATGGCAGCGACGGAAGCCGGAACGCCTGAAGTGAAAGCGATCCTCACCCGTCACTTAGAAGAAGCCATCGACATGCACGAGCAAATCTCACGCTATATGATGGAAAAAGGCTGGTATCATCCGTGGAACACAGATGAACAAGTCCGGTTTAATTTACAAAATATTGATACGGCGCTCCGCCTGCCCGTCCTATAAATGTTTTGCTGCTGAGACAGCACCTCTGGCTCAAGCTTCAACGAAACAGCTCTGCAGCTTCTCCAGCCTTTCTTCGGGCTGTTATTGGGGCTTGCAGCGGTGAATGCGTGCGTGGCAGCTGCCGGGCGTTCGCAAATAGAGCAGAGAAGGCAGAACAAATTGTTCTGCCTTTTTAATTATTCACGTAGCTTGAACTCCCTTAAACGCACTCATCACAAGATCATGCACATAGGAATCATTCACCTCATCACCTGTGATCAACAGGCGATAGAAAATCGGTCCGTAAATGAGATCGATGCTTACTTCAATATCAAGATTCTCTCTTAATTCACCTTTCTGAATTCCCTTTTCCAGAAGGCCTTTCGCTTGGAGGCGGCGGGGCTGGAAAAATCGCGTGCGATATTCTTCCGCCAATTTTGCATCCAGCTGTCCCGCACCGATTAATTCCTTAATAACGGTTCCTTCCCGGCTTGTCAAAAACTTTGCTAAATTCGCGGCGTGGATCAATATATCTTGCACTGTTGATCCTGTATCGGGCACAGGCAGTCTGTCCGTAGCGGTCGAAAGAAAGCTGTCCATGATAACGGCAGCCTTGTTTGACCACCATTTATAAATCGTTGCCTTACTCACTTTGGCACGCTCTGCAATTTTATCGACTGTCACCGCGTCAAAGCCATTTTCCAACAATAGGTCATAGGCAGCAGAAAGAATCGCCTTATGTGTTCCTTCATCACGCGGCCGTCCTCGTTTACTCTGCACATGAATCATTCCTTCCCGAATTATAAACGATACGTTCAGTATACTTAACATGATAAAAAAATAAAACAGAAGCCTATTTACAAAACTGAACGTTCAGTATATTATTTACTTATAAAAACTAAACGTACAGTTTAGTAAATACTCAACACTCCGCAAAACCTTAGCACTAAAAATCTATGGAGAGGAGATGAATCAGCAAAATATTTATCAAACCTCATAAAATCATTAAAAAGGAGTTCATTCACATGGCTACGTTAAACAAACAAAAAGCAGATCAGAGAATCTCAACCAGTTTAACCCTTCTTCTCGCAACGGCATGCGGTATCATTGTCGCTAATCTTTATTATGCACAGCCCTTGGCAGGATTCATTAGTGCGGCAATCGGGCTTTCTCCAAGCAGTGCCGGATTGATTGTCACGCTGACTCAAATCGGATACGTTGCCGGCCTACTGTTTCTCGTCCCTTTGGGAGACATTGTCGAAAACAAAAAACTTGTCGTGGTATCGCTCCTTCTAAGCGCAGCCGCTTTGACACTGACAGCATGTGTGAAGCATGGAACACTGTTTTTAGCCGCTGCGTTTTTCATCGGACTGGGATCAATCGCGGCCCAAGTGCTAGTTCCGTTCGCATCATACCTTGCGCCAGACGCCGCACGCGGCCGGGTTGTCGGCAATGTGATGAGCGGCCTGCTGCTCGGTATTATGCTTTCACGTCCGATATCCAGCCTGGTCGCTGATATATGGGGGTGGAATGCCATATTTGCTTTATCCGCCGCGTTAAGTGTTGTCCTGGCAATCGTCTTATCAAAAGTGCTTCCTGCCAGAAAACCAACAGCAAACACAAGCTACACCGTCTTACTCGGTTCAATGTGGAAGCTGCTGCGCACGACTCCGGTCTTACGCCGCCGTGCCATTTATCATGCGTTTGTATTTGGAGCTTTCAGCTTATTCTGGACGACTGTACCTTTACTATTGTCCGGTCCTGCTTTTCATTTTTCTCAAAAGGCAATCGCGCTGTATGCATTAGCTGGCATTGCGGGTGCAGCGGCTGCACCGATAGGCGGCCGTCTGGCTGATCGCGGCTTGACCCGGCTTGCCACCGGAATCGCTCTCGGTGTTGTCATCGTTTCTTTATTACTCCCGCTCATGATTCAGACCAGCTCCCCCGTCGGAATAGCAGTTCTGGTGGCCGCAGCTATCCTGTTGGATATGGGGGTATCTGCCAATCTCGTACTCAGTCAGCGTGCCATTTTTTCGTTGGCACCTGAATTCCGCAGCCGATTAAACGGATTATTCATGGCAATCTTCTTTCTGGGCGGCGCTATAGGATCATCAATCGGAGGATGGGCATACGCCTCAGGCGGGTGGAGTATCACATTATGGATTGGAATTGCTTTTCCGGTCATAGCATTGCTTTATTTCACCACGGAGAAATAAGCCTTTCACCAAAAATAAGCCGTCAGGACCAAGCTGACAGCTTTTTTTGGGGTGTATTCTTCTTTACATCCATCCGAACAAAACATCCGGATTCATGAAAAGATGATATTGATTCTTTACGCCCCGCTCATATAGACGGGCGCATGCCCGCTGCCGATTCTTTCAGCAGCGATAAAACCATGTCATAATATGTTTAGAAATAATTGTCCATAGGCAGGTGAAACACATGAAGAAGTATTTATATAAACACCTTTTTTTAGCTCTCGTTTCGTCCGTTTGCTTTTTATTGGTCTTTTATGTGGGTTTAAAAATGACACAGGAAGACATACCCCCGTTGTCTTCTTACCCGTTTTACCTTTTTATTTATCTTTACATAGCAGCCGGATATTTGACGGTCGGCCTTGTTTCAGCCTGTATGACTGATATCTTGAAAAACCGCTGGACATTGAATAAAACGTCTTCCATTCTATTGAAACTTATCGTTTACTTACTCATACCGTATGCTATTTTTCATTCTTTCTTCATTTTAATGGCGCCTTTGATTTATGTGCTGTTCGAGTCGTTATTCATCCTGAGAAAAGCTTCATAATCAGAAAAAAACATACCGCATGCTGCCGGTATGTTTTTAACATGCTTGTCAGTTTTTTGCGGTGATCCGTTTGATGTTTTCTTCCATCAAGCCGGAAATGAGCTGTTCGTTTGTATGAGGAATCTGTTTGAGCTGTTGTACGACCAGCCCTTGTCTTGCGGCTGAATGATTTTGACTAAGCTTCGCCTGTCCCTCTATTTTGTTGATTTTGATTTTAAAACCTTTTACCCCTTTGTTCATGCCTTCCAGCAATTTCGCATCGACATCCTCTAATTTGTACGGGCTGTCGGGGCTTTCGTATTTCAATACGAGATCACTCATCGACTGCACGGTTTCTTCCTCATCCAAAAGCTCCGCCTCTCCGTAAACATGAACCGCCACATAATTCCATGTGGGAACAGCCTGATTCGTCTCATACCATTTAGGCGAGATATAACAATGAGGCCCTTGAAAAACGGCTAATACGTTTTGGCCATCAATCTCTTTCCATTGGGGGTTCGGCAATGCAAAATGACCGTATAAGCATTCGTTACCCTTACTCATCATCAATGGCAGGTGGGTTGCATACGGCATGCCCCCCGCCGTTGAAAACAATGCTGCGAAACCATACTCTTTGATTACATCGCACGCTTCAGCTTCACTCAGCTGAAATGGAGCCGGAATATACATACAAAACTCTCCTCTCTGAACATGGATTGATAAAGCGCTTTCCGCTATAATAAAATATCAACTGACATTTAAAAAGATACAGTTTCAAATAAATACACATGTCAGAGGAGAACATCTGATGAAAAATTTGATTTTCGCTTTCAGAAGCGGCACCCCGAAATACAAACAAATTTACGAGCAATTTAAAACATTGATTGAGCAAGGAAATATTCAGGCAGGTGAGCGGCTGCCATCCATTCGCGAGCTGGCGGATTCCCTGCGGGTAAGCCGCAATACAACGCTGATGGCTTATGATCTTCTTTTAGCGGAGGGATACATTCGCGGAGAAACACGCAAAGGTTATTTTGCAAATGAAATAGAACCCTCTTTATTTCAACAAGAACATGATGTTGTTTACGCTGAGAAAACCGAATCAGCTCAGCCGGCCCTGATTGATTTTCGCGCCGGAGCCGTCGATCAAAAGCATTTTCCTCTGAAAACATGGAGAAAATTATACAATCAAGTTTTGGCATCAGAGAAAAGCTTTCTGTACGGTGAACCGTTCGGCGAGAGAAACCTGCGTGAACAAATTGCCGCTTATCTCTTGGAATCACGCGGAGTGAAAACAGATGCGGATTCGGTTATCATCGGCAGCAGCACCCAGCAGATGCTGATATATCTCAGCCGGATTCTGAAAGAGGATTTTTCCGGAATTATCGTTGAAGACCCTGGGTTTGACGGGGCCAGAGCGGCATTTCAATTTCACGGGCTATCTCTGGAAACGATGCCTGTCTATGAAAACGGAGCTGATTTTTCTCAATTGCATGCAATGAAAGAAAAATTAATCTATGTGACCCCATCCCATCACAGCCCTTACGGCGTAAGCATGTCCATTCAGCAGCGCCAAACACTGATCAATTGGGTGAATCATAGAGAGGGTTATATTCTTGAAGATGATTATGACAGTGAATTCCGTTATACACAGCAGCCGTTTCCCGCTCTTGCTTCCATTCAATCAGACCGGGTGATTTATTTAGGGAATTTCTCAAAATCCTTTCTACCGGGCATCCGCATAAGCTATATGGTTTTGCCGCAGCGCCTTTTGCACCGGTATAAAAAACGGTTTATTCATTTCGAAAGCACCGCTTCTTCGCTTAACCAGCTGACCATGGCTGAATTGATGAAAGCCGGTGAATGGACCCGCCATATTAAGCGCATGCGCACTGTCTACAGGCGTAAGATGCAGCACTTGACTTCACATATCAAGCAGCAGTTCGGCGATCAGGTGACGATCATCGGCGAGCAGTCGGGATTGTATATATTGATAAGAGTTCACCTGAACTATACAGAAGAAACATTAATCGAACGCGCTTTTCAGTACGGAGTGAAGGTATATCCTACCGCCGTTTATTTCGTTGCCGGAAAGCCTGAACCGCCGATCATAAAGTTAGGTTTCGCCCATCTCGATACGGATCAGATCACACAGGGCGTACAGCTTTTGAGAAATGCTTGGCTGTCATGAAAGAAAAAAGGCGCCGAACGGCGCCTTTTTTTATCTTTTATTTCGTATTTCTTGTGAATTTCGGCAGTCCAAACATAATGGCGGCGATGCCGCAGATTCCGATTAAAACGGGATAGAAAGAGTATGGCAGGATGCTGACGGGTGAAATATTCCCGAATTTCCCGGCTGATAACAGCTGCGCGCCGTAAGGAATCAATCCTTGTATCATACACGAAAAGATATCCAGAATACTTGCCGATTTTCTGTTGTCGATGTTGAATTTATCAGCGATATTCTTTGCAATCGGCCCGGCTGCGATAATGGAGATCGTATTATTGGCCGCAGCCAGATTCGTCACGCTGACCAGTCCGGCAATGCCGGCTTCGGCGCCTTTTTTTGAACGGATTCGTTTCGTGATAAATTCCAGTAAAAAGTCGATCCCGCCGTTTTGTTTCATTACGCCAACCATCCCGCCGATCAGCATGGACAGGATGATCAGATCGCTCATTCCGGCGATTCCATCCGTAATCGCCTTAAAATAAGAGTCAAACGTCAGGCTGCCGCCCGCCAATCCGATGATCCCCGTCAAAACCAATCCGCCGAATATGACAGCCATCACATTAAAACCGATTAACGCAAAAACTAACACGGCGACATAAGGAAGCACCTTAATCCAGCTGTAAGATGCAGCGCCCGCATGGCCCGCGTGGCCTGCCGGAATAAAAAATAAGATAATAACCGTTAAAATAGCAGCGGGCAAAACAATCAGGAAGTTCGTTTTGAATTTATCCATCATTTGTGTTTTTTGCGTCCGGACTGACGCGATGGTCGTATCGGAAATAAAAGAAAGATTATCTCCGAACATAGCTCCGCCGACCACAGCTGCCATTGTAATCGCGCCGGAGATGCCAAGCTCTCCGCTCAGACCCGCGCTGATCGGCGCAACCGCCGCAATCGTACCCATTGATGTTCCCATCGATATAGAAATAAAACAAGCAATGATAAACAGCCCCGGCAGCAAAAACTGCTGCGGAATTATGCTCAAAGCAAGATTGACAGTTGAATGCACCGCTCCCATCGCCTCAGCCGCTGAAGCAAAGGCACCTGCCAATATAAAAATCATAACCATAATGATAATATCAGGATGTCCCGCACCGGAAGCGAACCATTCTATTTTTTGATTGAGCGATTTCTTCCGGTTAAATAACAGCGCAAAAGCTGACGCAATGATCGCGGCAATCAAGATCGGCAATTTATAAAAATCTCCGGTCACCAGACCAGAGCCGACAAAAAGCCCTACGAATAAGACTAAAGGCAATAACGCCCAAGGATTCTTATGATTGTTCATCTGGGTAAACCACCTCTTTTCAGCATTAAAGTCGCTAATCACAGTCTAAGCAACATTTCACACTTTAAAAGTCTGCAGTAAAAAAGTCAAGCTGAAAAAAGGATAAGTAATGATTGATAAGATAGAAAAAGCTGTTTTGTTTCCTCTCTTTAGAAAATAAAAAAACCAAGGCTCGTTTCCCTTGGTACATTTCATGCGGCCCGGCGCCCGGGACACCTTCTCTTCATTCAGAAATACATTCAGCTTTCAATCTGTTTTTAAGTTTCGCTTCATTTTCAAGGATATCTTCGTAATCCTCAATCTTCCTGTTTAATCGTTTTATAGTTTCATCAATTTCCCTCTGTTTCTCCGTCAGCCTTTTCCTTTCATTTATAAGGATGTTTTTTCGGGGTTCGATCGTATGATCGGCTCCTTCAATAAATAAAGCGGTATATTCAATCAGCGCCTCAATCGACAGCCCGGCACTTCTCATGCATTTTATAAATTGAATCCAATTCACATCATCTTCGTCATAATCGCGGATGCCGCTTTCATCGCGTTTTACCGGAGGAATCAGTCCTATACTTTCATAATACCTAAGCGTCGCGGCTGATAACTCAACCTGCTTTGCAGCCTGCGCAATCTTCATATTCTTACCACCCATCCTTCATACCTTTCATAAGCGTGCCATTATAGAATATCATTTCATAGAAAAATAAACCAAACCCCTTGACTTAAAGTCCGCTTTAACATTTAAAGTAAAACCGAACAGAGGATTCATCACTTTATCTTGGAAAGGAAGATAACCATGTGCAATAATCATCCGACTCGTGTATTAAGCGCTCCGCATGCAAAAGCTAAATTTGAGCGGACGACGATTGAGAGAAGAGCATTACGGCCGCACGATATCCTGATTGATATTAAGTACAGCGGGATTTGTCACTCAGACATCCACAGCGCATTCGATGAATGGGGCGGCGGAATCTTTCCGATGGTTCCCGGCCATGAAATTGCCGGAGTTGTGGAAGCCGTAGGTGAAGAAGTCACCACATTTGCCGCCGGCGACCGTGTGGGTGTCGGCTGTTTTGTAGACTCCTGCGGGGAATGTGAATACTGCCTGAACGGAGACGAACAATATTGCACAAAAGGCGTTGTTCAGACCTATAATAACCTGGACTACGACGGAAATCCTACGTACGGAGGCTACAGCCAGAAAATAGTTGTCACTGACAGATTCGTTGTCCGTATTCCCGATCAGCTGGATTTGGATGCTGCCAGTCCGCTATTGTGCGCGGGCATTACCACCTATTCTCCGCTGAAACACTGGAATGCCGGTCCCGGCAAAAAAGTGGCGATTGTCGGAATGGGCGGGCTCGGACATTTAGCCGTTCAATTCGCGCACGCTTTAGGCGCAGAGGTCACCGTCCTCAGCCGCTCAATGAACAAAAAAGACGAAGCGCTTGAATTTGGAGCTGATCATTACTTTGCGACAAGCGATCCGAATACATTCACTGAGCTGGCCGGACGATTTGATCTTATTTTAAATACAGTATCCGCGAACCTTGACGTAGATGCCTACTTATCCCTGCTTCGCATTGACGGTACATTGGTAAATGTGGGAGCGCCCGCTAAGCCGGACTCATACAGTGTGTTCTCCTTAATCACGGGCCGCCGCAGCATTGCGGGTTCACTCGTCGGCGGTATTCCGCAGACTCAGGAGATGCTTGATTTCGCCGCCGAGCACGGCATTGCTCCTAAAATTGAAGTGATACCGGCCGATCAAGTTGACGAAGCGTACGATCGGGTTCTCCAAAGCGATGTCCGCTACCGTTTCGTCATTGATATTGCAACTTTATAATTCTCATAAAAAACATACCAATATCTATTGGTATGTTTTTTTCAGCGCAGATTATTTTTTATTTGAGCAGCCATCCGGGCACCGCTTTGATATAAACCAATTCGCCGATCAGCTCAACAATCGTCTGTGTGACGATAACAGCAGCGGCTAATGAGGCCCAAGCATCCGGCAGAGCCAGCGCTAACGGAAGGACTGCGAGAGAATTCCTTGTGCCCGTGCTGAAGATCAATGCTCTTCCTTCACCTGTATTCAGACGGAACGCATATGCGATAAAACGGGAGACAAACGGCATAATGAGCAGGAATAGCAGATAGATCGGAATCACACGTATAATGATGTCAGCATCATTGATGACTTTGCCGATTTGTGTGGCGACGACCGCCAGTAAGACCAGAGCCATAAAAGGAACAGGCAGCCACGCCGTCCATTCCAACACCTTTTCTCCCGCCGGCTTCTTATCAGCCCATAGTTGAGTCATCACCGCCGCCAGCAGCGGCACCGCTATTAACAATAAGAATGCTTCCAGAAACGGTCCCGCATGAACAGTCCCTATTACTTCTTTCCCGATAAACAGCCACAGGTATAACGGAAGCAATGCCATCTGAACGGCGAACAAAACCGGCGTGGAAGCCAGTATTAATCTCTCATTTCCTTTGCCGAGCTGAGTAAAGACGATGACGTAATCAATACAAGGTGTAAGCAATACCAAACAAACCCCTGATAATATAGGAGGAGATTGAGGAAAAATAGCGGTTAACACCCATACAACGACAGGTACAGCTAAGAAATTACCGATCAGTAAAGCCGCCATAAACTTAAGATTTGACATGGCTTCCCTCAGCTTCAAGAATGGAATTTGGGCAAACATGGCATACATGAGAACAGCGATAAGCGGTGATATCGTCCATCCCCAGCGAAGTCCTGAATCTTTCCCGGCGATCCCCGCTATTCCGCCGATCACAAGAGTCACACCATATATCCAAATTTGCTGTTTTTCTAATGTCTCTCTGGTTATTTTCATTGGCTGACACCTCTTCTCCGCCCATTATACCTTCTTTTCTGCCGCTCTTGCATTAAGGTCCTGCCGGAATTAAAAAACACCAAGGGTCTGTGACACTTGGTGTTATTGGAACGCGGCCGAGAGATACGGGTTGAGAACCGTTAATTCTTGTAAATAACCCCCAAAAAGTATTTTTGGCGTACTGTTCCTTATCGAATAAAAGCATTCTCTTTCATTTCCAAAGCATCATCCAGCCATCTCGGGTGCATCGGCAAGAGATGTTCAGGTAATTCATGGATATCAAAATATCTGATTTCCATGGCTTCCTCTGTGGACTCTTTCAAAGTGCCGCCGATGACGTCACATTGAAAACAATTGGTAATAAAATGGCTGACTCTGCCGTCAGGGTATATAAAGGTTTGTGAACTCGGATCAGAATAAACGCCTATCATTTTAGAGACTTTCACCACTAATCCAGTTTCCTCCTCTATTTCTCTTATAATTGCTTGTTCAACTGTTTCACCAGGTTCCACATGGCCTGAAGGAATGCCCCATAAACCATTATCAGCACGCTTCATTAATAAAACGGAACTTGATTCTTTCATTATAATTCCAGCGACTCCGGCTTTCACTTGTTCTGTCCATTGGAAATCCGGTTTTTTCCGTACTTCTGCCTTTATTTCATTATCGAACAAGTCTTTCAGATCGCGGATCACAACATCCGGATTTCTAAAATCATGTTTTGCAGGAAATAAAGTATGTTGATCAGAAACTAATACGGAAGTTATGCCTATTTGGTTTGCTCCGACAATATCTGTTTCAGGCGTATCCCCGATCATAACGCATCTCTCTTTATCCTCAAAAGGCTCGAGTACTTTTTCAAATATTGAAGACGCCGGTTTTCCAATTATCATCGGCTCTTTAGCAGCTGCTGTTTTAACAGCCGCGACTATAGCGCCTGTCGCGGGAGCTGGTCCGTTAGCGGCAGGAAATGTTTTATCCCCGTTTGCAGCGATAAATGAAGCTCCGCAGCGGATGAGGTTTACTGCCTTATGCACATCCTGAAATGTAATATTTTGATCCCATCCAATGACAACAGCCTCCGCCTGATCTTCCGTAAGATCAATACCGGCCTTTTGAATTTCACTTTTAAGTTGGTCATTTCCCAATATATATGCCTTCTTTATTCCTTCACTGACAAGGTAATCAGCTGTTGCCCACCCCGCAGTAAACACTTCACCAATACTTGCTGAAATCCCCAGTTTATGAAGGCGTTTCACAATCGTTTCTCTTGTAACACAAGGATCATTCGTTAAAAAGCGAATGGCTTTCTTTTCTTCACGGAGTCGTTTTAAAGAGGCCACAGCTCCTGGTAAAGCTTTATCTCCTATATATATCACTCCGTCTAAATCAAATAAAAATACATCATAATTCTTGGAAATCATCGTAACACTCCTTAAGCGGTTGTCTCTTGGTTAATAGTTGAGCGATACGCAAAATGATTTGTAGGGCCTTGTCCTTTCCCGATTCCTAAGGGATGTTTAATGGCTGCTGAAATGAATTCCTTTCCAGTTGCCACTGATTCCGGTATGCTGTGCTGCTTTGCCAGCTCTGCAGTTATCACAGCTGAAAATGTACATCCTGTTCCATGAGTATGCTTTGTATCAAAGCGGGGAGAAACAAATTCCTCGAAGTCCTCGTCAAAGTACAAAATATCACGGGCTTCTCCGTTCAGGTGCCCCCCTTTTACGACAGCACTTTTCGCCCCGTATACCTCCACTATTTCTTTCGCCGCATCACGCATCTGCTGTACAGTCTCGATTGATTTGCCGATGATTACTTCCGCTTCCGGAATGTTCGGTGTAATAACAGTTGTTTGGGGTATTAATAATTTCTTCAAATGATCAATGGCGTCCTTATGGAGCAGATGATGTCCGCTTTTAGCAATCATAACCGGATCCATCACATACGATTGAATATTTGCGTCTTTTAACTTTTCTGCCAGCAATTCAATAATTCCTATACTTGCAAGCATACCGGTTTTGACAGCATCCGGTTTTATATCATCCATGACACAGTCTATTTGCTGAGATATATTCTGAAGAGACATCTCCTCAAAACTTTTCACACCAAGTGTGTTTTGTGCAACAACTGATGTAATAACAGCCATTCCATATACCTTTTGTTCCTGAAATGTTTTTAAATCCGCATGAATTCCCGCCCCTCCGGAAGGATCAGTCCCAGCAATCGAAAGCGCTTTATAAATATCCGTCAACTTACACTCCTCCTTCAGGCAGGTTTCACTGCTTTAAAAATGACAAAAGGCGGATATTCCTTTTCACATTTCCAATTATTAAATTGAAACTCTTTCTCTATGGCTTTTACATGCTCTTGGTCAATATCGTTTAACGTTGGTTCTGATAAAGTTACATTATCAAAACCTGCATGAGTTAATAGTTTATAATACATTGACTTCGGCCAATGAAAATCATTTAAAATTAAATCTGCTTGTCCCGGAACATGGAGCCATTCATTTCTTTCTTCTCCGTAAGAATATTCTTTCCCCGGTATTCCATTGCGGAAGGTTGAAAATTCAATTCCGGTTGAATCAGGATTCGTATCGAGTATGACAAATGAAGCTCCTGGTTTTAACACACGAAAAATTTCATTTATGATACCTTTGATACGCTGGTCACTATCCGTATTAATAAAAACATAACAGGCCATTGCAGCATCAACTGAGTGATCTGGTAAGAAGGAAAGATTATCGTGTTCAATTAAATGATAGTTCACATGAGGATGTTGTCTTTTTGCCTTTGCTATATCTAACATCTTCCTTGATTCATCGACTGCGATCACATTGCAGCCTATTCTGTCAGCCAGCCTGTAAGCTACCTTTCCCGGACCGCATCCGAAATCCAGCACCTTTTTAATCTCCGCTTTATCAAAAGTACGAAAAACAAACTCAAAACCTAACGTTTGTTCTAAAACGTCATTATAAGCATCGAATTTACCAGCAACACTGTCTTCTTTCCATGAAGTTTTCATTGAATTTCCTCCTTTTGCTCAATTGAGAAATAATGAAACCACTTATTCCTGACGAAAAATTGATATATAGGAAGTAAACTTTGAAATAGAGAATGATCCATATCCCGTTTATATGCAATATGCTGGTATATACTGAAAAGGAAAAGAATCTGTTTCCAGTAATCAGGTAAATCAAGCATTTCAATATCGTTTTTTGTCATAGAAATTTGATCTTTCCTAAGTAATTCTTCGTACTTTAAGACTGTTTCAATGGACGGCCAGTTATTTCCCTCAGGCATTTTCGGAAATTCAAATTCCGGAATATCATGGTGATTTTCAGCTTCCTCAAGCACCGTTTTCGCCCATTCATGATCTGAATCATAAATATGGATTGATCCCGCATTATGAAAATATTCTCCGACTTCTAAACGCAGTTCTCTGGCCATTAATTCCTGCATGAAGGTAAATGAGAAAAGATCACTGATCATCCCGCGAAAAGCATCATTTGCACGCATGACAGAAGACATGTATAATTCGCCTTCCCTCACAAAAAACTGCAAACCGATTGTGCAGGAAACATCTATATTTTCTGAAACGAAGAGTTCCGAAGCATCGAATATTTGAATAAATGCTCTTTTTGAATCAATATCTTCTTGTGTCAAAAGATTTTTTATTCGATTCCATTGATTTAGTTTTGCATTTCCGAATTCAAATATTTTAGGCCCGTACGCAGTGCCTGTTAATGTTTTTTTATTCATTGAATATGAAGGCATTTTTTTATTGTAATAACTGATAAAATCTAAGTCGTTACTCCCCGATAAATACCATAACACTTCAGCAAAATTAAACACGATATTGGTTTTTCTTGAGGATAAATAAGTGACACGTTCTATTGGATTTTCCAGAGTCAGATGGTAGTTCAATTGTTCTCTGCTTTTTTGTCCGCGCGGTGAATTGAAAAATTCAGGGTTGTGATAGATGTCATACAGCGTTTCCGTATATGCTTCATGAAAAGTTCTCTTTCTCATTGAGATTCCGCCTTATATGCTGCAAAGATATTTTTAATGTTCTCTAATAAATCATCTGTATCTTTATAGCTGATGTACTCAACATCCGCCACTGCATTTAACCCTTGAATTAAGAAAGCATAATCCTTGTCCTTTTCTAGAAATAGCACGATCTTTTTTTTCAAGGCGGAAGCCCATCCAATTTCTATATGTGTTCCGGGAGAAGCGGGTGATCCGGGGAATGCTGCAAAAAGGTCGCAAGTGCTTATTTCATCAAAATCAATTTTAGTGCATTGAAGGGGTGTCATGAAATCTTTCCCCCACCCTTCCCGCTTGTGAGCATTATGAACCAGCCATCCTTCATTCTCAAAAAAGGAAATTAATGATTCCAGCTTTCCCCTCTCATACGTACTCATCAATCCAGTTTTCTCATCTACTAAACTTTTAAAAGGCCCTGCCAGAAAAACTTTTTTAGTCGCCACTTCATATCACCCTTTCAAAATAAATAAAGCCACTTTCCTCTATGGAAAGTGGCTTAAATATAGATAAGATAAAGAATCTCTCTAATTTTTCACTTCCCTACGCTGGTATTAACCAAATCAGGTTCAAAGGGTCAGGACGTATTGTCTCTTCTCAGCTATTAAAGCTCCCCTAGTGACTTTTTATAAATATTTACTTTAATTCTATGCTATTCCATATAAATAGTCAAACAATGACCGGCAAAAAGCGCTGCGGATATCACTGGGATTCCCCTTCAATATTGCAGCTTACCCACTAGTTTTAAAACCTTCCGGCCTCTTTTTTCCTGCCAACGAATAAGGTCACGGCAACACTCGCTGAACTGACCAAAGTCCCCAGAACGGCAGCAAGAATTGTCAAAAAGCCATGGGGAATCAGAAATCCAATCGGAATGAGGCCCGCAAACGTGAGAACGATAAAACATTGATAGACTCCGGATATGATTCTTACAACCAAGCTGCTAAAAAAGGACATGACGAATGGCGGAATGAACAAACATAAAATGATTCCGAGTGAGATCAATAAAATCATAGGCTCGTCAAAAGAAGTGACACGATCGCCGGGAGACTCTTCAGCCGCCGCGAATACAGCAAATATAGACATCATCAGCGTAAGAAAAACAAGAAAAAACCTTTTCAGCAACGTTATGACTCCTTTTTATAAAAACGGGTATCCTTTTTTAATCACAATAACCATTTTATGTTATCAAATGAAATAATATGAAGTCAATTGATGAATGAATAATGTAACAAACGGCTTGCTGCTGTGTCGGTCTTATATAAGGAGGAAAAACAATCCGTACAAAATCAATATTGGTTTTCTCAATGTATTTCATCAGTTTGACGGCATCACTGGTTCTTACGGCTGAAACCCCGAACTTCAGTTCAACATCTTCAAATTTTCGCTGATTAACATACTCAATGATCTGAAGGCGCTCATCTATGCTGAGTGAATGCTGTTCACCAGTCGTGCCGCATATGAGTAACGAATGGATACCGCTGTTTTTCAAATGTTCGACAATAGCATCAAATCCTGCTGAATATAAACGCTCATCTTCATGAAAAGGCGTAGGGATAGCAATAAAATTTGCATGAGAATGACCTCCAAGTACTATTCTTGAATATCTGCAGAGTATCATATAACACTGTCTGACATTTAAAAAGGACAGTTTCAGATAACCCAACATGGCAGATGTAAAGGCTGACACACAAAAAAGGCAGGCAAAGAGAGCCTGCTTCATTGCTTCATCCTATAGCGATTCATTCTTTGGATTGCTTGACAAATAAGAGTAATAAGGCAAACTAAATATAAAATTGTACTAATGAGGCGGGGTTTTATGATTTTAGATTTAAAAGGTGAAACGCACATGGATCATCTTGTGGGAATGCTTTATTCTGCCGTTAATGAAAATTACAACCGCTTAATATCCATTGTGTCAGACATGTCACAGCAGGAGATCGATTATAAAGGACCAAATCAAACATACAATAGTACAGCTCAGCTAATAAGACACTTAGCATATGTTGATCTCAACTGGATATTTAGAATAAAGGGTGAACCGATACCAAAGCAGCTTGAAGAGAAGTATGGACCAATGTTAGATAAGAACAATAAGATTCCTTTCATTTCCGGTGTTTCATTAAAACAAATTCTCACTGATTATGAAGAAGTATTCAGCATGTTTAAGTCTGTTTGTTATCAGCTAACTGACGATCAACTGAATCACACAGTAGATTATGAAGCAGATAAACAAGCAACCATTCAATGGGGAATATGGCATATGGCAGACCATAATAGATATCATCAAGCTCATATTAATCAGCTTCGCAAATGGTTTGAAGAGAAACAGAAACCTGGCTGTTAAAGCCGCTTATAGGAGGAGCAAGGATAAATTTATTACAAATTCATGTTCACTGACTGCCAATCAATTAAAATGGTCAGACAAAAAACCACATTTGCTGTTGAAAAGTTGCGGAATAAAGCACCGCATCAACTGCACTATGACAAGCTGAAACGTTAATATTTTGTGTTTCAGCCATTCAATCGCTATATTTAATCATGCTGTCCCAATACGATTTTTTTATAGTCTTTGCAGCAGCAAAGTCCTCTGGAATCCTATACTAATCTTCCGCAGCCGCTGCATCGGCCTTTGTCACATGAACTGTACCAAACGGATGGTTGGGAGGAGCGTAAATTGAATATAGTTTTAACGGCGTATTACCCGTATTAATCACATTGTGCCACGTGCCGGCAGGGACAACAATGGCATAATCATCATAGACATTTCTTCGGAAACTTAAATGATCTTTACTCTTGCCCATTTTAACTAGCCCTCGGCCTTGCTCAATCCGTAAGAATTGATCTACGTTAGGATGGATCTCCAAACCGATATCTTCTCCAATACCAAGACTCATCAAAGTAATTTGAAAATGCTCTCCTGTCCATAGGGCCGTACGGAACGTATTGTTTTGTTTTGCGGCTTTATTGATATTCACGACAAATGGTTTTGGTCCATAATCTTTCAAGAGAAGGTTTCTATCTTCGTATGAAGGATCATAGTTATTTGGAACAGTCCAATAAACAGATCTTCCATCGCTATACATCGGTACGTTCACACAATAATAACATTGATGCGAAAAAGGTATATAATACATTTTTCATCCCCGCAATTTTAAATTTTTGTGATATTATCCTATGCTTTTTGTAATGAGAGTGTGCCACACTAAGAAATTCCCTTGTTCAGGCTAAAAGACTGAAGTTAGCAGAAACGTTTTGGCCACAAAACCCGTTTGCATAAAAAATACCAAAGGCCTGTAACTCTTGGGTAATACTGTTGCAGCCGAGAAACTTGAACCTGCCCGGGGTATGCACTCACCAGTCCGACAACCAAGAGATATTGTGTTTTCTGTTCCACAAGCCGATTAAAACAGCCACAGTCACATAACTGGACGTATTCAACACAAAAAAGAGCAGTAAACCCGTAAGTTACTGCTCTCCTCAGTCTATCCACCGTTCATTTGTTTTACAATGTATTCAGCATCATTTCCTACACCTTGAAGCAGCGCTGAACCTCGCCTATGCTGCCAAGGCAAACCAATAAAGTACAATCCCTCCGCAGCTGAAACACCCCGGTGATGTATAATTCGGCCTTCCTTATCCAAAACACCTTCTATTTTTATCCACCAAAGCGGATTCTTAAAACCAGTTGCCCAAATAACATTGTTTACTTCTATTGAAGATGAGTCTTTAAAAATGATTTCATTCTGCTTTCCGGCTATGACTCTTTGTTTTAAGATGATCTTCTTCTGTCTTATTGCATGTTTTAATTCATACCCAAATATGGGGTCGCCTTTCTTTTGAATGAACTTGCCTAATATTGATGTATGACTTGCATGTAAAACTCCTAATTTATCAAACCACCAAAAAATGCTTCTTTTTCCAATCCATAAAGGAAAATAAACCGGTTTATTACTGCAAGCCAAATATGTAACTCTTTCTTTGGATAATTCAACAGCTATCTGAGCCCCGCTATTCCCGCCGCCGACTACCAGTACATTCCCAGGCTCCAGTTGTTTTGAATGTTTATATTGTGAAGAATGTAATTGACGAATATGACCGGCTACATCCTTTGATATTGATGGGATGTTAGGGGTATGAAAAGGGCCTGCGGCCATCACAAGATTCTTCGTTTGATATTCTTCCCGGTTTGTTTTTATTAAGAAATAGTTGTTTAATTTTTGGACACTTATTACTTCTGTCCGTAATTGGATCGGGATTTCAAACCTTTCAACATATTTTTTCAGATAAGCAGCAATTTCATTTTTTGAAGGGAGTCCATGCTTGTCTCCTTCAAGCTGCATTCCCGGCAAAGAGCTGTACATTCGAGAAGTAAATAAGACCAATGAGTCATACCGGTTTTTCCAGCTTTCCCCCACTTCATGACTTTTATCCAAAATGATAAACTTTTGTTCCGACTTCTTTAGATAATATCCTACTGAGATTCCTGCCTGACCGGCTCCGATTACTATCGTGTCGTACATATGAAGCCCCCCTCCGGTTTTATCTTAATTGTCAGCAGACAAAGTGAGTCCCTATCTCCTCCTTTAATGATGATGATGGTCACGCGGATTCTCAGTTTGGGCCTGACAAAGAATCGTATTGTCGTGATTATGCGCAGCTGTTTCCATTTGAATGGTTACATGTGTAATGCCTTTATCTCCAAGTTCATGTTCAATTTTGCGTAAAATACTTTCACTTTCAGAAATGGTCAGCTGATCGTTAACAACAGCGTGGCAGGAAAGAGCATTCAATCCGCTTGTGATAGACCATATGTGCAAATCATGAATGCTTTGAATTCCTTCTGTCTCTTCAATTGTATGAATGATGTCAGTGACATCGATATTTTCCGGAGTTCCTTCCATTAATACGTGAATGGAGTCTTTCGTCACATGGTAACCGCTTCTCAGCACAAGAATAGCCACAATGACACTGGCCGCTGGATCTGCCCAGCTCCATCCGAAGAAGATGATAAGGATCGCAGCCAGTATGGCACCTACAGATCCGAGCATGTCACTTATCACATGTAAGTAAGCTCCTCTAATGTTCAGGTTATTCTTTGTATCTCCGCCGTTCAGCATAATCCAAGCGACCAATATATTCACAGCTAACCCGATGATACTAATCGTCAGCATGCCGGTTGTTGCTACCTCCGGCGGATGAGAGAAACGTTTGATTGCTTCATAAATGATATAAAGGGAAATCAATATTAATGCAACACCGTTGATCACAGCTGCAAGAATCTCAAATCGTTTGTAGCCGAATGTCTTATGATGACTTGCCTTTTTTTCGGCCAATTTAAAAGCAATCAGAGCCACCATTAATGAGATTGAATCACTCAGCATATGGCCTGCATCTGACAAAAGCGCTAAACTATTGGTTAAAAATCCGCCTATCGCTTCTATTATCATATAACCTGTAATCATGATAAAAGAGATCAATAAAACCTTCTTATTGGATCCGCCAGCGTGATTGTGATTGTGACCCATAAAAATCTCCTCCTTATCTCATACACTGTATTTATTATTTCTTTTCTGCTATGAAGCATTCTAACACGGACACAAAAATAACCTTATATGATTATGTGCTCATATATGAATATATAGGTTCTTTACTGAAATGTCAAAATATTTTCAATGAAAATGTTTCTTATCATTAGCTTAGCTTGGGAGGTTGCATTGCTATGAAGCCGCGGATTACAGTAATTACTTTAGGCGCAGACAATTTAGAAAAATCGCTGCACTTCTATCGGGATGGCTTGGCTCTGCCTACAGAAGGAACAGCCGGTACAGATTTGAACGACTTGCAAACGGGACTGAAACTTGCCCTTTGGGACCGCAAAGACATCGCACATGAATCAAACGTTACGTTAACTGATCCCGCTCATGATACTTTTGTGGCGGATACGCCGGTCACTTCCAAGACCCCGACGGGCACTTGTGGGAAATCGTTTGGAATCCGCACTGGGATGCAAGTGAATAACCAAATTTTATAGCAACAATAAAAACACACCTGAATGTTCTGGTGTGTTTTTTAATTTGTTTCCCACAACGATCAACCTATTTATACGATGGCGGGATGCTTTGCGGAAAACGGAATACATTTTCGGGATCGTATTTCGCCTTTATTCTTTGAAGCCTTGCAAAGTTTGAGCCATAATATGCTTTTCCGAAGTTCTCGATATTTTGATCCGGAACATTCACATATGAACCTGTTACATATGGTTTCATCAGCTGACGCACTCTTTCAACTGATGCAAGATTCGAAGCTTCTTGTGATTTATTTTCCCAACTGGCCGTCCATTCCGTATAAAATAATGGACGGCGCCAATAGAAGGCTGTTTCACTGCTTGGAACTCTGCTTATCGCGCCGCCCCAATTGATAAAAAAGAAGTTGGTTTCTGTCCCAGTCGCTTTTTCTAAAAATTGTCTCATTACTGCAATAGGTTCTTCCGGCCAAAGATTGAGCGCCCACGCCGAGGAGAATTTAACACTCTGATCAGATCTGCCGGGAATCGGTTCGTCAGGATCTAAGAAATCTATACAATCCGGGTAGTATAGTGTTTTGATTACTGTTTGTGCCGGCGTTCCTGCATTTAATAAAGGTTTTAATAATTGAACCAGCTCCGGTTTTGAACCGAGGAACAATCCTTCCGCATGGCACAAACCATTTACTTTGCTGTAAATCTCAAGGTAGCATCCTAATCGTTCGTCTGTAAACGGCGCCCATTTTTGCCACGCTTTAAATACCGTTTCTAACTGTTCCCACGGCCAAATGATATTAAAGACGGTTGCGGTTTTAGGGGCACGGTGAACTTTGAATGTATATTGGGTGTTATATCCGAAATTGCCTCCCCCGCCGCCTCTGGAAGCCCACAGTAAATCTTCATTGCGGGAATGATTTGCTTGAATGATCCTGCCTTTGGCATCTACCATTTTCAGTGCGAGAAGGTTATCACTTATCAGGCCGATCGATCGTGAAAGCACTCCAAATCCGCCTCCCATCGTGATTCCTCCGATTCCGACGGTTGGACTGTCTCCGAACGGGGCCATAAAACCTTCCCGAGCTAAACCTTTTACAAGCGGGCCGACGTGAATGCCGGTTTGAACGGTTGCTACCGCGTTTTTTTCATCTAAGAAAACTTTATTCATGTCACTCACATCAATAACAATCCCATCACTTACCGTGGAAAGATTTTTATCCAGAGCATGGCGGCCGCTTCTGACACGCAAAGGCACATTCTTCTCACGAGCCCATTTAATAGCATTACTTACATCGTATGAATTTTGTGCAAAAACAAAGACAAGCGGACAGACATCAACATAAGGGTTCCAATTCTTAACCGCCTGTGTATAGCCGGGGTCCCCTTTGAAGATGACACGTCCCGTTAACTGTGCTGATCCCATCTATTTCACTCCCAATAAGCATTTGATTCCGATACCAGTATATGCAGGAATTGGACAAATTCTTAGACAGATGTTCTGCAAACTTAAAAATAGATACATATACGGGAAGATGATATAAAAACAAAAAAAGACAAGAGCGGCAACCTGCCGAAACTCTTGTCTTTCCTACCATGATAGGCACTTACATTTATCGGCGTGATATCCCGACCTGACTATGGAAGTCCATAGAACATTATGTTTGCCCTGCCATGCGTGGTTCTGCTGAGCAATCTTTCTGTTTGATCCCCCGACAAGAATCTTTTTCTTTATCGTTTTTGCACCCCTGTACGGATAAAATCAATACACATTGAATCTTATCTTTTACATGATGAAAAGCTCTTATTTTTTCTTCTTGTGCTTACGTTTGCAATCATGTTTTTTCTCTTTCTTATGACGTTTTTTACATTTCGCTTTGGCTGCTAATTTTGCCGCTTCTACCTTTGCTTCTGCTGCTGCTTTTGCTGCTTCTGCCGCTCTGGCTCTTGCTTCTTCCGCCCTTGCTATGGCTTCTTCCGCTCTGGCTCTCGCTTCTGCTTCTCTTGCCGCTTCCGCTCTTGCTGCGTCGTCCGCCATATCAAAATCATGACCAAGGTCACAGGCTTCATTGTATGGCTTTTTCTTCGGAACGTACTGTTGATCTTCACCTTCGTTATAATACATTACGCCACTCCTTCTCTCATTTTTTAATCTCTACATACTATGTAAAGAAAGAACTGCAGCTTGGACTGGTATTTTGATGAACCGGCACATTTTAGGGAATTTTCATTTTTCGATACAAACAGATTCTGGATGCTTGACTGATATTGACCGTATAAGAAAAGAAAAACATGTTTTTAAGGCACTTTCTATCATTAAAAGTGAATACAAGATTACTGCTCCCACCAAAGACTGCAAGTTCTACTAGACGTAAGAGTAACGGACACAAAAAAGACCAAGGGACTAAAACCCTTGGTCTTCTTAATGCGGCCGGGACTTAACGATAAATTAGTTTTCAAACTGTCCGAGTAAAAAAGGAAAGTTCTGTTCTTCCTTTTAGTCCCTAGCTTGATCTTCTGCAATTTTGAAACCGGCCATTTCGTTTACAAAGTATGGAAGATTATTATGGAGTGAAAACTTCATAAAAAAAGACAACTCCATCACATTGTGAAATGGAGCTGCTCTCTCTAACTAATCACTATTAATATACATCACGTTGATAACGTTTTTCTTTTTTCATGGCTGCCAGCTGTTCTTCAGCTTCCTCACGGCTCATGTTTCCTTCTTCTTCAATAATGGATATCAATGTTTCATGAACGTCTTTTGCCATATACTCCTTATCTCCGCAAATGTAGAAATAAGCTCCGTCTTGTAACCATTGATACACTTCCTTGCTGTTTTCGAGCATTTTATGTTGTACATATACTTTTTGTTCTGTATCACGAGAGAACGCTTTATCTACCTTTGTAAGTACGCCCTCTTCTTGATACTTCTCTAACTCGTCTTGATAAAGGAAATCGGTTGCTGAATACTGATCTCCAAAGAATAACCATGTTTTCCCGCTTACTTTATTTACTGCACGTTCCTCAATAAAGGAACGGAATGGCGCAATCCCTGTTCCTGGACCAACCATAATAATATCTGTTTCTTCCGATTCCGGCAGATGGAAGTGCTTATTGGGTTGGATGAAGATGGGAAGCGTATCCCCTTCTGCTGCACGTTCTGCACATTGAACCGAACAAACTCCTTTTCGATCCCTATCGTAAGAGTTATAACGTACAACGCCTATTGTTACATGTACTTCATTCGGATGTGCAGCTAAACTGCTGGCAATCGAGTAAAGACGCGGCGGGGTTTTTCTTAAAAGAGCTGTGATGTCTTGAGCAGAAGCTTTCCACGGACCAAATTCACGTAACAAATCCAGTAAATCGCGTCCATACATATATTCCTTTATTTGACTTGCATCTTCAGAAGTCACAAGTACTTTTAGCTCTTCACTTTCTGTGAATTCTGCTGCTTGTTGTAAAATTTTCTTCGTTAGTAACGTAATTTCGAAATAGGTTGTTAAGGCTTCCTTCAGCGGAAGCGTATCGCCTTTCTTATTAATCGTTATAACCTGTTCTCCGTCCCACTGCATTTCTGCCAGAAGTTCAGCTACTAATTCTGGATCATTTTCTGGTACGATACCCAGAGCATCACCTGGAACGTAAGAAAACCCTGAACCTTCTAAGGATAATTCAATATGTCTTGTTTCTTTATTAAAGCCCTCATGGTTTAAATTAATATTTTTGAGCACCTTTGCTGGAAAGGGGTTGTTTCTTGAATACTCTGGCATCTCTCAACTTCCTTTATTCGGTATATAGTAGATTGTATAAACCTCAACTCTAAGTTTAACACTTTCAATGGGTGCGTTGATGGTTCACTTACTATAGCTTTTCTTAGGTTTTCATCCCTGTACTTATGAAGGCTTTACTCAAATTTAAGAGGATCTCCATCGAATGGTTCATCTGCCACTTTAATCGCTTCTGTTGGGCAGCCTTCGAAGGCTTCCATCAGATCGTCCTCCAGTACATCCGGCACCTCGGCTGTCCCTTGATTATGATCCTGAATAACAAAGGAAAGCCCTTCCTCATCATAATCATAAATATCCGGTGCTGCGGCTCCGCAAGCTCCGCATGCAATGCAAGTTTCTTTATCTACAATCGTGTACTTAGCCAACTTCGGCTCACCTCCGTCTCCTTTTGTATATCCTGCCCTCTACGCCCTCTATTGGATTTCTGCGTCCTGCATGTTGATGGATTATTGTTTTACAAGTACAGGAAAACTTCTTAGTCCATATACGGCACTGCTCTCGATTGGATCCAGAGTAAACCCTTCTGGAAGAGAGATAGAAGAATATTTTTTAATTAATGCCGTCATCGCAATATTTGCTTCCATACGTGCTAAAGGCGCTCCTAAACAAAAGTGAATTCCGTGCCCAAAAGCGATATGAGGATTTGGTTTACGATGAATATCAAACGTCGATGCATCTTTAAACTTATTTTCATCACGATTCGCTGAGCCAATCCATACAATAACCGTTTCACCTTTTCGCAACTGTTGACCGCCTATCTCTGTATCCCGTATCACCTTACGTCTGAGAACCTGTGCAGGTGAACGATAGCGTAAAGATTCTTCAACCATCGAAGGAATAAGAGACAAATCATTTCTTAGTTCATCGTAAACTCCTTCATTTTCCAATATACTAAAAACAGCATTTGTTAGGAGATTAGTTGTCGTCTCGTTTCCGGCTACTAATAAAAGGTTACAGAAAGGAATCAATTCTTTCTCCGATATTTTAAGAGTTTCTTCTTCTGCCCGTATAAGGATTGAAATAAGATCGTTGCTTAAATTTTTTCGTTTTTCCGCGATAATCGTTTGAAAGAATTCTTCTAATTCTCTTTCTGCTGTTTCTCGGGCAGTTAAAAATTCTTTCATGTCTTCCTCTTTACTGCTTTTTGGTGAACTGACTAAGACATCAGACCATTGTTTAAATTGATCCATATATTCAGAAGGTACGCCTAACAACTCAGAAATCACTATAATCGGAAGAGGATGGGCAAAGTCTTTATAAATATCGATTTTTTCTTTTCCATCCATACGCTGGATGAGTTCATCCGTAATCGCTTGAATGCGCGGCTCCCACTCCTTCATTACGCGCGGGGTAAAGCTTCGGTTAACAATCGATCTTATTTGAGTATGTTTAGGCGGATCTTGATTAATCAATGTTTTGCCGATGGAACCTTTATTTGTTGAAAAGTGACTTGAAAAGGTTTCTTTTTCACTGAGCACTCTTTTTATATCCTCGTAAAGAAAGACACTCCATATTCCTGTATTTTGATCATAGTAAACAGGAGACTCTTTTCTCATCTTTTCATACCAAGAAAAGGGATTATATGCATCAACTTTGTCCGCTCCTCCTTTAATGTCGTTTATCGGTAAAAATTGTTGACCTTTCATTTCTTTTTTCAATGTTAACACTCCTTTGATTAATACCCGCAGGTTGTGCGATTCTATGTTTTTTAGTTCTTGTCTATCTTAATAAAGAACCATTTCATCAAATTCAAAAGTATCTTTTACTTCAGCTTAAACATTCTATAAAGAATGCCATCAAACATGCGGTCAGATACTAGTTTTCTCAGTGTGATCAGAGGTTTTGCAAACTGTCCGGCTACATATCGAGTCCTTGGCTTTTTTGATTCAATCGCTCGTAAGACAATTTCTGCGATGACTTTTGGAGAAGTCGATTTTGGTGACCTTTTTGACATATCTACGAAGGCTTTTGTCATCTTTGCATATGCTGTATGACCAGAAGTTTTTTGAACGTTCTCTAAAGTAATATCGTTCCATTCACTCTCAATTGATCCTGGCTCAATAATCACTACATCTATCCCAAATTGAGCAACTTCAAAACGAAGACAATCAGAGTAGCCTTCCAATGCATGCTTTGTCGCATGATACCATGCACCTAATGGAGTATAAACTTTTCCGCCCATTGAGGAGTTATTAATGATCTTACCTGATCTTTGCTCTCTCATATGGGGTAATACTAATTGGGTTAAACGGCTTAGTCCGAAAAGGTTTACTTCAAACTGTCTTTTCGCTTCATCTAGCGGAACATCTTCTACAGCCCCATAAGAGCCATAGCCTGCATTATTAAATAACACATCGATTCTTCCTTGTTCCTGAATGATTCGGTTTACACCATCGATCATAGACTGTTCGTCTGTCACATCCATAGCTAAAATCTCTGCACCTTTTACTTCTAAGTCTTTCATCTTGTCTACACGTCTTGCCGCTCCATAAACAATATACCCTCGTTCTAGCAAGAGCTCCGCAGTCGCCTTCCCCATCCCTGCGGATGCCCCCGTAATTAAGACCACGCCTTTTTTATTCTGAGTCATACCGTCCATTCCTCCAGGAAGAGATTTGTTCGATCGATAAAATGTAACACATGTATCAAGATACACACTTGTATCACTCGTTAAGGTGAATTATAATGAATAGGAGAAGTTCAAGTCAATATATTGAGAACAAGTGATACATATTTGAGAATATGAGACATTTGTTTTGATAAGGAGATCATGATGAATGAATAACGAAAAAAGTAATAATCCTATTTCTATCCGTTCAAGGAAATGGATTATTGAAGCATTGTTAAAACTAATGGAAGAAAAGCCTTATGATAAGATTTCGATTAAGGAAATTTCAGATAGAGCCGGACTGGTACGAAAAACTTTTTATCGTAATTTTGACTCTAAAGAAGATGTGCTTTACGAATATATTTCAGGGTTAATGAAGGAGACTGAAAAAGCATTTGAATCTTTAGAATCACTCACGCCTTACTCCATGTCTTATGCCTACTTCGAGTTTTGGTATGAACATGTCGATTTTTTAAAGCTTATTTATAAAAATAATCTTTTTATTATGATTCTCAAGCACTTGAGAATATATGCACCTACTGTATTTGAAAAATTTAAAGCTCATGTAATGAAAGATTTTGATGATACGTTTTTAAAGTATTATAATGACTTCCATTCCGCAGGCATTTGGCACATGCTTGAAAAATGGATTGCCAGCGGCACCCAGGAAACCCCAAAGCAATTAGCTCAAATTTACTCTGATATTGCATTAAATAACCCTCATTTGAAGAGCTGATTAACTGTAATACGCCGATTCACAAAGTTCTCCTTATATCTTTATAATGAGGTGAAGGTCAAGGGACAGTTGTCTAAAAAAAAGACAGCTGTTTTTTAATGATTTGCAAGTAATCAACATTCTATAATCCTTAGCTAAAATATCTTATAAAGAATTCGACGGAAGAAAAGCGTTACAAATTACTTGCTGCTGAATAGTACGATTTGAATATTAGAGGCTGAAAAAGAATGTGAAACATTTAGAGGAATACGCCCCTGCGGTATTTTAGAAATTCAAAGCTGACTTAATGAAGGATTTTGAAGTATTATTATGAATTCGATTCTGCGGAATTTGACATACTTGAAAAGTGGATCGATACGGAGAGAAAAGAAACACCAGAGCAGTCAGCGCAAATTTACATCAATTACAACAAAAGGTTCATAGACAGAAAAAGAGGAGTAAACACATCATAGTCTACTCCTCTTACTTCGTTTCTTTCCCATAATCCGGTGTTAAGCCTAAGCGATCCTGATTGCCATCGGCCGGTATATCATCAGCAAAAATTCCGACCGCTTTAAAATGCTGTTCCATCATTATCCCTCTCTCTTCTCAGTGTTCTCCTTTTTATAATGAGAGATTGTCTTGCCTGTCCATTTTTTAAAAGCTCTGGAAAATGAACTAGGGTCTGCGTATCCTACAAGATACGTGATCTCATTCATGTTTAAGCTATCATTTTGCACATAATTCAGCGCAAGCATTTTTTGTGTTGCTTGTAATTGTTGATTAAAGGCAGTACCCTCAGCACTTAAATTGCGCTGAAGCGTTCTAGGACTGACTCCTAATGAATGTGCAATCTCTTCTAATGAGAAGTTACCGCTAGGTATTGCTTGAAATAAGGCTGTCTGAACAGTACTTGAAAATGACCTTTGAGCTGAGAGCTCTGCGAGTTTATTTTTTAGTGCCGGCTCTAAATATTGCCACATGCTATTATTTTGGGTTAAAAATGGCCGATTTAAATCTTCCACTTTAAACACCAGCTGATTCTCTTCCCCTACTTCTGGCACAGCTCCTACATACCCTTCAATCTGTCCGCCATATTCAAATGGACCGCTGATCGTGAGCGGGTTAATGTCCGCACCGCTTCCTGTCCTTAACAGACTAATCAAGAGCAGCTGTTCATTTAATAGCGCAAAGCGCGGAAGTTTCTGCTCAGGATAAATAAACGAAAAGTGAACACTAACCACCTCTTCGAGCGCTTGTACACGAATTGAAACAGGACCAATCAGCTTCTTGTAGGTGGCAAACCGGTGCAGTGCTTCTATACCATTTTGGGCAGACAGCGCTGCAAAAATAGGCGGCATAAACATGTTAATGTTTTTAACTTCGCTAAAAGCTAAAAGTTGCTCGTCCGTTACTAAAAGATCAAATTCATGTAATAAACGATAGTATTCTTGATCAGTAACGACAAGTTCCTCTTTCCAAAGTAAGTTTGGAATCCCCGCACGGCGCAATAAATCCTCCATAGAAAGTCCTAAGCTCAAAATAAATTCTTGAAATTGAGTAGTAATTGTTAACTTCATTTTAAAAACTTCTTTCTAAATTGATTAGCTTACGTTCTTCATCATAAATTTAAGGCTCTAACTGATAAAACAGTGTACATAAACACTGTTAGTTTTATACAAGGGCCAACTGAATAATGAATTTTTAGTTTTCTCTTGTGAAACAGCAATTGAAATGACCGGCAGTTTTATAGCATACTAGAAGAGCATTGATTTCTTATATCCGCAGCATCTGCCTTTATCGGCTGCTATGGGTAGTTCTTTTAATGCTGTAGTTATTAATAATCACCAATAGTATAGCAACAACTCATTTATTACCTTTCAAACGATTTAATTAATAACTTAGCAAGCTGTTTAGGGGATTGGTCAGGAAGCCAATGAGTTCCGTCTTCAATGATTTCAAAATTATATGAGCTGTTTACATAGTTCCCTGCCAATTCCGCACCCTTTCTTTCTAATGAAACATCTTTGTCTCCCCATATATGAGTGGTTGGAACATTTATGTTAAGTGCTTTTCCGAAGAAAGGCATTGCTCTGTACCAATTTATCCCCCCTTTTAACGCTCTCTCTTTAATCATTTCTTGTTCATACCTATTTACAAGTTCGTCATCCATCCCCCCATTTTTAAGCATTGTATTTCTCAAAGAGCGCATGTTGGTTAATAGGAATTCAGGTATAAGAGGTAACTGAAAAAAAGCATATACCAAGAATGGAAAGACTGTTTACTTAAAAACAGGGAACGAACAAATGCTTTAGGATGCGGTAAAGATACAGAAGTCCACGTCTTAATAAACTTGGGATATTTACCAGCAACAGTCCACCCAACGAAAGAACCCCAATCATGACCTACTAAATGAACGGGTCCTGTAATAAGCTGTTTGATTAGTTCAACAACATCCATTGCTAATTCTGACACTCTATAAGCATAACGTCCTTTTGGTCTGGCCTCTGGGGAATATCCTCGTTGATCCGGAGCAATTGTACGATATCCAGCTTTGTTTAATTCTTTCATTACGTTTGACCAAGATGAAGCCCTTTGTGGAAAGCCATGTAAAAGGACTGCAACTTCTCCATCTATTGGGCCTTTATCAATAACATTAAAAGTCAATCCATCACGTTTAAAGAAATTTATTCTTTTTACGTTATTCAAATCTATTTGCTCCAATTCTAATGATTTTGTTGATTGCTTTACTTTCACTGATCTATTTTTTCACTTTGAAAAATACGGATTTCGGTCATTAATAATGGTGCCATCCCAAGTCAGTCAGCTGGCATTCTTCATAATAAAATCAAATACTCTGTCCGGCAAAATAGTGTGCATGAACACTAATGGTTTTGCACCAAAACCTACTAAATAGCGAGTTTTAGGTCTTCTCTTATTTATCGCTTTTGAAATAGCATTTGAAATGACCGACGGATTTGAAAGCATATTAGATGAGTATTGTTTTCTCATACCCGCAGCAGCTTTCTTTGCGGCTGCTTCATAGGCTCCCCCATTTGCTGATTCTTCTAAGTGATCAGCGGCGATAAATCCCCAGTCTGTTTTTATTCCGCCTGGTTCAATCAACACAACATCAATGCCAAATTGTTTAACTTCCATTCGTAAAGCATCACTGAATCCTTCCAGCGCATATTTCGTCGCATGATACCATGCGCCCATGAAACTTGTCAGACGTCCACCCATTGAAGAAGTATTGATGATTCGACCTGATTGTTGTTGTCGCATATGCGGTAAAACAATCTGTGTCAGCCGGGCAAGACCAAAGAGATTTACCTCAAATTGGTTTTTTGCTTCTTCGATCTTAACATCCTCTACAGCACCATAAGAGCCATAACCGGCATTGTTGATTAATACATCGATTTTACCTTCAGCTTTGATGATTGTTTGAATGGCTTTTTGCATAGATTCTTCATTTGTTACGTCTAATTTTACTGCAACTACACCCACCGCAGATAATGGCTGGATTTTTTCTGCCCGTCTAGCAGCTCCGTATACTTTATGTCCTTGTTTTGCCAACACTTCCGCTGTATGATAGCCAATTCCGCTGCTTGCTCCAGTAATCAAAATAACTTTTTTACTCATATCTATCTTCCCCCCATTGAATTTATAGTGTAATCATACATTCCTATCATGAATAACTATATAGCTAAAGGCGTCAGTTTTTTGATAATACGCGCCATCTGAAGTTACAGAACTGTAAGGGTTTAGAAATAAAAATAGAAAAGCACGGCTTCTAATGGCTATTAGAATCAAACCAGTTTGTAATAAAATAAAAAATGGATACAATAAAACCTAGGAGAACGAGAATATAATACTCAAAGAATAAATTGGATTTTTTTTACATCTGAAGCAGGTATGAGAAGACAATAGCAAAGCCGTTTGGAGAGCATAAGCCGAGCTGACTGTCGTTAAGATGGAGTGAGAAAGGCGAACACGAAAGCGATTAGTTTTGAAGACTTAAACCGAATTGGAAGTGATCATATTGAGTGACAAAAAAGCTTTAGTCGTTGGAGCAACTGGTTTAGTTGGTACTAAACTAATCGAAATCCTCCTGAAAAACGAGTCATATAGTGAAATTATTGTATTGGCTAGAAAACCACTTGAGATAGAGCATGAAAAACTCAAAGTACTTAAAATTAATTTTGATCATTTAGAAGATGAGTATCCAGCCGAAGAGGTAACAGATGTATTTTGTTGTTTGGGTACAACAATAAAAAAAGCGAAATCAAAGGACCAGATGTATAAAGTTGATGTCGAATATCCATACCAGATAGCGACACTGGCAAAAAAGAATGGCTTAAGTCATTTTTTATTGGTGAGTGCTATGGGGGCAAATCCTAAATCGAACATGTTTTACACTCGAATAAAGGGCGAACTGGAGGACAAACTCTTATCTTTAAACCTACCTAAGCTTTCCGTATTTAGACCTTCATTATTAATCGCTGATCGAGAAGAATTCAGATTAGGTGAACTTATTGCTGTAAAATTAGTTAAATATACTTCATGGGCTTTTCCTCTATCCATTCAAGCTAAAATGGGCATAAAACCAAGTGTGGTTGCACATGCAATGAATCAATCCGCTCTTAGAGATAAGGAACCTTTAATGATTTATGAATCTCGTGACATGATACAGATTGATAACATTATCTCTCACAAAGAGTTAATTAAATATAAACATAACTGAATGTCAAGGTTAGTTGTTTCTCAAGTTGCTATGTATGAAACTTGTTTATGTTTACGCTATTGTTCCTCAAATGGTGAAAGTCTTTTGGTGATGCCCAAAAGCCGTCTTCGACGAGGAAGAGAAAACATTAACGCTTTCTGATCCAAAACGGATACAGCTTGTTGTTAAATGTTCCAATCCAACAACACGTTATGGAATGTGATGAGAAACGCTTAGGACATAGTTCCGTTTCTTTACAATGAATACTTAAGAACATCTTTTTCCTAATAAACCGACGGAAACTGCCGACCGCTTATTTTAAGTAACTGATGAGTTATAGTGAGCAAGACTTCCATAGCCGTATTTTCTACACAAAAAATAATACCAAAGGCCGTTAAACCCTTGGTATTATTGAGATGCGGCCGGGAGGACTTGTGCTTCATGGGTATTCCTCCACTGGGTCTTAAACATTATAATCATATCACTTGTTATGGACGTTTATTTTCATTGCGCTTTCCAGGAATGATAAAAAGGATGCTGCACGCTGCAGCATCCTTCTGTACCAACTTTTTATTGAACGATTGGAAAGTGTTTTTTGGCTTTTAGTTTGCTTGCTGTGTTTGTTTTACTGGTTCTTTGCTAAAAAGTCCGACAATGTTCCACAAGATAATAGCAGCAGCGATGATTACACGAGCCGTACTGACTTCTTGGTTAGTAAACAATTTATAGCCATATATTGATCCCAATGCTGCTATGCAAAAAATATTGAACCATTTACTCCAACGCAATTAGAAAACTCCTTATAAAATGATTACATTTCCAAACAATGTATTATAATATCAACAAAATTTTTCAATATTTAACCTTAAATCATTCTTAATTGGTTTTCCTGATCATTGTCTCTAATGTCATTCGGTCTTTCGGAGTTTTGATCGTTTTTTGTTACAGGCTAGACCCAGACATCATTTTCAGCTGTTTGATCAGTTATTTCCTGCCCGGTATTCACAACACCTTTAGGTTCTACAAGCAAAATGTTACACTCTGATTCTGCATAAGGTTTATGTTCAACATTTTTCGGAATGACAAACATTTCACCTTCATTTAATTTTACTTCTCCATCACGAAATTCAATGATTAAATTACCCTTAATAACAATAAAGACTTCATCTGTTTCGTCATGCTTATGCCAAACAAAATCCCCTTGTACTTTAACAAGTTTAAATTGATAATCATTCATTTCAGCGATTACTTTTGGAGACCATTGATCTTGGAACGCAGCTAATTTCTCTTGGAAATTAATCGGTTTATATTCCATTCTTTCCCCTTCCCGTGTAAAACTCAATCATTTTACTAGTCCCAAATTAAAGGCCTGTCAACCTCAGCAGTTCTGAGGTAGTCTAAAAGCTGACCCGTATGTACAGACTCATGGTAAGCGATTCTTAATAACATGTCTCCCAGTTCGCGAATATATCCAACATCAGACCTGTCAATCTTTATATTTGTTAAATCTGTTTCGTTTAACGATTTGATGAATGACAAAAACTCGGCCCGATACGGTTTTGCGAATTCTAATTCTTCGGTTACTGTGGTAAACGTTTTTGATTCATACGGGTTTTCGGATTCCTCTGAAGACTCATTCATTTGTTTTAGTAAAATGTGATGATAAAGAAATTCCGCTTCTAATACATGTCTTATCATTTCCTTGCACGACATTGCTTCGGAATCCGGGCGCCAGTCCATTTTTTCCTCAGGTACAGCTGTCCATAACTTGATGCTTCGCCGTCTTACCTCTTCAAAATGTAAAACAATAAGGTCAATTGTATTCAAGTATTTTCCCCCTTTTATTTTTAAATAATAATTCTCCTTCTTCACGGAAAAAACCTCTTCAAATAAAAAACATATCCTTTCCCGACTCGCTGGATTGATAATCAAACCATTTTTAAGATAAGAAGATATTCATTCATCCATACAATAGACTCTGGCTGAACATATACTGAATGATAGTTTTCATCAGAAAGGAGAAATCAGCTTTGGCAAAATATCGGATCATGACCTTTGACGGGGGCGGTACCTTAGGTGCTTTAAGTTTACAACTATTGAACAGACTGGCTGAAGAAAATCCGGCATTAATAAGCCGAACCCATGTATTTGCGGGAAATTCAATCGGTTCATTTACTGCCCTGGCATTAGCAAGCGGAAGATCTCCGAAGGAAACACTTCAGTATTTTGAGGATGAAATCCTGCCCGCATTCAGCACTTCCCGGCCGGGCGGACCTGTTTTCAATCAGCAATTACCATATTCCGGTTTTATTAAAGCGGTACGAAACTTTTTCCCGCCAGGCCTTCGTCTTAAAGATGTAAGAAAACGAATTGTTGTCCCTTCATTCAAATTATACTCCCCGGCACTGGATCGTTGGACGCCCGTATTATTTCACAACTTTCCCGGCTCTCCCTATTTAAATGAGAAAGTGAGTGATGTCATACTGCGGAGCAGCGGTGCTCCCGCGACACAGCGCGCCTATCAAAACTACGTGGACGGATATGTAGTGGCAACGAACCCCAGTACGGCCAGTATCGCGTTTGCGGTTGGTAAAGCCAACGTGCCATTGGATCAAATTGCGGCGCTATCCATCGGGACAGGTGAAGCCCCGACTCGGTTAAGAAGAGATACGAGGGGATGGGGAATGGTAAGTGCGGATAACATACGTCCCGAAAATCTGAAGAACCTTCCTCCAAATTGGGGAGTCCTTTTGGACAGGTCGCCTAATGAACCTTTACTGCCATTTCTTCAGATGATCTCCGGCGGAAATGGCTACTATGAATCCATGGTCAGCGCGAATCTGCTGGGAAATCGCTTTTTCCGGTTAGATCCGCGGATTCCTAACTTCTCCAAAACAGACCCTTCCGTGGTTCCCGCTGTCATTGAAATTGCGAACAAAACCAACTTACAGCCTGCGAATACATTTATAGAGAAAAACTGGAACGACAGCGCTAAATAAGCAAGAAGTTTACATCATCATACAATGAACAAAAAATACCAAGGGACTCAAACCCTTGGTATTTTTAATGCGGCTGAGAGGATTTGGACCTTCACGGGTTATTCACACGCTGGGATACTGTTTCATTTGAAGCTGAATCGGTCGGTTTTTGCTCTTTTTTTATTTTCACCGTTTCAGGCAGTAAGAAAGTAAATATTGCCGCTCCCAACAAAATAATAATTGAGAAATAAAAAGAAAGATCATAGTTACCCATTTCACTATAGAGAAAACCCGGTACATAAGCTCCCAGCGCTGATCCTATCTGATGGCTCAGGAATAACCAGCCTAAAATAAAACCAACTGAATATTGTTTAAAATATTGCGTGGCTAACATTTGAGTAGGGGCTACAGTTGCAAAATCAACTAGTCCAAACAGGGTGGCAAAAATAAGTAATATGACCGGATGATGACTATATAACAGGATACAAATTGATAATGCGCGTATGGCATATAAAAGAATAAGCATCTTTTTACTGCTCCAACGGTCTGCCGCAATTCCTGAAATGATTATCCCCAATATATTAAATCCCGCCAATACACTAACTGCGGCACTGGTTACACTTGTTGAAAATCCATGGTCATGAGAAAAAGGGATAAGGTGAGTATCCATCAGCCCTGTAGTTGTAAAACCGCATATAGCAAAAGGTAATATTAAAAACCAGAATTGTTTCTTGCAAAACACAGCCCAAACAGAAAAGCGGGCCGTATGCTGTTCACTTTCAACTCCTGCTTTCATAAAACCGCCCATAGGAGATAACCCCATCTCGCCGGGATGATTCCGTAAAAATAACAGTATGACAGGAAACACAATAACCATTAAAAGCAGACCCAAAATCACTACAGTTAACTTCCAGTTAAACCATTGAATCAAAATGAGAGAGCCGGGAACAAGAAGCATCTGACCCGCGCCAAACCCTGCCTCCATAATTCCAAAAGCAAGTCCGCGTTTTTCATTAAACCAATTTGTAACAACAACTGTTGCGGCTACATTGGATGCCCCTCCGACACCGACTGAGATAACAATTCCGTAAAGGATAAATAATTGCCATGGATGATTTACAAAAGAAGTCAATATAAAGCTGACCCCGACTACGAAAGTGCTGACTGACAAAATCATTCGGGGACCTAATTTATCAACCAGCCTCCCTATTATGGGCTGAGATATGCCATATATGATAAAACTCAGAGTGGAAATAAGTGAGATTGTTCCTCTATTCATAGAAAAATCTTTTTCCCATGGTTCAACAAAAGCTCCAAATGAAAGACGCGCGCCTTGAACTGCTAAAAAGGTAAAAAAAGTGACAAACACAATGATCCATGCATAGTGATATTTTATTCGCATCCTATCCCCCCTCACTTTATAATTCCAAATCCCAGCGCTCTTCTATTAAATTTGATCCCCATAAAGGTTTTTCTTCATGAATTTCTGTAATTTCGAATCCATTCTTTTTATACAATGGCCGGGCTGTTGACATGTCTCTTACCGTCCAAAGAAATATACGCTCGTATCCATTTTCTTTACAATATTGAACAAGTGCCTTAATCAGACGGCTGCCGACACCTTTTCTTTGAAATGACGGATCGACTAAGAACCACCTTAACTGACCTGTTTTTTCATCGTCATTCACTAAGCCGATACAACCCGCAAATTGATTCCCGCTTTCTGCCACCCATATTTTTTCAATATCCGCTTTAAACGTATCGTGAAGATAGGATAAAAATGTTTCATCCCAGCCATGGGATTCGGCATAAAATAATCGCTGTTTCTCAATTATGTTTTTGACATCCTCTGAAGTATAATAGTCTCTTATTGAAATCGGAGATTCTTTATCATAAAAAGAATGCTGCAAAATGTTTTGAATGATTTCCATTGAATGTACAAGTTTTTCTTGTTCCTCTTTGTCTATGCGTTCAAGGATATATTCAACTTGCTGATTAGCTTTTTTCTCCAGGCTTTTATAAATACTTTTCCCTGACTCGGTGACATAAAGGAAATGGTTGCGTCCGTCTTCTCTGCATTTTTGCTTGTATATGAAGCCTTCTTCTTCAAATTTTCTGATAATTCTGCTTACATATCCTCTGTCCAGGTCTAACCTTTCTTGAATGATTTTTGCTGTACAATCGGGCGTATTATAAATTTCGTATAAAATCCTGGTTTCCGTTAAAGAGAATGGACTGTCATAAATATGTTCATTTAGAAAACCCAAAACATCTGTATAAAATCTATTAAATTGTCTGAATGCCAAAACACGTTTTGTTTCCAAATTGGATGAACCTCCTCCAAAAGATTGACTTAAGCAACTTTTTCCATCGTAATCGGAACAGTTGCTTGAGTCAACTATTAATTTTCATCCCCTTTCAATTTGATGATTTTCTTACCGTAAAAAAACACATTGAAAATAAACGACACTGTTACATCGGAAAACAATTACGTACCGGGATACATTCTTTTGACGTTAATATGGACATACAAAAAGTCGCTTCCCATTACGTAAAGAAAGCGACTTTTTAGATTTGATTTTCAAGTTCCTTTTACAAATTTTGAAAAGACCATTGACTATTCAGTTGTACTGTATTAAGTTTAACTATATAGTCGAACTGAATAGAGGATGAGGATATGAAACATAAATTATTACCGCTGTCTGAAACCATGCATTATATTTTATTAGCTCTGCGTGAGCCGCTTCATGGCTATGCCGCCATGCAGAAGATCGAAAAGATGAGTAACGGAACTGTTATTTTAGCGGCCGGCACATTATACGGCGCGATTGAAAACTTGAATAAGCATGGCTGGATTGAGCCTGTTGGAGAATCAGGCCGGAGAAAAGTCTATAAGATAACTGCGGAAGGAAGCGCCATTTTGAAGATGGAACAAAACAGGTTACTGCATATTTTATCCCTGCACGAAGGAAGTGAATCGAATGAAGAAATTTAAGATGTTTTTTGATATTGAAAAAGAGGAGCAATGGCTGAACGAGCAATTACAAAAAGGCTATCGCTGTACAAATATCAGCGGATTAGGAATATACACTTTCGAAAAAACCGACAAAAAATATGTGATGAGACTGGATTATCAAGATTATTTATCAAAGAAAAAATTTAAAGATTACAAAGAGATCTATGAAGACTTCGGCTGGAGTTATATAAATGGCCCTTGGGGGCTTGGAACTCGATATTGGCAAAAAGAAGATGATGATCAAAATGAAATCTTCTCGGATCGCCAGTCAAAGAGTAATTATTATAAAAGACTAATGAGTTTTTCATCTTGTTTTGGGTTACTGTGCTTGTTTTATTGTAATATGATTTACACGAATTCAGGTTTGTATTTAGCTGAAGGTCTGTGGAGTATGGAAGGCGCAATGTTTTGGAAGGCATTTTTATTTGAAACTCCATTTGCCCTTTTGAGGTCGCTTCCCGCCCTTATGGCTGTTCTATTTGGCTGCAGTTTCTATAAAGCGTATCGAAAGTATTCAATGTTAAAAGAACAATAACGCGGGGAAGTTACATTCAAAGAAGTAATTGAGGATCATGTATCTGCCGAATCCGGGCGCTTTAAAGGAAAAAAAGCGCCCTGAATTTGCTGATAAATCAGATGACTTATTTTGTTAATGATACATACTTATTTACAATGGCTTGAGCGAGACAGGCTGATGAATCAACAAAGGTAAGCCCGCTTCTTTTTTGATCCGTAACCATATTTAAATCCGTACATGCAATGATAACCGTATCAACCTTTTCTGCTAATTCACGGTGTAATTCATCATATAGTGTACTAGCCTCATCGATTTGACCTTGTTTAATCTTTTCTATTATTTGATTGACATAGATTTGCCAACTATCTTGATGTAAAAAATCATAACCTTCTCTGTTTAACGCTTCTTGAAATATTCCGGATTGAACCGTAGGAACGGTGGCTAAAAGAGCTGCTTTTTTTGAGCCTTTAGGTATTTTTTTTATGGTTTCATCAATCATATTTAGTAAAGGGACTGAAATCGATTTTTTTATTTGATTAAAATAGAGATGTGCGGTATTACATGGAATGGCAATAAAATCAACACCCGTTTTTTCAAGCTTTACAGCACCCTTAATAATTGCATTTTCCATGTCCGTATGATTGAGAGGTTTATTCATGTAGAAAGGTGTCGGACAGGAATAAATCATCATATGAGGAAAATCCATGTCATGTATTGCTCCATATATTTTTTGGCACTCGTCTACGACTTTATCTACAAATGGCCCAGTAGATTTTGGCCCCATGCCTGCCAGTATTCCAATCATAATTGTCCTCCTCTGTAAAAATGTGTACGAATACGATCATGATGAGTTATTCTTGTGTTTCTCATCTGAATCTGCACTCATTTCTTTTCTGGCTTTCTTCTCCTATTTTATCATTTCATTAATCGAATTATCATATCTAATTCCGCCGCACGCAGAAGAATGGCAGATACACTAAGGTTATGAAAGCTTGTTTTCATTACTATGTTTTCATGAATGATGGTTAAAAATCGGTGATTAAATTGTGCCCATATAGATTAGTAAACGTGTCATTGATGTCAAGGCATGAACTCCTAAAGGATATTTAATAACTCATTTTCAACGAAAAACTGATCTCTGTTAATTAGTCGAGATTCCAAGATATACCCCGACCAATTGACCTTCCTTTTTTAGGAATCCCAAAGGTTCCCTCTTGTTTTGATGTTGTTTTTTCAAAAAAAGTTATTGACACAAATAAACGATCATGTTATTATTGAAAATTTGATATCTCACTTCATATATGGTAACCTTAAGTTAAGTTCCCATATATGGAGGTGGATTATATGTTTCAAATTGGCGATAACATTGTTTATCCAATGCACGGAGCAGGTACGATTGAAGCCATAGAAGAAAAACAATTCTTAGAGGAAAAACAACAGTATTATGTCATAAGAATGTCAATCAGTAATATGACAGTTATGATTCCAACGCGTAAAATATCGAGTTCAAATATACGGCCAGTTACTGATATACGTGCATTAAAACACATTATACACATTTTTCAGCATGGAGAATCAGATAGGTTACTGCCGTGGAAACAAAGGTATATAGTAAACACGAACAAAATAAAAACGGGTGAAATACAAGAAGGTGCTGAAGTTGTACGTGATTTAATGCGAATGAAGAAAGAAAAAGCACTTAATTCAAGCGAAAAAAAAATGTTGGATAATGCATATGAATTTTTGATTAGTGAACTGGAAGTCATTAAAGGAATCACTGAAAAACAAATAAAAAGTTTCTGTTAAGGTTAACGATAGATATTTTTTCAGAATATTACGATTAGACGTTCAACTTCTTCAACTTACTTTTTAAACATTAACCGCTTTTATTACTCCTCAATCTAATCTGTTTTATTTTTTCTTCAACGAACACTTGAATTCTCGATGAAATAGTCACTTGATTTTTGTAATCCTGATTCACACTGGCACGGACAAGGAGCCGTAAGGATGGAAGAGAGGCAGGGCTTTCATTGTTTTAGGTCTAAGTGATTATTTCCGGAAGAAAAAACAACCACTCCCCTCTTTATCTTTAAGAATTCCTTACATCTCTTGCGACAGTGAATAGCAGTTGTTTATCTTCTTTTCATAAAAGAGATATACGAATTGTAACAAAGAATAGAATAACATACAGTTATCTTGAGAACATAAAAACAAATCATTTATATATTCCACATATCGTCAATCCGGTATGTTATACTGTAAACAATCCTTTGAGGTTTTAAACCTTTTTCTTACCTTGTAGCATCTGTCCCTACTCGAACGTTGAGTAGGGTTTTTTATTCAGTATGATACAGAGAACATAAAAAACAGGCCCTATATAAAGAGCCTGTTTGTATAAACGATTGAAGATTAAGCAGTTTTTTGAACGTTAGCAGCTTGAGCTCCACGAGCACCTTGCTCAACGTCAAACGTTACTTTTTGACCTTCGTCTAAAGATTTGAATCCGTCACTTTGGATTGCAGAAAAGTGTACGAATACATCGTCTCCATTTTCACGTTCGATAAATCCAAAACCTTTTTCTGCATTAAACCATTTAACTGTACCTTGTTCCATTTTTGTTGCCTCCTAGTGTATTACACATTGTATTACTATCCTTGCCCAAAGTATCATCAAGACGAAAAGTCGATATTCATACTATCCTTTACACGAACAAAAATAATTCTCCTTTATCATAGCACGAAACGGAAATAACTGCAAATTAATAATATGTTCATTCATGTTTTATTTGTTAAACGTGCGGCAGGTTTTTTAGTGAGAACCTTCATTTGTAATTTAGAAGTTTTGACGGACCCCTTACCGTACTTAATAATAAATATCATGTTGAGAGGTGTATTTTTAAAAAGCCCACTCATGAAAACGAGTGGGTTTACAAAAGCTCTAACTAACCCGCAAAGGTTTTAGTCAGAGCTATTTATACGTATTTTTTTGATCCAACTCACTAAGCACCTGCTCTGTCATCAGTTCGATAATATTCATTGGAACATGATAAATCCCCTTTTTCATAAAAATAATCAGCTACTCTGATTGCAAAGTTTTCAATGTCTCCGTACATTCTTAAAAGGAAAATGCCATTAGCAATGACGCTAATGGCACCTTTGTTTCTTACTCAATAACTTATTCAGCTTCTCCCACAACTGTAAAGCGTTCATTTATATGTTTTGGATTTTCTATTTCATCCAATACTGCAATTGCATAGTCTGCATAGCTGATATAACTTTCGCCTTTCGAATTCACAAGAAGATGATCTTTTCCTGACTGATAAAACCCAGTTCTTTTCCCGTCTGGGTCAAATACCGCTGAAGGACTGATAAATGTCCAGTTAATATCAGAAGTCTCCTTTAGCTCTTGCAAGTTACGACCTTGCCCTTTAGCTGTTGGAATAAAAATCTCCGGGAAATCTGATGTATCCATTACACTGACAGTTTTATTTTCGTCTACATAAAGACTCCCTGCTCCGCCTACAATTACGGCTCTTGTCCCCATTCCTTTTAATGCCCTAATTAATGCCCGGCCAGCATCTACATGTGCCTGTTCTTCTCCTAATGGAGCTCCGAAGGCATTAACTACTACATCTAACTTTTTTAGATCATCCGATGTCAGATCAATTATATTTTTTTCAATGATTGAGATCTTTTCCTCTTTAAGTTTTGCAGCATCTCTTACAATTGCAGTTACTTCATGTCCCCTGCTTACCGCTTCTTTCAAGATAAGACTTCCAGCTTTTCCGGTTGCACCAATGATTCCAATTTTCAATTTAAAGTCCCCCTAATCATTCAAAATTTTAAATGTAACCAAATTGATTACATGTAATAATTTTAGTTACACCTTATTTATTTGTCAATACTTTTATCATCTTGTTAATTGAGCATATTAGAGTGAAATAAACTTGTAATACATTCAGTTACAAGTGTACTATAAAGAGTGTAAAGTAATTAGGATGGTGAAGAAATCATGTCTATTAGCAGCCGTTTTGCTGTAGGAATTCATATATTGGCTCTTATTGAAATAAATGAAGACGGAATTAGCACTTCTGAATTTTTAGCTGGAAGTGTAAATACAAATCCCGCCTTAATAAGAAAAATTATGGGGATGCTGAAAAAAGCAGGTTTAGTAAATGTACGGCCAGGTATTGCAGGAGCTGAATTAGCGAAGGATTTAACTGAAATCACCTTACTTGATGTTTATAGAGCAGTAAATGTTGTTCAAGATAAAGAATTGTTTAGTATACATGAAAATCCCAATCCTCAATGTCCTGTAGGCCGGAACATTCAAAGTACAATTGGTCCAATATTTGAACTCGCCCAATCTGCCTTGGAAAAAGCTCTTGGACATATAACAATTGAGGATGTGGTAAAGGATATTATCGAAAAAGAAAAATCGGCCAATAATTGTTAAATGATTCACAGAAAATCTTTTATCAGACTGGGGATAAGAAAAATCAATAAAACAAAAAGGGACTGGATCATATTGAATCCAGCCCCGAATTGATATTGATTTTTTGATTAAAAAAAATGGCTTTTTAAGCAGTAAGCTTGCGAGAACTTTCTTCTGGCTGATAAAACGCAAGCTGAATATACTTCCCGTCATCATATACAGAAATTATGGCGTTATCTCTTTTGTACTCATCAGAATCTGCTCGCATTTCTTTTCTGACTTTCTTCTCCTGCTTAATCACTTCATTAATTGCATTATCCTATTTACTACCGCCGCACGCAGTCAGCAGAAGGATGAAGGTGACTGACAAATCATACGACCTACTATAGTAAGTCTATAAACAAAAAATACCAAAGGTGTCAAAACCCTTGGTGTCATTGGGATCGGCCGAGAGGACTTGAACCTCCGCAGGTTATCACCCGCTGGGCCACCATCTATATTCACAAAACTATTGCTCAGTTGTCAGCATGTGAAGTAAATTACGAATTTCCTTGTTATAACTTTTAATTTCTTCTTCATTACAACCGGTTTTATCAAATACTGCATTAGGGATCATTGTGACTTTTTCTTTAAACTCATTCCCTTCAGTTGTTAACGTAATAATTACACTTCGTTCATCCTCTTTTGAACGCTCTCTTATAATAAGACCTCGCTCCTCAAGTCGTTTTAAAACTGGAGTTAATGTTCCGGAGTCCAGATATAATTCTTCGCCTAAACCTTTAACAGATATTTTTTCCTTCTCCCATAAAACAAGAAGAACCAAATACTGTGGATACGTAATTCCTAATTCTTTTAAGAGAGGATGGTATAACTTTATCATTTCACGGGAAGCTGCATAAATCGCAAAACATAGATGATTACTTAACAGTAATTTATCATTCTTCATGTTAAATCCCTCACAATATTTATATTCATTACTACACATAATAGCATAAGAATTACATTAAGTAAAATTGAATGACTAACAATTTAATTAATCATAACTTATGCAAAATCAGAAAGAATCTATCACCAATAATATGATCTCCTATTTTCTCAATGTGGTTATTATGTACACTAACTTTAAACTGCCGAAAACTGTTCTTTATTTTAGTCTAATCAATCATTTAGAGGATTTTAATTGCGAATTTCAATTGAGAACAATTTAATTTTCAAAAATTTAATTGACAACGCTTGTTATATTGATTAAAATTCAATTGTGTTAAATTTAATTTATAGGAGTGTTTGATGATGACAGTATATTTTACAGCAGAAGCTACAACAAAAGGCGGAAGAGAAGGTCATGTAACATCTAATGATCTTATTATTGATTTGGATTTAGCTATGCCAAAACGAAATCAAGTATCCACTGCTACAAATCCAGAACAATTATTTGCGGCAGGCTATTCAGCTTGTTATGACAGTGCTCTTCATTTAGCAGCCCAGAGACAACGATTAAAAATCGAATCAGCTGTTACCGGTAAAGTAAGTTTATTAAAAGATGAAAGTGATAATGGTTATAAAATCGGAGTTGTTCTGGAGGTGGAAATTCAAGGGGTATCTCAAGAGCAAGCGGAAGAATTAACACATGCAGCTCATCAAGTATGTCCATATTCTAAAGCTACTCGCGGAAATATTGATGTACAAATCATTACAACAGCAATGTAAGACGAAAGATGCCAAGATCAATAGGCAATAGAATAAAAAAATTTGATTAAAACATATAGGTGATCAACCTTCAAATAAGGAGTGAGATTGATGTTAAAGAAAGTACAATTAGAAAAAGCAGCTCAAGAATTTGCAGAAGCAACCGCGAACCCACCCTATCTATTCGACCTTGGACCTGAGAAAGGACGAAAAGCTGTAGATGAGGTTCAATCTGACCCAATTGATAAACTGCCAGTTGATATTGAAGATATTATGATTTCAGGAGGACCGAGCGGACAGGTATCAGTAAGAATAATGCGCCCGCAGAATGCACCTGCGCACCTTCCTGTCATCGTGTACATTCATGGGGCCGGCTGGGTATTTGGTAATGAGCATACACATGATCGGCTCATCCGTGAGCTAGCAGTCGGAGCACAAGCTGCTATTGTCTTTCCAAATTACACCTTATCTCCAGAAGCAAAATATCCGACAGCCATTGAAGAAATCTATGCAGTAGTGAAGTGGGCATCTGAAAATGGCCGTGAGAACGGCATGATTCCCGAGAGTCTAACAATTGCAGGTGATAGTGTTGGAGGCAATATGGCTGCTGCTGTCACGCTAATGGCCAAAGCACGAGGTGACTTGAATATCCGGCAACAATTACTTTTCTATCCGGTAACAGACGCTTCTTTCGATACGGAATCCTATCAACAGTTTGCTGCGGGATACTTTTTACGCAAGGACGCGATGATGTGGTTTTGGGATCAGTACACAACCAATTCGAACGAGCGTGCTGAAATTACAGCATCACCTCTGCGTGCAACTGCTGAGCAGCTTCAAGGGCTTCCACCTGCATTGATTATCACAGCTGAAGCTGATGTACTTCGTGACGAGGGAGAAGCATATGCCAATAAACTTCGTGAAGCTGGTGTTCCGGTCACTGCCGTACGTTTCCAAGGTATCATTCACGATTTCGTGATGCTCAACGCCTTAGCTAAAACTGAAGCTGCGCGCGGAGCAATTGATCTCGCCGCAACCTGGCTGCGTAAAGGGTTTTAATCCATTTATTGTTTCGTCACATAGAGACTGCTGCAAATAAATAAAAAACAAACAGATCCACTCAAATAATTGAGTGGATCGTATATTGGAATAATGGAACTTTTGATGAGCTTTTTAATCGGGCTGGTTATTATTTTGTTGTTGAGATGTCCCCCTAATTGAAAAGCTAACTCCACAACAAACTCCATTTTTTCACCACTTCACCCTCTTCATATCCAAAAAACCTTTGTTGATTAGTTAGCGTACAAGTTCTCGTTTTCTGCTTTGGACCCCATATAGAAAATAAAAAGCCAGCTCTCCTTCGGGAGAAGAACTGGCATAACAAAGCTTCTTATTTTGCTGTATTGCCCGGACCTTTTAATTTCTCTTCGTTCTTGCGTCAATGTTTTATTATTAGGACACAACCAATAAAATAATGACGATCGAGAATAGCAACGCTGCTTTTGCAAAGCAGTGAGCCCTCTAGAATATAAAAGAGCTGCAGTCATTGCTGCTCGGATAATCCCAGCTTATTCTGAGTCTGTATTTCGAGTAGTCGTTCAATTAAATGGATGTTTTTTTCATTCCTTTTCTGTTTGTTCCATTTTCCACCACAGTGAATCTTTTGGATTTTCAACAGCTTCTTGAAACTCAGCTTTAGAAGCAACTGTTGGGTATGAACCTTTTAAAGATTTACCTGAAGTATCTTTAAATAAGGTTAACACAACTATTAAGCCAATTAAACTGACTGCCAATAAATAGAAACCCGGCGCCAAATTGTTTCTTGTCACATGGGTTAACCAAGAAGCAACTAAAGGTGTTGTTCCGCCAAAAATAGAAACTGATAAGTTGAATGTCCAGGATAATGTACGATATCTAATGTCCGTATGGAACAACGTAGGTAAAGATCCTGGCATAGTACCTTCGTATACAGATAATACAATACCTAACATTAAAAGTCCTATAAATAAGAAAGTTATATTCCCCATATTAAGAAATTGGAAAGAGATAATCGAAAATACAATTCCTAATACTAATCCAATTGCTATAACTTTTTTATTTCCTAATTTATCTCCCAGTTTACCAAAAGTTAAAGCGAACGGTACCATAATAATCAATACAATTGCTGTAACCGGTGTACTTATATTATCACTTATACCAAGGTTCTCATCTAAATAAGAAGGCATATACCCTAACAATAGGTAATTGGTTATATTGAAAAATGCCACAAATACGATACATAAAAAGATATCTTTTTTATATGTTTTAATGACTTCAAATAAACCTGGTTGTTGTTCTTGGTTTTCAGAGATGTCATTTTCAAAGATTGGTGATTCATCTAAATGACTTCTCAAATATAAACCAAATAATCCTATTGGAATACTTAAGAAGAAAGGAATTCTCCATCCCCAACTATTCATTTGAACATCAGATAAAGTCCAGAAAAGTACTGTAACTAAAACAGAAGCTACTATATAACCAGATAATGTGCCGATTTCTAAACCGCTGCCTAACCTTATACGTTTATTATCTGGAGAAGATTCTGCGATATATACCATTGCCCCAGCGTACTCTCCACCCACAGAAAAGCCTTGCAGAATACGGGCAAAGAGTAATAATATAGGGGCCCATACACCAATCTGATCATAGGTAGGAAGCACACCAATTATTAAAGTAGATAAAGCCATCATTAAAATAGTAATTGTTAATACCATTTTCCGACCAAATTTATCACCCATTTTACCAAAAATAATTCCGCCTACCGGTCTAAGTAAGAAGGCAATTGCAAATGTAGCAAAAGTAAATATTAACTTTAATTCATCGTTTTGAACCGGACTGAAAAAGTTTTTACTAATAATAACTGCCAAATAAGAATATAAAGCAAAATCAAACCATTCCATCGCGTTTCCTATCCCTGTAGCAAACACGCTTTTCTTCGCTTTTTGAATGTCTACAACGTTAATTTTTTTCTTGTTAAACTTCATTTAATAATATCGACTCCTTAATTATCAAATCCACATTATACAAGCGCATAAACGGTCCGAGCATGCAGTCCCAGAATGTATAGCGTAATGCTTCTCTAAAAGTCTGGGGGTTTCTGTTTCACCTGATGGAGAGCTAACGGCATAGTGGCTGATTGGTTCAACTGTACCTTAAAAGACTAGACTAATATCCATATCAGCGCCAAATAACATTGTAAACCAGGAAAAAGGATGAAATTCAGTGTTTTCGCTGGTTTCCTTAACTTATTTTTGCCGATTGGGCTAAAAATAATACAAGAAGCAACAAAAAGAGAAACAGCCAACAGATAATACCAGCCTAAGCGGTTAGTGAGATATCCTTGGGCTGTGGTTGGTATTTTCTGCAGACTATTTGGAGAAATGATTCCCCTTCATACAGCTCTATTGTGAATATGATCACAATCGAAAAAAAACTTTTATTTCTTCAAAGTATCCTAAACCTTTATTTTAGATCTTCCATTACGTCTTCCAATATGTTTATTATAAGGTTGAGGTCGTTCCTAAGGATTATTTACTGATTCTATCTTTATTACCCCACAATCAGGTGAAACAAAACACTATAAACGTAGCATACCTTTTTAAAATCTGACAAGCCCAACAGGGTGGTAGAAACCAGCCTAAAGCCAAGCTAGTCAATGGATAGAAGAAATTTTTTTGTTTTTCCCAAGGAATAACCGTCTGCGTTTAATCTAGCCCAATTAGAAAGAAAAAGAGCAGAGTAATCCTGCTCTTTCATTCAAAACTTTAATTTGTATGACGAATTTCGTATACCTTTTCGACTTTCTTTACCTATTAATCAGTATACAGACTACAACAGAAATAAGTAGCACCGGGTATGAAATAATGGTTTTATTTTTGATCAATGATTAAATTTCCCCCAATGACAGTAAATACTAATAATTACTAAACATTATAGTAAATCCCAATATTCCTTATCTTAATTATTGTTTAATTAATTGGGATTATAACAGTAAACTCACACTTATAGAAAGTTATACCAATCAAAAATTTTCCGACTCAAGTCTGTTTAACCAGTTTTGAACCAATGAATTAAATACATCGGTTTGTTCGATTTGCAGGTTGTGACCAGCCATATCAAGCACTGCAAAAGTTGCCCTTGGGTAATCTTCTATTAATCGCCATGCATCGTGGTATCCGACTACATTGTCCTGACGCCCTGTGATAATTAGCGTGGGATACTCAAGTTTAGATGAAATATCGAAGGTAAACCCATATCCATTTTGACGAATGTTGTTTACGAATTCATAATTTGTTTGTTTAGAGGGAAGTAAAATTTCATCCCGAAACCTCTCCCATTCAGTTTTACCTTGCACAATCCCCATAGAGCAAAATTCATCAGCCTCCTCTGAAGACAAATGTGATATCAAGTCGCTGTCTCTTTTTAGAACAGTCTTCTGCGGTACTACCCTTTCATCGAATTCGGGTATAGTTAATGGTGCCATCAGCAGTAATCCACGAACTGTTTCCTTACGTGAACGAACGATACCTCTGGCAATGTACCCTCCATATGAATTACCACAAACAATAAACTGTTGATCAGGAATAATCTCGTCCAAAAGACGCAATATCGCTTCTAAAACATCATCAGAGTTCTGAATAGACGGTTGTGGCTTAGAATGTCCCATACCTGGTAAGTCTATGTATATTCTCTTCCAACCGCTTCGTTTCTCGAATAACGGTTCCATTGCATTTAACATCACCTGATGGTCAAGTGTCCAACCATGCAACATAACGATCGGATATCCATCTCCAATTACTTTATGGTAAATCGACATGTATTTGTTCCCCTTCCCTGTAATCCTAATGTTTCGATATGAACATTTAATCCTTTCATGCATTTATCACAATTTTAACAAACTTTTAACTGAACTTGGTAAGTTGAACAAGGGTAATACATTGAATTTTGACAATCGCAAACTGTCATATGTGTCCGTCATATTAAAAGAATCTCTTTAATATGTTGTTTAGTGCTTTCGTCACGGCGACTATCGACAAATAAGAACCAAGCAAAGTATTGTCCAGATACGTTGAGTATTTTGATCACTTTGAAATAAGTGATTGAAAATACACTACCTAAAATCACTGCAGCCAATAGAACCCGGCTGATTTTCATCAATCATCTCCCCTTTTTTAATTTTCGTAGAGAGCATTAAATTTCCTCGTTTATGAGATAATCAGTGACTTCAATCGAAAAATCTTCAACATCAGCAAACATTCTCCTAGAAGTCTTGGTTTTCTTCCATGCTTAGCAGCACTTTCTCTACTTTTGCAAATTGGAGTTTGAGGCATTAGTAAGCTAACTATAAATGATGAAAATATTTGTGCGATGTCTACTGCAGATGACTTACTTTAGGTAAGTGGGCAGTAGATCATTTAAAAATAAGCACAAAAAAATACCAAGGGTCTCTCTATTACCCTTGGTATCATTGGGATGCGGCCGAGAGGACTTGAACCTTCACGGATTATTCAGCCGCTGGGCCCTCAACCTAATGAAAACGTATCAAGTATTACATAAACCTTATAAATAAAGCATTCTTTATCTTCATTTCCACCTGTTTTCTTCTTTTTCATGAATTTTGGGCACAATCACTGAAAATATTACCTTTAAATTTGTAATTTCAGCTAAGACCTAAGAAACCACTAACAAGAGAAGTAATGCAGTCTCGCCCACTAGGTGCGATAGTTTTTGCGTTTTGCGGGTATCGGAAAATCTTTGCTAGTAGCAGTGCCTCAATAAGAAGATCGCAATTTCCACTTACCTAGCTATATCAAGGTTTACTTGTCTGATTTGGGATGTTTGGGGTACAAAAGTTGAGTTACAAACATTATTATCCAAAAGAACGTTTACTGTAATTATTTTACATGGTATTATTTGTATTGTGCATGCGAATATGTATGTGTAATAAATGAAATTAAAAGGAGTGCTTGATCGTGAATCTTAAATCCATTTTCAAAGGAGTAACATCGACTCTGATAGCTGGTGTAATTGTTGGAACTTGTACTATACCTGCTTTTGCGGAGTCGACTACAAGTGTATCGCCGAAAAATTATGCAGTTACAAGTGGGGTATTCAAAGCTCTAGACAAGGAGGTTTCAGAGGGCTCTGTTGATCAATCAAGCTGGAGTCGGGAGTTCGAATTAGATGAGAATGACGGAGCACAAGTAAACTTCTGGATTTCAAATAACGGAAGTAATGACATAAAAATATCAATTGATGGAAAAGTCTCAAGAACCATCGCACCAGGCAAGCAAGGCAACATTTCTGCCGAGGTTAAAAATGGTTGGTTTGGTTGGACATACAATTACACATTTACAGCTTCACCAACGGCTCAAGGTGGCAGTGTTAAGATGAAATATAAAATTGCCCAAAGAAATAATTAACGAATTACGGAAAGGTAATCACTCATTACCTTTCCGTAATTTCATCATTTTTTAGTTTTTTAAAAGATTCCTTACTTTCTATACTTTGGAGATAAATTCACTCCAGGTTTTTCATCTTCTCTTTTTCTGGAAATAAAAGGTTTTTGTATTAAATCCTATATGATGCAAATCAAACCGATTAGTAATTACTTTTCTCCAATTTTCCGCTCCTGCTTTTCCTGCTCTTTTATGAAATATTATCCTGTCCTATATTTAAGGGTTATACAGCGCTCATTATCATTATTTACACCTTTTTTGATGTTTTTTCATATTTTCCGGACAGTAAATGGGAGTAAAGAAACCTTGACCACTCACCAAGATAAGTAAAATAAAAAACAAAGGGCATCAAACTAGACGACTTACTATAAGTAACTGGGCAGTAAGTAGGCAGTAACAGACAAATTTCTATAAACAAAAAAATACCAAAGGTAGTTAAACCCTTGGTATCATTGAGATGCGGCCGAGAGGACTTGAACCTCCACGGGTTATTCACCCACTAGGCCCTCAACCTAGCGCGTCTGCCATTCCGCCACGACCGCGTGCTATGAAGCTGTCTTTCCACTAAGCATATAAGCTAGTGATGATGATCAGCACTTTGAAAAGAAAGTGCGGGTGAAGGGACTCGAACCCCCACGTCGTAAGACACTAGATCCTAAGTCTAGCGCGTCTGCCAATTCCGCCACACCCGCGTGACAAGTGGTGAGCCATGAAGGACTCGAACCTTCGACCCTCTGATTAAAAGTCAGATGCTCTACCAACTGAGCTAATGGCTCGCTCTAAAAGTGATTCAAAAATTTTAAATAAAATGGCTGGGCTAGCTGGATTCGAACCAACGCATGACGGAGTCAAAGTCCGTTGCCTTACCGCTTGGCTATAGCCCAACGAAGGTAAATGGTGACCCGTACGGGATTCGAACCCGTGTTACCGCCGTGAAAGGGCGGTGTCTTAACCGCTTGACCAACGGGCCGTCTGGTTGAGAACTTATCTGGCGGAGAAGGAGGGATTTGAACCCTCGCGCCGCTTACGCGACCTACACCCTTAGCAGGGGCGCCTCTTCAGCCACTTGAGTACTTCTCCATAATGGCTCCACAGGCAGGATTCGAACCTGCGACCGATCGGTTAACAGCCGATAGCTCTACCACTGAGCTACTGTGGAATAATCAGACTTTCTTCATTATAAATGATGCGACATATTGTGTCAATAAGCAACATTTATTTTTTTGAGAAAGTATCGTTGTCTCTCAACGACTTTTATAATTTAACACAGATCATTGAGATGAGTCAAGCCTTTTTAAAAAATTCTTTTGATTTTTCCTCTGCATTTTCCGCAGGCATATCTTTCCGGGTTCATTGCCCGCTTCTTTATATACTGTTGGCCGCAAGCCTCGCATCTATACATATATGTTTTCTTTTGTGTCTTTTTGGTTTGCAGCGGCGTGCAGAATCTTGGCGCTCCGACTTTCTGAAGCAGGTCTCTGAAGTCTTTGTCTCTGTGCTTGTACCCTTTTCCCTCAAGATGAAGATGGTAATGGCACAGCTCGTGCTTGATGATGCCTATCAGCTCGCTCCGCCCGTGTTCGAGAAGATATTTGCGGTTTAATTCGATGTTATGGGAAGACAGCATGTAGCGGCCGCCTGTCGTTTTCAGCCGGTCATTGAAAAAGGCCCGGTGACGGAACGGCTTTCCGAAATCCTGTGCAGAGATGTCTTCCGTCAGCTTTTGAAGTTGTTCGTTATCCATATGTGCACCCCGCTTTAAAAACATTGAACGGGACAATTCACCGTTCGCATACAATGTGTTAAAACCGACCTCTAACTAAAAGCTGAGGAGGAATGAGCCATGCCGAATTGGCTGATGAAACAAATGCAAAAAGCATTTTTAGAAAAGGACAATTACCAAATCAAACTGCTGAACCAGTGCTGGTATTTCTACAGAAAAAAACACTGCTCGTAAGCAGTGCTTTTATTTTACCATAGACAGCGACACTCTGCCTTTTTGCACGTCCACCCCTTCGACCCATACGGTGACGATGTCTCCGACCGATACGACGTCGAGAGGATGTTTGACGAATTGATTGCTCAGTTTTGAGATGTGCACAAGCCCGTCCTGCTTGACGCCGATATCGACGAAAGCGCCGAAGTCCACAACGTTGCGGACGGTGCCCTGCAATTCCATTCCTTCCTTTAAATCCTCAAGCTGCAGAACGTCTTTTTTCAGCAAAGGCTTCGGCACTTCGTCACGGGGATCTCGCTCCGGCCTTGTCAGCTGCCCGCAAATATCCGCAAGCGTAATCTCCCCTATACCGAGCTCTTCAGCCGTTTCAGACAGCGGCAATGCGCTTATTTTCTCTTTGGCGTCCGCGCTTCCGATCTGATCCGCAGTGAGCTGCAGTTTTTTGAGCAGCGCCTTTGTCTCTTTATAGCTTTCCGGGTGTATTCCGGTGCGGTCGAGCGGCTCCCGTCCTCCGGGCACTCTCAAAAAGCCGATGCACTGTTCATATGTTTTTGCGCCGAGACGCGGGATTTCTTTCAGCTCTTTGCGGTTTGTAAATTTTCCGAGCTCTTCCCTTTTTTTAACGATATTGCCGGCAACGGTTTTGGATAACCCGGCTACATATTGAAGCAGCGCGGCTGATGCTGTATTGACATTCACCCCGACTTGGTTGACGACGGTCTCTACGACAAAACGGAGAGATTCGTTTAAATGCTTTTGGCTGACATCATGCTGGTATTGCCCGACACCGACGGATTTAGGATCAATTTTCACAAGCTCGGCCAGCGGGTCCTGCAATCTCCGCGCGATGGAGACGGCGCTGCGCTCTTCGACCTGAAAATCCGGAAATTCCTCACGGGCGATTTCTGATGCGGAATACACGCTTGCTCCGGCCTCATTGACGATGACATAATAAATGTCCCGCTCTGTTTCTTTCAGCACATCAACGACGAATTGCTCTGTCTCCCGTGATGCCGTGCCGTTTCCGATCGCCACAACCTCGACTTCGTACCGGTCCAGCAATTCTTTGATTTTTTTTCGGGCTTCCGCTGTCTTTTTGACGGGAGCGTGCGGGTAAATGACGTCGATTTTCAGCACTTTTCCCGTCTCATCAACGACTGCCAGTTTGCACCCCGTACGGAAGGCCGGATCGACGCCGAGCACGACTTTTCCCTTCATCGGCGGCTGCAGCAGGAGCTTACGCAGGTTTTCAGCGAAAATATGGATCGCCTGGGCGTCTGCTTTTTCTGACAGCTCTTTGCGGATGTCACGCTCAATAGCCGGCTGGATCAGGCGCTTGTAACTGTCCTCAATGGCTTCTTTCAGCGTTTCTTTCACAGGTGTTTCACGGTGTTTGATGATTTGCTTTTCTAAATAAGCTTTTATCTGATCGGCGGGCGGTTCGATCGCAATCTTTAAAATGCCTTCTTTTTCACCGCGGTTCATCGCAAGCACTCTGTGAGGAACGACCTTTTGGATCGGCTCTTCGTACTCGTAGTACATTTCATAGACGTTTTTCTCGTCATCTGCGGCTGACTTGCCTGCCGCGGAAGTGAGAATTCCTTTTTTATACGTTTCCTGGCGGATCCACTTTCTGAAATGAGGATCATCCGAGATTTGTTCGGCTATGATGTGCTTCGCGCCTTCAATGGCTTCCTCTCTTGAAGCGACTTCTTTTTCTGCACTGATATATTGATCAGCGACGTCGTGAAGGCGGTTTTCTTTCGGGAGAGAAAGAATATAGTCCGCAAGCGGTTCAAGGCCTTTGCTTTTGGCGACGGTGGCTTTTGTTTTCCGTTTTTGTTTGAAGGGGCGGTATAAATCCTCGACTTCCTGAAGCTTCACCGCTTGCTCGATTTTTTGCTTCAGCCCGTCCGTCAGCTTGTCCTGCTCAGAGATCAATCTGATGACTTCCTCTTTCCGCTGCGTCAGGTTTTGTATGTATTGCCACCGCTCGGAGATTGCCTGAATCTGCACCTCGTCCATTGAGCCGGTCTGCTCTTTTCGGTACCGCGCAATAAACGGGACGGTATTGCCGTCTTCCAGCAGGCGGATGACACTTTCGACATGTTTTTGGGATAACGCTGTTTCTTCAGCAATTTGTTTTTTCAAAAGGGCTAACGTTTCCATATCACAAAAGCCTCCATCTCTTCTTTCTTTCTCTAGTGTATCAAAAAACGGCGGAACGTAAAAAAAGCAGCCTTACGATAAAAGCTGCCCGAGAATATAGGTCAAATCATCACGTCTGGATGTTGTGTACGGATGAAGTGATTTTGATATTTCTTCTATTGAGTGTCCCTGCTTTAAGCAGGTGCGGATATGCGGAACCTCAAGCCCATCCGTGTAGATGATGAATGTCGCCCCTTTTTCGTATGATGACGTATACGTTTTGTATCTTTGCGGTTTGCCTGAGAGGTAACCCGAAATCGGCAGTGGATGAAAGACTTCGCCTGATGGGGAGTGCAGGAAGAAACGGACGTTGCCGATCGAGCAGTATGTCAATTCCCTTTTGATGAAATTGATTTTTAAGATGGAGGCAGTCGCCCCTCTTTTGTTTTTCATCGCTTGATTGCAGCGCTCAATGATGCTTTCCACATCCTCATCCGCATACGTTTCCACGATGTCTTTAATGGCTGACGAGGATTCGTTGGCAAGAGATCCGCTGCCGAGACCGTCCGCTACCGCGCAAACTAATTCTTCTTCATTCGCCTTCATAAAAAAGCTGTCGCCGCATATGGACTTGCCTTCTTTATTTAATTGGTATACGAGAGTTTGAACATGTTCATTTTCTTCAACCTGAATCATTACATTAGCTCCATGGAGGGATCTCCAATCAAGGCCTCTCTCAGTTTTTTCACCGCTTTCCGCTGCAGGCGCGAGACGTGCATTTGAGATATTCCGAGAATGTCCCCTGTTTCTTTTTGGCTTTTATTTTGCACAAATGTTAGATCGATAATCTGTTTTTCGCGGTCGGACAGCACATGAAGCACGCTTTTGATCATCATCTGCTGGTTGACGCGTTCGTATCCTTCCTCCTGCGACCCGACGATATCTAAAATCGTGACGGTGCTTCCGTCCGCATCCGCTTCGATGCTGTGATCGACAGAAAGCGCCTGATAGCTTTTTCCCATCTCCATCGTTTCAAGCACTTCCTCTTCTGACACATCGAGAAAGGCTGCGATTTCTTCGACTTTCGGCGACCGCTGCGTCTCTGTCGTCAGCTGATCCACCGCCATTTTAATGCGCGGACCGAGTTCTTTAATCCGTCTCGGGACGTGTACGCTCCATGTTTTATCTCTGAGGAAGCGTTTGATCTCGCCGATGATGGTCGGAATCGCAAATGCTTCAAAGGATTTGCCGACCTCGGGATCATACCGTTTAATGGCTCCGAGAAGTCCGATCATCCCGACCTGGCGGAGGTCTTCGTGAAAGCTTTTTCCTTTTGAATATTTCTTTGCCAGCATTTCGACGAGATTGGTATACACCTCGACGAGTGTTTCCTGGGCTTCTTTATTATCATGTGTTTGAAAGTCGCGTATGAGCCGATCAACTTCATCTTTAGTTAGTTTCGTAGTTTTTGATGGTTGTGCCATGATCAACTCGCTCCCCATTTAAATACTTTGTCATCGCCACGGTTACGCCAGAGTTGCTTTGAACTTTGACTTCATCCATGAGCGTTTCCATTAAATACAGACCGAGCCCTCCTTCTGACAATTGATCGACTGTGTGCGAAGGTGTGTACGGCCCGAGATCCTGCTGCTTCTGATCAAAATCAAAGCTGTCTCCCTGATCGGCGACAATGACCTCCAGCCGATCCTCAAACACACCGAACCGCACGGATACTTCTCCCTTATTTTCATCTTTGTATGCATGCTGGACAGCGTTTGTACAAGCTTCGCTGACAGCGATTTTCAAATCTTCAATGTCATCATAGGTATAGCCCATTCTGCTGGCGACTCCTGATAACGTAAGCCTGACGATTCCTACATATTCCGGTTCGGCCGGAATTTTCATCTCTATATAATCAACTGATGTACTCATTGCACGCCACCTTCTGACTTTGCCGAAATGTCGATGATGTCCTTAAGCCCCGTAATTTCAAACAGACGGACGAGCCGGTCGGAAAGATTCTCAAGCTTCAGAGAGCCGCCTTCCTTGCTCACCGTTTTAAACACGCCTACAAAAACGCCTAAACCCGTACTGTCCATATAGTTTACATCTTTTAAGCAGATTCTCATGTCCTTCCCCTCGTTTGCCAGGGGCATCAGCTTTTCACGAACCACCGGAGCTGAGTATACATCGATTTCTCCAGCGATATTGATTTGTATATCTGAAAGATTCTCCTTCATATCTACCGTTAAATTCATCGTATCACCTCTGAAAGTTATCCTTACTCGTGCTAATGGCTTTTTACCCGTGCTGCTGTTTTTTTAAACCTTTCTTTTCAAAACAATTAACGTAAAATCGTCATGAAGCTGAAAGTCCTGAAGTCTCAGCAGGCTGTCGTAAATATTTTTGACCATATCCTGCGCGGAGCAGTCCATATGTTCTTCCAGCATGCGCTGAATGTCGCTGCGTTCTAAGAAACCGTTTTCGGTGCGGCATTCGGTGACGCCGTCAGAAAAAAGAACGATCATGTCTCCTTCGTCCATGTGCTGTTCATATTGGCTGTAATCAAAATCCTGGGAAATTCCCAGCACCAATCCTTTTGCCTCCAGATCATAAAACTTTTTTTCTTTTTCAGAGTAGTAGAAGCCCGGTTCATGCCCCGCAGAAGCATATGTAAATTGGTGATTTTTCGTATTGTAGTTTGCGTAAAACATGGTGATAAACATGCTTGAGTCCACGTTCTGTTCTACAACGCGGTTAAGATTTTTCAGCACTTGGGAGGGGTGAATGCCGATCTCCGGAAGAGAGTCCATGGCATACTTGATCATCGACATGCACAATGCGGCGGGTATTCCTTTTCCGATGACATCGGCTATCGCGATGTTAATCGATTCCTTGTCTTTGACAAAGTGATAATAGTCCCCGCTCATTTGCTTGGCGGGGACGCTGATCGCCCCGATATCCAGTTCTTCTTCTTCAGGAATTTTTGTGCCCAGCAGCGTCTGCTGAACATTTGCGGCAATTTCAATTTCTGAACGAAGCTCCTGCTGGATATCTCGCAGACTTTGGTGTTCCTGATAAGCCATCCCGTAGCCAATCATGACTTCTATTAAAAAATCCAGCGAATGAAAAACATCTTCCGGCAGATCCGGATACAGTTCCTTTACCACTTTTCGGTGGATGCTGATGATCTCCTCCGGAGGAACCTGATGTTCAATCGTTTTTCGGCTGAATTTTTGGGCTTGATATAAAGATGTTTCTGTTAATTCGGCTATATATCGGCTAAGCAGCTGATGATACCGCTGCTCTATAACCTCCCTGAAATCCACGTTCTAACCTCCTACCGAAGCCATTTTACGGCTTGAATCTCTGTTCCTTCCTCTGCAACAGATTGCAGGCTGAATTCGTCCATCAGCCTTTTGACGCCCGGAAGTCCCGCTCCCAGTCCGCCTGACGTTGAAAAGCCGTCTTCCATCACTTTACGGATGTCGGGGATTCCGGGTCCTTTGTCTTCTGCTATAATTTTAAGGCCTTTTTTCCCTCTGTCGTTTACTTGTTCTATGCTGACCTGGCCCTTGCCTGCATATAAGTAAATGTTTCTGGCCAATTCTGAGATTGCCGTCGTGATTCTGGCCTGGTCCACCGTGCCGAAGCCTAATTCCTTCGCAACGTTGCGGCCAAGCTGTCTGGCGGCTACGATATCCCATTCTGTCATGATTTTCACACAGGATTGGTCGTTCATCGCTATTCCCCCAATTCCCGCTTCAATGTCTCAAGCCCTTGCTCTAAATCGAGCGCCGTTTCGATTTCCTCAAGTGAGATTCCGAGTTCAATCAATGTGACCGCCACAGCCGGCTGAATTCCCGTCAATACGACCTTTGCACCCATCAATTTAGACATGGTGATGACATCGCCGAGCACTTTCGCGATAAATGAATCGATCATGTCAACGGATGTCAGGTCAATGACGACCCCGTTTGCGCCGGTTTCATAGATTTTGTTCAGCAGATCTTCTTGAAAATGCAAAGCTGTCTGGTCGTCAAGCTCCCATTGGATGGATACCAATAAGCAGTTATACAGTTTCAGGATCGGGATTTTTGGATGTCTCACAATGTTATTCCCCCAATGAAACGATTTTTCGATTTGTCATTTCAAGCGCTGTTTGAATTCCTTTTTGAAGGGTATTCTTCGTAATAACCTGCGACAAATCAATTCCCAGATTAACGATCGTCTGCGCGATTTCCGGACGGATTCCGACGAGCAGACATTTCGCGCCGACAAGCCGCACCGCTTCTGATGCCTGAATAATATGGTGCGCCACCATCGTATCAACGACCGGCACGCCCGTGATATCAATTAATACAACCTGTGAACGGTGCTTTACGACGCCGTTTAACAGATTTTCCATAATATGCTTTGCACGCTCTGTATCAATCGTCCCGACAAGCGGCATGACCGTTACATGCTCAAATACCGGGATCAGCGGAGCCGACAATTCCTGAAGCGCGATTTTTTGCAAAGTAACCGTTTTTTCCCAGGAGATAGAATACTGATTTAAAATTTCCGTGTTGATCGGATTGAAAAAGCTGTCTATTTCCAAAATCAAATCTGCTCTGTCCTGATCGGCCATATTAAGGTCGACCATCGTTTCGTAAAGCAGTTTCCAAAACTCTGACAGGGTGGCTGAAAGAAGTTTCAGCGACAGGCCGAGCTGAACGGCGCGCAGTGCGAGTTCACTGATCTGCTCTTCCGTAGCCTCGTCATTTTTTGTCGATAATAAAAGAATGTCTATATAGTCTTTACAAATATTTTCACATATGTGATTCGTAAGCTGATAGTCTTCCTGATTGCCTACTTCTTTTAGTTTGGCTGTCCAAGTATCAAGCAGTTCATCATGCTGATCAATAATGAACTGATACACTTTCTGATTCGACATGGGTTTCACTGACCTCCCGACACAAAACAACAAATTTTGTTTGATTATCTCTTTATTATAGCGCTTATGTTTTTCGAAAACAAAAAAAGTTGCTCTATATGAGCAACCAAAATATGACTAAAAATCAATGAGTGCCAAACTGATTTGCAGGGCTTCATCAACCTTATCCATCATTTCATCATCCAGATGAGTTATTTTATCCGTTAATCTTTGCTTGTCAATCGTCCGAATTTGCTCCAGCAAAATAACGGAATCTCTTTCAAAACCGTAGCGTTTTGCATCAATTTCGACGTGGGTTGGTAATTTCGCTTTCTGTATTTGGGCTGTTATGGCTGCAACAATAGCAGTCGGGCTAAAGCGATTTCCGATATCATTCTGGATCACTAAAACCGGGCGTACGCCGCCTTGCTCTGAGCCAACAACAGGAGATAAATCAGCAAAATAAACATCGCCGCGCTTTACAATCAAAATGATTATCCTCCGCTGACTAAGCGCTCAACGGTCGTTTCTGCTTCGCACTCAGCATAGTGAGCCTCAGAAGAGATATTCAAGTTGATTTTCGCCATTTCCATATACCCGCGTCTCATCAAATCACGGTTATGGCGAGTTGTCCGTTCGCTGACATACGCTCTCACTGCTTGTGATATCAGTTCGTTTCTGCTTCGTTTCTCCCGCATCGCTACACCATCCAATTCAGCTACTAAGTTTTCGGGCAAGCTGATTTTCATTTCGGTTCTTGCGCTGGATTCAGACAAAAAACATACACCTCCACCAAACTTACGGATACGACCAATTCATCCATCCAGACATAATGATACCATTATTCAAACGTCAAGCAAAGCTGTTTTATAAATTCTCTTTTTCCGGATGACGGCTACTTGTTTGTATTATCTTGCAGTAAAGGATTTCTTACTTCCATTATACTCTCATTTTCCAAAAACATACGGGGAACGCGGGAACTAATGGTACAAGGGACCTCGTAATTAATCGTCTCAAGCCGCCCTGCGATTTCATCCATCGTGATCGTTTCTTCCTTCTGGCTGCCGATCAGGGTGACTTTGGTGCCCGGCGGATAAGAGTGATCTAATTCGACCATCAATTGATCCATGCAGATTCTTCCCGCGATGTTCATCCGTTTGCCGCCGATCAGCACAGACGTGCCGCTCAGCTTGCGGAGCCACCCGTCTGCATAGCCGATGGGAACCGTTCCGATCCATTGATCCTTCTCTGCCGTATATGTTGCGCCGTAGCTGACGCTTTCCCCTTTGCGGATCTTTTTCACATGGGATAACACAGAGTGCAGCGCAAAAGCCGGCTTTAATTGAAACGGAATTTCGCTTTGGATGTCAGCAGAAGGACGAAGCCCGTACATACTGATGCCGAAACGAACCGCGTTAAAGAAGCCTTTTTTAAGGCGAAGTCCGGCGGCGCTGTTCGCGCAGTGCACCATCAATTCTTTTAAAGGGAGCGGAGCGATCAATGTTTTAAAGCGGTCAAACTGGAAGAGGAAATAATCTCTGTTTTTCTCATCCGCGGTAGCAAAATGGGTGAATACGCCTTTACAGACTAAACCGGGATTTTGGCTGAGGATTTTTAACACGCTTTGGATTTCTTCCTCCGTTTTGACTCCGAGTCTGTTCATGCCGGTGTCGACTTTCAGATGAAACGGCAATGTCGCACTTCCGAGGTGGCGCGCAGCTTCCTGAAGCCATTCAACAGAATACCCCGTGAGTGTTACGTCATACTCGGCAGCTGCTTGTACATATTCGGGCGGCACGGCGCCAAGCACGAGAATCGGCGCTGTAATGCCCCGTTTTCTCAATGAAATCGCTTCATCCAGTATGGCTACGGCAAGACAAGAGGCACCCGCTTCAAGCGCGGCTTTCCCAACTTCCAAATCTCCGTGGCCGTAAGCGTTCGCCTTTACAACCGCCATGAGATGGACGTTTTGCCCGATGTGTTTTTTCATATGCGTGACATTTTCTTTAATCGCGGACAGGTTGATTTCCGCCCACGTTTCTCTGTAAAAGGATGCTGTGTTCATTCGATACACTTCCTAGCATTATTTTCAATTCATATTGTTATTATCATACTAAAATTATTCTGCAAAGTGAAATGGAATCAAAAAAGAGACCGACAGCGGCGGCCTCTTTTTTGACATTATTTTGACGACTGTCCCTGCATGCTTTTAGCGGCGGCCACCATTTCATCTTTTGTCAGATCCTGTGATGACAGAAGATAATCGACTCCGTCATATGTCCACGTTAAAGACGTATCAGATAATGCGGCCACCGTGAAGCCGAGATTAACTGGTTCGCCTTTCAGCGTGACGGCAGAGGCGGCTTTTGCGATATGGGCTTTTTCTTGAATAAGGGTGAAGGATTTTTCTCCGCCGTAAGTCATGACGATCCGTTTGCCGTCCGCCGTTGAAATATCTTTCTCTTCAAGCTTTTTGACGCCGGCCGGCACTTGAAGCGGTGTTTTGACCGCAAATGAATCAGACGGCTTGGCGCTTGTGGCGACGTCCATCTGGGAAAGCGTCATATTTTTCTTCTCGTCAAAAGAGTCTTTATCAAACGGCTTGTTGAATTCAAAGCTTTTGAATTCGACTTTTACCATCACTTTCCGGTCTGTATCCATCACTTTGACGAGCGACGGGCTCATGTCCTTTTTGTTGAAAGTGATTTCCTGAGTCGGCAGCATTTTGTTGTGCTGATAGTTTGTTTTTGTTTCAAACGTGTACTTTTTATCTTTGGCGGAATAGACGGCGTCTTTGTCATGCTGCACGTCCTTTACAAGTGACTCAAACAAATATACTTGGCTGCTGTTATTCGGCCAATCGCTTTGGAACCTGAAGCTCTTATTTAAAGACGGCGTAAGGACAAAGACTCCGTTGGCGTTCCGTAAAATGACTTGGTTTTGGTCTTTTTTCGGATTTTCCAGATAGACCCGGTACAGGGAAGGTTTTTTATGCCAGATTTCCACATTGTATACTTGCGGATCACTCCCCGTCTGAATGGTCATTTTGGCTTTCGCTTTGTACGAGGTGTATTCTTTCGCCTTCTTATCTAAACCGTTCACGATATCTTCCTGTGATTTTTGGCCGCAGGCCGAAAGAATAAGGACGGCAAGCAGTCCCGTTAAAAGCAAAACAAAGCTTTTTCTCACCTTTTTTCAACCCCTTCTTCTCAATTGATGTAAAGGGAAGAAATCGCTTGTTTGACTTTAACGGTACGCCCTGAACGGACGGACGCGTACCATAAAAGCCTCAAACAACTTGTCTCCCTTAATGCACTATCAAATATATGAAGGGGTTTCGGCTAATATGCAGACTAGCGTGACAACCTTTCAATCACGACCTGTGCCGCGGCGTATTCTTTTGTATGGGTAATGGAGACGTGAACCGCCGCGCCGTCCAGCTTGGCGCAGGTCAGCACCGGCTTGCCCGCCGTGTCGTTTCCGGTTTCAATATCCTGAAAGCTGAGCTCTTTGCCGATACCTGTGCCGTATGCTTTCGAAAAGGCTTCTTTTGCCGCAAATCTTCCCGCGAGAAATTCAATTTTTCTTTTATCCGACAGCAATGTAAAACGGGCGTATTCAGCCTCCGTCAATATTCTTTGCGGAAACCTCGCCTGCCGGCTGATCATGTTTTCAATTCTGTGCAGTTCAACGATGTCGATTCCGATTCCGAAAATCATGTGAATTCCTCCTAAAAGTCCGTACTAAAAAACGGTTTATGTCATAAACGTGTTACTATATATGTAACAAATCAGATGCAAAGGGGCTTGCGATGTTTATACGTACGGAAAATTTCCAGACTTTTATCAGACGTTATCCGGCCGTCAGCTGTATCTTGGCGCTGCAGGCGTTCTTGTGGCTGTTTTTCAGTATGCCGCTTCATTCCGTCATGATGTGGTCAGATGCAGTGACCGGCTATAATTACGGCGTTTCCTCGGGAGAATGGTGGCGGCTGGTGACACCGATGTTTTTACATGCGAATTTCACTCACCTTTTGTTTAACTCCATGTCTCTCTTTTTATTCGCGCCCCCGCTGGAGCAGATGCTCGGAAAAGTCCGTTTTTTGATTGTGTACATCGCATCGGGCATTATCGGCAATATCGGCACGTATCTTGCCGAACCGCTTGATTATGTGCATGTCGGCGCATCCGGCGCGATCTTCGGACTTTTCGGCGTGTATGTGTTTCTGACTGTTTTCCGCAAGGAGCTGATCGGCCGGGATCAGTCGAAAATGATTATGACCCTGCTTATCATCGCGGTACTGTCGACGTTTATCAATTCTAATATTAACATTATGGCGCATTTGTTCGGATTGGCAGGCGGATTTTTGCTTTCCTTTTTATGCGTGCAGCAAAAAAAGCGGCGGTATTAACCGTCCGCTTTTTCATATGAATACCAGCGCCCGATGCGTTCGGCATCTTCCTCGCTGACATCCTTCAGCATGACATGCTCCATGTGGTGAGCTGATTTCACTGCGGTAGCCACAGATGCGAGCCGCCTTCTTTTTTGCAGAAAGGAGCGGCTGACTTCAAACATCTGCATTCTTCTTCTCAGCATAATCGTGGTCGTCTTCCCGAGCAGCCGTGTGGTGAGCTGCAGCCGGCCGCCGTTTAAGCACCATGACGCGCTCTTAAATGAGGCGTAGCCCAGCACCAGTTCGACGGGAAGCACAAGGAGCGATGCATATCCCCACGGTTTAAACAGAATACAAAGCGGAATGATCACGAAAACCGAGAAGATAACGGAGCGGAATAAATACCGGCGCAACGCCCTTTTCGGCAAATGATTCCTGTTTTCTTCCAGTACGTAATCCGGTGTGAAACCGTTCAGCATCACACCGAGCTTTGATTTGCGGATGATCGGAAACAGAATCGTCTGAGCTCCTTCTTTCTCATTCCCCGCACTTCCGGCGCTGACAATCGCAACCGTCGCGTATCCGAATAACTGCCTGATCACATTTTCTTTAATTTTAATGGCTTGGATTTTACGGAGCGGGATCGTCACTTGATGTTTTTCAATAATTCCTCTCGTAATGACCAATTCGTGTTCCTTTTTTTCTATCTTAAAGTTGGCATGCTTGATCATCATACCGGCGATGCTTAACAGCCAGGCGATGAACAATCCTATGAAAATGATCACGGCGTATATGCCGATGCTCGCATGCTTGAGAAAGGAAAACCTGTCATAGAGCCAGTCCATCGGAAGTACTTCATCAATCTGAGAAAAGAGGGCGAATACCGCTGAGATGATGACACCGATCCCCCCGGATGTTGAGGCGGCCATAAGCAGCTCACCCACAGACAGGCGGTAAACGGATTGCACATCTTCCCCGCGCATCGGCTCCTGCTCCGCTGCGGTCTCCCCTCGTTCTTCTTGCTCCGCTTTTTGCTGAAAAACAGCCGCTCTGATCCGTTCCGCCTCTTCCACAGTAATGGCGGATAAGACAGCCTCGGCGTCTTTCCCGTCGCCGGCCGTTTCGATTTGAAGCTTAACAAGCTTAAACAGCTGCTGAATGATGCCGGCACTCGTATTCATTGATTGAATCCGGTCAATGGAGATGTATCTCTTTTTCGTAAAAAACAAGCCTTCTTCAATTCTGAATTCTCCGTCCTCAATCCGGTATGTAAATTTTCTCCACTCGATCACACTTGCCGTAATCAGCCAGATAAGCAGGACGGCGAGCGCAATGCCTCCGTAAAAGCGGATGAAGTGGTTGGAATTAACAATATAGACGAGAAAAAATGGCAGAATAATGTTTTTAATGGTTTCGATAATAATATGGAATAAGTTCAAAATCACGGCCGCCGGGTGCAGACGTTTCGGCTCAGACATCATCTTCCGTCACCCTTGCCAGACGGGAAATGGAATCCCTCAGCCGGTCAGCTTCCTCCATATCAAGCGCCGGAATGGAATGAACGGTTGCCGCCGTGGAGATTTTGACTGAGGCCAGACGGTACCTTCTGAGGAGCGGGCCTTGTGAAGTATCTACGTGCTGCACCCTCACCATCGGCACAATGACCCGTTTAACTATAAAAATGCCGGATTGAATATCAATTTCATTTTCATGGACCTCATAGCGCCAGATCCTGTGCCTGATTTTCGGTATGGCATAGACGGATATCACTGAACCGATGACCCAAATGATGCCGAGGACTCCGGTGATCCAATACGGCCAATGGAAGAAATGGCTTAAAACAGCTGCTGCTATAACGGCCAGAAGACAGAAGGCGGACAGGATGATTTCCTGAAGACGCCAGACTTTTAAGCCGCTTGGACTGATTCGATTTTTTGGCTGTGCTCTCAACATACCTACCTCCCATTTTTATCATACATACAAATACGGCTGATTTGCAAAAAAGATTCACTTTCCGGCATATCAAAAAAAGCGGACCCCGTAAAAGGGTCCGCTTCCAGTGTTTTAGTAAGATTTTTTCTGGCGTCTGTCACCTGAAGAACGGCGGTCGCTTGAGCGTTTTTTATCGTAGGAAGAACGGTTGTTGTTTTTCCCTTTGCCGCCGCGGTAGCCGCCGCCTTGGCCGTCTCTGCGCTTAGAAGTACGCTGGTTTTTATAGCGTTTGCTGACCATCGGCGCTTCATCAGTGAGGCGTACAGGCGTGCTGTCCGGCTCTTTTGTCGCCATTTTAATGGCTGCAGCCACAACTGTCACTGCATCATGATCTTCTAACAATTCCGCAGCTGCCGTCATGTAGAAGTTCAGGTTGTTTTCGCTGATCGCCGTACGCAGACGGTCAACCGTCACCTGCTGCTGACCTTCTAATGCTTCGTCAAGCGTCGGCTCTTTCATGCGGTCCATTTTGCGTTTTGTCGTTTGTTCGATCGCGCGAAGCATGTTTTTCTCACGCGGTGTGATAAACGTCATCGCCATACCCGTTTTTCCTGCGCGTCCCGTTCTTCCGATACGGTGAACGTAACTTTCAGGATCTTGAGGCACGTCAAAGTTGTAAACGTGGGTAACACCTGAGATATCAAGTCCGCGGGCAGCAACGTCAGTCGCTACAAGCACTTCGATCGCACCTTCTTTAAACTTGCGGAGCGCTACCATACGCTTCGCCTGCGTTAAGTCGCCGTGAATTCCTTCAGCCGCATATCCGCGAAGGTTCAGCGCTTCCGTCAATTCGTCAACACGGCGTTTTGTACGGCCGAATACGATCGCTAGTTCCGGAGACTGAATGTCAAGAAGACGAGTCAGCGTATCGAATTTTTTGCGCTCCTGCACTTCCAAGTAGAACTGCTGAATGTTGGACACAGTCATTTCTTTCGCTTTTACTTTTACGTGTTCCGGCTCAGTCATGAAACGCTCTGCGATCCGTTTGATCGGCGCAGGCATTGTTGCTGAGAATAAGAGCGTTTGGTGGTCGCTCGGCACGTTTGAGAGAATGGATTCAATATCATCAATGAATCCCATGTTCAGCATTTCATCAGCCTCGTCCATGACAACCGTGTTCACGTTGTTTAAACGGATCGTGCGGCGGTTGATATGGTCAAGAAGACGCCCCGGCGTACCTACGATGATATGCGGGTTTTTCTTCAATGCGCGGATCTGACGTCCGATATCCTGACCGCCGTAAATAGGCAGCACTTTCGCACGCTTATCTTGTCCGATTTTATATAACTCTTCAGATACTTGAATGGCTAATTCACGGGTTGGCGCGATTACGATTGCTTGAATATTAGGAGACTCGGGGTTCATTTTTTCAACAAGGGGTATACCGAACGCAGCTGTTTTACCTGTACCTGTTTGCGCTTGTCCGATGACATCTTTATTTAAAAGTCCGAGCGGAATCGTTTGTGCCTGAATCGGTGTTGCTTCTTCAAATCCCATACGATTGATTGATTTCATGAGATCAGAACTTAATTGGAAATCTTGAAACGTTATAGTCAAATTATTCAAACTCCTTCTGATTGCTGTTTCAGTAATGTCGTGATTTACCACTAAAAACTGCCCTTTCATCCAAAGGACAGGATCATACGTATACAAAGCCCGAATTACTTTACGTTTAATCTTACCATTACACTATGTGTTTTTCAATAAGGCGAGATGGTCAGGCGGCCGGAAGCGGCCTGACCGGATTCTTCCCGCGAACGAGGCCGGACCCCGCGCCGGACGGGATTTCCCAGCCGGCGGCCTTGCTTTTTCATACGGACAGAATTATTTCACCCTGAATTAGTTTCTTCATTTTTGTATATTTTTATGATGCTGATCGGTATTTTTTCAGTTCTTCTCTAATAAATCTTTAACGATTTCTTCGAGCTTCATACCTCTTGATGCTTTAAACAGAAGGAGATCGCCGGAAGCGGTCTTTTCCTGTATGGCGCAAAGCAGTTCTTTTTTGTCAAGATAATGGCTGACGCGCCCTTCTTCAAAATGCCGGCGCGCTCCGTCAGCGATGAATGCGCCGAGTGTGCCGTAAGTAAATACATGGTCGATTTCCGCCGGATTGATCGCAGCTCCGCATTCTTCGTGGAATGCTTTTTCTTCATCACCGAGTTCAAGCATATCACCGAGCACGAGCATTTTCTTCCGATAGCCTTTCATCGTTTCGATTAATTCGACCGCCGCTTTCATTGACGTCGGGCTCGCATTATACGCGTCGTTTACGATCGAGATGCCGTTGTCCGTTTTAACCAGTTCCAATCTCATCCCCGTCACCTTCAGGCGGCTCAGTCCCAGAGCGGCATTTTCCGGCGTAATGCCGAAATAGATGCCGGCGGCGTATGCAGCCATGGCATTCATCACATTATGTCTGCCGAGAATGGGAATAAAGAAAGAACGTTCGATCCCGTCGATATTGAAGTACGTGCCTTCTTCCGCCTGTTTTATTTCTTTCAGACGGAGATCATTGTCAGCGCCTGCGCCGTATGTCGTTGTCCGGCAAGTGTACGCCTTTTCGCGGAGCAGCGGCTCATCCCCGAAATAAAACAGAACACCGTCTTCCCGAAGTCCGTTTATAATTTCAAGTTTCGCCTCCGCAATTCCTTCTCTTGAGCCTAAATCCTGCATGTGGGATTCGCCGATATTGGTAATGACGGCAGCTTCCGGTTCAGCAAGACGGCTCAGAAAATCAATTTCGCCTCTCGCGCTCATTCCCATTTCTAAAACGGCGATTTCTGTATCTTCAGGCATGGCAAGCACGGTCAGCGGCAGGCCGATATGGTTGTTGAAATTGCCGGCGGTTTTGTGAACGCGGTACTGAGTGCCGAGAACGGCGTGAAGCATGTCTTTCGTTGTCGTTTTTCCGTTGCTCCCGGTCACCCCGATGACCCGTGTGCCGAGTTCTTTCAAATAAGCTTTCGCCAATGTCTGCAGCGCCTCCAGCGTGTCATCGACAAGGATGACAGCACGCTCTTCCGGCGGATTCGGTTCAGAGCGGTCCCACAACACCGCGGAAACGCCTTTTTCGAATGCTTGCGGCACAAAAGTGTGGCCGTTAAAATGCTCGCCTTTTAAAGGAATGAACAGCTGATTTTTTTCCAAAGTCCGCGTATCGGTTGCGGCGCCCTCAATCATTGTTTGTTCAAATACAGGATTTGTCAGTGTGCCTTTGACCATGTCGGCGATTCGTTTTACAGTTCGCTTTATCAAAGGTGGCACCTCGCTTTCTGAAAATGTTGTCTGTTACGGGAAAAGACACTGCCCCTTCAGGCAGTGTCCGTCTTCATTAAAATGTATGTTTAATCAGCTGTTTTTCGGCATGGCGTTCTTTTGCCAGCTCAACCAGCTGTTCGATCAGATCACTGTAATCTACGCCTGCTTCTTTCCAAAGCAGCGGGAACATGCTGAATGGCGTAAAGCCCGGCATTGTGTTCACTTCGTTAATGAGCACTTGACCGTCATTGGTCAGGAAGAAATCGGCGCGGACAAGGCCTGATCCGTCAATCGCTTTGAAGGCTTTAATCGCCATCTCGCTGATTTCCGCATATTGTTCATCCGTCACTTGCGCGGGAATCATTAAATCCGTGTCGCCGTCTTCATATTTCGCTTTGTAATCGTAAAAGTCGGTTTTCGGCGCGATTTCACCGACGGCGGAGCATTTCGGTTCGTCATTTCCGAGCACGCCGATTTCGATTTCTCTGCCGGCGATTCCTTCTTCCACCACAATTTTCCGGTCATACTCAAAAGCCAGTTCGAAGGCTTTTTCAAGCTCTTCACGGTTTCGGCATTTGCTGATTCCGACGCTTGACCCGAGGTTCGCCGGTTTGACGAAGCACGGATATCCCAGCTCCTCTTCAACCTGCTGTAAGCAGCTGTCCGGCGTCTGTTTCCAGTCCTTTTTTAAAAAAGCGGCGTACTTCGCCTGCGGAAGCCCCGCTTGAGCAAACAAATGCTTCATGATGACTTTATCCATGCCGGCTGATGATGCAAGCACGCCGTTGCCGACATAAGGAACGTTCAGCAATTCCAGCAGACCCTGAATCGTGCCGTCTTCACCGTTCGGTCCGTGGAGAAGCGGAAATACGACATCGATCGGCGCCTTTTCGTCAGGCGACGCTTCTGGAAACATTTCCCGGTTCAATGCTGATAGAGCGAAACTTTCACCGTTTTGTTCCAGCTGAAGCATTTTCACGTTGGAAACCGGCTCAGTCAGCAGCGGGCCTCTTTGCCATTCTCCTTTTTCAGTGATGTAAATCGGATGTATATCAAACTTCTCAGTATTAAGCGCTTTTGTTACAGCTAATGCTGTCTGCAGCGATACATTGTGTTCGGCTGACTTTCCGCCGTACACCAATCCTAGACTTGTTTTCAATGGATATTCCCCCCACAACAATTCATCTTTACTATCTTATCACTTTCCTCAGAAAATGATCTAATTATTTTTGGGCATTCTGAATATGAAAGCATTTGTATGTAATTCCTTTTTATTTTATATTAAAATGGCATGGAAAAGGAGATGTGTCATATGAAAAAAATCAGTACAACAGAACAATTTAATGAACTTATTCAATCCGACAAGGAAATCATCGTGAAATTTTTCGCTGACTGGTGCCCTGACTGCACGCGCATGAATATGTTCATCGGCGATATTTTGGAAGAATATAATCAAAATGATTGGTATGAGCTGAACAGAGACGAGCTCCCTGAGCTTGCCGACAAATATCAGGTAATGGGCATACCGAGCCTTCTGATCTTTAAAAACGGCGAAAAGAAAGCGCATCTTCACAGCGCAAACGCGAAAACGCCCGAAGAAGTCACAGAGTTTTTATCACAGCATATTTAATTCGTTTCACGATCTTTGTTTATGACTTCAGGCTCTACATGAACATGGACATGAGTCACATCATGTTCATGTTTTATTGCATATTCGACTTCATCGGCTACTTCATGGCCTTCTTTCACAGACAGTCCCGGATCTACCGTAATGACCATTTCCACATGAACCGTGCTCCCCAAATACCTTGCTTTCACATCCTTCAGCCTGCTGACCTCTTTTATTTCTTTCACTGTGTGTTTATACGGCTCCAAATCTTTCAGATCAAACCCGTCGGTTAATGAGTGGGAAGCATCTTTGAAGATGTCCCATGCCGTCTTACAGATGATAATTCCGATCAGAAAGGCAATGACCGGATCAATCCACGGCAGATGAAGCCGGGCCGTTAAGACGCCTATAAACGCCCCAATACTGACATAGGCGTCAGAACGGCTGTCTTTCGCCGCCGCATGAAGCGCAGAACTTTTAACCCGATCCGCCAGACGGCTGTTATATACATACATGCCGTACATGACAATCGCGCTTCCGAGCGCCGTCCATGCCGCAATGAAGCTCGGCTCGGCCTCCGTTCCGCTGACAATCGCCTTTGCTCCTCCGATCAGCACTTCAATACCGACCGCCATCATAATAAAAGACGCAATTAATGAAGAAATTGTTTCAGCCCGATAATGTCCGTAGGCATGATCACTGTCCGCGGGGCGCTGGGAAATCCGGAGCCCGATCAGCACAGCCAGTGATGCGACAATATCCGTGGCATTATTTAACCCGTCCGCTCTGAGCGCTTCGGAATGATAAATAAGACCGATCACCAGTTTGACGGCGGCAAGGATGAGGTACGCGGCGATATTAAGAATCGCGCCTTTTTCGCCCCGTTTTAAGTTTGCCGTTTGATCATTCATGCAAGGACTCCTCCATTCTCATTCATAGTATGGATGGAAAAGCGGAAAAATAGCAGCTTTGATCTGACCAAATGCAATATTCGACAGCATTATTCCCCGGGAAACTTTTGTCGAAAAATTGGCGGTATTTTTCCTTTACATATGAATATGTCCATTGTATACTTTCATTAACTGATAATGATTCTCAATATCATTTGATTAGGAGGGTAATCATGAGGTCTTCTCCTCAGCTCAGATCATCCGTTGAAGGACGAAAAAAACATCTGATCCATTTGCTGATCAATAACGGAATATACAAAAAGTCGGAACGGCATTTATATGAATTATCGCTCGGAGAATTAGAAAGCGAATACAAATATGTAAGGAAGGTGCGGGCTCATGGCGAAACGTAAAATAAAAACATACGAACAGCTGATAAAAGAAAACAAGGCGGCCATTATGAATAATCAGAAGCTGATGAATGTGATCTATGACAGAATTGACCGCAAGCATCAAAAACTGCTCCGGCACAACAGCCATACATAAAAAGAGCCTTTTTCAGGCTCTTTTTTTATTACTCAAAGGCTTCCGCCGCTAATTTGCCGATGACCGCATCGTCCATCGGCGGATTGTGAAGGCCGGCCCGGGCATCCCGATAATACCGCTGAAGCGGATTATTTCGCTCCAGGCTTTTTGCGCCGGTGATTCTCATTGCTTTGTCAACAACAGAAAGGACGGCATTTGTCACAATATGTTTTGCCGCACCGAGCTCGCTTTTGATGAAAGGGCGGCGTTTCGGGTCATCATACATTTGGGCCGCCGTAAAGAGAAACTGTCTCGCTTTTAACAATTCAAGCTCCATTTCCCCGACACGCTGCTGAACGGCCGGCACGTCTTTAATCGGTCCGTTCAGGCTGTTCGGCGAATATTCGGATGCAAACCGGACGGCATAGTCCCTTGCCGCTTGAGCGATGCCCAGATAAGCAGCTGGAATGTGAAGCAGCCAGCCATTCACTTTCGCCGCTCTCGGCCCGCTGATAAGCTCCACAAGCCGCTCGTCACTGACCGTGACATGATCTAAAAGGAGATCATGGCTTCCGGTCGCCTTCATGGCAATCATATCCCATGTTTCTTCGACTGAAACGCCTGCCTGATCTTTATGAATGAGAAAAACACCGGTCGTCTGTTTTTCTTCAATCCATGCCGTCACAAGCATATAATCCAAAGTCAGCGAAAGGGTTGTAAAGGTTTTTCGGCCGTTCAGCACCCATTTTCCGTCTTTTTTGACAGCGGAGGTGCCGGGTCTTCCTCCCCTCGTCGGACTGCCGGTCTGCCGTTCCGTCGCTGCCCTGTTCAGGACGGCTCCCTTTTTCACCTCTTCTGTGATAAATGAAAAGACATCTTCATCCCAGCTGTTTCCTTCTCCGAGCTCACCCATGACGGATAAATGCCAGCCGATTCCGAGAGCGACGGCCGCGTCTCCCCGCGCCAGCCGTTCCTGAAACAGCACCATCTCATAAACGGAAATGCCTGCACCGCCGAATGCCTCAGGTACCGTTAACGCCGTATATCCCGCGTCGCGCAGTCTTTGAATTTTCTCCGCGGGAAAACGGCCCGCCTCATCATCAAGCGCGGCTGTTTTTTGAAATTCGTCTGCAAGCAGGCCGATTTTTTCCATCCATTCCCGCTGCCGTTCATTCTGTATCCATAAAGACACTGGAATCCCCCCATTATAATTCCGATAAAGTTAATAAGTATTATAGAGATTCAAGTCTCGTTTCGCAACTGTGAGGCTGTACAAAAAAAACACGCTATTCCATGGAATAGCGCGTTCAGACTGCTTCCGGGCCGCGGTCCTGCTTGAGCCCGAGATAAATCAGCATATATGTGAGATAACCCATCGTCATCACAAGCCCGCCAAAGAAAAAGCTTGAAAAAATCGGCTCTTCAAACGCGGTAACCGCCGCAAGCACGATCCAGCTTGCATACAGGTAGATGATGAAATAACGGAATCCCGTCTTCATTTTATATAAGAGAAACAGCCCCACTGTAGAAAACAAACCCAGCGCAAGCCTGAAATAAACAAGATGTTCGAATTGAAACATGAATGACAAAAAGGAAAAACCAAGCAATAACACAATCGGTAATGCGGTAATAAAATTTCTCAAGTGAGCACCTCCGTCATTACCTTTATTATAAATCAAAATAGCATAAATTATTGATTTATCGTGATCTTTTTCACAAAAATGTCATTCCTTTACTTTATACCCGAACATCTCGTTTGCAAAAGCTCCACCAAGCAACGGCTAAGAAGAATACGATATGGATAATGATAATGCCTGCGGAAAATAACGGCGTCATTCCCGCAAACAGCGGTTTCGCCCCGCTCATATATTGCGTCAGGTCAGTATTTGCGAACAGCAGAAAACTTCCCCATTTGTTTTGGAAGAGCGACATAATCGTCACGAGTGATTTTGCGCCGTACAGCACGATAAATGACAAAATGACGGCCGTTGCGCTGTTTCGGAATACAGAAGAACACAACAAGCCAAAGCATGCCATCGCAAACGCCTCGACCCAGTTCGTGCCGATTACTTTCAGTGTGTTCACAAGAAGCGTCCCTGATTCAGATGTCACCGACACTCCGAAGAAAGCCATACCGAACAGCAGAGACAGAATATAGTACGCCGCATACAGGTACAAGCTGACCAAAAGTACGGTAATGAGTTTAGATATAAAAATCCGCTCCCGCTTTACCGGACGGATTAACAAAAATTTAATTGTTTTCTTATCAAATTCAGCTGAAATGATCGTCGCCGCAATGACGATCGTTAATGCTTCAAGCAGAATATTGAGCCCGGGTGCGTACGCCATATAGCCGATGAAATTCTCGTCCGTTCCGGAGCTGATGACAAGCCGTTTAATGACGAGCGCCATAATAAACTGAAGAACGGCCATCAAAATCAGCGCCACTAATGAGACTTTACTATTAAAGAGTTTCATATGCTCATTCGCTGTCAATTTAAACATTCGTCTCCCCCTCCTCTTGAAGCGCCGTCGTCACTTTCATGAATTCATCCTCCAGCGATTCCGCATACGGCATGATGGAATACACGAGAAAGTCTTGTCCGACGAGCGCACGGTTTAATGCCGGGATGTCCTTCTTCGCTACGGTGACGGTAATGCTCCCGCCGTTTTTCTCCGGAACGAATTGTTGCTGGGACAGCCATTCGAATGCTTCGTCAGCCGGCTGAATGTCGAGGATGGCTTTTTCTTCTTTTTCCGCAGCGCCGCGCAGAACAACCTCTGTTTTGATCTCACCTTTTTGAATGATGATGACACGGTCGCAAAGGTCCTCCACTTCACGCAATAAATGCGTCGCAAAAAGGATGCTCGTCCCTTCAAGCTCCGCGAGTTCCTTTAAGTGATCGCGGAAATCCTTCATTCCGCCGGGATCAAGCCCGTTTGTCGGTTCATCTAAAATGAGCAGATTCGGACGGTGAAGAATGGCCTGTGCAATCCCGAGACGCTGACGCATGCCAAGGGAATACGTTTTAACTTTGTCATGAACGGCATTTGTGAGCCCGACCCGCTCGATGACTTCCTGAAGCCTGTCTTCTTTGATGTTTTTGTGCATGTTGGCAAAGTGCTTCAGATTTTCCCACCCCGTCAGGTACGGGTAGAATTCAGGATTTTCCACGATCGCTCCGACGGATTCAAGCGCTTTTTCGAAATCAGCATCGTGCTGAAAGCCGTTAATTGTAATCGTGCCGCTGTTTTTCTTTAAAAGGCCGACGATGATTCGGATAAGTGTGGTTTTTCCCGACCCGTTCGGACCGAGCAAACCGATGATCTCGCCCTGCCTGACATCCATGCTGATGTTTTTTAAAATGTGCTTTTTGCCTATTGTTTTGTCAAGGCCTTCAATATGTAAAATCGGCTCAGTCATACAGCCTTCCTCCTTTTTCACAAAAAATAAACAGTGCCCGTACATAGGCACTGTCTGCATTATAACATTAGTCATATATTCGTGAAGAGCCGGAGCCGTCGTTATGTCTTATCCGGGACCGGTCCGTTTTTTTCCTTCTCCTCATTATTGACGACATCCAGAATATCAAGCAGGAACACAAAAATCGGAATTCCGATAATCAAGCCCCAAATGCCGAAGAAATGTTCTGAGAAAATCAGAACCGTAAAGGTAAAAAAGATCGGCAGTTCCGTTTTTGCTGACATCAGTTTCGGATTAAGGAAGTACGTCTCAATCGCATGAATGACGAAAATGACCAGCACGATGTAGATGACGTACGCAGCGCCGCCCGTCGTATACGCGATGATGCTGAGCGGAATGAGCGAAATCACCACACCCGCAACGGGAATGAGCCCGAGGAAAAAGACCATGATGGACAGGCCGAACAGCTGCGGAAAATGCAGAATCGCCAATGCGATCAAGGTGAGGATACAGTTCACCAGCGCGATAATAAATTGGGCTTCAAGCACTTTGCCGAATGTTCTCGCAAATTTGCTGCCGAAATAAGCAAGTTCGTAGTAAAAAACAGACAGCTTGCTGTGCTGAAATTTTTTCATAAACTCCGTGAGCCGCTTTTTCTCGAACAGGAAAAACATGCTGAGAATCAGTGACATCACGACCTGCAAACCGAAAGTGCTGATATCGGCCAAGTATGTATACAGTACATTAAAACCTTCTTTTACATAGGAACCGATATTGATATCGCCGAACACGCTCGATATCTCATCATAAAACGGAATGACATCGGGATGATACGCGATGTGCTTGATCTGCTTAATCAGCTGTTCAATCTGCTTGGCAACAATCGGGTAAAAGACAAAGCCTCCGACAGTCGCCCCGACAGCCAGCGCAATATATAAAATGGTGATGACCACCCTCTGGCTGATCCGGAAAAAATGGTTCAACACGTGCCGGATGACAGTCTCCAGCCGATCCATCAGAAAAGTAAAAATAAACGTAAGCAAAATCAAATTAATCATACTTCGGAATACAACTAACACCCCAGTCAAAACAAGAAAAACGGAAAAACGTCTGACACCCGGATGCTGAAAAAATTTAAAAATAGCCGCCATTTATACACTCCTGCTAGGACAAAAAGCCCTTAGATTTCATCTTTCACTCTCTAATTGTAAATTATATAACAAAATGACGCTAAGGTCTTTGTCCACCTCTTAATAAATTTAAACAAATTTATCTTTTTTACTCATGGCGGCCGAAAAAAAGAACGGCATGCCGGATGCATGCCGTTCCTTTCCTTTTATACCGCCGTTTTCATTTCTTTTACGGCCTGTGTGCTTTTCGCTTCGTCAAACTCATTTTCGCTCTTGGCTACGATGATGGTGGCGATTCCGTTTCCGATCAGGTTGACGATCGCCCTTCCTTCACTCATAAAGCGGTCAACGCCGAGGAGCAGCGCCAGTCCCTCCAGCGGAATAACCTGAAGCGCCGATAAAGTGGAGGCGAGCACGATAAATCCGCTTCCGGTTACGCCCGCCGCGCCTTTTGATGTCAGCATCAGCACGAGAATGATCGTAACCTGCTGGCCGATGGTAAGGTCAACGCCGAACACCTGCGCCAGAAAAACCGTCGCCATGGACAGATAAATCGAGGTGCCGTCCAGGTTAAAAGAATATCCTGTCGGGATGACAAGGCCGACAACCGATTTGGAACAGCCGTAACGCTCCATTTTATCCATCATCCGCGGAAGGACGGACTCAGAAGAGCTTGTGCCGAGAACGATGAGCAGTTCATCTTTAATAAAACGGAGATAGTTCCACAAGCTGAAACCGAATAGTTTGCAAATGATATTCAAAGCGACAAATACAAACAGGAACATCGTAACGTATACAGACAGCATCAGACTCGCCAGCGGCTTGATGGAATCAAGGCCGAAGTGCCCGATCGTATAGGCCATGGCCCCGAATGCGCCGATCGGCGCCGCGCGCATGATGTAGCCGATGATTTTGAAAAAAACGTGCGACAGTTTATCGAAGAAATCAATAATGCTTTTGCCTCTTTCACCGAGCGCCGCCAGGCCGACACCGAATAAAACAGAAAAGAATAAGACCTGAAGAATGTCGCCTTTTGCGAAAGCGTCAACCATATTTGACGGAACGATGTGAGTGATAAATTCAATCCAGTCAATCCCCTGTCCCCCGTTTTGGGTGTACTGAGAGACATCTCCTTTTTCAAGCTTGCTGTAATCAAGGCCCTCACCGGGTTTCATGATATTGACGACCAGAAGCCCGATAATAAGGGCGATGGTGGTCACGACTTCAAAATAAATAAATGCTTTTCCCCCGACTTTGCCGACTTTTTTCATGTCTCCCATCTTGGCGATGCCAAGCACGATCGTCAGGAATATGATCGGTGCGATAATCATTTTTACCGCATTGATAAATGTATCGCCGAGCGGCTTCATCTGCTTCCCGGCCTCAGGCCAAACGAGTCCGACAATGACGCCGATGATCACCGCCGTGATGACCTGCACCGTAAGATTTTTGAAAATTTTCATCCCTACTCCCCCTTGCCTCTCGCTGCGTCTATACAAAAATGATAGCGTTTTCATACGAAGAGGGGAAGCTTATGATCATAACGGACATTTTGGTCTTTTTGGTCTCGGCTAGCGGACGAATTTGTAGCGGTTAACCGGCCGTCCCACTCCCCCGTATTGAATGTCGAGCTTAATCTGGCCGTCCTTCTCAAGAAAATCAAGATAACGCCGCGCCGTCACCCTTGCGATTCCGAGCGCTTTGGCGGCTTCTTCAGCTGAAAGCGGCTCCGTCTGCTGTTTCATATAGGTCAAAATTTCATTCATCGTAAAATGATTTAACCCCTTCGGCAGATCCCGGGACGGATTTTGCGGAATTTTAAGCAGCATGTCAAGCTGCTCTTGCGACATGGTGTCATGCTCTTCAATTTTCCGTTTATATTGTTTATAGTTTTCGAGCGCCTGCCTCATCCGCTCCAGCTTAAACGGCTTCAAAATATAGTCGGCCGCACCGTTTTGCAGCATAAGCTGGATTGTTTCTTTGTCTTTTGCGGCCGAGACGATGATGACGTCCACTTCGAGCTTTTGTTTTCTGATTTCCTGGAGCGTTTTAATTCCGTCTTTTTTCGGCATGTATACGTCTAATACCACGAGCCCGGGCCGCAGATCTTTTATAAGCCTGATTCCCTCGTCTCCGTCAGCGGCCGTGGCGATGACGCTGAACCCCGAAACACCGGTGATAAATTCTTTATTCACCTCCTGCACCATCGGATCATCTTCAATAAGCAGCACCTTGATGTCCATCGAATGATTCCTCCCCCTTCATCGGAAATAATATAGAAAATGCCGTTCCCTGTCCCTGCCGTGTGTCGACTTCAATCACGCCCATCCCTTTGTCGACGATTTGTTTGACGAGGTACAAGCCGTATCCCGTTCCTCCCGTTTTATTGACGGTAAACCCTTTGTCATAAAGGCGCGGGATGTGCTGATCGGAAATCCCGCTTCCGTTGTCTTCTATTAATATAGCAAGCACTTCATCATTTTGCTCGATACTGATGTCAATATGTTTGTCCTCCGTGTCCGCTGTTTCGAATGCGCCGAACGCATTTTCAATTAAATTGCCGAGCAAGACGACGATGTCATGCTGGTCGACATGCTCCGGAAATGCCGAGAAACTGCTGTTTTCATCAATTTTCACAGAAATGCCAAGCTCTTTTCCTCTTTTGATTTTGCTTAACAGCAGCCCCGCCGCAGCGTCATTCTGAATGGCCTGATGAAGAAAATCAGTGACGCTTTCTTGTTCTGATGATTCCTTAAAAGCAAGCTGGAGCGCTTTTTCTGATTTTCCGAGCTGAATCAGCCCCGCGATGGTGTGAAGCTTGTTCATATGTTCATGATTTTGGACTCTGAGCGCATCGACAAAATTTTTCACACCTGTCAGTTCTTCCGCCATTTTCGCCGCTTCCGTCCTGTCCTGAAAAATGGCGACGGCTCCGATGACCTTCTTTTTCATGACGATCGGAATTCTGCTGCTCATGATCACCTTTCCGCTGACTTGGATTTCTTCATTATATACGGCTCGGTTCCGCTCGACGATTTCAGGGAGCCGCGAATCTTTTAACACGTCCCAGATCAGCCTGCCGTCGGTCTCTTGTCTGACATTGAATATCTGCTTCGCTTTTTCATTAAAAATGGTGATGTGATGCTGATTATCGATCGCAATGACGCCCTCATTCATTGAATGAAACGTAGCTGTCCGTTCCTCATACATTCTCACGATCTCATGGGGCTCCAGCCAAAACATTTGTTTTTTGATGTGGCGGGCCAGCAAAAAGGAGCCGGCCAGTCCGAACCCGAGCGCCAGCAGAACGATAAACAGTATTTCATGTTTCAGCTGAAGAAGAATTTCACCGAATCCGGGCAGCGTTTTACCGGCCAGAACGACGCCGATCTGATTCAAATCCCGGTCTTTGATGGGATAAAAAGCGCGGACGGCGGTGCCGATCTCTCCCTTTGCTTCGGAAAAATAAATGTGCTCGGCGAACGCCGCGGCTTCGTCCTCACCCCTTGAACGCTTTCCGATCATTGTGCTGACGGGATGTGAATAGCGGATATGATCCATATCCATGACGACGATGTAGTCCGCTTCATTGATGATCCTTATTTCTTCGACCGCATGGCGCACGTCTTCCCTTTGTTTTTTCTGCTCCAGGGCGCGTTTGACATCGGTCATCTCAGATACCGTCCGCGCGGTATTCATCAGCCGTTTTTTCAGCTCGCGCTCCTCTGTATGCTGGATATTGCCGATCAGCACGATGCCGACGATCAAAAAGGTAAAAAGCACGACGATATACGAAAGTATGGTGATTTTCCAGCGGATGGTGAGCTTTTTTTTCGTCATTGGCCTCTTCCTTTCCGTCTCTTTACGAAAACGGCCCGCCCGATTATGCTTGTTATAGAAAATGGCGGAGGGGGTTTTCGATGAAAAGCTTGCTGACTTGTCTCAGCCTGATGGTACTCGGTATCGGAACCGCTTTATTCATCGGCTTTCATGATCGTTTCTCAACGGAAGAACCGTATTATGATGACGAACAGGAAGGCCTGAAAGATCAAATGGTTTTCAAATTCAGCCATGTCGTGGCTGAAAACACGCCTAAAGGGCGGGCGGCGAATAAATTTGCCGACCTGGTCTATCAAAAGTCCGGCGGCACCATTAAAGTAGAGGTATTTCCAAACGGGAGCCTCTATTCAGATAATGAAGAAATAAACGCCCTCCAAAACGGGGACGTGCAATTCATCGCTCCCTCCACCTCAAAGCTCGGATCACTGTCTCCCGAATGGGGTGTTTTGGATCTGCCGTACGCGTTTACAAACTATAAAGCCGTGCAAGAAGGCCTCAACGGCAAAATCGGCACGCGCCTGTTCGCTTCTTTAGAAAAGCATCATTTGAAAGGACTGGCGTACTGGACGAACGGGTTTAAGCAGCTCACGTCAAATAAAGGGCCGATCTTCACTCCGGACGATTTGAAAGGGCAGGCGCTCAGGATCATGCCGAGCAGCGTGATCGAAGACCAGTACCGCCTGCTCGGCGCGCACCCGCGGCAGGATTCCTTTAATTCCACGTTTCAGCTTTTGGAAAGCAATCTCGTAGACGGAGAGGAAAATACGATTTCAAATATCTATTCTAAAAAATTTTATAATGTTCAAGATTATTTGACAATCAGCAATCACGGGTACCTCGGTTATGCCGTGATGACCGACGAGCATTTCTGGAATTCGCAGACAGAAAAAACGAGAACCATCTTAACGGAGGCGATGAGAGAAACGACGGAATGGAACGAAGCTTCCGCTGAGAAAATGAATAAAGACCAGCTTGAAGAGATAAAGAAGAATTCATCCATTCATATTCATGTGCTGAGCAAAGCGGAAAAGAACACATGGATGAAACGCCTCGATCCGGTTTACGGACAATATGAACAGGTGATCGGCCGCGGGCTTGTGCAAGACTTGTTATCTTTGCGGCGCGATCCTTAGCAGGACCAATACGCCCATCTCCGTTTCATCCCTTTTCCTGATGGGGAAGTAAATAGGGACAAATAAAAAAGGAGATGGAGACATGTTTACACATACGAAAAAACTGCAGCATCCGGCTAAACCGGATCGTCCAGACCCGCTGTTCGCAAAAAAGATGCAGGAAATCTTGGGCGGACAATACGGGGAAATATCCGTCGCCATGCAGTATTTGTTTCAAGGATGGAATACACGGGGCAATGAAAAATATAAAGATCTCCTGATGGATACCGCGACGGAAGAAATCGGCCATGTCGAAATGATCGCGACAATGATTGCTAGACTGTTAGAAGATGCCCCGCTGGCGGAGCAGGAGAAAGCGGCTGATGATCCGGTCATCGGGTCCATTTTAGGCGGCATGAATCCGCATCATGCAATCGTCTCAGGACTGGGCGCCATGCCGGAGAGCAGCACGGGCGTTCCTTGGAGCGCAGGCTATATCGTCGCAAGCGGAAACCTCCTGGCAGACTTCCGCGCCAATCTGAACGCCGAATCACAAGGAAGGCTTCAAGTCGCACGTCTGTATGAAATGACCGATGATAAAGGCGTGAAAGATATGCTCAGCTTTTTATTGGCCCGCGACACCATGCATCAAAACCAATGGCTTGCGGCCATTAAAGAATTAGAAGCACAGGAAGGCCCGATCGTTCCTTCCACTTTCCCGAAGGCGCTGGAAAAGCAGTCATTCTCGCATAAACTTATCCATTTCTCAGATGGAGCAGAAAGCGCTGAACAAAATTGGCTGAAAGAAAAAGCGCCGGACGGTGAAAATTTTGAATACGAAAAGGAACCGAAAGCGCACGGCGAAATAGCAAAGCTGACTCCCGTCCCGCCTTATGTCCACAACACGCTTCCCGGACGAAAATAAAAAAGCCCTCTAAAGGGGCTTTTTTTAGGTGCGCACAACTGTCCAATCCGGTTCGTATCGGGTGTCCGGGTGATGTAACAGCTCGTGAATGAAAGGTTCATCCTCTTCGTACAGCATCACTTCTATTGAAAGAATCGCAGCCTTCTGCTCGTTTTCTTCGTATATGCGGTCATGTTCGTTCTCCATAAAATGATCATAGGCCTGTCTGTTCTCCCAAACGCTGATGATCTCTGCGATGAACAGGCCGTCTGCGTTTTTCCGCCAGCCGCCGGCCTGTTTGACGAAGCCATTTACACAGGATAATGCTCCCCACCTTGACTGTGCTTGCCCAAATGCTTCAGCGTTTGCAGCGTCTGTTTCACATACAATCTTTTTGATCAGCATGACCGTTCCTCTGTGATGACTGTTTTCGCATGCGTATGCTCGACACAGAGATTCACGGTTCTGACGTATGAGCGGGTGCGATGAATCGTGCCTTTCGGGATGAGCAGGCTGTCATTTGCTTTGAGCACTGCGGTTTCTTTGTCCTTAAAATCGATCAGCAGCTCACCTTCCAGAACGATGAACCATTCATCTGAGTCAGGGTGATGGTGCCAGTCATATTCTCCCGTAAACACTGCGAGGCGCACACAGTGGTCATTGATCTCCGCGATTGAAAAATTGTCGTGTTTTTCTTTGACTTTATTGGCGATAGCGAGCAAATTCAGCATGTCAGACACGAGTGAAAAACCCCTTTTTCATTTTATTGTATCGTAACGGCGGCTCAGATCAAGATTTTCCCAAAATAAAAAGCGATCCAGCTGATGTGCCGGATCGCTTTTGATCTGCAGGTTGTCTGCCTTTTATGCTTTTATTAGCTGCTTCGTCTGTTTCCGCCTTTTTGGCCGATTTCCTTATAAAAATCTTTGTCATGATTTTTGCTTGTAGCTTCTCCGCCTTTTTGGCCGATTTCTTGATAGAATTCCTTGTCATGGTTATTGCTTGTGGCTTCTCCGCCTTTTTCACCGATTTCCTGATAGAATTCTTTGTCGTGATTTTTGCTTGTGGCTTCTCCGCCTTTTTCACCGATTTCCTGATAGAATTCTTTGTCGTGATTTTTGCTTGTGGCTTCTCCGCCTTTTTGACCAATTTCCTGATAGAATTCTTTGTCATGGTTATTGCTTGTAGCTTCTCCGCCTTTTTTACCTGCTTCTTCTCTGCTCATTTTGTTATTATCTTGTGCCATTTTTGAATTCCTCCTTTAATTGGTGTTGGTTGTTGGTTTCCCGATTTCAGAACTGCTAAACAAAGAAAACACATTGAATGTGTTTTCGGGTGGTTTTTTATCATTCTGTATCCTTCATGCGTTTTAGAATCCGGCGTTTCTTATAAAGCATGATGCCTGTTTCCGCGATGCTTTCTAAAGCTGAACGGTTGGCGGACGCGCCGAAGATGATGCCTGCGGCCGGAACCATTTGCAGCAGTTTTTTCGCGGCGAACGTATCGCGGTAGCTGTAAACGACTTCCCGCCAGCCTTGGATTTGCGAGGCGACGCGCTGATAGGTTTGGTCGTTTTGATCATATTGCCGTAAATCTTGCAGGATCGCTTTTTTTCCGATGACGTCACTGGATGCAAGCTGAAGCAATTTGACGATAAACACGCGTTCTTTTTTGTCTTTCGGATCAAAGCCGTAAGCAACCGCGATGTCTTGCAGCGTCTTTAAGGACAGGCCGAGCATCGCCGGAATGTCTGCCGCAAGCGTAAACACGCCGCCGACTCCCGTTGCGGCTCCCTGCACCGTCGCGGCCTTTACGCTTGTACGCGCTATGGCTTCTGCGATTTCGTCCATGACGGCAAGCGGCGCATTGCGGATGTCGTGAAGCGTTTGACATGTACCGTGCGGCAGCCGTTTTTGAAACTTTTTCATGATGCGCTTTTCTGATGTAAGGTACTGTCCGCCTGACTGAATAAACGTTCCCGTTTCATCGAGAATGAGTCCGATTTTCCTCTGAATAAATTGCGGTGTCAGCTTGTCCAAAAGCTGAAACGGCAAGCGGGTGAATGTTTGCCAGAACATCGCCCTCTGCTGCGCCTTTTCCCATTTTTGAATGTCTCTCAGTTGTCTTTCCAGGTCTGTCCGATCTTCTGTCACCCGTCCTGCACGTCCTTTCTGATTTCTTTCTACATAGTATACCTTTATGGCGTTTTCTTTTTACACCCGGCCGGACTTTTTATCCGGAAAACATTCCATTGATTAATTTTCTTCAAATTCTATATATTGTATAATTTTGAATAATACGATTGAAGGAGAATGTTGAATGCAATGGATTTATTTAAGTTTAGCGATTATTTTTGAAGTATTGGGTACGGTCAGCATGAAATTATCAAATGGATTTACAAAACTTGTTCCAAGTATTTTATTGTTATTGTTTTATATCGGCAGCCTTTGTTTTCTTACTTTGACTTTGAAATATATAAGTGTCTCCATCGCGTATGCGGTCTGGTCGGGAATGGGGATCGTGCTGATTTCCGCGATCGGAATTTTTTTCTTTCATGAACAGTTCTCTGTTATAAAAGCTGTCTCTGTTCTTCTGATCATCATCGGTGTCGTTTCCTTAAACTTTATTTCTGAAAGTGAAACGTCATCAAACGGCATCAGCGTTCATACGGACAGAAACAGATGATGAAAGGGTTAAAGGTTCTCTTCCTCATTACAGATATTGGATTTATCATTTATTGGATTGTTACTTTTTTTGAGTGGATTCCAAAAAACATGGCGTTTAAAGATTATGATAACGCCATGATAATGGCCTGGAACTGGTCATTCTTTCCCCTAGATATTTTCATTTCATTGACCGGGCTGTACAGCTTGTTTCTTTATAAACGGAAACATGCATTATGGCGCCCTTTCGCATTAATATCACTTGTGCTGACCTTTTGTTCAGGCCTGCAAGCGATTGCCTTTTGGGTATTTATCGGTGATTTTGATCTGATGTGGTGGGCATTCAATTTGTACTTGCTTCTTTATCCTTTATATTTTATTCGGAAATTGCTGGTCTCTCGTAAAAATAGCTGTCATTCTTTTTGATGAGGCGGTTTTCTTTTTCTTCAGGCGGGAAACACTTTTCATAAAGGAGTGATAGACATGCCTTGGTCTATGAAAGATTATCCGCAATCATGGAAGAATCTCGAGGAACCTGTGAAGAAAAAAGCGATCGAAATCGCGAATGCGATGGTAGATGAGGGTTATGAAGAAGGACGGGCTATTCCCATTGCGACAAGTCAGGCGAAAGAGTGGAAAAAAAACGCTTCTAAAGAAGAAATCGATCAGCTGATGAAACACGATGATGAAACGAAACGCGGAAATTGAATCGGAATAAAGGAAAAACCCCGCTCTCAAGAGAACGAGGTTTTTCTGCTTATAAACCGTAATAATAAGATAATGTGGTGACTGAAACGTAGCCTGTCGCTCCTGCATACGTGACTTTCAGCCATTTATTAGAATTGGTGTAGTGGCCTTGAACATATTCTCCGGTGACCCAAGAACCTGTAATTTTTTTACCGCTTGAGAATGTTGTGATCGTTGAACAGCTGACCTTAGAGCATGAGCGCATATTAGCACCGTAAATACCGACTGTACCCCCGCTGGCTAAAATGGAAACGTCCGGTTCAGCTTTAGGCTTGAAAGCTGCTGCTGATGCAGAGCCGCCAAAAGCGAATAAAGAAACAGCAAAAATCATGGCTAAAGAAATGATCGACAAACGACGTACCAAGAAAATTCCCCCTCTTTTATCATATGGCTGGAAAGCTTTCCTGACGTTATTATACTTTTTTGCCCGGGAGACTGAAATAAGTCTAATGCTCCAACTTCTTTTCTTCGCAAGTGACCATGCCGATTCTTTATTTGATAAATAACAGCCGTTTATTGGACTGGAATCACTGATATATCGTTGATTCAAACGTTTATTCAGAGCGGCCGGAGTTTTTACGGAGGTCATTTGAATGGTACAGAAAGGTTTTATCTTCCAATGGAAAGAAACATTATTATTCTATTTACCCGGGAAAACGGAGGAAATACTGCGTCTTTTTCTCAGGATCAGTTGCACCGGACAGAAAGTTGTGAAGTGATATGAGCAAGTGTCCTCTTTTCACCTTTTTAAAAGAACGCTCAACGCATCCGCGCATGATCGGACGCGGAAACACGCTTTGCGAACGGCATCGCTTCTTTCCCGGAACGATGCCGTTTTCATTTTCGGACCTTTCTTCGGCGGGATACATACCATAGATAAAACAGGGCATCAATGTACCGGTTTATTGAACATAAAGAACTTGACATCTCATAATAGCGGATTTATGATGTAGATAAAATAATTTGCATCTAGGAAACTTTTTGTTATTTAGCTAAAAATCTATCAGAATTTAGGTGAGACATAATGAGCAAAGACATCTCAGCACAATCACTGCAAGCAAAAGCCGTGCAGGATGCACTTGACGGCAAAAGCAAGGGATTCAAGCGGCTTCTGCCTTTCTTAGGCCCAGCCTTTATCGCGGCGATTGCCTACATTGATCCGGGAAACTTCGCTACGAATATCTCAGCTGGTTCGAAATTTGGGTATATGCTGCTGTGGGTCATCCTCTTTTCAAACTTGATGGCTTTTTTAATCCAAGTTCTTTCCGCGAAGCTCGGCATTGCCACGGGTAAAAACCTTCCGGAAATCGCCAGAGACCGGTATCCGAAATGGGTATCCGCCGGGCTGTGGATACAGGGTGAACTGGTGATTATGGCAACTGATCTGGCAGAATTTATCGGGGCGGCGCTCGGGCTCAACCTGCTGTTCGGCATACCGATGGTTGAAGCGGCCATTATCGCGGCGATCGGATCATTCGCGATTTTAGAGCTTCAGCGCCGGGGTTACAGGGCGCTGGAAGCGGGCATCGCCGGACTTCTGTTTGTCGTGGTGATCGCCTTCGCTCTGCAAACCTTCTTTGCCAAACCTGACGCCGCCTCCGTTCTCGAAGGGCTGTTTATCCCGAAAATTGACGGAATGGACAGTGTGCTCTTGGCAACCGGTATACTCGGCGCAACCGTGATGCCGCATGCCATTTACTTACATTCCGCACTGACACAGCGCCGTGTCGTCGGAAAAACGGATAGTGAGCGGAAAAAGATTTTTAGATTTGAGACGATTGACATTCTCATCGCGATGGTGATCGCCGGGGCGATTAACGCAAGCATGCTCATCGTCGCTGCCGCGCTTTTCTTCAAGAACGGGCTGTATGTAGAAGATTTAGACGTGGCTTATCAGCAATTCGGCCACTATATCGGACCGGCTTCAGCCATTCTCTTCGGGATCGGGCTGCTGGCCGCAGGGCTTTCAAGCTCTTCTGTCGGCACATTGTCAGGCGATATTATCATGCAGGGCTTCATCCGTTACCGTATCCCGCTTTATTTGCGGCGTTTCATTACCATCATTCCGCCGATGATCATCATTATCTCGGGGGTCAACGCCACAGAAGCGCTCGTATGGAGCCAGGTCGTTCTTTCATTCGGCATCTCCTTTGCACTCGTGCCGCTGATTATGTTTACAAGCAACAAACGCCTGATGGGCGCCCTGACGAACCGAAAATGGGTGACGGCTCTCGCCTGGCTGATTGCGGTTTTGGTGATCGCGCTTAATCTGTTTGTGATCTACGATTCATTCCGTTAGAAAAAAACCGGCCATAGCGGCCGGTTTTTCTTTTGGCACCGGGTGCCGTTCGTATCTTTTTCCGGGCGTTTTTGGTATGATAGAAGAAAAATCGGAGTTTTGCTTATGTCAGTATTTATCCTTTTTTATCTGTGGATTGTGCCGATTGTCATCGGTATCTTCTGTTCTCTTTTTGCTTATCGGACAACGGGTAAGAAACGTCTGGTTCCCGGCTTTGTGATGATCGCATTAAGTATCATTTCCTTAATCACGGGGCTTTGGATCGGCGGTGTGAACTATCATGTGTTCATCGGAGGCATGTTTTTATTCGGTACGTTATTGGCCGGTTCCGCCTTTCCGTTTTTCTTCGCTCTCTCACGCAAACGAAAATAAACAGGCATGCTGCCTGTTTATTTTTTTACCTAAGCCTAAATGATAAAAACCGCTCCGATAATGTGATTCCGCCTCAAACAGCCTGTACATGCAGGCTCCAGCCCATGTTCTATTTCACGAAACTGCAGCTAAAATAAATCCTGCCAAAGAAGATTTTGAATTGCGAGAAAAATATCGTATTAAAATCCTATTTACCCAAAAAATACCTATTGATAGAATGGTATCTGAGAGGGAAAAATGTTCAAAGCGGATCATACAGGTCCCGCCTAAATACATAGTCTTTCATTTCTCTCTACACTACATTTCTAAAGGAGGATTTCCCATTAGACACGCAGCTAAAGGCATTCTGTTTGCCGCATCTTTAGCCCTTGTAACTACTGCTTTTGCCCCCGCATCCTTAGCTAAAGAAAATCCTAATAATACTGCCAACGCCACTGGAACGACAAAATCATTTTTTTATCAGACTGATACGCAATTTTCCTACGGACTAAAAGCACAAAGCGATGCATCTGTGTCAAAACCAGTCAAAGATGCAATCAGAGAGGTGCTGAAAAATAAAACAAAATTATTCAATCTTGTTGAAAAATTAGCAGGAAAGAAAATAAGAAATGAACTCGAATCCGTTTTCAATCAACATATAGAACCAGTTTTAAAGAAAATGCTGAACGAGTATGTCGCCTTAAGCTGGACTGACGTGGAAAAGAATCTTTATCTTTCACTTAAAAAGTCCGGACTTTCTGACAGCCAGGCTAAAAACCTCGCTCATTTGACAACTTTAGCAATGAAAGCATTTTAAACTCATTCATAAATAATCAGCAGGAAAATACGTATGAAGTAATGCAAAGTGCTGTTAGATTCACTCTAATAGCACTTTTTCATTGGAGATTTCACATTGACTGTCTTTTTTACTGTTTTGCTCACTTTCTTATGCTGCCTTGTGATTTCATCTCTTATTTTTATGATTCTATTAAAAAAAGAGATCGTGGATACACCGCCAAACCGCTTAGCTCATACAGCATTCATAGGGCTTATTGGATTCTCCCTGTTCTTCGCTATAACTGTACCCAGCCTGATTATTTGTTTTGCAGCTGTAACAATACATCATTTTTTCGGAGATTACATCATATATGATTCTCTATCAGACTTATACATATTTTCTGTCGTCGTCAGTATTTTAGCTTTAGTTTATATGCTAATCCTTACGGCAATTGTTAAAGGAATGACTCATGTTTTGACATTGCCTGCTTGGTCAGCCTATATCCTTGAATTCATTTTTGCATGGGCTGCTGTTTACTTCTCAATTCAATACGTTTCCAATCATATCATTGAGAACATATCTATATTTCAAGGCGGAGAAGTGCTTCTTTCATTGTTCATCACTTTCTTATTTTCGGGATTGGATATCCTTTTTACTAATTTGGATAAGATTTCAAAAGAGAAATTAGGCTAATAAGGGGGAAACGGATATGAGGATCATGACATATATATCTTATTTTTCTATTTCTTTAGTTTTGCAGGTGGTATGGCTGCTACTCATAAAAGAAACCTCTAATCTATCTCTGATAGATATGATTACGATGTCCTTTTTATTCACTCTCTTTATGTTCATCTTGGATCAAATTTTCAAAAAAAAGCGGACAAATTAGGGTCTGTTTTTTTATAATCCTAGGGCTTCTCTTTCATTTTGAAATTGCTCCGGATCTGGGGATGTTGCGGGAACCGTTCATTAATGTTTAACACCGGCCTCTGTAAAATACTTCTCCTTTTATATAACATCCTGACTTCTCCGTCATATATTCAAACGAAAAAACTGCAAAAGGGAGTAATGAAACATGATATTGTTTATTGGCAAGTTCATGTTGCTCTTTTTATTCTGTTCGCTGGCATATTATTTGTTTAAAGTTGTTTATTACAATATAGGGAAGAACATTGCGCTTAAAACCCCGGAAGGGACAAAGACAAACCGGACGGCACGTATGTTTGTCAAAAATGGAACTACACTGAATGATGGAGATTACTTTATGATCGCTGTTGTGACCGCTCTCTGGCTGTTCTTAAGATGAAACCGCGCTGATCCATCACGAGTTTTTTGATCAGCCATCGCTCGCCAGCTTCGGCTTTTCACAATCTCCGTTTCCGTTTAGGACGGTTATATGCAAGCCAAGTAGCTCAACAAACAAAAAAATAAACAGGCATGCTGCCTGTTTATCAAGCTGTCGAGATCTTCTCGATAGCTCCTTTGTTTTTCCTTGAATTATTGAAGAAAGGCTTAAAAATGGACGGCGTTTTTCTCATGCATGCATCGTTCAAGAAATCATCACAGTAAAACGGAAAAGTGAACGCAATACAAGTAACGCTTAAGAACCTTATGAGGCTGCGTATGTTGATTACTGGATTAGAAAAAGAAATCCCCCAGTCTTAAAAGGTGGAGGTCAAAAATTGGAGAACACTTTAAATATTTATAGCTTTTTCAGCGATGTGGAAAGTTCCAGAAACACTCATTTCAGCAGTATAAACATTTGTTACACTTAATAATCCAGTAAAAAGAATACCGATTAAAGCGGAGCTGATTATAACCTTCTTCATTATATAGCCTCCGTAACCTTAAGGATTTGTGTTTGGGCATGTATAGTTTTCTTTAAAAAGGTTCTTCCCTCTGCATAGTTTCTCTTTTCAAAATGAAAGTCACCTAATTTTTCAGTCAGCTCTGCGAAATCAGACCAAAGGCGTTTCTCTTCTAAGTAGCGTCTATTGCCTTTTTAAAATTCTCTTCAGCGGCACTCAAACTTTCCCCTCTTAAATAAACTAAGCCTAAGTTATGAAAGATCACTCCGATAATTCTTTTCACTTTTTCCTCATCCAACCCACGGGCGATACTTAATGCTTCCCGATAAACCGGAGATAAATAGCTCCCCGTCATCATAGCCATCCACCTGAAAAATGTCGGCTCGGCACCTATTACAATAAACATAAATGTCAATGACAACGAATACAACAGCCATAATCCATACTTTTTTGAAGATGAGATACCCTAAAATCCCCAACAGAAAAGAAACTGCCGGAAAAATGATGAGAATAATATAAACAGGACTCAATGGCATGCTAATATAAACACCTTCAACTTATTTTAAAATTTCAAAACGTGCAATTTCCCACTCTTTTTTTGCTTTTAGCGGGATTGTTTTTACCTTTTTGCCTGATTTCAAATCATAAGACGTGATATCTCCAAGCTTGTTATCACGCTGGATATCAAAGTTTTTGAGTAAAACATACATCTCTTTGTCATTGAATTGAACATCATTCATTAATTTGTTATCATCCCCAGCATAAAAATCAAAAGATTTTTTCTTAACCATTTTTTTATCAAACACCTGCATCTTCCCATCAAAAGAAACAGCTAAGATGCTATCTTTTAATATTTTCAATTTTGCAGGATGAAACCCTTTCTCCATCTCGACTTCTTTTTTTACCTTAAGAGTCTCTCTGTCTATTAATATGAGCTTAGAATTCTCTTTCTCATTCACGTTATCATTAACTGCCAGTACAAATGTATTTTCATCTAGAGCTTGGAATGCATCCTTTTCATCCATGAAGTATATCCCTTTATTCGGTATGGATGCCTTGTTCTCTTGCTTTTTTGTCTCTGGGTTAATTGAAAGGATGGACATACTTTCTTCACCACTTGAAATGACATAAATTTTATTTTTGGCGACGATTGCTGATCCAAGTTCTCCGTCAAGCTTTATTTGTTTCTTGTTTTTTCGGCTGTTTCCCTTCCAATATACCAGTTCACTTTCCAGCCCTTTGTCTGTGTATCCAACGTTAATGTCATGGATGATATAACCGTCAGAACTATTTATAAAGAAAGCACCTTCATCCTCAGTTGTTTTTGACAAACTCTTTTCATTTATTTTGTTTATTTTTCCGGTTTTATTGTCTATCATCAAGTGATTATTGCTTCTATTTGATGAGAAGAACGTATCGTTTTTGTTATATGAAGACATCGTGAAATTTATACCATCTTTCAATTCCAAGCTATCAATTTTAGTACCATCTTCACCGTAAACCCCAATCTCACTTCCCCTATCTAAAGTGTTAGAAAAACCAACAATAAATTTTGCATTGTCAATATCCTTTAATACAGTCTTTTTATTGCTGGTTCTTTCCTCTTTTTCATTCCCAGTTGGGATGAGACCGCAAGAGGTTGTGACTATCAGTATGCAAATGAAAATAAACAGGGTCTTAAGTCTATTCATATTTTCCTCCCTTTGAAATGACAAAACAACCGGTGCATCACCGATTGTTTTTGTCAATTTGTTTAACCCTTGTGATAAAAGATTGTTGTGTTATTGGATTTTACAAGCTCCATTGGTGTTACAACGGTGTCCCATTTGACATTGTCAATATCAATACCTTGGTTTTTCCAAGAACGCCAAGCTAATTGAGAACAATAAAATTTAGCAGTTGTCTTTTTATTCAAAAAGTTGAAATTATATTTCTTTTTATTATTTGCTTGCTTTTCCGCATATTTTGCAGCGTTTATATACTTATTGTTATTCGATCCTTTAACCCATAGACCATAAACTTTCTTTTTACTTCCCCAGTTATTATTATATCTGCGAACTCCATCTTGGTTTATAGGGCTCCAGCTTTTCGCCCATGCTTCAACTGTTTTTGATTTGTTAGTTGAAACAATCGCAGCATGTCCTACACCAATAGACCAACTTCCAGAATTAATTTCATAGCTTGTAAGAACATCACCTTTTGTACCTAACGCTTTTGCTGCAATTTGGTTCTTGGGCTGATATTCAGGCTCCTTGTATTTAGGAAGAACTTCATCAATTTGACCAGAGGCTTTCAATTCTTTGATTTCTTTTTGGGAATCCTTATACAAGTCTTCTGCATGTTCTTGTACATACGCATACTCTTCTTTACTCATTTCATAGAATTTCTGTACTTCCTCACTTGTCATGCCGGCATCTTTCATTTCCTGTATTTCCGTTTGGACTTTTTCATTAGTAAGTTGCGGAAATCCTTCAGCATGTGCACTTTTCCCAAATCCCAATCCTAAACCGGAAATCAACATAGTTGTAGAGAACATGGTGGTAAGTAAAAATTTAATCTTTTTCACATCAGTATCCCCCTACTATTGAATAATTTTTCCTTCTATTCTAAGATATAGGATGTAAATAAGGTTGTAAACACCTTTTTTGAATTATTTGGGATATTTTAATCATTTCTATTGAGTGTATAATGTCACACAAAATCGGGACATGTAGTGCCAACTGAACTATAGGATTTGGGCTTTAAACAATGTTTACCAGGCAATGTGTTGTTTCACTATTTCTTCGTAAGGTTAACCTTCAAATTTTACATAAATTCACAAGTATTTAAAATATCTTTCTCAACAAACATATTCTACCATTGATGCGAACCGCAATTCTATATACTTCTTTATTTTTATGAAATATATAGAATTGTGGTACAGCCTTATTAAAGGGTTGTTTCATTTATTTCAGAAGAGGCAACATTTTTTCTTTCGTTTTTGGCCTGTAAATGCCGTTATCAGATAGGCCATACATGGACTGGAACCGTTTGACTGCATTTGCTTTCTTCGGTCCGTAATAGCCGTCTATTCTGTTGTTCTTTGCCCCTTTGTCCGGATAATAATAGAGAGCCGCTAACGCCGATTGAATTTGCTTTACGGACGTTCCCTTAGTTAAGGGGCTTTGTCACTTTAAAAATGTCTGGCGGCAGCGTGTAAGATAATGTCTTTTTACCGAATGGAGAGCTGGACGAGCCAGTCAGCTTTAATACTTGGCCAACTTTGATCAGGTTCGGATCCTTGATGCCATTCAAGCTTTGCAGGGTTGCCATGCTTACGCCTGACTCCTATGCAATGACGATAATATTCCACCTTTTTTGACAGTGGACGTCGCCACCGGTCCTTTTTCCTGTTTTTGCTGATCAGGGGGGCTGACGGCGCTAATGTGCGAACCACGTTTGGCAGGAACTGTCCTGGCCCTTCAAAAGCTTTTTTTATCAGCCATCGCTCGCTAGCTGCAGATTTTATGATCTCTGTTACCGTTTCAGCAAATTTGAATATGATAGACTTCCTGTGTCCAAGCGGGCTCGAACTGCTGACCTCTTCCTTACCATGGAAGAGGTCAGTAAAACTGATAAGAACTAATCTTCTCAATAAATCAAGGCAGACAGCGAATACTGGCTGAAGCCCTTCGCTTGGCCGTAAGTGATTTTTCCCGGAAGCGGCGGCTCGTCGCCGATGACGGCATCGATGACGACCGGCTCATTTGAGTTAAGCGCTTCATGAGCATGATTCCGCCTTCTTATTTTTTCTTAGGCAACAAACCGATTCAAAACCAATTTAAAATATTGAATTTTTTAGAATAACTGTGTAAGTTTTGTATAACAAAAATTAAAAAAAGAGTGAGGAGGGAAACATTTGATAATCAGAAGCGCAGAACACTATGATGTAAAACAATTGACCGATTTAATGTATTTATATATCGTGGATTTTTATAAAAAACCTAAGCCACCGATTGAAAAGATACATCATTTGATTGAAATGTTATTTGAGAAGAACAGGGGTATTCAATTCGTTGCTGAACAAGATGGGAAACTTATTGGCTTTGCAACATTATATTTTAGTTTTAGTACGACGAAAGCAGATAAAATAACAATAATGAATGATTTATTCGTGGCAGAAAAAGCAAGAGGCACAGGAGCAGCCCAAGAACTGTTTAAAAGATGCGAAACTTTTACAAAAGAAAACGGGTATGCGCATATGTCATGGATAACTGCATCTGATAATTACCGTGCACAAAAGTTCTATAAAAAGATGGGTGGCTCCCTTGGGAATTGGCTGACCTATTCCATATAACCCGGGATGACCTTATTGAAGAAAAAACTAAAATAAAAAGCCGGGCTTTTACTATGGCTTATCTGGGTAAATAAATAAAAATAAACAGGCATGCTGCCTGTTTATTTTTTATAAGCGCCGGCTTCTTAAAACAGCCGTTTTAAGCTTTTCTTGAGTGACGGCATTTCGATTTTTTGGTTTTCAAAGAAGTTTTTCAGCATGTATTTACTGAAGCCCTTCGCTTGGCCGTAAGTGATTTTTCCCGGAAGCGGCGGCTCGTCGCCGATGACCGCGTCGATGACGACCGGCTCATTTGAGTTGAGCGCTTCATGAAAAGCGGGAGCCAATTCCTCGTGTTTCGTCACTTTGATGCCTTTTGCTCCGCAGCTTTCTGCAAAAGCGGCGTAATCCATATTTTGCAGCTGGGTGACGTAGTCAATGTTGCCTTTGACCCGCTGTTCATATTCAATCATGCCTAAATTTTCGTTGTTTAATATGACGACCGTAATCGGCAGTTTATATTTAACAGCCGTCGGCAGATCCTGCATCACCATTGAAAATCCGCCGTCTCCGCAAATGGCGATGGACTGCCGCTCAGGTTCGGCAAGGCTTGCGGCAATCGCTCCCGGAAGCCCGCATCCCATTGTGGCGAGCCAGCTTGAGACGATAAAGTCCTGCTTCTTCATTTTAAAATGGCGGGCCATCCACACTGTAACCGTTCCGACATCCACTGACAGGACGGCGTCCTCTGCGGCCGCATCCTGAAGCCGGGCAATGACCTGCTGCGGCTTGAGCGGATGAGTCGCTTCGGTTTCATCCTTTTCGATTTCCTTCCACCAATGCTTCATGTGCTCGGTGCAGGCGTCCAAAAATCTTCTGTCTTCTTTATATTCAATGTATTCCGTCAGCTCTTTCAGCCCCAGAGCCGCATCACTGACGATTCCCGCATTGACGGGATAGCGCTTCCCGATTTTTGCCGGATCCGAATCAAGCTGAATGGCAGGCGTATCATCCGGGAGATAATCCCTGTACGGGAACGATGTGCCGAGCATGATCAGCAGATCGCATTCCTCCATTGCTTCGTAGGCGGGCTTTGTGCCGATTTGCCCGAGATTCCCGAGAAAGTGGGGATGGCTGTCAGGCACGACGCCTTTTGCCGGAAGGGTGATCACAATCGGAGCGGCCGCTTTATCGGCGAATGCGAGCAGCTCCTCTTTTGCTGATTTTAACCCTTGGCCGGCGAGAATGACCGGTTTTTTTGCGTTGTTAATATATTGCGCGCATGTCACGAGATGTTCTTTTTTCGGCTCTATATCAGCTTTGAGGTATATCGGCGATGTGTAAACCGGCTCCCGTTTGATTTTTTGCGCGAATAAATCATCAGAAACGGTTAAAACGGCAACGCCTTTTTTGCTGTAAGCCGTGCGGATCGCCTGATTCAGAAGATCGGGCAGCGCTTCTGCCGTATGTACTTGCTGGTTGAATACCGCCACGTCCTCAAACATTTGCTCTAATTTGATTTCCTGAAAGCTGTCACGGCCGATTTCATCGGAAGCCACCTGTCCCGCAATCGCCAGCACCGGAACGCCGTCCGCTTTGGCGTCGTATAAACCGTTCAGCAGATGAACGGCCCCCGGTCCTGCGATTGAAAGGCAGACACTGATCTGTCCGGTCAGTTTTGCCTCAGCCGCGGCAGCCAGGGCGGCGACTTCCTCGTGCCGGGTTTGGATGAATGTCAGGTTATTTCGTTCATGTCTCAGTTCTTCGATAAATTCATTAATGCTGTCTCCGGGAATGCCGTATATATGACCGACTCCCCATTGTTCAAGCAGCTCCGTCATTACGTGTCCTGCTGTTTTACTTGGCATACTGCATCCTCCTTTTACCTGTATTCATCCCCTTTTTCATACGGGTTGAAACACGGGCTATACTCTCAGCTTTTTTCTCAGCAGATCAAGGATGGATAACAAATTTCGGTCTTTAAGAACTGTCTTACGATTTGCCGCCCCATTGAGTCCGTCTTTTACTTGCCGTCTTCTGTTCGGCACCATGAACAGCGGCCGCCGGTTTGGGGGAAACCAGCGTAATGCGGCGGTTTCCGGCCCGTTCATCAGCGGTGTTCCTCCGGTAATGGCCCCGATGAATACATGCTGTGTATCTTCAAATGCCGGCCTTTCATACTCACCCGCTTTATGCAGAATGGTCACGTTATAACCGGTTTCTTCGAAGGCCTCTCTGACGGCTGCGGCTTCAGGTATTTCACCTTCTGCGACCCTGCCCCCGGGCAAATCCCATAAGGGAATATCTTTTCGATTTACGAGCAATATCTCCCGCCCCTCATTTTGTATGATGACAAACGCGCCTTGTGCCATGTCGTCCTCCTTTACAAAAAAGACCGCGGCATTTCAGCCTGCGGTCTTTGCCGTTACTTTTTAAAATGATACGGCAGGGTGGCGACGATGATGTCCTTCTTCCAAAACAGCCGGACGCGGAGCAAGAAGGCTGATTGGTTGTGAAGGATGGTCTGCCAGCGTTTTTTCGTAATAAATTGCGGAAACAGCACCATCACGGAGAACTGTTCTTTTTTCGCTTTTTGTTCGACCGTTTCCAAAAACTTATCAAACGGGTGAACCAGACTGCGGTATGAGGAATGCAGGGTGACGAGGCGGACGCCGTTATGAAGCTCTTCCCAGCGCTTTTCCACCTTTTTTTCGTGTTCTCTGTCAAAGGAAACATGAACCGCAATGACCTGATCCGATAATGATTTCGCATACTGAATCGATTTTTGGACGACGGTGGTGACACCGGCGACAGGCACGATGACAACGGTTCCCTTGATTTCCTCAGGCTGCTGATCAACGACCCGCAGCTGTTCGCCGACCGCGGTGTAGTGATTTTTAATGACGAAAAACAGCATGACGACAGCAGGCATGAATAACAGCACCGGCCAGACAAGATTGAACTTCGTCGCGAATAAAATACACAGCACCATAAATGAAATGGCGGCGCCGCATGAGTTGATCAGCATTTTTACCGCCCAGCCCTTCGGCTTCTGCCTGATCCACTTGATGCACATTCCCGTCTGCGACAGCGTAAACGGAATGAACACGCCGACGGCATAAAGCGGAATTAAATGTTCCGTGCGGCCGCCGAATAAAAGAATGAGCAAGATGGACGCGATACCGAGAAAGATGATTCCGTTTGAAAATCCTAATCGGTCGCCTCGGACTGTAAACATTCTCGGCATATACTGATCACGCGCTAAATTAAACGCCAGCTGCGGAAAAGCGGAAAAGCCCGTATTTGCCGCAAGCACGAGAATCAGGGATGTCACGCCTTGAATGAAATAGTACACCGTATGCCGTCCGAAGGTTTCCGCGGCGATTTGTGAAATAACGGTCTCGTTAGGCTTCGGACCCGTGCCGTAGCCGTACGCCAGCACCGTAATCCCCGTAAATAAGATCGCCAGCAGAATCCCCATCATGGCCAAAGTGCGGGCCGCGTTTTTCGCCGGAGGATTTTTAAAGGCCGGGATCGCGTTTGAAATGGCTTCAACACCGGTCAGTGCCGAGCAGCCGGATGAAAAGGCCTTCAGCAGCAAAAACAGCGTGATGCCCGCTACGGGCGTGCCGATCGGTGTATGCTCGGCCGGATGAACCTGCCCCGTCATGAGCTTAAACAGTCCGACGACGATCAAAAGGACAAGCGCCGCCACAAACAGATAGACGGGATACGCCAAAATGGACGCCGACTCTGACAGTCCTCTCAAATTTAAAATCATAATCAGAATCACAAGCAAAACAGCAATGAGCAAATGATACGGGTGCAAAGCCGGAAATGCCGATGTAATCGCATCAGTTCCGGCAGAAATGCTTACCGCCACCGTCAGAATATAATCAACAAGCAATGAGCCGCCCGCAATCAGGCCCGGCTTCTCACCAAGGTTTTCTTTTGACACCATATAAGCGCCCCCGCCTTGCGGATAAGCGTAAATAATCTGTCTGTAGGACAGAATCAAAGCAAGCAGCAAAATGAGAACACCCGCTGCGATCGGAATGGAATACCAAAACGCGGCCGCGCTTACCGCAGCCAAAATGATCAGAATCTGTTCCGTTCCGTAAGCAACTGATGACAGCGCGTCTGAAGAAAGCATGGCGAGCGCCTTGAGTTTCGTGAGTTTCTGCTCTCCGGCCGCCTGTGATTTCAGCGGTTTCCCAATCAAAAATCTTTTGATTGAATGGTACATTTTTTGTCTTCCCCTTTTTTTCATTTTCCGTTTGATTTACAAACCCTTACTGCTATGATGTCTCCGAATAACGATTGCATGCCATATTTCAGCACAGCAAAAAGACACAGAGGCAAACGGATGCCCCTGCGCCATAATCGTGCACAGGTTTCATTCATCTCCTCTCATGAACGCTTACGAGGTTAGCTGTCGGATTCGGGCTGATGAGAGTTGGCCCTACCTGAAAAAGGATTCACCCCAAGCGGCATGACGCGCCGCAAATTGGTTCCCCCGCTCTGATTACAGATTAAGCGATATAGATTATAAAAGAGATCATACTCCCGTCCCGTTCAGTTGTAAAGGGGCTTTTATGCTGTTTCAAAAATAAAAAAATCACCGCCAAAAATGGAAATAAAAATACAAAAAAAGAGGCCTGTTAACGGCCTCTTTTTCCTTCATTACTCTTCACTTTTTTCATTGTCCGCTTTTCTTTTTTTCCTTCTTGCCGTCAGCCAAATCAGACCGGCCGCAATAATTATAAGCGCAGCGAAAACAGCGATATACGTAACATTCAGTGCTGCGGACCGGCTCTTCGTATCAGCCGCCGGACTGCTGTCATCGGACTTGATTTGCTGATGGTTCGAAAACAGCTGCCGGCCGGCCGTTTCGTTAATGACGGTTGCGGCATCGCTTGTGCTGTCTAAAAAGCTGATCAGCTCTTTTGTGACAGACGCGCCGCTGCCTGATAACGGAGCAAAAACAGCGATGCTCCGGCCGGAGTCCCAAGGTGATTCCTGTGTAAACGCGACTTGTTTCGTTGTCTCATTCAGCATCTGAAACGAAGAAACATCGTACGCGCCGCTGCGGTCTGACGGCACGAGAAGCTTAGAGGCGTTTGATTTCAAAAGCGGAATTTGCGGCAGGCCTCCGATAAACACAACATTCCGGCCTTTGGCATCCGCTTCCTTCATGTCTGATGCCGTCTTTACGGTAAAGCCGTTTCCGAATGAATCCGCCACCAGAGAAAGCTCTTTCAGTGTCTGTATGTTTACGTCATCCGGGATGACGATCACTGTTTTCTCTTTCACGCCGCCCGCAAACGGGAGCGGCCATTGCCCGAAATCCGCTTTCTGCGCCGCATCACTTACCGGATACGTCAGCATGCTGCTTTTATCAATATAGACCCATTTATTTTCGTCACGGTCGATACACGGGTTGTTATGTTTCAAACCTGACGTGACAAATTGCAGATCAATGTACCTGCTGCTTCGCAAAAGCTTCGGATCAATCGGGATTGAGACGTGGTAAAAGCCGTCTTTATCTTGATTGCCGAGATCATCAAGACGCACCGCATTCGGCTGTCCGTTGACCATGACGTTCAGCTCCGCTCTCTCGGCGTCATTAGCTGAATCCGCCTTCGTCCGGATCGATTCCGACGTTTTTAATGTAAGTGAAAGCTTAACCTTACCGTCTTTATCAACAGCGGCCGCCGCAGGGTAAAAGAAGTGCTCTGACGCCGTTTTGTTTGATCCGACCGTTACATTTCCCGCGCCGAAGTCCTCTAATGTCAGTTTATTGCCTGTTTTTTCCGCAGCGGGCTGAAGGCGGCCGATTGTCAAAGTATCTCCGCCCAGCTGGCTTGAATAAGCGCTGTCTGTGATGACGCGGATTTTATCCGCCAGCGTTTTGTCTGAGTGCGCCGTGACAAACAGGACGGGCTGCCGTTTGTCCCCTGATGTCAGAACCCGTTCAGCGAGAAGGAGTTTGTTGTCTTCCGCTTTGAGGTTCCCGCGATCGAAAAGCTCTTTTATTTTCCCGTCCCAATGCTGATCAGCGCCGATGACAATTGACGGATTGCTGATTTTTCCGGCGTCGGATTCTTTTACATAGGATACCTTCAGCCTGCTGTCAGCCGTTTTCAGAAATCCTTCTGTTTTGACTGCGGCTTCAGCTTCAGCCGAGGTCGGTTTGTCAGGAAGGATAATATCGGTTTCTTCACCCGTATTGCCTGATTGGGCAAACGGATACGGGAAATGGCCGAGATCCGCTCCCTTTGACTTGCTTGCTTCTGAAAGCACAAGGCGGCTGTCCGGATAAATTTTTATCCAGTTGCCTGACGTATCCTGCCTGACGCAGACGCCCTCTTTTAATACGCCGTAAAACCGTAATGATACATTGTGATAGCCTTGGGCGGATTGGCTTTTGCTGAGATTGAGCTTCACCGTTTTCCGCTTGGAGCTGCCGTCAAGCTTTATGGATTTGACGGGTTCATCATCAATGGCGATGGTTAAAGAAGACGGGGCAATTAATAAGTTTGACGCCTCGTAATCAATCAGAAGCGACTGATCGGCATTCGAAGCTCCCGCAGGAATCTGATAGGTCAGCTCTGAGCTGTCTTTCGCCCCGTACAGTGTCATCAGATCGCCAGTCAGCGCCTGCTGCTCTTTTGCGCCGGCGCTTGTTCCGAGGGCGGAACGGTCCGTTTTCAGCTCCCGGGCCGCGGCCGCCTGCCCGTTATACATCAATAGCAAAAGGCCGGTTATCAATATGATCGCTTTTTTCAAAAAGGTCACCCGCTTTTATTTTGATTGTATCGCTCCGTTTTGTACCACTTGACTTCCTGCTTGAACAAGCGGTGCTTGATCTCTGTGAATAATGACCAGATGACGAGCACGATCCAAGCCTGGGAGTATGTAAAGTACATCAGAAATACGATAAAGAAGTTTTGTTTGTTCATTTCTGTTTTTTCAATGCTCAAAGTAATCATGACCTCAGTCATAAACAGGAAAAAGGCCAGTATCCACAAAATCATCGCCAAAAACCCGACTGCCAGATGCAGGTCGTAAAAAAGATTGATGATAAAAATCGTGTTTGACATGATCACACCGAAGAAAAACAAAAAATACGTAAAAAAGAAATAAAACAGATCGAAGATGATCCGCTTGCGTTTCAGCTTGAAAAATTGGGATAAAAACTTGAGAACGACGTATTGGTTGCCGCGCGCCCATCTTGTCCGCTGACGCCACCAGACCTTCCATGTCTCAGGCTCCTGCTCCCATGTCACAGCCGCCGGGAAAAAGCGGATATGATAGCCGAGATTATACACGCGGATGGTCAGCTCGGTATCCTCCGCCAGCGCCTTATCATCCCAGCCGCCGAGCTGTTCGATAATGCTCCGCCTGATCGCGAAGTTCGTTCCCGGGATGGTGGCGATTTTGAACCATTTCCATCTGCCGCCCTGCGCCATCCACTGAAAACAGATGGTTTCAATATTGATAAACTTCGTCAGGATCGTTTTGGCCGCATTGATAACACGGAATTTCCCGACAACCGCTCCCGCTTTCTCATCATTCATCAGACCGAGAACCAGGTAGTACACCGCCATTTTTTCCGGCGTATTGTCCGCATCATACACGCAGATCACGTCTCCGTTCGATTCCGCGAACCCTGAGTTCAGCGCCGAAGATTTTCCTTTTCCGGCGTTAGGGGGCTTTGTGATAACCATTTTAATGAAGTCATACTGACGGGAAAATTCATTGACGATATCTCCCGTCCGGTCGGAGGAATTATCATTAACGACAATGATCTCAAGCCTGTCTTTCGGATAATACAGGTTCACCATCGCCTTCAGCGTCTGCCTGATGACGACCTCCTCGTTATGCGCGGGAATGAGCACGCTGACCTTCGGGAGCTCCCCCATCTTTGCGCGCCATTTCGGAATGTTCCGTTCGAAGGTCATATAATGCCTGAATCCGCCCTGCATCAGAAACATGTGATAGAGAAGCATCACCCATATTAAACTTAATGAGATAAAAAACAGAATGTTACTCAAGGCTTCTTCTCTCCTTAAAGATTCGTTTTTTTAATGTGGCGCGCAAATAAAGAACGTAGCAGGCGAACATGATGATAAACAATAACACCACGCCGGAGAGAATCCAAAGCGCTTTTTCCAGAGGCGTCTGCTGATGGTGATTGAAAAAGGCCGTTACCGGATGAATCTTGTTTTCCACATGAATGGTTCCGTCTCCGTCCGTTTTGATCCTGACGCTGTCCGACGTTACCGTTTGCTTCGTTTTCTTCAGATCGAGCCACTCGCCGCCGGGAATCCGCTCCATCTGATTGACGAGCTCGGGAAGGTATTTCATGCCGAGATACGGATGGTAGAAACCGCCCGCCGTTCCGCCGCCGAAATCAATCATCTGCGAAATATGATTTTCCATATCTCCGAGCGGATTTTCCTTTGAGTTATCGGCATAACCGATTGTTTCAGGGTACAGCGTCATCCCGTCCAGCATAGCCGGCTTTGAGACGAACGGAGGGGCGCCCGAGGTTTTCCACGTCGTGCCGCTGAGCTGCACTTGTCCGAAAATGCTGGAGAAATAAGAAGATGCGATTTTGTAGCCTTCTTCAGACATCGTGTAGTGCGGCGCTTCGAATGACAGCGGGTAAAGGCCGAGCTCTGTCAGATCGTCAATCGCCTGCTCCAGCTTCGTTCTCGTGTAGATGTTTTCTTTTTCACGAAAAGGTTTCACATACGCCCGGTACGCTTTTTCATTCGGAAAATCCTGTTCCTTTTCAAGCTTGACCGGAGTATCATCCGCATTTTCTGACGTAATCGGCTGATCCGCTTTGGCATCCCAAAATTCAAAGCCTTCTCCCGTTTCGCTGTATCGGTATGCGTGCGTGTAGCCGTGAATAATGATGCTGCCGCCCATTTGCTGAAGTTTTTTCAGGACGCTGACCATTTTCGGCTTGTCCGCCAGGTATACTTTTTCTCCGTTTTCCGGATTGAGATAGACCGGAATGACCGCCAGAATAAACGGAATGTGTCTTTTATGCAGGTAAGCGCCCGCTTCGTAAAGCAATGTTTCATCTGACATCGGACTGATGTCTTCAAGCCGCAAATAAAGGAGGGTGCCGCCCTCTGATTCTCCGAATGCGTTGCGCAGCGCTTTCGCCGTCAGAAACGAATCATTTAACAGGCTCGTCACACCGAAATAATAGTCAGAGCGCGCCGTTTTCCACATAAAAGGGCGGGTGCTGCCGTCACCGGACCGGTATGTATAAAGGGACTTTCCTTTTACTCCCGATACGCCGAGCACGGACACCCCTTTTTCAAGCGGCATGTCTGTTTTTTCTTTCTTGCTGTAAATGCGGTATACCGTTTCTTTTTCTGTCAGGGACAACCCCGCAAATTGGCGGAACTGTCCGGCGTTATAGCCGATGCTGATAAGCTGCTGCGGCATGCTGCTGATCAGAGATATAAATGATGTGCTGAGCTTTTTTTTCGTGACGCCGTAATAGATGACGCGCCGATTCTTTTTGAGGTCCGCGGCTGTGATGTCTCCGTCGCTTTTCACGGTCACGGCGGATGAGAAATGGCCCGCGGTCAGATCAAGCATTTTGACCTCAGCGGTTTCTTTGCCGTCCGTGCTTGTATAAATAATGAGAATGCCGTCCTTTTTGTCTTTTGCTTCCGCCGGACGGGGAACATAAACCGCCGAAATCATGAAGAGCGCCGAGAGTAAGAGACGTATCCATTTAGAGTTCATTCATCATCATCTCGTTTTCCAGTTCGTTTAAAAATTGCTCGGCCGTTTGTAAATCTTTTCGGTACGCCAAGTAACATACACGGAAGGTGATGGAGACGTATTTACCGTTTTGCAGCCGGTACGTATCCAATTCCTTTTTCAGCTTCGCCAGAACGGCCGGCATGTTTTCTTCAGGCGTATGGGTCAGCACGATGCCGAACCGTTCGGCGGACGGCCTGAATTTTTTGTCTGTTTCCCGAACGCTTGACCGGATTTGGCGGCTGATAAACGCCAGCAGCCGATCGGTCTCTTTTTCTCCGTACAGGGATTTGAATTCCTTGAAATAATGCATGTGCAGCAGCAAAAAGACGAAGGAATTGCCGTAGCGTTCCGCCCGCTTGATCTCCTCGGAAAGCTCCAGCTTCATCCGCAGATGGTTGTCAAAGCCTGTCACCCTGTCGACGGCGACAAAGCTCGTAATCTCTTCACGCAGCTGTTTCACTGAGCGCTCAAGCCCCTTCGCCAACTCGTGAATCCTTCCCGCTATGTAAGAAAAGAGCAGCAGCGCAATCCCCCAAATGACCAGCACCTGCAGACTTTCGGCACCGGCAGACGCCATAAAGCTCCCGGTCTGAAACCACAGGAGCAGGCTGCCGAGAACAAATAAGACGAGTAAGGTGATGACGAGCGCGTAGATTGCCCCGAACCATATGCCGGCTCCCGCAACAAGCAATGTGATGCAGGTTATCAGAAGCCCTGCGGATTGCTGAGACGCATAGTAAATAAAAAAAGACAGCAGCACCAGCATAACTGCTGTGTAGCTGCACAGTTTTTGTGATTCATTGAATGATATTTTCATTAAACAATTTCCTTTCAGCCAGAAGCGGCAGCAGGTTATCGAAAGAATGTGTATCGCTCCCGCTCATATAGCCGCCGTAATCGGGTTTCAGCGTGTCCAGTGTTTCAAATGAAGTCATTCTTTCATAAAGCGGCTTGATGACAGCCGGATCAGCTTTTTGTTCTGCTAAAAAAAGAACGGCCAGGGCGTAAACGGACGGTGATTCGTACTGAACCGCCGGCTCCTTCGTGTCTGCGCTGTATCGTCCGTACAGCTGTCCGCGCGACTTAAATTCCTCTATCATCCATTTTGACAGCGCGGCAGCCTTGCCATCGCCCCGCTTCAGATTCACGGCGGCGTACAGCTGGTCGATGACATTCACTTCGCTGTCATATTTGTATTCCTTTGTTTCGGTATTGAATGATTTCGGCAGAAAACCATTTTTCAGGGGCGCAAGATTGAGAACATCAAGGTTCCGGTTTTCCGTTTTCTCATCGATAATCCCTTTTTCTCTGAGCATCTGTAAGGCGCCGGGGTCAACATAGGACAAGGTCACGGTCTTTGATGCGGCATTTGAAGCGGCATCATAATAATCCGTAAAATACCCGTCATTTGTATTGTATTTTTCCAGCGCCTTCCCGATCTGCACCGCTGTTTTCCCGTATTCACTGTTTCCCCACAGGGTTCCGGCCTCATTCAGACAGTTCATGATTCTGAAATCGTCAATTAAGGCATTGGTGCCGCTCGCTTTATTCCCGTCAATCTTCCACGACACGAGCCCGTTTTTCGTCAGAAACGAATCGGTGAGAAGCTGATATTGCGCTTGAAACTGCCGTTCATCTTTCCTGTTCAGCAAAAATGCCATCCATAGTCCGAGAGACTCAGATAAATATTCCGGCTCACCGGATATGTTCGTCCGGATCATCCCCCGCCCGTTCATCAATTTATGATAAATAAAATGCTCTGCGGGCTGAAGCGGTCCGGACGGTTCGGCCGCCGTCTGTTTTTCAGTGCCGGCCTCCGCGCACCCCGCCGTCAGAACGATCGAAATCAAAAGGATCATCAGACGAAAAACGAATTGCTTCACAGTCCATCCTCCTATTTTACAAATCCTTTTTTAGACCCATATCTTATTTTTTCACAAAGTATTTTTACTATAAAGGAAACGATAAAAGAATACTAGCATTTTTTCACATTGGAAAATTTTAAATGGAAGCGCCGCCTCTCACCTTTTCCCTCTTCACATGGATCGTATTCCCATTACAGTAAAAAACACAACAAAAGGCAGCATTTCTTTACAAATGCTGCCTTTCTCTGATCTATTTATCCAGGCCGAGTTTTTTCAGCTGTTCTGCCAGCGCGTTGTTCATCGGCTCCTCTTTGTTTTGGCTTTTCATATAAGAGTTAATGTCCCGCTTGGATGCGCGTCCGGATTTATCTTTCGCCTTCCGCTTTTCAAAGACGGACAATTTCTCCCGGTGGCCGCATACACATGCGAAGGTTTGGCCTTCGCCCTGGCCGCGAAGCTCCATTTTCTTATGACAGTTCGGACAGCGGGCGTTTGTTTTTCTTGCCAGCGTTTTCCGGCTGCCGCACTCACGATCCTGACATACGAGCATCGTGCCGCGTTTGCCGTTGACTTTAAGCATCATTTTGCCGCAATCAGGGCAGGCGGTGCCTGAAATGTTGTCATGTCTGAAAGTCTGGCTGCTGTTTTTGATCTCCTTCACCGTTTTGCCCGCATATGTTTTCATGTCTTTAATGAACACGGCGGATTTCAGTTTGCCCGCTGCGATGGCGGAGAGCTTTTGCTCCCACTCAGCGGTTAAGGCCGGCGATTTTAAATCTTCCGGGACGAGCTGTAAGAGCTGCTTCCCTTTTGACGTAATGAAAATATCTTTTTCTTTTTTCTCGATCAAGAAACTGTTGAACAGTTTTTCAATGATATCAGCGCGGGTGGCGACTGTTCCGAGTCCGCCGGTTTCACCCAATGTTTTCACAAGGTTCTTCTCTTCTCCCTGCATAAAGGCGCTTGGGTTCTCCATCGCGGATAACAGCGTGCCTTCATTAAAGCGCGCCGGCGGTTTCGTCTGACCGCTCGTTTCTTTCAATGATGAGACAGTGAGGCGCTGCCCCTGCTGAAGATCCGGGAGCGTCTGGTCTTTGTCTTCCTCATGATCGTCGTCATCCTCGTACATATCATACACGGCTTTCCAGCCAGGCGATTGAACCGTTTTCCCTTTTGCGGTAAATGTTTCGCCGCCGATATCGGCTGTGACCTTTGTTTCTTCGTATTCGAACGCCGGCATTAACACGGCGAGAAAACGTTTGGCAATCAGATCGTAAAGCTTTCGTTCTTTGTCGCTGAGGCTTGAAAGGATCAGCGGCTCCTCTGTCGGAATGATGGCATGGTGATCCGATACTTTCGCATCATTGACGAATCCTTTATGCGCTTTGACGCCCCGCTTCAGTATTTGATTGACGTACTGGGCGTACGGCTTAACTTCCATGCCGTTTAAACGGTCTTTTAAAGTCGGCACGATGTCTGCGGAAAGGAATCTGGAATCCGTCCGCGGGTAAGTGACAAGCTTATGCTGTTCATACAGCTTTTGAAGCACGGACAGCGTCTCTTTTGCGGAGAAACCGAAGCGCTTATGAGCGTCCCGCTGCAATTCCGTCAAGTCGTAAAGACCGGGAGCGAAGCTTTTCTTCGCCGTTTTTTTCAATTCTGAAATGACTGCCGGCTTTCCTTGCAGGTCTTTTGCCAAACGGCCGGTCACCGTCTGATCGAACGTTCTTGTCTGTTTTGTTTTTTTATCCTGCCATGTCAGCGTCATCTGATCAGCCGCCGCGCGGAGGCCGTAATAAGGAACGGGTTTGAACGCCTGAATATCCGCTTCGCGTTTGGCGATCATCGCCAGTGTCGGAGTCTGGACGCGTCCGCATGACAGCTGCGCGTTAAATTTCGTGGTCAGGGCGCGGGTCGCGTTGATGCCGACAATCCAATCCGCTTCCGCTCTGGCAACGGCGGAATGATACAGGTTTTCGTACTCTTTGCCGCTGCGGAGCTTTTGAAATCCTTCTTTAATCGCCTTATCCGTCACAGAGGAAATCCACAGCCGCTTAATCGGTTTGCGGACGTTTGCCTTTTCGATAATCCAGCGGGCCACAAGTTCCCCTTCCCGTCCTGCGTCTGTAGCGATTACGATCTGGCTGACGTCTTTCCGGACAAGCTGAGCTTTGACCGCATTGAACTGTTTTCCTGTTTTTTTAATGACGACGAGCTTTAAAGGCTCCGGAATAATCGGAAGATCCTCAAGCCGCCATGATTGAAATTCTTTGCCGTATCCTTCAGGGTCAGCGAGCGTTACCAGATGCCCGAGCGCCCATGTGACGATGTAGCGGTCGCCTTCAAGATATCCGTTTCCTTTTTTATGACACTTCAGAACGCGGGCCAAGTCCCGGCCGACTGAAGGTTTTTCAGCTAATACAACTGTTTTTGACATGCTTTTCACTTCTCTTTCTTTCACACTCATCCTGTTATTATAACAGACTTCCTCACGCTCTCTCTAATCGAGGACGTTTTTTGTGTCAATTTCTGAGAAAATGACGTGGGTCACGGTTTGGGCATACGGAGAGGTGCGGTTGATGAAGTGTTCGATCGTTTCCAGGCTGTCCGCGTTAATCTTCAGCATATAACACGCCGCCCCGGCGACCCGAAAACAAAATTCAATGTTGGGAATGGATTGAATGTAGGTTTTGAATTGATCGTATTTTCCGTTTTTCACCGTCGCTTCGACAATGCAGGAGACGGGGAGCCCGATCTTTTTTTGATCAATGTCCAATGTATAGCGCTTAATAACGCCGAAGGATTCAAGCTGTCTGACACGCTCTGTGACGGACGGGGCTGACAATTTGATTTTTCTGCCCAGCTCCCGCATGGACAGGCGGCTGTCCCGCTGCAGCTCTTTAATGATGCTCAGATCCACATTATCTAGTTTCATGACTGTAGTCCTTCCTTACCCTTTTGGCTATATTATCAAGAGAAATCCGAAAAATGACAAGAACAACAGGCTGAAATCATGAAGGTTTTTTCAGGAACAGACGCGAAATGGTCATATTAGGACTGCCCTTTGCTTATAGTATAGAGGAAAAAAGATGTCCGACAGGAGGGAGCTGTATGTTACACACGCCGATCGGCAGACTTCGCACGATGGGGTTTATTGAAGGAATGTCGCTTTTGGTGCTGCTGTTTATCGCGATGCCGCTGAAGTATTGGGCTCATCATCCGCTCGCCGTCACCATTGCCGGTTCCATTCACGGCGGTTTGTTTATCATTTATCTGGCGGTGCTGGCGTATGTGGCGTTTACTGTCAAATGGCATGTGAAATGGTCAGCCGCCGGTTTTATCGCGGCCTTTATTCCGTTCGGTAATTTTATTTATGATCGCGGCCTGAGAAATTATCAATAAAAAAGCTCCTCTTCTGCAGAGGAGCTTTTTTCATGCGTTACATCCATTTCGTCACCCAGGCGATATAATAAGCGCCGGGGATGAATACGAGCTGGGCGAGAAGCGTGCCCGCGACCCTTGATGTGACCATCGTCAATGATGTCCATTTTAAGGAGACGTAGCTGCGCTTGCCCTTCGCCACATCGTCTGCCAGTACGGAGACTTTCGGGTCAACAAACACGGCCAACAGCATAGTCGCAACTCCGTTGATTAAGCCTGATGCCATCACGGCCGTCGTGCTGTGCTCAGGCGCCAGAAGGCCGGCGTACAGAGCGGACAGAACGCCGATCGTGTAAATCGACGTAATGACCATATTAATGACAAACAAGCGTTTCGGGATCATTCGGAATTGAAGCCCCTTTAAATAGGAGACTGACGGCAGTCTGATATAAGAACGCGCATGCTTAAGCCCGTTCAGTGAAAATCCTTTTTTAAATACCTGCATGACGGAGCCTCCTCCGTCCGCCAAGTGTATAATCGCCCTGGAGAATAACGCGACGAATGTCGGCAAAAGACAGATGCCGAGCATCGTTCCGACCGTGGAGCCGAATATTAAAAATCGAAACTGAGCGCCCACAACAGACAGAGCGTTTGATCCGGCGGCATCAATCAGATGTCCGGTAAACGGCTGCTGAACCATGTTTGACATGCGCGACACAATAACCATGACATTAAATAATGACAGCGCGGACGCGATAAATCCGACTCTCGCGCCGGAAAGCCGTGTTGCATAGGCAAGCGTTTCAATCGAATGTATCAGCAGCAGAAAACAGAAGATAAACAGTACTTGTGAAGTAATAACGTGCAATGTATGATTCCTCCAAATCTTTTCATACTGATTAGACTCTGCAGACTGCGGCGAGGTTTCGGCCGTTTACATAAAAAAACCGCCCGGATGTCCGGCGCGGTTTTGTCTTATTCTTTTCTTACGCAAATAAATAATATATGGTTGCCCGCCTTAGCCCGCGGGTGATTCGTATTAACAGTTCCGACAGAATCATTCTTCGAAAGTAAACACCATGGAAGTTCTTGAACACAAGACAACGAAAGCCCTACCTCTCAATCGTCACTGCGGCTCCGAAGCCGCGCCGGTGTGAATTGTAAAACAAAAAGTCTTTTTTCCATCTCTTCGTTAGGGGCGAATATCAGAAGGAAAAGAATAAGCTCAGCTTTTTTTCAAGCTGTCCGTTGAAGCCTGAAGCTTCTATATCAAAACAGAAAAAAGAAGTTTACTTTCTTTTTTATTTGCATGTTGTCACTTAGCAGTTAAGTATAACAGATTGCCCCTGAATAATCAAATGATTTATTAAAGTTCCAGCTCGGCCGGCGTTTTTTCACCCGCGTTCATGAGCTTGATCTGCTTCGGTTCAATTTCGAGAATCACCAGGTTCGGATCGTCTTTTCCGTCAAACCAGCGTTCCAGTTTCGGATCCCACAGCTTTTCTTTTAAATCTGCTGAGTTGTTCAGTTTGGCGGTTCCGGCCACTTCCACATAAGCGTCACCGAATCCTTCACAGTCATACCCTAACAGAATATGAACATTCGGATTGTTTTCAATTTCTTCCGCTTTATGAGTGTCTTTGCTCGTCGGCGTGTAAATCGTTAAGCCGTCATGGAAAAATGTCATGTAGCGTGAATGCGGTTTGCCTTGCTCTACCGTCGCAAGCGAACCGACTTTATGATGATCCAGTACTTCAAGCACTTTTTCTTTGATTTCATTTTGATTCATGAAGAATCACTCCTTTTTAACGTCTCCGCTGTTACTTTTCCACATTGGGGAGACATTTAAACCAAGAAATGTGCTCTTCTGCCGATCTTCGCTCCATTCCCGCTTCAGCATGCTGTATTTCACCGCGTCATGATAGGCGCCCTGTACGAAAATGCCTTCTCTCGTCAGTCCTTCTTTCTGAAATCCGAGCCGTTCCGCCACCGCCCTGCTTTTCGTGTTTTCTTCAGCCGCGCTGATCATGATGCGGTTCAGCCCGAGGTCCTGAAATGCATGGGTGATGACCGCCCGGCAGCTTGCGGTGATGATGCCGAACCCTTCATGCTCTCGATCCAGCCAGTAGCCGATTTCCGCTTGATGATTGACTGTGTCAAAATTATGGATGCTGATCATGCCGCAAAACCGGCCCTTCACAAAAATTCCGGCGTCAAACCCATTCTCTTCCGCGTATTTATAGCGCCATTCGGGGATGATCACATCGCGGTACGTATCGATGTCAGCCAGTTCTTCCGCCCAGCTGAGCCATTCGCTGAGATGGTTTTGATTTCGCTTCATAACAGAATACAATTCGTCCGTATCTTCTTTGGCAAGCAATCTGATCGTCAGATGTTCCCGGATTTGACAGGAAAACACGACCGCACCTTCTTTCCTTTATTAGCCATTATACAGGTAAATTTATTTTTTTCCATACAAAAAAGATGAGGCGTGCAGCCTCATCCTTAAATGCGCGGGTCGGTGAAAACATCGTGATCATCCGTGCTTGTCGATGACATTTCCGTAACGACCGCCCCTTCTTCTCCCGCTTGAAACCAATGCTTCGTATCCGGCGGAATGGTGTATTGTCCGCCCGGCTCAAGCACAATCTCATGCCAGACGGTGTAGTACTCCTTGTCTTCTTCCGGCGGGAGGACGCTTGGGTTCTCTGTCTTTTCGCCTTCCACGTAGAGATACACCTTCCCCCAGCGGCAGCGGAATGTCTCTTGTTTTCCCTTCTCGCCGCCGACCGGCGGATGGCGGTGTTCCGGACACGTCTGGCGCGGGAAGAGCACCAATTCTTTCGAACAGTAGCGGTCGGTATTCACGTAAATAAACAGCTGAAGCCCGGTTTCCTCAACCTTGCCTAAGCCGTAATCCATGATTTGAATGTCTTCGACTTCATCATCAGTCAGAACGATTCCCGCTTTTTGATAGTATGCATTCACGTCATGTTTCGATATCGTCATCGGTCAGCCTCCTTATGTGGTCACAAATCTGCCGCCGTTGACATGCAGCGTCTGTCCGGTCATATAAGAGGATTCGTCTGAGGCCAAGAGCACATAGCATCCGACATGCTCAACAGGCTGGCCTGCCCGGCCCATCGGCGTATCCTGACCGAAGGAAGCGACTGTTTCTTCTGAGAATGTCGCCGGAATAAGCGGTGTCCAGATCGGCCCCGGCGCCACGGCGTTGACACGGATACCATCGTTGACGAGCGCTTGCGCCATGGATCTCGTAAAACCGTTAATCGCGCCTTTCGTAGCCGTGTAGTCAATCAGCTGCGGATTGCCTGTGTAAGGATTAATGGATGTCGTATTGATGATCGCGCTGCCCGGCTTCATGTAATCAATTGCTTTTTTAGTCAAATAAAATTGTGAGTAAAAGTTTGTCTTAAAGGTTCTGTGAAGCTGCTCGCTTGTGATGTCTTTAATGCTTTCTTTCGGATGCTGTTCCGCGGCGTTATTCACGAGAATATCAAGACGCCCGAATTCTTCAACCGTTTTTTCAACGGCTTCATTGCAAAAGTCTTCCTCACCGACATCGCCGGGGATTAACAGACATTTTACTCCTTCTTCTTCCACTCGTTTTTTTGTATCTTCCGCATCATCGTGTTCATCAAAATAGACGATCGCGACATTTGCGCCTTCCTTCGCGTAAGCAACCGCAACGGCGCGTCCGATACCGCTGTCGCCCCCTGTGATGAGCGCGGTTTTCCCTTTTAATTTGTCAGCGCCTTTATATTCTTTGTATTCGTAAACAGGCGCCGGATTCATTTCGCTTTCAATGCCCGGCTGGCGGTTTTGTGATTCCGCCGGGAATTCCTTCGGATAGTTTTCCATGTCAAGTTCCTCCTTCTGGTTCGTTGTCATATTTCTTGTCTACCTCTGCTGTCTTCCGGATAAACATGATTGAGACAGTTCAAAACGTTTTCGGAGAAAAATGTTTCACATGGAACGCAAGAAAAAAACCCGGCTGGCAGCCGGGTTTTTGTTCTCTATTATGAACGTACCGCTTGTTTGCGGAGCACGTCTTTTCTCACTTTTCCAAGGTTGTTTTTCGGAAGTTCGCTGACGAACTCAATGTCCGGAATTTTAAAGGCAGCAAGACGTTCTTGAAGGAATCGGGTCACTTCTTCTTCTGTCAGGTCTTCTCTGCCGTTTGTCACGATGAACGCTTTCGGCTTTTCGCCGTAGAGCGGATCAGGGATACCGACAACCGCTGTTTCGAGAATTCCCGGCACTTGCTGAATGACTTCTTCAATCTGGTCAGGATAAATATTATCGCCGCCGTAGATGATGACATCTTTATAACGTCCGGTGATAAAGATAAATCCGTCTTCATCCACATAGCCGGAATCGCCGGTATGGAACCAGCCGTCTTTCAGCACTTTTCGTGTCGCTTCTTCGTTACCTTCGTAGCCTTTGAATAAAAACGGACTTGTCACAACGACTTCTCCAATTGAGCCTTGCGGAAGGACTTCACCTGTTTCCGGATCTACAACGCGGACGTCCACTTCTTCCATCGGTTTACCCGCGGAAGCGGCTTTATCCATTCCCATTTGCGGATTCCAAGAGCTGATGCCCCACGCTTCCGTGCTTCCGTATCCGTGCATGAGCGGGATGCCGATGTCGAGATACTGCTGGATCAGGCTGCTTGGCACCTTTGTGCCTCCCGTCATCATATAAACGATAGAAGACATGTCAGTCTGGTGCGTTTCCCATGCTTTCAGCAGGTATGTGAAATAGACTGGCAGCGCCATGATGGTTTGAATTTTTTCTTTTTCGATGAGCTTCAAGTTTTCCACAGGGTCCTGATTGTCTGTCATAATGAATGTCGTTCCGCTCATCGTGCCGACCATCTGGCAGATAATCGCGCTCGTATGGTAATTCGGATGGCATGCTAAGAAGCGGACATGCTGCATTCTCCCCGTGTAAGCCAATGTCGCGTTTACGTAGTTGTATATGCCGCCGTGAGTGATCATGCAGCGTTTCGGATTGCCGGTTGTACCTGAGGTAAACATCAGCAATGCCGTATCGTTTTCAGACACCGTTTCGACATCCGGTGTATCACCGGAGCCTGTCAATAAAGCGTCAAACTCAGGCGTTGTCTCCGCAGCTGTTCCTGTCTCGATCTTCAGTTTAAGAGAAGATACCAGCGCAGGAAGAACTTCTTCCATAATCTCTTTAAATTCAGTGCCGAAAAAGACAGCTTTCGGTTCACAGGCTGCTAAAATGCCTTTCATTTCGTAAGGTGTTAATTGCCAGCTGACCGGCACAACAACCGCGCCGATTTCGAGTGCCGCAAACATGACAATGGATGACGCGTGGCCGTTTTTGCAAAGCATCGCCACTCTGTCGCCTTTTTTTATTCCTTTATCAAGAAGCGCTTGTGCAAGCTGGTTGATTCGTTTTCGATATTCCGCGTAGGTCAGGGTATGCGCACCGCTTTTTACAGCTTCGATCTCTTCGCTATTTGAAATGTCATGCAGAATCATATGCTGTAATGTCTCCATATTTTCATCTCCCATAATCATAAATCACAAAAAACTCTGTCAGATTTTCTTCCTCACGCAACCCATTTTAAACCAAAAAATATAACTTGTAAAACAATTTTGTTTTAGAACTATTCCATTCGTGAATGATACAATAGTCCCATGTTTTTAGTTTCTTCCCTTCCCCTTACCCTCATGCATGCAGAAAAAAACACACCCCATATGAGGTGTGCGCTTTCTGTTTACCGCTGTCCTTTCTCCTGAATGAAATGATAAAACAGCTTGTTTAAACGTTTGTATAAATCGGCTTCATCCTCCGTCTGGAAGGCTTTTATACTGTCTTCGGACTCGATGATGGCGGAGCTGACCGCACTTAGTATTTCCGACCCTTCAGCGGGCATATCAGCCGGCGCCATCATCACCAAAGCGCGGCCGACGGTCAGGGAATTTCCGTCCATGCCTTTGACACTGCATGGAGCTGTCAAATCATAAATTTTGAAAAAAGGCGTGACAATTTCTTCATTTTTGAGATGGTACAGCGCCATCGCCGTTCCCGGAATGCCGAGTCCGCCCTGTCGTTCACGCTCTGCAAGGCGCTGTGCGGTTTGTTTGGCATTACGGACAAATCCTTCTTGCTCAAGCATGGCAAACAAACGATTCAAAAACAGTTCGTACGCCGTGTTTGACTCAATGGATTTGATCGAAAAGTTCCGCAGCACGCTTTGGATAACCGCCGCATAATGTGCCATACGGCCGGCCGCTTCCAGCATATCAGGCGTCTCCGGCTGCTTCTCTTCTCTTTTACCGTTTCTTTTTTTGTCAAGAATCAGCGGAATTTTTCTTTTGATGTACTGCTTCACCTGATCAGCGTCTTCTTCGTTTAAAAGCGGACTGACCATGACGTAATCAATGTTTCCATACGGGATCGGAACGGTGGATACGATCATGTCATACGCGGTGATGTCTCGGTCCTTCAGTTCGATGAGGGAAGACATATCAAAGGAACGGATTTCCGGAAGCTCCTTTTTCAGTCTGGATGCGAGCATTTTGGACGACCCGATGCCGCTGGAACAGACGATCAGCGCTTTGATCTTCGCTTCTTCCCGTTTGATTTCCAGAGCGGAGCCGAAGTGAAGAACGATGAAAGCGATCTCATCATCAGAGAAAAGAAGCCCCGGAAAGAATTTTTCCATTCCTTCTTCTACGGCCATGTACAGCAGAAAGTAGTCGCGTTTAATTTGCTCGGTCATCGGGTTGTACATGTCGATATTTTCTTTCACCCGGTTGATCGCAGGCTCCAGATGGGCGATTAAACCGTCGTATAAAGAACCGTTTTCCGTCAGATCAATTTTGATTTTTTCAGAAATGAAGCCGATCAGCTGCTTCGTTTGCAAGGCCGTTTCAACTTCAATGTTTTCCGGTTTGAATTCCGTTTTGTATTGGCGGTTGGCGCTCCGCAAATGAATGGTGATATAACCGATCTCAGCTTCCGGAATTGAAACGCCGAACGCTTTTTCAAGCTCTTTTGCCATTTCCAGCGCAGAGCCGTACTCCTTCGTCTGCTGCAGCGCTTTTAGTTCCGAAGCCTCCATCGTGATGGTTTCTCCGAGTCTGATCCGGTCCATCGCAAAGGTTAAATGAACCGCAAGCGCCATGTATGAGCTGTCAGATAAGGCGATCGCGATTTTTTCCTTGAGCTGAATCAAGAGCCGGTCCATTTTCAAAAGTTCCGCTTTATTTACGACCCCGAACATTTTTTCAGCATCGTCAGGTTTTCCTTTAATATTGAATTCAACCGCTTCCAAAAAGCTCTGAATATCAAGCCGGTTGACGATGAGATTGCCGACGATTTTCCGTTTCGCATTTTCCGGCCCCGTCAGCTGAATGCCGAAGCCCCTTTTTCGGATCAGCGTCAAGCCGAAGGGCGCGATCCAGGTCTCCAGCTCATCCAGATCATAACTGATTGTCGCGTTTGTCACTTGCAGTTCGTTCGCCAGACTGTAGAGCTTGATCGGCTCTTGCGACTCTAATAGTGAACATAGAATTAAAAGTTTCCGCTCCTCAGCGCTGTATTCATGCTGTTCATAGGACAGGTCTGACAGGAGTTTTTGTTTGTCCTCCGGGTTTCCTACCGCTTTCAGTCCTTTGCCGGGCTGTTTATCAAGTGCCAGACCGAATGATTCCATCATCGGTTTGATTGTTTTTAACTCGCGGTGAACGGTTCTTGTGCTGACTTGTAAAGCTTCTGCCAGTTCATGCACTGTCTCGTAACGGTTCTGCAGTAATAGATGTTTCATTAATTTTTGTTCTCTCGCTGTCATATACATGAAACGCGCCTCCAGATTTTCTAGTTGTGAGAAGTATGGCATATGGGGAGTGCTGCCGGGGAAAGTGGTGTAAATTATAATATAAAACGCTTTCAATGATTATTCAACCATTTTCAAATGGCAATTTGGCACTGGGCCGTGTGACAGTATTGAAAAAGAAAAATGTGTCAGATAATATGCCATGACGCTTGTTACTCTTGATCCGCACAGCTATACTTCAAAGTGACCTTACTTGTTTTTAGACATTGCACACCACATAAACAAACGCCCGGAAGATACCTTCCGGGCGTTTGTTCTGTTTATGGAATATCGCAGCCTTGGACACCGGTATAAATCCTGAACCACTGATCATGGCTGAGTTTGTACGCGGATGCACGCACCGCGGCGGAAATGCGGTTCTCTTTTCCGCTGCCGACAATCGGCATGATGTCTGCCGGGTGGGTGAACAGCCATGCGTACATGACTTCGTCAATGGAAGCGGCGCCGATTTCTTCCTGTACGGAACGAAGCGCGGCACGGATTCGGAGGTCCTTATCTGATTGTCCTGTAAAGACGCTCCCGCCCGCAAGCGGTGACCACGCCATCGGCGGAATGCGTTTTTCCAGACAGAAATCCAGCGTGCCGTCATGAATATTTTCCAGCTCGTACGCCGAGATTTCAATTTGGTTTGTGATGAGCGGATCATCCAAATAGGATTCGAGCATTCTGTACTGGTGCGCTTTAAAGTTCGATACCCCGAAATATCTGACCTTGCCCGAGCTTTTCAGCGCGTGAAACGCTTCAGCCACAGCCTCCGGGTCCATAAGCGGGTCCGGTCTGTGAATGAGCAGCACATCCAGATAATCCGTATTCAGATTCAAAAGCGACTGCTCCGCCGACGCTAAGATGTGAGACTTCGACGTATTATAATGATGCGACTTGTTTCCGGGCCGCTCCGGTGATTCAATGACAATCCCGCATTTTGTGACGATTTCGATTCGCTCCCTTATTGAAGGCGAAAGGGACAAAGCGCCGCCGAACAGCTTTTCACACGTATAACCGCCGTATATATCGGCATGGTCGAAGGTGGTGATGCCTTGGCTGATACACCATTCAATCAGATTCAGCAGCTCTCCGTCTGAAACATTCCATTCGTTCAGACGCCAAAGCCCGTGTATCACTCTTGAAAATTCCAGGTCTTCAGCCAATTGAATGCGCTGCATGTGAAATCCCCCTTTTTCTTAGAGCCTCTTGTATCTCTGTTTTCAGGAATTGCCCATGCTGTTTCATTCTGCTTCGGCGGCCGATTTTCCTTTCAGCCCGCAAAAATCGTCATTTAATGATTCTGAAACTGCTTTTTCGCTTTTTCAACGACGTAATGGCTTCCGCCGCGTTTTTTGACGTCTTGAATCATCATCGCGATCAAGAGGTCTTTCTTTTTATAATCGTAACCGACAAACCAGCCGTTTTCTTTGCCGTCTTTATCTTCTTTAGACGTTTTCAGCTCGGCTGTGCCGGTTTTTCCGGCTACGGTAATGCCACTTACGGCCGGCTGATATGCAGAGCCGCGCGGATCTTCAACGACGCCTCTCAGCCCTTTTGTGATTTCTTCGGCATTGGCTTTTGATACCACTTGCTTATGCCAGATTTGCGGTGTTTTTTCTCCGTCTTTGATCAATGTCGGTTTGACGAGATTTCCGTCTGTTACAAATGCGGTATAGTCAGCCGCTAAGTGCAGCGGAGACATCAGCATTTGCCCCTGGCCGTAGCCCGTATCTCCGAGAAGAATCTCGGAATCAAGCTTGCCGTTAGCGATTGAGGACTTTTCAATCGGAAATTGGTACGGAATCTCTTCATCAAAGCCAAATGTTTTTAATCCTTTTGTAAACGCGTCCGCTCCGGCATCTATGGCATTTTGCGCAAAGTAGATGTTGTCCGATGTGATCAGCGCGTTTTCGAGATCCACTTCATTCAGGCGCTCTGATACGCGTGTGACATGGTAACCGCCCCAGCTCGAATCTTTCTGCCACTCTTTACCGGTGATTTTTTTCTTTTCCGACGCTTTCAATGTGCCGTTTGTCAGGCCGACTGCCGCGGCAATCGGTTTAATCGTTGATCCCGGCGCATAAAGTTTGTTGAATTTCGCTGAAAACGGATTGTTTTTATCTTCATTCAGCTTTTTCCACTCTTTTCCGCTCCAGCCGAAAAGAAAGCCGTTCGGGTCATAAGACGGTGCGCTGACGAGCGCGAGGGTCTCTCCCGTTTGCGGTTCGAGGGCGACTGCCGCTCCGCTGTCGTCTTTCATAGAATCATACAGCTTCGTCTGCGTTTTCATGTCAATCGTTACATGAATATCCCGCCCGCTTTCGGCTTTCTTTTCAGCAATGACCTCACCTGTTTGCGGGACGTAAATTTTCCAGCCGGTCGTGCCGCGCAGCTTGTCTTCATATACATTCTCAAGGCCGGCGATGCCGATTTTGGAAGTATCGCTGTATTGGCCGTCTTTCGCTTTTTTCAGCTGCTCCGCTGTGATGGTTTTAATATAGCCGGTCAGATGGGCCGCTTTTTCGCCGTACGGATAGTAGCGGGAGCTGACTTTCGTTTTCGTCACGCCGTCTAGTGCGAGCAGGCTTTTGACCTTGCTTTCATCATCCGGTCTGATTTTTTGAATCGGGACATAGGAGTCGTCTTTTACCCAGCCCTGGTTCAGTTTGCTTTTGATATCGTCTTCAGAAAGGTCCAGTTTTTCAGACAGTTTTTTGATCACGCTGTCTTTATCCTTGCCGAGTTTTCCAGGGATAATGCCGATTTCCGGCACCTCGGTATTCACGGCGAGACCTTTTCCGTCTTTGTCGTAAATTTGTCCGCGCTTCGGTTCCTCATTTGCGATCTGCACGGTTTTGTCATCGGAAAGCTGTTTGAAAATAAAAGAAGGATTCCAGTCAATGTTCCATGATTCGCCATCGTCTGTTTTCTCTTTTTTCAGGACGGCCGTGTTTTCAAAAGCGACCTTCCCTGCTTTTGTATCCATGCTGACTTTATAATCGATGTGCTGGAGGTCATCTTTTTTCTTATCGTCTTCGTCCTGTTTTTCGGCAGTGACTTTCAGATTTTTGACCCCTGCTTGTTCATAAATGGTTTCATATCGTTTTACAAAATCCTTTTTGGATCGTTTTTTCTTTTCATCTTGGGTGAGGCTTTGGTACATCTTATCGTAATGACCGCCGTTCCAGTCTTTTACGAAATCTTTCATTCTGTCTTCGGCCGATTCCGTTTTCGAGCAGCCGATCAAACCTATGATTCCTGCGAGTAAAAGTAATAGGTATAACCCTTTTTTCACTATCTATTCCCCTGCCTTCCAACTGTTATTTTCTCCTAAACCAAATCAGGCTGGCAAGGATTTTTTTCTCAGAGCGTTTAAAATTTTTTTGTTTTTCCGGCCGTCACGGCCCATATTCTTATACAATGTATCTATTAAAAAAAGGAGGAATTTCAGATGATCAGAGAAGCAGCCATGCTGTATGTAAAAGAAGGCCTTGAGGGGGAATTCGAAGAGGCATTCCGCCGGGCGGAGCCGATTATCGCGGGCATGAAAGGTTATCTGTCCCATTCCTTGTCCAAATGTATGGAAAAGACGCATAAATATTTGCTGCTTGTGGAATGGGAGACATTAGAAGATCATACAAAAGGCTTTCGCGGATCGCCGGAATATCAGGAGTGGAAAGCCTTACTGCACCGTTTTTATTCACCATTTCCCGTTGTGGAGCATTTTCAGGATCTATCAGACTCAGATCGCGTGAAGCGTAAAACCGATTAAGGAGATTGACCATACAAAAACAGCGGTATAGATATTGAATTTCCCGGAGCCGTCGTTTTCTTTCCGTTTTTCCTCCAGCCCCTGAATGAACATGACCGCACCGAGAAACACGAGCATAACCGGCTGTATGACAGAGGTATGTTCCGCATACGTAAATGCGGCGGCCGCAAGTATAATAATCAGCATCGCGAGTGACAGTTTTAAGGCGCGCAGCAAAGCAATCCATCCTTTCTATTATCATTTTTTGAACACAATTCTATTTCTGTCTTTATCCCCCATTATTCTAGCGTACTTTTTGTGCGGATAGAACGAAAGTCGGACAATTTTAAGTTTGTTTTAAGGAGCACGAAAAGCGCGCTCCCCATGAAAAGGAGCGCGCGGTTATGAGCGGGCGAGGCTTCCGTATCCGAGCCCCCGCAGGACGCATGCCATGACTTCATACCCCTTGCTGTTGGGGTGTACGCGGTCATGAGAAAGATATTCATTCATTTTTCCTTTGAAAGCGCTGTGGACGTCGGCAATTTTGACGTGCGGCGCCGATGCGAGCGTGCTGAGGTGCGCATTATAAGAGGATATCCATTTCTCTGCAATGGAGATGCCCGGGAAAGGATTGTATAAATTGAAGACGCGGATCTCATAAGGAGACGGGTGCGGCCCTTTTAAGGCAGCGATCTTGGCTATCATCTTTTCAAAGTTCTCATGGCAGTGACTGGACACGCTGGTGAATACCGAAGCATCCGATGTTTGCTGATATGCCTGAACCGAATCAATCAAATCGTTTCCGCAGCCTGTAATCGTAATCATATCAGCAGCCTGAATCCGCCTCTGAATGTACGGCAAGGACATAAGCCCGAGAATTTCTCCCGTCTCAAGGCCTGATTTGGCAAAGATGGATATGTCGGTTTTTGTCTGTAAATCTTCTGCCATCAAGCGCCCGAACCGCTGGACAAAACCGGCGGAAAACGGCCCGGATCCCCTCCCCGTCGTCAAAGAATCCCCCAGCGCCGTATAAACAAGTCCCATTTACTTTCCTCCACTCGTTACTATCGATATTGTAATGTACGCGAGTGAAGAAAAATTGGCTCGGTCAATAACCCAATTTCTCAGAAATATGCTGTGCGGCGTTTTTGACCTTTTCGGTTAAATACGGCAGCCTGTCCTCTGAAAACCGGGCTTCGAAGCCGGCGATGCTGATTCCGGCAGCCACCTTACCTTCGTGATTGAAAATCGGCGCCCCGATCGCCGCCGTATAATCTTCTAATTCCGAATAGCTGATCGTATAACCTGATTGCAAGGATCTTTCAATGGAGTGAAGCAGTTCAGCCCGATCCGTCATCGTGCCTGAGGCGATTGCGGCAAGCTTTGTCTTCTGAATGTATGTGTCAATCTCCTCTTCCGGCAGAAACGATAAAATGCTTCTGGCGCACGCTCCCGCGTACAGCGGCGACCGGCGGCCGATTGCCGTATACAGGCGGACGGTTTGGGTGCCTTCAATTTTTTCGACGTAAATGGCTTCATCCCCGTCCCTCATGATCAGCTGAACGGCCTCATCCACTTCGCTGCACAGCTCTTCCATAATCGGTTTGGCTATTTTCCTGATATCCAGACGTTCAGAGACGAGCTGGCCGAATTGTAAAAAGATCAGACCAAGCTGATAACGGCCGTCCGCCGCCCGGGTGAGAAACCCTGTTTCCTCCAGTGAGCTTGCCATCCGGTGAACCGAAGTCTTCGGCATTTCCGATAGAGAAACCAGCTCATTTAAGCTCAGGCTCGGTTCAGTGAGAAACAAATGAAGCAGTTCCATTGATTTGATGACGGTTTTGTTTTTGTTTTCCATGGTCTTTAGCCCCTTTGTCAGATCAGCCATTCCATTTTGAGCCTTGCTTTCAGCTCCTTCAGCTGCTGTTCCTTCTCCAAAAGCAGCATTTCCGCTTCCTCCAGCGAAACGGCCCGGAACGTAATATGTTCCCCCGGCATCGTTTGGGCGACGAGGGGAAGATCGGCGGATATGATATGCGCCATTCGCGGATAGCCCCCCGTCGTCTGTCTGTCAGCCAGCAGAATAATCGGATTGCCGTCCGGCGGCACCTGCACCGTTCCGAACGTCACAGCCTCAGATACCATTTCCAGCGGCTCCCGCAATTCAAGCGGAGCGCCCTTCAGCCGGTAGCCCATTCGGTCGGATTGAGGCGTGACCGTATATGACTCTTGATAAAAACGTAATTTTGCTTCTTCTGTAAAAGCGTGAAATTGAGCGCCTTCAAGCACTCGTATGACCGGATTTTTTTTCAGCGGCAGAAACCCTCTGCTGCTGACAGACCAATCAGGCGCTGAGAAACCATGCTGTCCGAAAGAATCGCTCAGACGGTACGCGATTGATTCCGAACATGGCGTCATACGGCCGAGCGGCAGCTCATCATCTTTTTGCAGCGCTCTTCCGCAAAAGCCGCCGATCCCCGCTCTGACATACGTGCTTTTGCTTTCCATGACGGCGGGCACGTCAAATCCCCCCGCGACGGCGAGATATGCGCGGCTCCCCATCTTGCACGGCCCGAATGAGACGACGCTGTTTTCCTTTATCAAAACCGGTTTCCACAGAGGGGCGGGCTCCCCATTAATATGAAAGGCGAAATCAGCTCCCGTAACGGCAATAACCGCGGGTTCTGAGAACTCAAAGGAAGGCCCTGGCCCCATGAGCGTAACTTCAAGCCCCGCCTCTTTTTCTTGATTTCCGGCAAGAAGATTGGCGATGCGCAGAGAGATCGTATCCATTGCGCCGCTTCCCAATACACCGTATTTCTGATATCCCGTCCGTCCCGTGTCCTGAACCGTCGTCAAGAGACCGGGTTTTACCACTTTCATACTCATTCGGCTCCCTCCTTGATGCGGCTGTACTCCTCTGCTGTGATCCGGACGAATTTCACCGTATCGCCCGCTCTCAAAAGACTCGGCGGATGTTCTTCCGGCCTGAAAAGCCGGAGCGGGGTGCTGCCGATCAGCTGCCAGCCGCCGGGAGTGGATATCGGATACACACCGGTCTGCATTCCCGCGATTCCTACTGAACCGGCCGGGATGGACGGCCTTGGCGACGCCTTTCTCGGCGCTCTGATCCGCTCAGACATTCCTCCTAAAAACGGAAACCCCGGCGCAAATCCGAGCATATAAACGAGATATTCGCCTTCAGTATGAATGCGGATGACGTCTTCCGGGGTCAGATCGTTCATCTCAGCGACCTCTTCTAAATCGGGACCGAAATCACCGCCGTAGCAAACGGGGATTTCCATCACCCGGCGCTCTTCTTTGCGGCCGGTCATTATATGACTGAGACGTTCTGTCACTTCTTTCTTGACCAGGGCAAAAGGAGAGACGCCTTTTTTTATGTTTGAGACGGCATACACGTCATAAAAGATCGTTAAGCTTGTGAATGCCGGAATACATTCAACGAAGCCCGGAAACGGCCGTTCTTCCATACAGGCTGCCGCCGCATGCACCCGGCTGTTGACCTCTTCGCTGATGTGCCCGCCAAAGCGGATGATAACGGCGGAATCACCGTACGGCTGTATATCAAGCGCTGTATTTCCGCTATACTGCATCATTGTCATCACCTCGTTGTATTCTTTCTCACTTACAGGACAGCAAGCGATTCATTTCGTATATCGGTGATCAGCATATGCCCCGGTGAATGTGTTATTACGATATCAGGCTTTGCTTCCATGATCACCGCCTGGGGTGTAACGCCGCAGGCCCAGAATACGGGAACTTCACCTTCCCGCACCGTTACGGCATCTCCGAAATCCGGCTGATGCAAATCGCTGATGCCGATGCTTTGCGGATTTCCGATGCGGACGGGGGCGCCGTGCACGGCGGGAAAACGTGACGTGACCTGCGCCGCGCGGACTGCAAGCCTTTCCGGAATCGGTCTCATACTGACGACCATCTTTCCTGAAAACGAGCCCGCCGGAACACAGTCAATATTTGTTTTATACATGGGAACGTTCACGCCTTCATCAATGTGCCTGATTGGAATGTGCTGATTGATAAGGGCCTGCTCGAATGAAAAACTGCAGCCGATCAAAAACCCGACATAATCATCCTTCCAATACGGCGTAATATCCGTTACCTCTTCAGTAAGCACGCCATGCCGATAAATCCTGTATTTCGGAAAGTCCGTCCGGATATCAGCTCCCGGCGCCGCTATTGCCGGAACAGGTGAACCCGCATCCGTCACATCAAGCACCGGACAAGGCTTTTGATTACGCTGGCAGAATAAAAGAAAATCAAAGGCAAGATCCTTTTGCAAAACAACGAGATTGGCTTGTGCGTAAGAAGCGGCCAACCCCGCCGTCGGCCCGGTCATCTGCCCTTTCCTGATAAGCTGTCTGACTTCTTCGGGACTCGTATCTCTCATATGGTTTTTCATATCATCAGCTCCATAGCTGCGGCATTTGCGAGAATAATGTATAGATGCCCATAACCGCCATGACAACCACTACGATCGCCCCTGCAATCGTGAGCCAGATCGGATGCTTGTAATCGCCGACGATTTTTTTCTTATAAGCGCCCAACAGAATCATCGCTAATGCAAGCGGCAGAATTAAGCCGTTAAGCGAACCGACCGCGACCAGAATTTTGGCAGGCTGGCCGATCGTGACAAAAATAAGAGTGGATACAATGATAAAACCGATAATTACGCCATGTGAGTGCTTTTCGATTTTTGCCGAAAACGATTTGAAGAATGACACCGATGTATAGGCGGCGCCGATGACAGACGTGATAGCGGCAGACCACATGATGACGCCGAAAATTTTATAGCCGACATTTCCCGCCGCAAGCTTGAACACAGAAGCCGCGGGATTATCAGGATCGATGCGCAGGCCCTTTGAGACGACGCCGAGCACGGCGAGAAACAGGGCAATCCGCATAATAGATGTAATCAAGACGCCTGTGATGGAGCTTTTCGTGACCTGAGGAATGACTTCCTTCCCTTGGATGCCTGAATCAAGCAAGCGGTGGCCGCCGGCAAATGTAATGTATCCGCCGACCGTGCCGCCGACAAGCGTCACGATTGCCAGCACACTGATATGATCAGGCATAAAAGTTTTCACAACTGCGTGTCCGACCGGCGGAGCCGTCGTTACGGCAACATACACAGTCAATACGATCATGACGATTCCGGCGATCTGCATAAAACGGTCCATGACTTTTCCGGCTTCCTTTATGACGAAAATCAGAACCGCAATCGCAGCGCTGATTAAAGCGCCGATCTCCGGTTTGATTCCGAATAATACTTGAAGACCGAGACCCGCGCCGCCGATGTTTCCGATATTAAACGCAAGTCCGCCGAGCACGACCAGAAAAGCAATGGCATAACCAGCGCCCGGAAGCACCATATTGGCAATCTCTTGGCCGCGCTTTCCGGAAACCGCGATAATCCGCCATACATTGGTTTGCGCGAAGATGTCCAAAATAATAGAGATTAAAATGATAAAGCCGAAGCTTGCCGCCAATGTATTGGTAAACGTGGCCGTTTGCGTCAGAAAGCCGGGCCCGATTGATGATGTCGCCATCAAAAATGTCGCGCCTAAAAGAAGCGACCATTTGCCGGAAGCCTTTCCGGCTGTTTTTTTCTTTTGCTCCATGCTGTCTTCCTCCCTCTGCTGCTCAGTCTTTTGCAAGCGCGCTGATTTGAATGTCTGCCGCTTTTAATTCTTTTTTGATTGTTTTTGCGAATGTGAGGGCGTGGGCGCCGTCTCCGTGAATGCAGACCGTGTCCGCTTTCAGGTTTACAGCTTGTCCCTTACGTGATGTCACCGTGCTGTCTTTCACCATTTGAATCACTTGACCGACCGCTTTTTTGTCATCCTGAATCAGCGCATCCGGCTCTGAACGCGGCGTCAGCGTGCCGTCTTCCTGATAGGTGCGGTCCGCAAACACTTCGCTTGCCGTCCTCAGTCCGATTCGATCTCCCGCTTTAATCAGCTCGCTTCCGGAAAGCCCGAAAAGAATGAGTCCGGGATCAAAATGAAAGACCGCCTGAGCGATGGCTTCTGACAAGCCGGGATTGACGGCGGCCATATTATATAAAGCGCCGTGCGGCTTCACATGCTGCATCTCGACACCTTCCGCTTTTAAAAACCCTGACAGCGCGCCGATTTGATACAGCGTCAGATCATACGCTTCCTCGGGCGTAATCGCGATCTGCCTCCGCCCGAATCCCTGCAGATCAAACAGTCCCGGATGAGCGCCGATTTTCACGCCTTTTTCCGCCGCAAGCGCAACCGTTTTGCGCATCACGCTGGGATCACCCGCATGAAAGCCGCAGGCGATGTTTGCAGATGTCACATAATCCAAAATCTCTTCATCCAGTCCGATTTTATAAGCACCGAAACTCTCTCCTAAATCACAATTGATGTCAATCTGAAACATAAGCTCCCTCCTGTATTGTAAACGTTTTATTTTATTATCATTCCGATATTCGGAACGATTATTCCGAATTGTTGAATTTCTCTTCATTATATTTAATTCTGACAGGTTTGAACATCCTTTTGTCAGAAAACCTACCATAGACCTAGTCACAAATCTGACAAAACAAAAAAAGAGAGCCTCATGCTGAGACTCTCTCTTTTTTCTATTATAACACCCAGTGGCGGATCGCTTTGGCGACCCCGTTTTCCGTGTTGACATCAGTCACCCAGTCAGCTGTTTCTTTCACGATGTCCTGCGCGTTCCCCATGGCGACGCCGACACCCGCTTTTTCAATCATGGCAATGTCATTCAGACTGTCACCCATGGCCATCACATTTTCCATCGTGAAGCCGAGTTTTTCCGATACCTTCGCCAGCGCAGCCGCTTTGTTGATACCGAGGGCATTGACTTCGATGTTGATCGGACTTGAGTTTGTGATTTCGAGCTCCTTGTATTCTTTGAGCTCTTTCAGCACCTCATTCCGCACTTCATCATCCTCGATTTCGAACCCGAACTTGAGCCACTGATGATCCGTAATCGTTTCCGGGAATTCCCCTCTCCACACTCTATCGACGGTAGAAGCCCAGAAATTCGTGTTGTGCTTATTCCTCAGATCCCATAATTTTTGAATATGATCGGTATGAAGAAGCTTGCGCTCAACCAGCTCAAAGTTGGAATCCCAGATTTCGCTGCCGTTTGCCGTGATTAAAAAGGATGACAGCTCGAGAGACTCAGCCAGTTCGCGGCAGGTCATCAGCGTGCGTCCTGTGCTGATGACGACGTGAATTCCTTTCGCCTCCGCTTCCTTGATCGCCCGCCGGTTTTCCTCCGGGATGAGCTGCTCGTCATTGAGCAGGGTTCCGTCCATATCAATCGCGATCAGTTTAATATCTGCGTCTTCTCTTTGTATCGGCATATATGTACCTCACTTTTTATATTGTAGTCGTCTCTATTTTAATACATATGACCCACAGGAACAAAAAACCGCTTCCTGCGTTTGGCAGGGCGAGCGTTGAGGAAAATAAATATTGAGGTGATGGAGGATGAAAGAAAGAAAACAAAAGAACAAACCGAATGAAAATCCTGAACATCATGATTTAACCGATCCGATTCCGCTGGAAGAGCTGAAGGAAAACGCCAATGACGAAAAACACAAACATGACCAGAGGGACAATTCACAAAGTGAAAGAGATTATGATACAAAATAACACGCTTGTCCGAAAGCCGCCTCCAGTGGCGGCTTTTTTTACGATAGCTGGATAAATATGCTGAGTTCAGCTTCCGCCACAGGCTTCCCGGCAACGGACGCTTTCGCCCGGCCGAACACAAAACCGCGTCTGATTCGCGTGACCTCAAAAAAAAGATCCAGACGGTCTCCCGGCAAAGCGGCACCTAACCTTTCCGCTTTCTTCACCGCGGATAAGAGACCGAGACCGTCACCGCCGGTAATTCCCGCGCAAGCCGCCGTTTGGGCCATTGCTTCAACGACGAGCGAAAATGGCATCTCTTTTTGGGATTCAGTTATAAACCAGTCATTTTCACTGATGTTTTTGTAAGCACCCGCCCATTTTCCGGCTTCACTGGTCGTCGTGCCGTCAATCAAAAGAAACGGAAAACGATGGGGCAATAGCTTCTGATTCATCACGCAGCCTCCCTTCTCTCTCATTATAACGCAAGAAAAAACCCGCGTCCCCCCGACGCGGGTTCATTTTTATTGATTGAGCTTTTTGAGCACGATGCCATGCAGCGGTTCATGCGGCTGAATACCGCAAATGTCTTGAAGAACGCCGCTCGTGCCTTTTTCCGCGATAAGCTTTTGCAGCTCAACCGCTTCCGGATCATCCTGATAGTCAAAGCGCAGGGCGGCGGCGATACCTTCCGCCAGCGCATTCGGTTCTTTTATTTTTTTGGCCGGCCCTACTAATCTGTCATTCGCTCCGAGTTTTCTGAGCGGTGATCTGGCGACTCTTGTCACATCATCCGTGATGTATTCATTATCAAAGCGGCTGATGATTTTTTTCATGTACTGCTCGTGTTCGGCTTGCTTAAAGCCGTACGCTTTCACCAAGTACTCGCCCGTTTCTGAAAGTGCATCGTACACGACACGCCGGATTTCCGGATGGCCGATGGCCTCTTTGACGGTTTTTAATCCGCGCTGATAGCCGACATACGCCGTGACGGCATGCCCGGTATTGACGGTAAACAGCTTTCTCTCAATGAAAGGTGTAAGATTATCCGTAAACAACGCGCCTTTAAGTACCGGCTGATCGCCGGCAAAGCCGGTTCTGTCTATGACCCATTCAAAAAACGGTTCTACGGATACTTTCAGCGGATCTTCATGGTGCTGAATCGGCACGATCCGATCTACCGCAGAATCCGGGAAGCCGACTGTCCGGTTCACGAGTTCCCGCTCCGCTTCCGTCAAATGTCCGAAAACTTCTTTTTTCAGAAAACTGCTGCCGCCGATCATATTTTCACAGGCAATGATATTGAGAGGCTCAGAGGACGTTCTGCGCTTCAGACCTTCCGCGATGGACGGGGCGATGAGTCTGAGAACGTTCGGGCCCACCGCCGTCGTAATGATCGCCGCTTCATTAATCAGCCCGTACAGCTCTTGTTCTTGCACCGCGCTGTTGATGGCTGAAACGGGGCCGATGATTTCTGTCTGCCTGCCGCCGTCGGCAAGCTCCACGGTATATTCCTTCTTTTCATTGAGAAGGCTGACCATCGTTTCATTCACATCAGCGAAAACTACGTCATAGCCGGAATGATGGAGCAGGGCGCCGATAAAGCCCCGCCCGATGTTTCCCGCTCCGAAATGAAGGGCAATCATGTCAGTTCACCTCGCTGAAAATAGCGGCCAGTTCTTCTTCCGTCTTTGCACTGATCAGCCGTTCGATGTTTTCTTCCTCTGAGCAGATGATGGCGATGTTTGACAGGATGTCTAAGTGTTCATTGTTTTTTCCGGCGATACCGAAAACGACCTTTGCCGTATTGCCTTCACCGTATTCCACACCGTCCGGAATCTGGATGACGGAAATGCCTGAATGAAGCACCTCATCCTTCGCATCTTCCGTTCCGTGCGGAATCGCAATGAAATTCCCCATAAACGTGGATGATGTTTCTTCACGTTCGAACATTTTTTCCACATAGCCGTTCTTCACGTAACCGTTATCAATCAACGTCTGTCCCGCCAGGCGGATGGCATCCTCTTTTGAGTTCACTGTCTGGTTCAGTTTGATGTTCGCTTTAGCCAATACTTCCATGATGAAGATCCCTCTTTCTGTTTGATTAGTTTTTAAGCTTTTCAATCAGTTCATCGTATTTCGGGCTGTTTAAGAAATTATCAACCGAAATGTGCACCGCCTGCGGCAGCTTCGCTTTCGCGCGGTCAGTCAGGTCCTTATGCGTAATGACGATATCCGCGTCATTCGGAAGATTATTGATCGACGTATTTGTCACATCAATATCCAGGTCTGCTTTTTTCACTTTGTTTCTTAAAATGGAGGCGCCCATTGCGCTCGATCCCATACCCGCGTCACATGCGAAGATAATGCGGCTGACTTGGTCAGCGGAAATATCAGCGGCGCTGTTTTCCGGCTCTTCCTCTTTGTCTGCCAATGCGGCCGCCGCTTCACTTTTCCTGCCTTTCATTTCCTGCATTTTTTCCGCCGCGGCTGTCAAATCTTCTTCGCCCGCTTTAGACGATTTCAGAATAAGCGCCGAGACGATAAACGATACAGCCGCGGCAACGATGACGCCCGCCAGCACGCCGAGATAGCTTCCTTTCGGTGTCAGCGCCAAAATGGCGATGATGCTTCCCGGAGATGATGCGGCGACAAGACCCGCGTTAAAGATCGAGAATGTAAGCAGTCCGCTCGCTCCCCCGGCGATCGCCGCGAGGATCAGCATCGGTTTCATTAAAATGTAAGGGAAATAGATTTCATGAATCCCCCCGAAGAAATGAATGATCGCCGCTCCGGGAGCTGTCGATCTTGAAGAGCCTTTCCCAAAGAACATATAGGCCAGTAAAATACCGAGTCCCGGCCCGGGGTTCGCTTCCACTAAGAACAGAATGGATTTACCCGCTTTGGCGGCCTGCTCGATTCCGATCGGACTTAAAATGCCGTGGTTGATCGCGTTATTCAGGAACAGGACTTTCGCCGGTTCTACGAAAACGCTTGCAATCGGCAGCAAATTCGCGTGGACAATGACTTCCACACCCGCCGCCAGCAATTTGTTAAGAGACAGGACGACCGGGCCGATCGCATAAAACGCGATAATCGTCAGCACTGCGCCGATAATTCCCGCCGTGAAGTTGTTGATCAGCATTTCAAAACCCTGTCTGACTTTATCTTTAAACACACGGTCTAATTGTTTAATGAGATAACCGCCCAAAGGCCCCATAATCATTGCCCCTAAGAACATCGGAATGTCCGCTCCGACAATGACTCCGATGGCGGCCGTCGCTCCGACGACTCCCCCGCGGTGATCATAGATCATTTTTCCGCCCGTATATGCGATTAAAAGCGGCAGAAGATACGTAATCATCGGGCTTACCAATGTATTCAGCTGCGGATTCGGAAACCATCCCGCCGGAATAAACAGCGCGGTGATAATTCCCCATGCGATAAATGCGCCGATATTCGGCATGATCATACCGCTTAAATAACTGCCGAACCGCTGTATCTTCACTTTCATGCCAGCTTGCTGTTCTTGCTGCATGTTCATTCCCTCCCTGTTTGCCTGCCTTCAGATGAAAATAAATAAGACACGGGGTTTCTCTCTCCCCTGTGTCTTCATCATAAAACGCTTACAATCCCCATTCAATGAAAAGTAAAGAGGAGTTTGGCACAGAGACTGTGACAAATCCTTAACAAAAAAAGACACCTCATCAAAGGTGTCTTACCGCTTTCTGTATATAATGTGTCCTTTTGTGACGACGAGTTTGGCAATGAGCCGCTCACTGACAATAAACACCGGATACGCACATACGAGCGCGAAAATGGCGGCCGGCACATACCGCGCTGCCGGAAACATCGGCATGACGGCGGTTCTGGCCATCTGCACAAGATAAATCAAAAGCACCGTGATCGCAATGGCCGCAGCCATAATCGGAGCTGATACTTTATATTCACGCAATTTCACATGGCAATGCCCGCACTGAAACTGGCACGGGATCATGGATGATCTGACCATGTCGCCTGTAATCGGCTTGCCGCAGTTCGGGCAGGTCGTTTCCTTCATGTTTATTCCTCCATTCAACTCTTCTATTATAACAGAGTCCGACTGCGTGTTTTACATTTGTGATTGTTCAACATTTTTTCACATATTTTATCATCAGGCTCTTGTGTGCATTTGTGAAAACATCTACTCTTAGAGGGAGGTTCATCACTCATTCGCATAAAAAGGAGGATGCAGAATTGCTTCCGATTCACAGACAGCAAACCTTGCTTGAATGGCTGAAAGAAGAGGGCGCGCTGAAAATCTCTGACATAAGCGAGAGATTCGGCGTCTCCGAGATGACCGTGTACAGAGACGTCAATCAGCTGGCGGATGCAAACCGGATTATCCGGACACCCGGCGGCATTACGCTCCCTCCCGCTTCAGAACAAAGCGCCAATCAATGCGGCTATTGCCTGCGGCCGATTCAGCATTCGTATTCTGTTCAGCTTATTACCGTTTCCCAAGCCGTTGAGCAGATGTGCTGCATTCATTGCGCGATTTTGCGGTATGAGGATAAAAAGGAAGAAGTGTCCCACGTCATTTGTAAGGATTTTCTTCTCCAGACGACACTGACGGCCGCTTCCGCATACTTTTTAGTCCATGCCGATATTGACCTTCACTGCTGCCGGCCTCAGGCGATTCCCTTCTCAACGCTTGATTACGCAGAACGGTTTCAAAAAGGATTCGGCGGGGTCATTTGCACCTTTGACGAGGCGGCGGACATCATCTTACACGACAGGCAGAAGGGATGCACCTGCAGCAAGACATAACAACAACCAACCGGAAGGCGGTGTCATCATCCATGAGACAGAACAAACGCTGGCTCATCTTTTTGCTGTTCCTTGTTTTGATTCCGAAAACAAGCTTCGCCCACGCCTACATCACAAACTCAAATCCGGGAGAGAACAGCGAATTAAAACAAGCGCCGAAGCAGATTGAAATTGAGTTTAATGAACAGATTGAAGAAGGCTTCCACTCCATTAAGGTCTATAATTCATCCGGCGAACGGGTTGACGCGGGCAAAACGGTGATTCAAAAAAATAATGCCCGCATCATGACCGCGGCATTGAAAAAAAATCTGCCGCATGATATTTACAGAGCGGAATGGAACGCGGTATCGGCCGACGGACATCCGGTATCCGGCGTCATCCCTTTCAGTATCGGAAAAGCCGGCGGTGAACTTCAGGAGCAGACATCATCGCAAGCGGCGCTTCATCCCGAAGCGGCCATCGACCGCGGTATTTTGTACACCGCTCTCTCCCTGTTTATCGGCACGGCTTTTTTCCATCTGTTTTGGTACAGAAATAATAAAGATTCATCAAAAGCAAAACGAACTGTAAAGCTGCTCGTGATTTCTTTATGTTTAACGGGGCTCGCGCTCGTGTGCCAGCTCCCGATCCAGACGAAAGAAAACGCGGGCGGCGCTTGGAGCGCCGCGTTTCAGCCGGACTATGTAAAAGAAACGCTTCTGAAAACGGCAGGCGGGTACGTCTGGATGATCCAGATCAGCTTATTTATCCTGCTCGCCCTGTCCATGATCCCGCTGCTGAAGAAGAAAGCAGTTCGGTCATTTGCGTACTGGACGGCGCCGCTGTTGCTCTTCTTCGCTTCGCTTTTGGCAAAAGCATTCGCCGGGCATGCAGCCGTTATCGACGAAAAAGCGGTCGGCATCGTGATGGACTTTCTCCATTTATCGGCCGCGTCTGTATGGATGGGCGGTATAGCCGCTCTTGTGCTGCTTCTTTCATCAGAGTGGAGAAAAACCGATAAAACCATCGCTTGGGAAACGGTCAGACGGTTTTCTCCTTGGGCGTTCGCCTCTGTCGGCGTGCTGTTATTTTCAGGTGTGCTGAACGGATTTTTCATTATCCGCTCGTTTGATTCACTCTTTCACACCGCTTACGGCAAGACGCTCCTTTTGAAAATCGGACTGTTTGTCATCATGCTTGCGCTCGGCGCCGTTCACGTATGGATGACGAAGTTCAGCAGAAAAAGGAGCATCAGCGCAACGATAAAGGCCGAATGGGCACTTGGTATTGCGGTGTTATTCACAACCGCCGTCTTCACAAGCCTGCCCAGTCCGCCGCCGCCCGCGCCATTGCCTTTTAACGGCTCAGAAACGATCGGAAACGGGGAGACCCTGTCCTTGCACATTACGCCGAACCAGCCGGGTAAAAATGAATTTCAAGTCATTGTCACCGATCATAACGGCAGCTTGGTAAAAGACATTCAGCAATTTACGGTCACTGTTTACCAGACGGGCTTCAGCGGCAAACAGCATGAAAGCACCTTTGATTTGAAGAAAACGAAGGAAGGCACATTCGAAGCCGCCAACCTGTCCATCACCGAAAAGGGAAACTGGAAGATCAAAGTCCACGGGCTGACAAACGATTTTAATGAAATCAACCAAATATTCTCAACGACAAACTAAGGAGTGTATCTCATGTTGAAAAAAAAGGCTTTAATATTCATATCCGCCGTGACCCTGTCACTCGTCGGTTTTACGGCGGCAGCAAGCGCCCACGTCTCAGTCAAACCCGCGGAATCCGCGGCCGGTTCTTGGGAAACATACACGATGAAAGTGCCTGTGGAAAAGAATGAGCCGACAACGAAAGTCGTGCTGAAAATGCCCGCCGGCGTTGAATTTCAGCAGTATCAGCCGATTCCGGGCTGGAAAACATCCGTATCCAAACATGATGACAAAGCGGTCTCCGTCACTTGGGAAGCAAAGGACGGCGGCATTCAGCCCGGCCAATTCCAGCAGTTCACGTTCGTTGCGAAAAATCCTGAAAAGAGCGGAGATGCCGCTTGGGACGCTTACCAATATTACAAAGACGGCAGCATTGTAGAATGGACGGGGGATGAGAAAGCTGACACGCCTCACTCGATTACGAAAATCACGAAATCGGCCAGCGTGACGGATGCGCACGGAGCTGAACAGTCAAACGAAGAAAGCAAATCCGGCGTATCAGCGCTTGATATTGCGGCCATCGTTCTGTCAGCTGCGGCGATTATCCTTTCCATCGCGGCGCTTGTAAAGAAAAAACGCGCGTAAGCAAAAAGCGATCCGGCTCTAAAGAGCCTGCGATCGCTTTTTTTCTTATCCGCGGCCTGCCTGGAAAGACGGATATTTGGTCATTCCCCCGTCAGCAAACAGCGTAATGCCGGTCACATAGCTTGATTCCTTTGAAGCAAGCCAGACGGCGACAGCCGCGATTTCTTCCGGCTCACCGATATATCCCATCGGAATCATGCTTTCCACATCTTTTCTCTGAACGGGATCCGCAAATTTTTCCGCGTTGATCGGCGTATTGATGGCTCCCGGTCCGATATTGTTAACACGGATGCGCTTCGGCGCGTACTCAAGCGCCAGCGTTTCCGTCATCAATTTGATACCGCCTTTACTCGCCGCGTAGTGAACAAACAGCGGCCACGGAATCATTTCATGTACGCTTGACATGTTAATGACGTTTCCTTGAATATCATTCTCTACGTAATATTTTATGGCTTCGCGGCTTCCTAAGAAAGCGCCGGTCAGATTGGTATTGATAACTTTGTTCCAGTCTTTAAGCGGCATTTCATGCGACTGAACCGGATTTTCCATGCCGGCGTTATTGATCATGACATCCAATGTGCCGAATTCCTTCACTGCGGTCTGCACGATGTTTTTGACATCTTCTTCTTTTGTGACGTCTCCTTGAACGATGACAGCTTCGCCTCCCGCTTTTTGAATCTCTTCTTTAACGGTTTGGGCGTCTTTTTCATTACTATAGTAGTTAACCACGACTTTCGCCTGCTCCTGTCCGAAGCGGATCGCCATCGCTTTTCCTAATCCTGATGAAGCTCCCGTAATGGCAACGACTTTTCCTTTTAAATCCGTGTACATGTTCAAACCTCCTGCATATGTTATGAATTTGATTTCGCAACGCCTAAGAATACCGCGGCTACAATGATCAGGATAATCCCGATGGCAATGGCGACCAGCTGACGCTTCGTTTTGCTCTCACGGAGAATGAAGATTCCGCCGAGCGTGCTGATGACGATCCCCATTTGAGAGAGGGAAAAACTTGTCGCAACTCCGACGCGCGGCTGTGAGATGAACAGAAACATGTTCCCGAGCGCCCAGATGATTCCCGGCAGAATGTTCTTGAGGGCGTACTTATTAAACGGTTTATGCTTGTACGTCAGGAGCAGTCCGCCGATGACCATCCCGATCGCCTGCGGCAGAAGCGCTGACCATCCGGATACACCGAACAGCCGGGCGACGACGACATAGACCAAATAGCCGAGCGTGGAGATCAGCAGGATGACAATGCCTTTTTTTAAGTTTCCCGGTTCTCCGTCCGCCCGCCCCTTTTTATCTTCTAAAGATGTGAGCACAATCCCGATGATGATAAAAATAAGGGCGAGAATACCCAGCGTAATCGCGATCGGGGTTGACCATTCTTTGAATACGATCACACCGAACAAAGAAGTCGAGACGAGCTGCATTCCCGTTGATATCGGCATCGTTTTTGAAACGCCCATCAGCTGTATGCTTTTAAGCTGATTGCTTTGGCCGAGCGACCAAAACAGCCCCGAGATGATGCCGACAATAAAAATGCGCCCGGACAGCACCGGATGGACAAACAGATACAGCACAAACGAAACGATGAGCGCCCCGATTGTCGTTCCCAGCGTCTGGCTGTAAGGCCCGCCGCCTAATTTGACGTTAAATAACACGATGCTCCCCCAAAATAAAGCCGGGAGAAGAGCCAGTAATATATCCATGATGGCGACCTTCTTTCAATCGTATTTGCTGTTATTTTGTCTGGAATCGAACCGATTATTCCCGCAATATCAAAAAAGCCTGCCGGCGATATTCACCGGCAGACCGCTCAATAAAAAAAGCCCCGCTTAGAAGCGGGGCTTTCTTTTCGGCTCATTAAAGTCCGATAGACATGTATTTGGTTTCCAGGTACGGTTCAATGCCTTCCGTACCGCCTTCACGGCCGATGCCGCTTTCTTTCATTCCTCCGAACGGCGCTTGAACCGCGGACGGACCGCCGTCATTCCAGCCGATGATGCCGTATTCAAGCTGTTCAGAAATATAGATGCCGCGGCGGTAGTTTTCTGTGAAGAAATAAGCCGCAAGCCCGAACGGCGTATCGTTCGCAAGCTTGATCGCTTCATCAATATCTGAGAACGTAACGATCGGCGCAACCGGGCCGAATGTTTCTTCATGCATGATGTTCATGGATGTATCTACATTTGAAAGCACGGTCGGCGTCACGAAATAGCATCCTTTTTCGTCGTTTTGGTCATACGTTCCGCCCGTCAGCACTTCTGCACCTTTTTCCACGGCGTCATTAATTTGGCCGACGATTTTATCGAAGCCTTTTTTGTTGATGACAGGGCCGACGTTTACGCCTTTTTCAAGACCGTTTCCGACTTTGAGTTTCGCAGCTTCTTCACTCAGTTTTTTCGCAAACTCGTCTTTCACGGATTCGTGTACGATCAGCCGGTTCGCACAGACGCAGGTTTGGCCGGCATTTCTGAATTTAGAGGCCATTGTTTGGGCTACCGCCAGATCAAGATCAGCGTCTTCATCCACGATCAGCGGCGCATGTCCGCCAAGCTCCATTGACATATGTTTTACGGTGTCGGCGCTGTTTTTCATCAGGATTTTGCCGACAGGCGTTGAGCCGGTAAAGGTAATTTTACGGATTTTCGGGCTGCTGGTGAAGACGTTTCCGATTTCGGCTCCGTCACCGATCACCACTTGCAGCACGTCCTTCGGAATTCCCGCTTCATATGCGAGACGCGCAAGGGCGTAAGCGGAAAGCGGCGTATCCTCCGCCGGTTTGATGATGAACGTACAGCCTGCCGCCAAAGCGGGCGCGGCTTTTCTTGTAATCATCGCATTCGGGAAATTCCACGGCGTGATCGCGGCTACCGGGCCGACCGCCTGACGGGTGACGACAATCCGTTTGCCCGTTGTCGGCGCAGGTACGGTTCTGCCGTAAATCCGTTTTGCTTCTTCGGCGAACCATTCAATATAGCCGGCGCCGTATAAAACTTCTCCGACCGCTTCTTCGTACGGTTTGCCGTTTTCTTTCGTAATTAATTCCGCAAGTTCTTCTTTATTTTCAACAATCAGCTCATACCATTTTCTCAAAAGTGAGGCACGTTCTCCCGCTGATGTTTTGGACCATGATTGAAACGCTTGATGTGAACGTTCAATCGCTTTTTCAACATCTTCGGCCGTCTGCTGGGGGATGCTTTCGATCGCCTCTCCCGTTGCCGGGTTGTACACTGTTAATTGTTCTGGCATATTGAACATTCCTTTCTTTCCTATAGTAAAACCATTGAATGCTTGTTGATGTATCTCACACTTTCATGATAGCAGACACATCCGGCGGGATTCCAATAATTGAACTCACAGAGCTGCTTCGATAATGGAAAGGCCTTCTTTGAGCTGCTCATCCGTCACGACAAGCGGCGTCAGGAATCGGATAATGTTGCCGTTAATGCCGGCCGTCAGCAGCAGCAGTCCGTTCTCGTTCGCCGTTTTAGCGATCGCCGCGGCTTTTGCTTTATCCGGTTCCCGCGTGTGCGGATCTTTGACAATTTCGATGGCCGCCATCGCGCCGAGTCTGCGCACTTCTCCGATGCAGGCATGCTCTTTTTTCCACTCGAGCGCTTGACGCTCGATGATCCGGCCGATCTCTTCGGAACGCTGATTCAGCCCTTCTTCTTCAATAATATCCAGGACCGCGAGCGCAGCCGCACAGCCGAGCGGGCTTCCCGCATATGTGCCACCGAGTTCCCCCGGCGCGGCGGCATCAAGCATTTCCGCCCGGCCGATGACACCGCTCAGAGGTAATCCGGCCGCAAGTGATTTGGATACGGTGATCAAATCCGGAACGGCTTCGAAATGCTCAATCGCAAAATACGTTCCCGTTCTGGCAAAACCGGTCTGAATCTCATCCGCTACAAAAACGATACCGTGTTTTTTACAAAAAGCGGCGACGTGCTGCACGAAACGTTTTGACGGAATGATGAAGCCGCCTTCTCCCTGAACCGGCTCCATTACGACACAGGCGACGGTTTCCGGTGCGACTGCGGCGATAAAGAAATCCTCGAAAGCGCTGATGATAAAGTCGTCATACTGCTCGTCGCTCATGCCGGCCGGCTTTTGATAATAGTAAGGAAACGGCGCTTGATACACCTCTGAGGCAAACGGGCCGAAACCGTATTTATAAGGCTTCACCTTGCTCGTCATGCTCATCGTCATGTTCGTGCGGCCGTGGAACCCTCTTGTAAATGACACGACAGCCTGGCGCTTCGTATATTTTCTGGCGATTTTCACGGCGTTTTCCACCGCTTCCGCCCCCGAATTGAGAAAAATCGCTTTTTTCGCATGATCTCCCGGCGCAAGGGCGCAAAGTTTTTCGGCCAGCTCAATATAAGACGGATACATCATGACGTTAAATCCCGGGTGAATCAGATCCTCCGCCTGTTTCTTCACGGCCTCCACCACTTTCGGATGAGAATGGCCGACATTCAGCGTTCCGATCGCTCCGGCAAAATCAATGAATCGTCTGCCGTCCAAATCGTACAAAAGCGCCCCTTCCCCTTTTACCGCCATGCTGCGGTTTCCGTTGCCGACCCCCTTGGAAACGAATTGATCCCGTTTTTGCTGCCACTGGGCAGTTGTCACTTCCGATGATGCTGTTCGACTCATAGATTCCATCCCCCTATATTGTTTTCTTATCATTCTGTCTTCTTTTTGGTATGATGAAAAGTACCAAAATCAATTTATCCATGGTATCAGAAAGGAGCAGGGTCTGGATGCTGACGATTTCCATTGATCATTCGGAAACGGCGGATTATATCTATCAGCAGATCTATCAGCACATAAAAGCGGCCGTTTTGAAACGCAGCCTGATGCCTCATACAAAGGTGCCGTCTAAACGGGAGCTTGCCGAGACGCTGAAGGTCAGCGTGAATTCAGTGAATTCAGCTTATCAGCAGCTGCTTTCGGAAGGTTATTTATATGCAGTCGAAAGAAAAGGCTTTTTCGTGGAGGAAATTGATACGGTTTATCATGAAGAAACCCCTTCGCTCTCATTGCCTGAAGATTTAAAAGAGCGGGAGCCGGATAAGAGCGGCTGGATTTCGTTTTCTCATATGAGCGTGGATACGGCGCATTTTCCCTTGAAAAGCTGGTTCCGCTGTGAGCATAAAGCAGCCGCCCGTTCATTTCATACACTCGGAGAACTCGTCCATCCGCAAGGCTTATATGAAGTCCGTGAAACCATTTCGCGGCTTATTTCCCTGACAAGAGGCGTTACATGCCGCCCGGAACAAATCGTGCTCGGGGCGGGCACGCAAATGCTGACGCAGCTGCTGACGGAACTGCTGCCAAAAGACGCGCTGTACGCCATGGAGAACCCGGGATATATGAGGATGTACCGGCTGCTGCAAAACCTCGGGAAAAAGGTTGCGACGATCAGCCTTGATGAAAAAGGCATGTCCATGGCTGAAATTGAAAAACGCCGGCCCTGTGTATTGATCACCACGCCTTCCCATCAATTCCCCTCAGGCGTGATCATGCCCGCTTCCCGGCGGATTCAGCTTTTAAACTGGGCAGCCGAACAGAACGGCCGCTTCATCATTGAAGATGATTATGACAGTGAATTTAAATATGACGCCGATACGATACCGGCGCTTCAAAGCCTTGACCGGTTTCAAAATGTCATCTACATGGGGACCTTTTCAAAATCCCTTTTCCCAGGTCTGCGCATCAGCTATATGGTTCTGCCGCCCGGGCTTTTGCGGACGTTCAAAGAGAGAACGTATGACCTGCATACGTGCAGCACGCTTGCCCAGCTCGCGCTGAAAGAATTTATCGACTCAGGTGAATATCAGAAACATATTAAAAAGATGAAGCAGCATTATAAGAACATGCGGGAACGCCTCATTTCGGCTTTGGAAGAAACATTCGGAGAAAGAATCAGTGTAAAGGGCGCCAATGCGGGGCTTCATTTTGTCACTGAGTTTGACTGCGCCCGTTCAGAAAAAGAGATATTGGCACGGGCGGATGCAGAACAGCTCGATCTGTTTGCGATGAGCCGGTTCCGTCTGAAAGCGGGAGGCGATTCAAATAAGCCGCAGCTCATTCTGGGGTTCGCCCGCCTGAAGGAGAGCGATATTCAAGAAGGCGTCCTCAGGCTTTACCGGGCGGTTTTCGGCGCATAAAAAAACCCCCGGAATTCGGGGACTTATTTACCAGCGGTCCGGTTCTGTCTGCAAAATCGCCTCCAGCAGGCCGGGAAACGCCGCTTGTAAATCATCTTTGCGCAGGGAATAATAACGGTGCTTCCCGTCTATGCGCACTTGGGCGATACCCGCTTCCCGCAGCACTTTGAAGTGATGGGACAGCGTTGATTTGGCGACCCGGACATCAGCGCAGGTACCGCACGTTTTTTCTGTTGTTTCCGCCAATTGTTTGACCAGCTCTAAGCGGAGCGGATCACTCAGAGCATGAAGAACCTTTGTCAGCTGTAAGCGGTCGGTTTCAGGATGGTTTGGAATGTTCATGAGTCAAATGTAACACATAAAAGCGGCGGGTGACAATTTAGGCGGTGAGGGTTTTTCCTTTACCATTCACTGCGAAACATGTTACAGTTAGTTCGATAATATTCGAACTATAACAAATAAACCCAATCAGGAGGAATAACAATGATCGTCTTACAGGCTTACATGAAAGTAAAAGCGGATAAACGCGAGGAATTTTTAGGAGAAGCACAATCACTTGTTCAGCATTCACGCGCGGAAGAAGGAAATGTGCAATACGATCTTTTCGAAAAAGTCGGTGAGGAAAATACATTCGTTATGCTTGAGCAATGGAAAGATGAAGAAGCGATGAAATTCCACAACGCAACTGACCATTTCCAAGGATTCGTGGCAAAAGCAAAAGAAGTGCTGAGTGCGCCGCTTGACGTCGTCCGCACAGAACTGTCAGAGTAACGAAAGGATGAATGACATGAACGAAGTCCTTCAAATATTAACAGACCACCGTTCCATCCGCAGCTACACAGATGAACCCGTATCGGATGAGCAGCTGGACCTTATCATCCAAGCAACTCAGGCAGCGCCGACTTCCATTAACGGCCAGCAATTTACCGTTATTGCGGTGAAAGATAAGGAGCGGAAGAAAAAAATATCCGAATTGGCCGGCGGCCAGCCGTGGATTGACCAAGCGCCTGTTTTCCTTTTATTCTGCGCTGATTTTAACCGCGCCAAAATTGCGCTTGAAGAATATAATGATACACCGCTTGAGATCACGAACGGTTTAGAGTCCGTTCTAGTCGGAGCCGTAGATGTCGGGATTGCGCTGGGTACGGCAACGGCTGCGGCTGAATCAATGGGACTCGGCACTGTGCCGATCGGCGCCGTGCGCGGCAAGCCTGACGAAATCATTGAATTGCTGAAACTTCCGAAATACGTTTTCCCGGTTTCCGGTCTCGTCATCGGCCATCCGGCAGACCGCTCCGCGAAAAAACCGCGTCTGCCGCAAGCAGCCGTTCTGCATCATGAAACGTATCAAGAAGAAGATTTAAGAACCCATATCGAGGCCTATGACAAGCAGATGTCCGAATACATGAAAAAACGCACCGACGGACAGGAAACAAGAAACTGGTCACAAGGCATCACTTCCTACTATAAGCAGGTTTATTATCCTCACATTCGTGAAATGCTTGAAAAACAAGGATTTAAGACGGATAAATAAACGTATCAGCCTGTCGGAACACTCCGGCAGGTTTTTTCTATTTCTCAAACAAAAGCGTTGACACTATGTAAAAATTTTTGTTAATATTTTCATCATATACTCATTGGTTTTCTGTGAACCGGTGGGTTTTCTATTGTGACGAAAGAAGGAATCTGGGCTTATGAATGATAAGAAAACGGATATTCTACTGGCGGCAAGGAAGCTTTTTTCCGGGAAAAGCTTTTCGTCGGTCTCGATGCAGGCGATCGCAGAGGAGTGCAAAGTCTCCAAAGCATCTTTGTATAAGCTGTTTGAATCAAAGGAAGACCTGCTCCTGGAGCTGCTCGATTTTAACCAGAAACAGATGGTAGCGGCCGCTTCATTATTAAATGAAGAAACGAGCCTCTCCCCTGAGGAACGGTTTTCCAAAAAACTGATGGCTGAGCTTGAAGGCTTCAGGCGCAACCAGCAGTTTTTTAATATGCTGATGTACGGAAGCCCCTCTTCCATTAATGAGCGGGTAAAACGGCATATTCACAGGGCCCGCTCCACCTTTATCTGCTGGCATCGCGATTCACTGATTCAGACGTACGGCGAAGACATTATTCCTTATGTATGGGAGCTGGTGATCGTCCTGCAGGGGCTCCTGAGAGAATGCATCACGCTGATTAAGCTGGAAAAAGAACCGCTCGCCCTGGAGCCGCTCACGGACTTTATCATCCGCCATCTCAATCTCATCGTCGAAAACAGGAAAACCGAAACGGCTTTGCCTCAGGAGATGATTGACCTTTATACCGCCTCCGCTTCCTCATTTGAGCCGAAAGACAAAACCGTATTGCTGGCTGAAAGCCTGAAGGAACTGAAAGAAGCTGTCTCAGCCCTTCCGGAGGAAAAATATGATGCCGCAGGACTCACTTCCGCGGCGGTTATGCTGGAGAAAGAATCAGCGGACAAACAGCCGCGGGATTTTCTTATAAAAGCGCTCATCGGTTATTTGGAGCAGGCCGGACCGCTGCACCAGCCGCTTGCAGCCGTTAAAACATTGCTCAAACTATAAAGAAAGAAGGAATCAGCTTGAATAAGAGTATTGAAACTGCACCATACAACCGCTCTGTCATTGTCGGGATTCTTTTGGCGGGAGCGTTCGTCGCCATTTTGAACCAGACACTGCTTATCACGGCGCTGCCGCACATTATGAATGACTTCAATATAGACGCCAACAAAGCGCAATGGCTGACAACATCGTTTATGCTGACGAACGGGATTTTAATCCCGATTACCGCATTTTTAATAGAGAAATTTACGAGCCGCACCCTCCTGATTTCCGCTATGAGTATTTTCACGGCGGGCACCATTGTCGGCGCATTCGCCCCGAACTTTCCGGTGCTCTTAACGGCCCGGATTATTCAGGCGGCCGGCGCCGGAATTATGCTGCCGCTCATGCAGACGGTATTTCTCACGATTTTCCCGATGGAAAAGCGCGGCCGCGCCATGGGTATGGTCGGCTTGGTTATTTCGTTCGCGCCGGCGATCGGCCCGACGCTTTCCGGATGGGCGGTCGAAGCATTCTCTTGGCGGTCTTTGTTTTACATCATCTTCCCGATCGCAGTCATCGATTTGCTTTTAGCGATTATTCTGATGAAAAACGTCACGACATTACGAGAAACACAGATTGATATTTTATCCGTGATCTTATCGACCCTCGGATTCGGCGGGCTGCTTTACGGCTTCTCAAGCGCCGGTTCCTCAGGATGGACCAGTACTGAAGTGCTGACTTCGCTGCTTGTCGGAGCGGCCGCGCTGATTTTCTTTATCGCAAGACAGATGAAGCTCAAAAAACCGATGCTGGAATTCCGTGTGTTTTCTTTCGGGATTTTCAGCCTGACCACCCTGCTCGGAACGCTTGTTTTCGCGCTGCTGATCGGAACGGAAACCATTCTCCCGCTTTACACGCAAAAGGTCCGGGGCGTATCCGCGTTTGATACCGGATTAATGCTTTTGCCGGGCGCGATTGTGATGGGGATGATGTCTCCGTTTATCGGCCGGGTGTTTGACAGAATCGGCGGAAAAGGCCTTGCGATGACCGGATTCTTCATCATCCTGCTCACGTCCCTGCCGTTTATGAATCTGACGGACTCGACGTCTCTCATTTGGATTGTCGTCGTTTATACCGCGCGGCTTTTGGGAACAGCCATGATTATGATGCCGGTGACGACAGCGGGAATCAATGCCCTGCCGCGCCACTTAATTCCGCACGGCACAGCCATGAACAATACCGTCCGCCAAGTCGGCGGTTCTATCGGTACGGCGCTGCTGGTTTCCGTGATGAGCAGTCAGGCCGCGCACGCCAATGCGTCAACTCCGGCAAACGCTGCCCTGCACGGCATGAATGCGGCATTTGTCGTAGCCGCCTGCATCGCGCTGGCCGGCTTCCTCCTATCTTTTACATTGAAGAAAAAACCGCGTCAGCCCGAGCAGCAGCAGGCCGTTACGCGGTAAACCAAAAAGAACCCGATCACGTATGTGACCGGGTTCTTTTTTTACTTCTCGATTCCGTCTTTTACTTCTTTCACCATTTGCGCCATGGATTCCAGGCCGCCTCCTGATAAATACCATGTAGCTGAATCAAGGTAGACAACATGGTTGTTTTTCACGGCTTTCACCGATTTTACATAATCATTTTCAACAACTTGTTTTGTTGAAGATTTTGTGCCGATCGCTGTTCCGCGGTCAACGACAAACATGTAATCAGGGTTTGTTTTGGCGATATATTCATAGGAAATGCTTTGTCCGTGCAGTGAAGCTTCGATGTTTTTGTCAGCCGGTTTGACGCCGAACACATCATGAATGAAGCCGTATCTTGATTTAGATCCGAACGCGCTGATTTTGCCGTCATTCGCCATCACCACTAATCCGTTTTTATCCGTGCTGCTTGTCTTTTTCTTCAGATCGGCAATGGATTTGTCAATTTTCGCAAGCTTATCTTTCACTTCATTTTCTTTGTTAAAGATTTTGCCGATCACTTCAGTGTTTTGCTTGAATCTGTCAACGTAGTTTGTATAGTCATCATCAAGATAAATCGTCGGCGCGATTTTCGAGAACTCTTTATAAGAATCAGATTGTCTGTGGGCGATAATGATTAAATCCGGATCAATATCCGCGACTTTTTCAAAATCCGGTTCTTTTAAACCGCCGGTATTGGCGTATTTATCACTATTATATGAAGATAAGTATTTTGGAAGGTTTTGTTTCGGAAGTCCCGCCACGTGATCCTGTAAACCGAGTTCATCCATCGTGTCCAGCATTCCGAAGTTGAATACGACGACTTTTTTCGGATTCTTCGGCACTTTGACTCCTTCTTTGTTCAGATCATCTTTGATTGTGATTGTTTCTTTTGATTTGCCTGATGTTTTGTCCCCGTTTCCGCATGCAGAAACAACAAAAATCGTAACTAGCGCAATGAATAGCAATGCGAATTTTTTCATGACTTTCACCTCATCTGGTTTTTAAGAAAAGTACACACCGATCCGCTGACTGTCAATCTTTTGAATCGGGATGGTCATATCATAAATATCTTCAAGCACGGAGGTTTCAATGATCTCCTCCGCCGGCCCTTCTTTGACGATCCGGCCGTTTTTCAGTGCGACGATATGGTCTGAATAGACGGATGCGAAGTTGATATCGTGAATCACTACGACGACCGTTTTTCCGAAGTCTTCCACAAGCCGCTTCAACAGCTTCATCATTTCAACGGAATGCTTCATATCTAAATTGTTCAGCGGCTCATCGAGAAAAATATAGTCCGTATCCTGAGCGATGATCATCGCGATAAACGCCCTCTGACACTGGCCTCCGCTGAGCTGATCGAGATATTTATCCTTTAAGTCATCCAGCTTCATATAACTGAGGGCCTGATTGATATGCACCCAATCTTCATCCGTCAGTTTCCCCTGGGAATACGGAAATCTGCCGAAGCTGACCAGGTCTTTAATCGTCAGTCTTATATTGATTTGGTTCGTCTGCTTCAGGATGCTGATTTTTTTCGCCAGATCGTTGCTTTTACAGGCCCCGATCTCTTGCCCGTCGACCGTGATTTCTCCGGAATCCGTCTTAATCAGCCGGCTCATGATAGACAGCAGCGTGCTTTTTCCCGCGCCGTTCGGACCGATAAACGAGGTGAGCCTGCCCTTTTGAATGGATAGAGACGTTTTCTCAAGGACGACTTTCCCTCCGTATTGTTTGCTTACATTTTTGACCTCTACCATGATTTATTCTCCTTTAACAGCAGATAGATAAAATAAATCCCGCCGGCAAAATTAATGATGACGCTCAGCGTCGTGGAAAACGTGAACACTTTCTCCACGACGAACTGACCCCCGACAAGCGCGACGATGCTGATCAGGACGGAACCCGCGATTAAATACGTGTGCCTGTAGGTTTTTAAAAACTCTCTCGCCAGATTGACGACAAGCAGTCCTAAAAACATAATCGGCCCGACAAGAGCTGTAGAGACAGACACAAGAATGGCGACGACGATGAGCATCTGTTTCACAAGCTTATCGTAATCAATCCCAAGGTTGACGGCGTGCTCCCTGCCGAGCGACAGCACGTCAAAAAACCGCGTGAACCGCCAGACATAAATGCCTGTCAGAAGAAAGACAGCACCGGCAAATCCTAAAAGATCGGTGTTAATATTGTTAAAGCTGGCAAACATTTTGTCCTGAACAACCTGGAACTCATTCGGATCAATCAGCATCTGCATAAAGGATGACAGACTGTTGAACAGCGTGCCGAACACGACGCCGACAAGCAGAAGGAAAAACACGTTCCGCCCCTCGCCTTTAAACATGAGCTGATACAAAACGAGTGACAAGAGCACCATCAGCCCGACGGAGATGACGAAATTAAGATTTTTGTTCATCATGACGATATTCATTGAACCGAACAGGAACACGATGACGGTCTGAATGAGCATATACAGGGAATCAAGGCCTAAAATGCCCGGTGTCAGTATGCGGTTATTTGTAATCGTCTGGAAGATGACCGTTGAAAACGCGATCGCTCCCCCGGTGAGCATCATGGCAAGCACTTTGAAGCATCGTCTCGGCAGGGAGTATTCCCAATTGCCCAGTCCGTAGAACAGAAAGAATCCGATACATATCATGGCGAGCGCCGCCAGCAGCGTAATTTTTTTATTATGACTCATATGCTTTTCTCCTTAACAGCATATACAGGAAGATGCCGCTGCCGATAACACCGACCATCAGGCCGATGGAAATTTCGTACGGGAAGATGATCACCCTCCCCAAAATGTCGCAAAACAGCACAAAAACAGCGCCCAAGAGAGCTGTGTGAGGCAGGCTGCTCCTCAGGTTGTCCCCTTTGTAAATCGACACCATATTGGGAATGATCAAACCGAGAAACGGCAGCATCCCGACGGTCAGGATCACCAGTGAAGCGATGAGAGACACGATAATCAGACCGATATTGACGACGCGTTTGTATTTCAGGCCGAGATTGACGGAAAAGCTCTCTCCCATTCCCGCCACCGTAAATTTATCCGCATAGACATAAGCGATGATCACCAGCGGGATACTCAGATATAAAAGCTCATACCGGCCTTTAACGACCAGTGAGAAATCTCCCTGCAGCCAAGATGACAGGTTTTGGATCAGGTCGTATTTATATGCGATAAACGTGGCGATTGAGCTGACGATATTCCCAAGCATTAAACCGACGAGAGGAATAAAAATCGCATCATTGAACTTGATTCTCTCGAGGATTTTCATGAAAAGGAAATTTCCCGCCAACGCGAAAATAAAAGCGATAGACATTTTCACAAGCGGACTCGCTGACGTAAAAAGCATTAATGAAATCAAAATTCCGAGCCTTGCCCAGTCCATCGTTCCCGCAGTCGTCGGCGATACAAATTTATTCCGGCTGATCTGCTGCATGATTAATCCGCAGATGCTCAGGCTCATGCCGGCGATGATAATGCTCACCAAACGCGGCAGCCGGCTGTCAAACAATGTACCTGCCTGTTCTTTATTTAAATGAAAAATATCCAGCGGCGACAAATCTTCTACACCGATAAATATAGAAGTACACGCCAAAACCGCCAGTAGCAAAAGTAAGTAACGTAGCTTCATGCTGCCTCCCTGCACCCATCACAAACGGAATGACTGATAGCCAAACAACTCCCATATATCCCCACTCGTAATGATTATCATTATCAACGACAACTATAATCTTATCATCTTTCCAAGCGCAGTCAATACAGTTTTGCTTTCAAAAGGGGTCATCCGCGGGCCGTACACTAAATTGTTTTACAATCAGTCTATCAAGAATTTGCAGGATTTTCTATAACCTTCATTTGGCTGCTTATCATTTTTTGCACATGATGACACGCTTGAGGGAAAAAAATCTGACAAACAGCGGCAAAATTCCTCCAGGAAAATACAAATGTTCTCCCTACGTAGAAAAAATCCTTGATTTACATGTTTGAAAGAGAGATAATAAAAATTAAATTTGTGAGAAAATTTAAATATTAGGGGATGTAAATCATGAAAGTTGTAAAATTCGGAGGCAGCTCTCTTGCGTCAGGAGCCCAGCTTGAGAAAGTGTTTCAAATCGTGACGGCTGACCCCTCGCGGAAAGCCGTCGTCGTATCGGCGCCGGGAAAACGCTTCTCGGACGATACAAAGGTGACGGATCTGTTAATCAGCTGTGCGGAGCATTATTTGCAAAAAGGTGCAGCGCCTGAGCTTGCCGAACCGGTCATTGAACGGTACGCTGCCATCGCGCGTGAGCTGAACCTGGATTTCTCTATTATAGAAAGAATCCGCAGTGACCTATTCGCTCTCTTAAACAACAGCAAAGCCAATCCCGAACAATATATGGATGCGGTGAAAGCGAGCGGCGAGGACAACAACGCGAAGCTGATCGCAGCCTACTTCCAACGGCAGGGCGTGAAAGCGGAATACGTAAGTCCGAAAGAAGCGGGGCTGTTTGTGACGAATGAACCCGGAAGCGCGCAGGTGCTCCCTGAATCTTATGATCATTTGTACCGTCTGAGAAACCGTGATGGCTTGATCATTTTTCCGGGATTTTTCGGTTACACGAAGGAGCATGAGATTGTGACGTTTTCCCGGAGCGGCTCAGATATTACCGGCTCCATTCTCGCCAGCGGCTTAAAAGCCGACCTGTACGAAAACTTTACTGATGTGGACGCCGTCTATTCCGTCAACCCGTCAATCGTGCGGCATCCGAAAGAAATTAACGAACTGACGTATCGGGAAATGCGTGAGCTCTCCTATGCCGGATTTTCCGTTTTTCATGATGAAGCGCTGATTCCCGCATTTCGGGCCGGCATCCCCGTTCAGATTAAGAATACGAATAATCCGGATGCGAAAGGAACGCGCGTCGTCAGCAGCCGTGACAATACGAACGGGCCAGTCATCGGCATCGCAAGCGACACGGGCTTTTGCAGCATTTACATAAGCAAATATTTAATGAACCGGGAAATCGGTTTCGGCCGCAAAGCCCTTCACATTTTGGAGGAAGAAGGATTGACGTATGAACACGTTCCATCCGGCATTGACGACATCACGATCATCCTTCGGCACGATCAGATGGACTCAGAACTGGAACACAGGCTCGTCACCCGTCTGAAGCAGGAACTTCAAGCAGATGAAGTCACAGTCAGGCACAATCTGGCGCTGATTATGGTCGTCGGGGAAGCGATGCGCCATAATGTCGGCACAACCGCCAGGGCATCCAAAGCACTGTCCGAAGCCGGCGTCAACATCGAGATGATCAATCAGGGGTCATCGGAAGTCAGCATGATGTTCGGGGTGAAAGAAGAACAGGAAAAACAAGCGGTGCGGGCGCTGTATGACGAGTTTTTTGCCGGAGTCTTACTCTCATAGGACACCGCCTCTTTTTTCTCTTGTCCACTAATATCCCTTACAAAGCAGCTTCTTTTACATATTGTATGGTATAGACAATATGGAGGTGAAGCTCATGTCAGGATATTCTGGAATCAGCTCTTTCGCTTTGATCGTTGTTTTATTTATCCTGTTGGTTATTGTAGGTACTGCCTATGTTGGCGGTTTCTAAGCATCACTCCGTCTATATGAGGACGCTGCGGGTTTTGACCTGCGGCGTTTTCTTTTGTTTTCCGCCGCTGTCCAAGTCCGGCCGCGCAAAAAAAAGACTGCCGGGAACATTCCCGGGCAGTCTTTTCCTTTGTTCAGGTTATTTTCTTCTCACGTCATTCCTCTTTCAGCTACATGGAATTCAGCCTGATCTGTCTGGCCTGCACCTGTCACTGTAAAAATCGCGGCGGCTGCTAAACAAATAACAAACCATTTAGATTTCAATTTCATACAAACCCTCACTCCTTTGTATTTGTTTCCTTGCCTCTTCGACTTTCAGAAAATAGTCAGAAGAAATCTTAAAGCAATTTTGTTCATAGTAATATTTAGCTGCTTCTAGTGCTAAATCCTCTATATCGGCGTATAAATTTTTATCTTCCAGGTAACGGAAACATGCGCTGATTTTTTCCTCATCCGGTTTCGCCTGATACAGAGCCTGCAGCCATTCGAATTTTACCGTGTAAACGGGATCGTCTGTTTCTTTAGCATATTCATATCCCCGCTTGTGATATTCCGACGCTTTTTCTTTTTTTCCGAGTTTAAAGTAAATGAGTGTGATTAGAAAATATGCTTGAGGAAGAGAATTGACGATTCTTTGTGATTCAAATGTATCAACCGCCCGTTCAAAGTACGGAATCGCTTCGCCGATGCGGTCCTGATTGTAGTAGCACAGTCCGAGGTTATACAGCGCCCTCCCGACAAGCTGCGCTTTTTGTTCTTTTTCGGCCATTTGCAGAGCGTGCTGAAAATGTTTGGCCGCCTGTTCAAAGCGCCTTTCATCCATTAAATTGACGCCGAATACAAAATGGCATTGAATGATCCGGACGTTATATGTGTCCTGCTCTACGTAAATTTCATAAGCGTTTTTTATATGTATCAAAGAAAAATACGTTTGTTTCATATGATAATAAGCTTCGGCCACTTTAAAATAAAACTCCGCCCGTTCCACGTGGTCCGATACGAAGGCCAGTTTTTTCTCAGCTTGTTTATAATACGTAATCGCTGAGATAAATTCTCTTTTATCAAATTCAAACATGCCTTTGAAAAAGTTGACGTAATAATCGAGAAGCCCTTTGAGGCCGGCCTGGCTGTTATCGATGTTATCAAGAATTTCCGACAGGGTCGGCTGGTCTTCTATCTTCAGTTTTTCCAGCGGCTCCAAGTAGTCCAGCATCAGCTGATGGCGAAATTCCATGAGGGAATAATAAAGCACTAAGTTTGAATCAGGCTCCATACGGTCAAGCTCTTGTTTGATCTCGGCCTTCAAGATCTCCGCATCCGGCACGCTGAATGTTCTGATGTATCGATACCACTCGTTAATTTTCTGCCCGACTGCTGAAGAAGGAATTAACCCGCTCTTCATTCCTTCACCCTCCCCATCCAAGACCTGTTTACCAGTTATTTTATCACGTTTCCGTGTCTTTCCATCCCGAAAAACACGCAAACTTTGTTTCGGCAGAGCGCAATTTTCCGAGTGAAGATAAAACAGCCGGCAGCCAGACGGGACTGCCGGTTTCAAGATGATTCATGTTTCGTATTCAGCGGAAGGCGGATTGTAAAGGTCGTGCCTTTTCCTTTTTCGCTGTCAATATCTATCGTGCCCTTGTGCATTTCAACAAGCTGCCTGACGATGGACAGGCCGAGTCCGTATTCGCCGTATGCCGTATTCGTCCGGGACACGTCCGCCTTATAAAACCGCTCCCATATATGCTCAATTTCCTCTTTGGAGATGCCGATTCCGGTGTCTTCGATTTCAATCACCGTTTCTTTATAGCCTTCATACCCGCGCAGCGTGATGTCTCCGTTTTGCGTAAATTGAATGCTGTTTTTCGTGATGTTGACGAGAATCTGGATCAGCCTGTCATAATCGGCGAACACTTTGACGCCGTCCTCCGCCTGAATCCGCAGCTGATTTTGTTTTTCCTCCGCCTGCTGATTGAGATGCTCTTTAATAATTTCAAACACCTCGATGAGCGGCAGACTGAGCTTGTCCAGTTTGATTTGCTGGGATCTGATTTTTTCATAATCCAGATTTTCTTTCACGAGCCTGAGCATCCGCTTCGTTTCTTCGCTGATCAGAGAGAAGCATTTCTCTTTATCTTTTTCCGGGATGGTGTTGCTGTTAAGCCCCTCCACAAGTCCGTTAATGGTCGTCAAAGGCGTTCTCAGCTCATGGGAGACATCGGCGATAAATTGGCGCCTCCGTTTTTCCAGGCGGTCAATCTGCTCTCTCGATTGCTTCAGATTTTTGGCCATGGTGTTGAAATCGGACGCCAGCATGCCGATTTCATCGCCGCCGCTGTTCTTGAGCGAAATATCGTAATCACCGGACGCCACTTTTCCGGTCGCATCCCGCAATGTCTGAATCCGCTTGACGTGAAATTTAGATAAAAGCCAGCTCAGCAGAATCGTGATGATAAGGGTGCTGATGATCGCGTAAATCATATAGCGGTTGACCTGGCTGATCATCTGCTCGACCCCTCTGACGGGAGACACGAGCAGCACCGCGCCTTTAAATTGATTGTTGATCAAAAGCGGTTTTGCGACAAGCGACACTTCCAAGCCTTCCGTATTAAAACGGTTCATCTCCGCTCTGATCTGAACGGTTTTCCCTTGCTTCAGCAAGTGCCACTCTTTACTTTTCAGCTTCTCGCGCGGCGGCATATCGTCAGGAAAAAAGTACGGCCGCTGATGTTCATCAAAAATAATAAACCTGGTCTCGCGCGTTTTTAACATGTCCTGATACGGATACAGGCGGCGCAGATCAAGATCGCGTCCGTTCAGCTCACTTGTGATCTGCTGGGCATAAGAAGACAGCTCATCCACTTTATTTTGATACGCAAAATCTTTCACAAAATGCGAAAACAGGGAAATGATGATGAAAAAGGCCAAAATCAAAATGCTGACATGGCTTAACAGCAGCTGATATAAGTATTTAATCCTCATCAAATTTGTATCCTACCCCCCACACCGTGTATAAAAACGGTTTTTCCTCACTGGACAGTTTTTTGCGCAGCCGTTTAATATGAACATCAACCGTACGTTCATCGCCGTAAAATTGATACCCCCACACCTGCTCAAGCAGCTGCTCTCTCGAAAAGACCTGGCGCGGATTTTGTGCGAGATAAAAGAGCAGATCGAATTCCTTCGGCGTCAGATTCTCGACAGGCTTTCCGTGCAGAAACACTTCCCGCGTCTTCTTATTGATTGAAAAACACGCCGTTTCGATCAAGTCGTCGCTTTTTACGGTCTGCCCCGTCGCCCGGTATCTTCTGATCACCGCTTTAATCCGCGCTACTAGCGTCAGCGGGCTGAACGGCTTGGTGACATAGTCGTCGGCCCCCATTTCAAACCCGATCACCTGATCAGACTCCGTGTCCTTTGCGGTCAGCATAATAATCGGCACACTGCTCGTCTCTCTTATTTTCCGGCAGATCGTCACTCCGTCCATAGATGGAAGCATAATATCCAGAATGACCAAATCCCAGTCCTCTTCCGTGAACCGCTGATAGCCTTCCACTCCGTCATGGACAAATTCGGCTTCAAATCCTTCTTTAAAAAAGAACATTTCCGTCATGGTGCATACGCTTATATTGTCTTCTATCATTAATATCTTCATTGGTTCCTCCGCTTATCTTGACGCTTTTACTTATAATAGCACCATTTTACCCGGATATTTTCGGGTTTCACAATTGTTAGTTTTTATTTCATCACCCGGAAATAGTTTGTTCATATTTTTTTCACACATTTCTCCTACTATATACATATCGGATAACCGGTTCTAAAGAAGGTCGGTTTTACAAGATCTGACACCCACACGGAGGAACAGACATGAACTTTATAAAAAGAGCCTTTTGGAGCATGAAGGCAAAAAAGGGAAAAACGTTTTTGCAGCTGGTTGTGTTTTCAGTGATTTGCATTTTTGTCCTGTCCGGTCTTACGATCCAGTCAGCGGCAAAGAAATCAAGCGAACTGGCAAGGCAGCAGCTCGGCGGGAGCGTCACACTCCAGGCTGACCGCCAAAAGCAAATGGCGCAGCAGCAAAAAGACGGTGAAAAGAGGACGTTTGAATCAGCGCCGATTTCCGTCTCGGATGCCAAGAAACTTACATCTTTACAGCACGTTAAAAATTACAACTTCCTCACGACAGCGTCAGCAAATGCAGAAAGCTTTGACGCGATAAAAAGCTCAGGCGACTCAGCCGATAACAGTTCCGGCGGAAGCCGTTTTCAAGGCGGCGGAAGACAGATGATTTCAGCGGACATTTCGGTCGAAGGCGTGCTCTCTACGGCGCTGCTTGATGATTTCACAGGCGGGAGCTCAAAAATCACTGACGGCCGCGCCATCACAAAAACAGATGCGGACGCAAAAGTCGCAGTAATCAATGAAACGCTGGCAGATCAAAACAAGCTGAAGGTCGGCGGCTCCATTACGGTTTCCTCAGCAGCGGATGATTCTGTGAAAACGAAGCTTAAGATTGTGGGAATTTATAAAACAACATCATCAGGAGACGATCAGGCAGAGCATTTTTCATTCTTAAACCCTGACAATAAAATCTATACGCCTTACACCGCCGCGGCGGCGTTAAAAGGGTCTGATAACAAAAACAAAATCAGCTCAGCCGTTTATTATATGGATGATGCAAAATATATTGACTCATTCGTTGCGGCTGCGAAAAAAACATCTATAGATGATAAAACCTACACGCTGACAACAAATGATCAGGTGTATCAGCAAATGGTCAGCCCGATTGAAAATGTCGCGTCATTTTCTAAAAATGTGGTGTACCTTGTATCCATCGCGGGCGCTGTCATTCTCGGGTTGATCGTGATGATGTCGATCAGGGAACGCAAGTATGAAATGGGTGTCTTGATGGCGATCGGCGAAAAGCGCCGGAAGCTCATCGGACAATTCTTAACGGAAATTCTGATTGTCGCGGTTATCGCCATCGGGATCGCATCCGTCACGGGCAGCATTGTGGCGAATCAGCTCGGAAATCAGCTTCTTTCCCAGCAGGTCAGCTCAGCCGATGATTCCCAGCAGCAAACAAGCGGCTGGGGCGGAGGAGAAATGCCGCGGGGAGGCGGCATGTTCGGTCAGCATTCACCCGGTGCAGATGTCATCAGTACAATGCAGGTAAACGTTTCGCTGAATGACCTTCTGATTCTCGGCGGGATCGGCGTCGCAATTGCCGTCATCGCCACATTACTGCCGTCTGTATCAGTCATGCGGCTTCACCCTAAAACGATCCTGACCAAGCAGGAATAAGAGGAGGCAGCATAATGAGCCTATTAACCTTTCAACAGACCGGCTACTGGTACCAAGATAAATCACAGCCGCTGTTTCAGGATATAACGATCAGCTTTGAAAAAGGGAAGTTTTATACAATTGCCGGCGCCTCCGGGACGGGAAAAACAACGTTTCTGTCTCTGGCGGGCGGCCTTGACACACCTAAAGAGGGAAGCATCCTTTATAACGGAGAAGACATCTCCAAAATCGGATTAACCAAATTCAGAAATCAATATGTCTCTATCGTCTTTCAATCTTATCATCTGATCCCGTATATGACGGCGCTCCAGAATGTCACAACGGCGATGGAGATTACCGGATCTAAGGAGAACAACAAAGATGCGTCCGCGCTCAGCATGCTGGATAAAGTCGGCATCACCGAACAGCAGGCCCGTCAGCGGGTGCTGACATTAAGCGGCGGACAGCAGCAGCGCGTTTCAATTGCGCGGGCTTTCTGCTGTGACACGGATTTGATTTGCGCGGACGAGCCGACGGGAAATCTCGACGAGGATACGTCAAAGGAAATCGTCCGGCTCTTTCAGGATCTGGCGCATAAAGACGGCAAATGCGTCATCATGGTTACGCACGACGAACAAATTGCCAAAGTGTCTGATATCAACATCCGCTTATCAAGAGGAAGTTTCACGGTCAAAGAAAACGGCACGGCCGTTTCCTGATACCGCGCCCCTGCCAGCGCAGACAGGGGCGCACCCTATATCCCCCTATTCAATAGAAGTGAACGTAAAAAGAGCGTGGGCTGCATCCCCTCGCTCTTTTTATTTATATCAGCTGTAAATAACGGTCCATATTTGATTGTCCGGCTGCTTTGATCAATTCTTCCGCCTTTTTCTCTTCTCCCGGCAAAGCGAGCCGGAGCTTGTCTTCAATGTCTTTTTCAGAAAGACCGTTTCCCGGCGCTCCCTTCGGACAGTCGATACGTGCTTCATAGACATGACCGCCGGAAGCCGTGACCCGTACAATTGTAAAACGGCCCTTCGGAACGGCGTTGTCAGCTGGCTGAATTTGGTCATCGCAGCTGCGGTGAATCCGCTCAAATCCTTTTTGAAGGGATTCCGGAATCGGCTCGGATGTGAAATGTTCAACTGAAAAATCCTTACCGTGCAAAGCCAAGGTGATCACATATTCCACGCTGAATCTTCCCGCTTCGCCTGTTTTCGGACGCCGTTCTGTCAATGCGGCGTCCCCTCCCGGCGGATAAATCACGTCGATCCGTTCCGTTTGGCCGAAAGTGAGACCATGTTCGGCCTTCAGCTTGAGAATGGCGTCCGCCGCATGATGGGCCGCCGAGCAAAACGGATAAACCTTAAACCAAAGTCCCGGGCTCACGATCCGCCAAGGGTTTCCCCACCCGTTTACAAGCAGGGTTTCTGCCCGTTCAAGATCGCCGTACAGTCCGAAAAAACCTTTCTCCCCGTCGAGCGCATGAGCTGAGCCGCCGAAACCGGCCTTTGCAAGCTTTACGGCGAACACCCCGGCTTGAGCGGCCAGTCCGGCGTGGAGCGGCTTCATTTCTGTCCCGAATTGCACTCTCATGCCTCCGGAACGGGCAGCCGCAAACCCGATTGCTTTCTGCAATTGGGTTTGATTCAGATTCTCCGCGAATCCGACGGCGCATGCGGCGGCAATGGCACCTAACGTTCCTGTATTGTGCCAGCCTTTTTCGTAATGATGCCTTCCAGCTGACTCGCCGAGCCGCGCCATCACTTCGATTCCCGTCACATAAGCACCGAGAAAACGGCTCTTGTCTATCCGGCCGGCTGATGCGGCTGCAATCAAAGCCGGAAGGATGACGGCGCTCGGATGTCCTCTTACATCAGAATGAACATCGTCAAAATCAAGCGCATGGGCAATGAATCCGTTAATGAGCGCGGATTGGGAAGGCGTGGTTTTTTGATTTCTGCCGATAAGCGGCGCTATCGGCACCCCGCCTTCTTCTTCGGCCAGTTTTACCAGCTTTTCAACGCCTTTATCCCGTCTCCCCGCAAAAGCCGCCGCTGTAAAATCAAGCAGTCCTTTGCGCGCTTCTTTCATCGCTTCAGCGGATGTTTCCGGCACAGACGACATGACGGCCTGAGCAAGTCCGGCCGTCAGATGTTCCGTATTCATTCCGTCTGCTCCAATACATTGACGGCAAGCCGGGCGAAAAACTCAGCCGCTTTCGGAAGCGCTTTTTCGTCGAGTGTAAAGGCGGGATGGTGCCATTCTTCTGTTCCGTTTGTTCCCATCCAGACGAAGAAGCCGGGGATTTTTTCTTGATATAATGCGAAGTCTTCGCCGCCGGGCGACTGTTCTGCCCGAACGGTTTGAAGTCCGAGGCTTTCAGCCGTTTGTTCCGCCGCCTGTATGAAACGGGCGTCGTTCATCACTGACGGCAGGTAAGGATACCAGCGGAAGTCAGCCTCTGCCCCGAATCCGGCCGCGATTCCTTCGGCAACCCGCTTCATATGTTTCGGAACAGCGTCCCGCGCTTCTTTTTGAAACGTCCGGACGGTTCCTTCCATTTCAACATGGTCCGGAATGACATTCCAAGAACTGCCCCCCTGAACTCTTGTGATGCTGACGACGGCATTGTGAAGCGAGCTGATGTTTCTGCTGACAATCGATTGCAGGCCGCCGATGATCTGCCCTGCCGCCTGAATCGGATCAATGCTGTTGTCGGGGATCCCGGCGTGGCCGCCTTTTCCTTTCACGGTGATTTCAAAACGGTCGACACTCGCCATCAGCGGGCCTTCTTTCAGACCGACCGTGCCGACGGGGAGGTCAGGTTTGTTATGCATGCCGAATATCGCCGATACACCGTCAAGCGCGCCGGCTTCAATGACCTGTCTTGCTCCGGCGGCGATTTCTTCCGCGGGCTGAAAAATAAACCGCACCGTTCCTTTCAGCTCATGCTTTCTCTCATTTAATAAGAAAGCCGTGCCGAGAATAGATGCCGTATGGAAATCATGGCCGCATGCGTGCATCACGCCGCTGTTTCGCGAAGCAAACGGAAGGTTTGTTTTCTCTTCGATCGGCAGTGCGTCGATGTCCGCTCTGACGGCGATGACAGGGCCGCTTTTATCTCCTTTGATTTCAGCGATCACTCCGGTTTGAAGTTTCGGCACATCAAGAACCGTGATTCCTTCTTCCTCCAGCCAGCGGCGGATTTTATTCGTCGTTTCGAATTCCTCGCCTGACAGCTCAGGGTGTTCATGAAGGTCGCGGCGGATATTGATTAAACGTTTGTTTAATGATTCATACGTTTCATTTGCCATTTCTTCTTCTTCCCTTCTTAGACAAGTTCGGCAGGCTCTCCCACTTGCTTAATGAATTTTTTCGTCCGTTCGTTCTGCGGATTGTCAAACAGCTCCTCCGGCGTTCCCTGTTCGATGATGCGTCCGTCCGCCATAAAAATAACTTTGTCGGCTACTTCACGCGCAAAAGCCATCTCATGCGTGACGATGATCATGGTTGTCTGTTTTTCGGCAATTGATTTGATGACTTGGAGCACCCCGGCTACAAGCTCAGGGTCAAGGGCTGAAGTCGGTTCATCGAGTAAAATCGCGTGAGGATCAACGGCCAAGGCTCTCGCAATCCCGATCCGCTGCTGCTGCCCGCCTGACATCGTAATCGGGTAGCTGTCCGCTTTGTGTTCTAAACCGACTTGCCGCAGCAGGTCCATACCGATCTGTTCCGCTTCTTTTTTCGGTTTCTTTTGCGCGGTGATCAGCGCCTCTGTCACATTTTGCAGGGCGGTTTTGTTTTTGAACAGGTTGTAATTCTGAAACACCATCGCCGTCTGCTGGCGAAGCTTGTGTACGTCTTTGCGCGAATAGGACGCTGCATTCAGCTTTGCATCGCCGATTTCAATGATGCCGTCATCCGGGCGCTCCAGCAGATTCAGACAGCGGAGGAGCGTTGATTTTCCCGAGCCTGACGGGCCGATGATGGCCGTGACTTCGCCGCTTTTGATCTCAAGATCGATCCCGTCAAGTACGGTAAGGTCTTTAAATGCTTTTCGAATATGTCTGACTTGTATCATCCTGAGCCTCCTCCTATGTGCGATAAGGCTTGCTGATCGCCCGTTCGAGCAGATCCTGCAGCACACTGTAAATAATCGTAAGAATCCAGTACATGACCGCGACGGCTAAATACGTCTCAAAATATTTGAGGTTGCCTGATGCGTACATTTTTCCTTGGGCGAACATCTCCATCACTCCTAATGTAAAAGCGAGCGATGTTTCTTTTAACAGGCCGATAAATGTATTTCCCGTCGCGGGAAGCGCGTTTCTGACGGCTTGCGGGAAAATGATCCGTCTGTACGCCTGGGATTTTGTCATTCCGACAGACAGACAGGCTTCAAGCTGCCCCTCATCGACTGAGTTGAGCGCAGCGCGGAAGATTTCAGCCAGGTAGGCGGCATTTTTCAGGCTTAGCCCGATAATCGCCGCAGTTAACGCCGTCATCTTGCTCATTCCGGGAAAGAGCTGAGGCAGGCCGTAATAAATTAAGAAAAGCTGCACGAGCGTCGGCACGCCCCGGAAAAATGAAATATACACCTTTGACAGCTGGTGAAGCACAGGAATACGATTTTTTGTGATAAGCGCTAATATAAGGCCGCCGATCACGGCAAATACCATGGCCGCGACGGCCATTAGTAATGTGATCGGCAAGGCTTCGATTAACGCGGGAAAAGCTGAAAACATAAATCCCCAATCAATGCTGTTCATTCTCGATTTTCACCGCCGTTTCTTAATGCTTTGCTTCCTTTGTGATATCTTCGTTAAAGTACTTTTCAGACAGCTTTTTCAGCGTGCCGTCTTTCCGCAGGTCTTCAATGGCTTTGTTTACTTTTTTGCGGATTTTATCGTGAGCCGCATCTTTCGCAAACGGGAAAGCGACTTTTTCATAGACAATCGGGTCTCCTGCTAATTTCAGAGGCAGACCGGTCTTTTTGATCTGGGCGATCAGGACGCTGCGGCTGTTTACATAAGCGTCAACCCGTCCGTAAGCCACGTCTTTCAGCGTACCTTCTTGTGTTTCATATGTTTTTATGTTGATTTTTTTATCCGGGTCCTTGCTCTCAAGGTTTTTCGCGTGGTTTGAGCCCAGAACGGCCGCCACTGTTTTTCCTTTCAGATCATTGACTGATTTGATGTCTTTGTTATCGTTTTTGACGACGACTTGAGTGCCCGCATACGAATACGGTTCTGTGAAGTTATACGTTTTCTTGCGTTCGTCCGTGACAGCGACCTGGTTTGAAATGGTGTCGAGTTTGCCGGTCTGGAGCTCGCCCATCAGTCCGCTGAACTCAAGCAGCTTCCAGTCCAGTTTCATGTTGATTTTTTTCGCTACGGCTTCCATGACATCCACGTCAAAGCCTGTCAGCTTGCCGTTTTCTTTATATGCGAACGGATAGCTTTGTCCCGTGGCGCCGACATGCAGCACGTTATCGCCGCCTTCGCTTTCTTTTCCGTTTCCGCATGCTGTTAAGACCGCCAAAAGCGCGGCAGACAGCAGCAAAGCCCATGTTTTCTTCTTCATTGAAATCCCGCCTTTTCCTATTAAAATGTTAATCCTGCAATTGTTTTTTTAAATAGATGGTGATGTGGCCTTTTCCTAAATCCTTTTCGCCTGCGCGGACGTAGCCTTTCCGCTCGTACATGCCGATCAGCCACGGATGCTTGTCCGCTGTGCCCAGTGACACGAAAGGCGCTTTTAATGTATCGCGGAGCACTGTGTTCTCCAGCCACGCCAGCATGTCTGAGCCCGTCCCTTTTTTACCGGTTTCAGGATCGACGGCGAACCACCAAATATGAGGGACACCGTACGGCCCGGGATTCGGCCCCCACGGCATCCGCAGAGAAATCGTCGCCAGAATCCGTCCGTCTTCCTCCAAAACGTAACAGGCGTTTTTCTGTATGTTAGTTAATACGAGTTCTTTATCCGCCGTGGCAGCGGCAAAATTGATGCCGAGCTTGCGGATCGGTTCATACGCCCGCAGTGTCAGTGAAAGCAGCTCATCAGCGTCTGCCTCCGTTGCGAGCCGGTATTGTCTTGACATGATGACCCTCCTTTAGTCGGCATATCGGTTTGCCGGTTTTTCCAGTCCGAAATGTTCTCTGAGTGTGGTTCCTTCATACTCTTTTCTGAACACGCCCCGTTCTTGTAAAATCGGAATCACTTTGTCTACAAAAAGAGTGAGACCTTCAGGCAAAAGCGGCGGCATGATGTTGAAGCCGTCACAAGCTTGTTTTCCGACCCATTCTTCCATCTTATCGGCAAGCTGTTCAGGCGTTCCGACAAAGATATGATGGCCTCTTGAACCCGCCACATATTTGTACAGCTCGCGGATGGTCATGTTATCGCGTTTGGCCATCTCCTGAACGAGCTTGAACCGGCTTTTAACGGCATTCGACGCATCCGCATCCAATTCAGGCAGCGGGCCGTCAAGCGGGCAGGCGGAAAGGTCGACGCCGCCCAGATAGTTTTGCAGAATGTTCAGGCCGACAGACGGAATGATGAGATCTTGGAGCTCTTCATATTTTGCCTGCGCGTCTTCCTCGGTATCGGCGATAACGGGAAAGATCCCCGGCATGATCGCGATTTTTTCAGGATCACGGCCGAAAGAAGCCGCTTGTTCTTTAATAGATTGATAGAATTCCTGCGCGGACTCCAAATGATTTTGCGCGGTGAAAATGACCTCCGCCGTTTTGGCGGCCAGCGCTTTTCCGTCTCCTGATGATCCGGCCTGAATAATGACCGGGCGCCCTTGAGGTGTGCGGGCGACATTTAACGGCCCTCTCACGGAGAAATATGTTCCTTTATGGTTCAATTCATGCATTTTTTCTTTATCGAAAAATGCTCCTGACTCTTTGTCACGGATAAAGGCGTCTTCCTCCCACGAATCCCATAATCCTTTGACGACTTCAACGAATTCTTCCGCGCGCTGATATCTGAGATGGTGCTCAAGATGCTTTTCGCCGCTGAAATTAAGCGCGGTCGATTCAATCGAAGATGTGACGACATTCCAGCCCGCTCGGCCGTTGGAAAGATGATCAAGCGATGCAAATTGTCTCGCGATATGGAACGGTTCGCTGTATGTGGTAGACGCAGTCGCCGTCAGACCGATGCGGGATGTGACCTGAGCGAGCGCCGACAGCAGCGTAAACGGCTCAAAGCGCGTCAGCACATTCGGATGTGATTTGCCGTCTATTGATAAACTGTCCGCCAAAAACAGCATGTCCAATTTCCCCCGCTCAGCTGTTTTCGCCAGTTCTTTGAAATAATCCAAATTCATGCTCGCGTCCGCCGGTGCCTGAGGATGTCTCCAAGAAGCGACATGATGGCCGGTGCCCGCGAGAAACACACCGAGTTTGATTTCTTTTTTCTTTGTCATGATGGATCTCCTTCTATTCTGAAATACGGTTCGGAAAATATTAACACTACTAAACCTATATTTCCTAGTAATTTTATAAGAATAAATCAAAATGTACAATTGTCAGGCAAGTTTGTCAATGCATTAAGACAAAAATCATGATTTTAAAAATAACCCGGCGCACCGTCCGGGTTATTTCTTCGAAACTGTATAGACGGTCCCTTTGACCTTTTTCTTAATAACGGCAATGATAAGCAGCAAAACGGGGAACAGCACTTGAAACGGAAGATGAATATAGATCGGCACAATGTTTAAGCCTTCATTCATGTGTTCCGAAAAATTGCTTGCGATGCTGATGGAGAGAATCAGCACCCCCAATCCGACCGGAAAGGCCAGCTGAGACGGATTTTTTTCTTTAAACAGCGTGGACACACCCACGACAACCGCATATGTAAAAAGGCTGACTTTGAAAAAACCGCCGATGACGAGCACGAGCATGAAAAAGACATCCAGCCGGTCTAAAAACTCTTCTACTTTAATCGTCTGTATGGTGCTCAGCAGCGGAAATTGAGAGCGGAGCATTAAGTTGACGTCCAGCACACAAATATTAATCGCCACTGACATCGCCAAAAACAGCCCGCTGATGATAATCGCCAGAAATCCGGTTTTCTTCACCTTTTTCCGATCTTTTAAATAAGGGAAAATCATGACAAACACGATTAATTCACCGAACGGGATGAACATCGTCTGTTTAAACACGGAATAAATGACCGTTCCTGCACCCTCCGCTAAAACGGGCTGGAGAAATCTGAGGTTTATCGTGCCTGAGCTGATAATGAGGATCAGCCCGACGGCTGTCAGAAAATACATAATGCCAAACAGCAGCTCGCCGGCTCTCGCTATCACTTCAATACCCTTTCTGACCGCAAATATCGCGGCGATCATCAGCATGGCATTCACAATTAAAAGCGGCGTGTCCTGGTAGGCGAAGGTGACAAGCATTTCGCCAAAATCCCGCAATACGCGGGCCGCGATATAAGAAAAATAGAGAATATAAAGAAGCGAGACCGCCCAGCTCAGATGTCTGCCGATCAGTTCGTTCATGTAATCTCTCGGAGAAGACTCAGGAAAAAATTGATACAGCGCCTGATAAACGTAGAAAAGTCCGAGACCGATAACGCACCCGAGAAGCACGGACAGCCATGCATCCCGCCCGGCCATCGTGCCTGGCGGAATCAATAACGAACTGCCCAATTCAAACAAAATGATCATAATAAACAGCTGACGCGTGCCGATTTTCGCATTTTCCATACGCTTCGCTCCTTTCTCCTCAAATCAATCATGCTCAAGCTTGTCTGAGAGAGGATTATTCCGCAAGCCCGTTCTTCTGATAATGACTTCCGTTTTGACATCTACGGGGAGATTGGGGAAATATTCTTCATCCCACTTCCCTTTGAACTTTTTCCATTTGTCCGGATGCTTCCGATAGATCAGGTCTCCGAAGCCGACGAAGTCATTCTTACGGGCTTTTATATCTTCAATTGATTTGGTGATATCTTTGTCAAGCTGCACGCTGAGCGCCTTTTGCATCGTCATCAGCACTTGCGGATCAGACAGATGGAAAGGGTATCTGACAGCGTCCACCAGCCCCTCGACCTGAGCATGCACGTGAATATGCGGTTTTCCGTTCGGAAAAGTGGCCGTCACCTTTGTATTCTGGCGGGTGACCTGCAGACTGATTGCGTGCTTCACATTCTTCCAATCCGCATTGATGAACGTATGCTTGATCCTATTGAGCAGCCATACAGCCCCCACACTGTCGTCATCCTCAATCCAGTAATCCAGCCTCCCATCCTTTTTGAACACCGCCAGTCCGTCCGCTGACAGCACTGCTTTCGGTTCAGTCGTCTGCGTATTTTCCATCGTAGGACCGGCTTTATCGTCTCCGTGCATTTCATAACCCGGAATAAACGGCGACCCGGCCGGAGAAGCGAGATCAATCAGAACGTCCTGAAGGCTGGTTTTAATGACTCTGCCGTATTGTTCCTGCGTGAAGCTGAGCGTCTTGTTCACTTTATTGGAAGGGATTTTATCAATCGGCGTCAGCACTTTAATAATGTCTTCAGCCTTGCAATTATGCGCGATCACCGCGGTTGCGGTCGTCCTGAATTCGGTGTCGCGGTCAAGATTGTCCAGAATAAAACTGAGCCCTTCCTCTTTCGCCAGCTTTTCACTGAACACCACGAGATTCGTATGCGCAAAATAGAGCCTTCTGGACACTTTCATCGAGCCTTTTCTCAAAGCTTCCGTCATATTGTCTCCGGACACCGAATAGACGGAAACCGGAGGCCGGTCTCCCGCTCCGCCGCCCTGCAGACCGCCGGCCACGTTTCCCGGATTGATAATTTGCAAGTGAAGGACGTATTTTCCCGTTTCGGTCCGGTCAATACCGATGGCGGAGATCACAGCCAAATCAGTCAGCTCCCTTTTATCCCAGCATCCGGATACAAACATAAGGGAAACCATCGTACAAAGGATAAGTATCCATTTACGTCTTTTCATTACCGTCGCCCTCTTCTACATCTTTATTAACCATCCCTCTGGATGTCTCCGGTTTCGGTCTTTGATGTTCCCCTTGGCGCCTGTTGTTTTCCTGCACGAGCAGTTCCGGCCTTTTTTCATCCGCCCATAACGGAGCGCGGAGGATGGAATCCTTCAGCCCGCCCGGGGTCAAAGGAGCGAGCGGGGACATATACGGAAAACCGAATGAACGCAGGCCGCACAGATGGACGAACATCATGATAATGCCCAGAATCAGCCCGTAAAATCCCATGACCGCCGCTGACAGAATAAAGAGAAACCGGATCAGCCGCGCGGATATCGCCATGTCAAAAGCCGGGGTCGCAAAGCTGGCAATCGCCGTCAGCGCGACGACGATAACCATGGCCGGGGAGACGATGCCGGCCTGTACGGCGGCCTGGCCGATGACAAGCGCTCCGACTATGGAAACGGCGGAGCCGACAACTCTCGGAAGCCGGACACCCGCCTCCCTGAGAATCTCAAAAGCCACTTCCATCGTCAGCGCTTCAATCACGGCCGGGAACGGCACCGTCTCCCGCTGAGCCGCGATGACAATCAGCAGCTGCGTCGGAATCATTTCCTGGTGAAAGGTCGTCGCCGCCACATAAATCCCCGGCGCCACCAGTGAAATGAAGAAAATCAAAACCCGCAGCACCCTGATGCTTGTGGCGATATCAAATCGTGAATAATAATCCTCAACGGATTGAAAAAATTGAATAAATAAGGCCGGCGCGATGAGAACGAACGGCGTTCCGTCCACGATAATCGCAAATCGTCCTTCCAGCAGATTCCCCGCCACGACGTCCGGCCGCTCCGTATGATATACGGTGGGGAACACAGAAAACGGCGCGTCTTCAATGAGCTGTTCAATGTAGCCGGATTCCAGAATGCTGTCGATGTCAATGTGCTTCAGCCGCTTGCGGACTTCCTTAATCAGCTTTTTATCGCAAATTCCGTTAATATACATCAGCGCGACATCCGTATTCGTTTCGTGTCCGATCTCCATTTTTTCAACCCATACATCAGGCGTTTTTACATACCTGCGGATCATGGAAATATTGGTTTGCAGAGATTCAGTGAATCCCTGGCGCGGGCCGCGGAAAGAGACCTGAGTGCTCGGCTCTTGAATGGACCGGTGCTCTCCCCCTTCCGTGCTGGCGATCAGCGCCTTGTCAGCCCCGTCGACAAAAATGAGCGTGCTGCCCGCCACCAGCCCGGCATAAAGGCTTTTCCATTTTTCTTCCTCTTTCACCCCGCCGATCGCAAGCGTTTTATCGTATATCAGGCAGACTGCTTGTTCCGGCTGAACGGACGGGATATCGATTAAATCCTCCAGAAGGGATTGGCTGACAAGCTGTTCGTCTACCAAACCGGCGATATACACAATTGCGGCCGGAAGCTCTTCTTTTCCGATTTTCAGCCGGCGGATGACGACATCGGCACTGTTGCCGAACCTCTCAGACAGCTTCTTCATATTTTGCTTTAAGCTGAGGGAGATCGGCTCATCCCGCTCTTTGTCCGGCTGGCTGTCCGCTTCTTTTCTGCCTTCATTGTCACGGTCGTTTTGATCGGCTTTTTTTTGTTTCCTCTGCTTAAAAAATGGCGGCATATCGCAAAAAACCTTTCCTCGTTTTTTTCATATTCTTCCTGTACGGCAAAAGATTATGCACGGCGGAAAGTCTGTATAAGTTCTGCGTAATCGAAAAGGATAAAAAGGGAGAGTGATGCGCATGAAAATATTGGGGGTTTCATTCTTTTTGCTGACTGCCTGTCTGATCATTTCAGTAACGGTGGATATGCTGCAAGGTTTCAGTTTCTATGGAGCGGTCCAAAACAACCTGTCCGCTTTTAAATTGACCACCTTCTCAGAATGGCTGATGCTGTTTTTATTCGCCCTCTTTTTAATCAGAGAAATGATCGCTTTATATAAATCAGGTAAAAAAGATGCCTGACAGGCGCAAGGCTGTATTGTGTCAAAAAAGAACACATTCCTCCTTCTCTCGGAGTTCATGTGTTCTTTTTATTTTTCCGGCGCAGATTGTTCTCAGATGACGATATTTCCGCTTTCCGTATCTGTCGCGTGCTTCACAATGACGCCTTTGATAATGCGGTTGCCGATGATTTTAGTACTTGCGGAGGAGCTGGTTTGGATGGCGGAAGCAGAAGCGGCGGAAAGGTTGTTGATGGTATTGCCCGAAACGAGGGAATTGGAGGCTCCGTTCAGATAGATGCCGATCGGGCTGCCCGCTGTTCGGTTGATCGTGAGCGTATTGTCTATGACTTCATGCGTGCCTGAGTTCAGATACACGGTAACGATAAGCGGTGATGATTCAAAGCGGTTGCTGATGACAGAGGTTCCCGAGGATGTTGAACTGAATACGGGATAGTTTTTATAGTTCTTAAAGAGATTGCCTTTGATGACAGCCCCGGCGTCATTTGTCACAGATACGGCATAGGACTCCGCGGCGCCCTGATACGCATTCGGAAGGAGCGTATTTCCTTCAATAACGGCATTTCCGCCTGTGACCCATATGCCCCGGCTGAACGATTTCAGCACATTTTGTTTTACAATGATACTGCCGGCCGACATGCTGATTCCGTCTGTCACCTGATTCAGAGTGTTATTCGTAAAGACGGCGTTCTCCGAAAGCGTCGCCCGCATCCCCGTGCTTCGTCTCGTTTCGGAACGTCCGTTTTCAATGACATTGCCGTCAACGGTCACATCTTCTGCCTGATAGACGGAAATGCCCGTATTTTCAAATTGATTAATTTTGTTGTGGGTGACGAGGACGCTTTTTCCCCTTACATCTATTCCGGTGGAAAACCCGGTAATCAGATTGTTGGAAATGACGGCACTGCTGCTGTCCTGTCCTTGTGACACACCTTGTCCGGCGACTGCGGTCCTTGAGCCGCCGCCTGACCGAAAGAAGACATTCCCCGTAATGACGGTATGCGCCCCATACCCGTAGCTGATTGTGTTATCAGAATGATTTCCTTCAATTAACACATTATATCCGTTAAAATTGGTGACTGAGCTTGCGGCGTTTCCGGAAAAGAAGTTGTTGCGGACCGTAATATGAAGAGCTTCTTCATAATCAATATCGCCTTCTCCGTACGATTCAATATCGATTCCGAATTTCGGAGCCGTTCCGTTCCCTTGCCCGGCGTCTTCAATCACGCATTCTTCCACCGTAACGGTATTGCAGCCGGTGATTGAAATGTTGTTCCGCCTTGACTGCCTGATCTCACAGCGGCGGATGGTCACCTGTTCTGAAGTTTCGTAATCACTGTTTGTTTTTAACCCGAGCGGGCTGACAATTATACCGTCCCCCGTAAAATCTGAAATCTTCACATTTTCGATCAGCACATTGCTGCTGCCTTCAATACAGATTCCAAACCCCCATTCATGGGTCGACCGCAAAGGGACATTGGTATACGTGTGTTCATCCCGTTCCCCGATGATCCGGCCGCCGGTGATGGTGACATTTTCACGCCTGCCTATATAGAAAGCCGAGTAGCCCCAGGAGCTGTTCGGCGCCACTTTAATCGTGCATTCCGGATCTAAAACGATGGTGAGATGGCTCGGCACGTTAATCCCGGCGTTCCGAAACGGCTGGCTTTTGTCCCCGCCAAGCGTGCCGTTGATTTTATACGTTCCGGGCGGAAAAAACACCGTATGACAGCCTTCGCTGACGGCTCTGGCCAAGCATTGGTTGATGGCGCCCGTCACATCGGTTTTTCCGTCTGCCGCCACACCGCAATCCGTAATATCCAATATACGATTCGGCAAGTGATAATCTCCTCCTTCCTCTCTTATTGTCATCTTATTCCGCCATATCCCGCTCCGCCTGTACATACTTTAAATTTTATTAAAAAAGTTTATAAAGATAGTTTAGTCAGATAATATAACAAAATAAGTCATTGGAATCAGGAAAATTCGTCTATATTCACCGTTTTAATATCTTTTCATTCTGGAATTTTTTGAATTCAGTATAAATTATATTGACACAAGTATTATATAAGAATATGATTTTTGTAATACACTTTTTTAAGAAAGGGTTGGCTCAGGTGGCATCTATTGATAAGGAATCTATAACAGAAACTGTGCCGCAACGAGGCTTTTTCGGTCATCCCCGCGGCTTGTTCACACTGTTTTTTACCGAATTTTGGGAACGTTTCTCCTACTATGGTATGAGAGCCATATTGCTTTACTATTTATACACGGAAGTCGCTCATGGCGGTCTCGGCTTTGATAAAACGACCGCAGTTGCCATCATGTCCATATACGGATCTCTCGTATATATGTCGAGCGTCATCGGCGGATGGCTGGCCGACCGGGTATTCGGCACGGCAAACACCGTATTTTACGGCGGAATTTTAATTATGTTCGGGCACATCGCTCTTGCCTTCCCCGGCAGCACGGCGGCGTTTTTTACCAGCATGGCTCTGATCATTATCGGAACCGGCCTGCTTAAACCAAACGTATCCAGCGTTGTCGGAGATTTATATACGAAGGAAGACGAGCGCCGCGACTCAGGTTTCAGCATCTTTTACATGGGGATCAACCTCGGCGGATTGCTTGCGCCGCTAATTGTCGGAACACTCGGACAGAAGTACAACTACCACTTAGGCTTCGGATGCGCCGCGGCCGGTATGTTCCTCGGACTGATTGTTTTCGCTCTTACGAGAAAGAAATACCTCGGCAAAGCAGGCTCCAATGTACCGAATCCGATTTCTAAATCATCAGTGATCGGCACGGGAATCGGAGTGGTCATCGCAGCAGCCGTTATTATCGTTCTGATTCAAACCGGCTGGCTGACGATCCAGCGTGTGATTGACACCGTCAGTATCCTCGGCATTGTCATTCCGGTTATTTACTTTATCGTGATGTTCACAAGCAAAAAAGCGACGAAAACGGAAAAATCACGGCTTGCGGCTTATGTTCCGCTGTTTATTGCAGCGGCAATGTTCTGGGCGATTCAGGAGCAGGGCGCGACGATTCTAGCTTTATATGCAGATCAGCGCACGAGACTTTCCTTTGCGGGCATGCATCTTGAGTCTTCATGGTTCCAGTCTCTGAACCCGTTATTCATCGTTATTTTCGCGCCGGTGTTCGCGTGGATCTGGATGAAGCTCGGCAAACGCCAGCCTTCAACACCGATTAAATTCGCGATCGGCATTATCCTTGCCGGATTATCATTTTTAGTCATGGTGCTTCCGGTTATGGGCGGAAGCGGCGAGCTTGTGAGCCCGCTTTGGCTTGTGCTCAGCTTCCTTTTGGTTGTGCTTGGTGAGCTTTGCCTTTCACCGGTCGGTTTATCCGTCACAACGAAACTTGCGCCTGCAGCTTTCTCAGCGCAGACGATGAGTATGTGGTTTTTAACAAACGCCTGCGGTCAAGCCCTGAACGCAAAAGTAGTCGGTTTGTTTGATAAGATTTCTGAAGCGGCCTACTTCGGCTCAATCGGTCTTGTTTCGATCATTCTCGGTATTATTTTAATTCTTCTGTCTCCCGTCATTAAACGGGCGATGAAAGGCGTACAATAAAAGAGAAGCCTGCGGAATCGTCCGCAGGCTTTTTTTGTGCGTCTATCGTTTTAACTCCTCAAGTGTTTCTCTCCATCTCTTCAGGACATCTTCCGGTTCGTGGAGCTGGATGGCCGGTCCTGATGTCAGATCCGCGTATTTCGCCCGATCTTCCTTGACGGTGATCACGCGGCAGCTGAACCGTTCCCGCTCGTGTTTCGCCTCTTTCAGCGGCGGAAGCGCCTTACATTCCAATGTGACGTAATATGCGGCTCCTCCGTGCCAGGCGATGAAAAGAGCTTGTCCCGAATGCAGCAGGCTTTTTACGGTCGTCGTGTTTTTCCATAAGGTGAGCCGGAGATTTGTTCTGCTCACGGCCGCGATTTCACCGGCGCTGATCATGGCCGCGTGCGGACGGCCTTCTTTTGTCACGGATTGGAGCACAAATGCGTCGTGCTGCTTTTTTTCAAGTTCCGTTCCGTCTAAAAGCGCGTAAAGCGCCTCCGGCAAGTGCTCCGTCAGCATTACGCTTTTCTTTCCGGGACAGCGGGAACATGTGTGGCCGTCTCTGTTTCTTTCGGATCGATTTTAAATGCCGGGTTGAATGCCGCCGGATTCGTGATGCTTTCCGGTTCACAGGATCTCCATGTAAAAAAGCAGGTTTGGCATTGGTATATTTCCCAAGCGCCTTTGACCGGCGATTGGCTGACGGTTTCTCCTTTTTGCGATTCACAGCGCGGGCATGTTTTCATAGTAAACTCATCCTTTCTTATTGATTCATTAAGTCCATCAGTTTTTGTTCCCACTCTTTCGTTGTCAGCGGGGAATCAAGCGGCTGCGAATAATGGCCTCTTGTTTCCGGCGCGACAGGCGTCGTGGCGTCAAGAATCATTTTGTGTGTCATCCCTGCCGGATCAGACCCCGGGTCAAGCGGAAGGACGGACAGATCAGGAATGATGACTGCATCGTGTTTCGGATGCATTTTCGTTGAGAGCGCCCACATGACTTGCGGCAGGTTAAACGGATCGACATCCTCATCCACGACAATGACCATTTTGCAGTAGCCGAGTCCGTGCGGCGTCGTCAGGGCGCGCATGCCGACGGCCTTGGCAAATCCGCCGTAGCGCGTTTTCGTGGAAATAATGGCGATCAGCCCGTGTGTATACATCGCATTCACGGCGACGATTTCGTTCGGATAGGCTTCCTTCAGCTGCTGGTAAAGCGGCACGCACGTATTAATGCCGATCATATAATCGCACTCCGTCCACGGCATGCCTAAGTATAAATGTTCAAAAATCGGATTGTTTCTATGATATACCCGTTTGATTTTGATCACCGGCATGCTGCGGCCGCCTGAATAATGGCCCGTGAACTCACCGAAAGGTCCTTCGTATTCCCGTTCTCCCGCAAGGATCTCTCCTTCCAGAACGACTTCAGCACCCCAAGGGATGTCTAAATCAGACAATTTAGATTTAACGATTCTGTAGGGCTCCCCTTGAATCGCGCCGGCCATTTCATACTCGGATTGATCGTATAACAGCGGAGTTGATGCAGCCGTCGTAATCACCGGCTCACAGCCGAGCGCGATCGTAACAGGAAGATTCACGCCACGTTCTTCAGCTTGGCGAAGATGAATCGCAATATCATGCTGAGGCACGGGCTGAATGCCAAGGCGGTCTTTTCCCTTTACCTGCATTCTGTAAATACCGACATTCTGCTTGCCGAAATTGTCCGGATCTTCAAGATCGCGGGAAATGACGCACGCTTTATCCAAATAGTAGCCGCCGTCCCCCTGGTTGATTCTGAATAGCGGAAGGATGTCAAATAGATTGATATCTTCCGTTATTTCATTTTCATGAAACGGCGCGGTTTCTTCCCGTTTGACCGGCACCGGAAATGCATCGTACCGTTTGGCAAACTCAAAGAATTGTTCTTTAACAGGCGTATCTTTCGGCATGCCGAGCATCATCGCGTGATTCGGCCACGAGCCGATGACATTCAGAGCCACCTGCGCATCGTGATGTCCGTAAATATTGTTAAACAAAAGCGCAGGGGTTTTATCCCCGAGATTGCTGGCTGCACGCGCGGCGGCGCCCAGGTCCGGCTCCGGTTTTACCTCTTCGTTGACGGTTAAGAGCTGCCCTTCTTTTTCAAGAGCGGCGAGAAATTCCCTAAAATCCTGATAGGCCATTATCAGATTCCTCCTTTTTGTTTTTCAATTCCGTACCACCGTTTCGCTTCCGGCAGACGGATGCCGAACTGATCGAGCGTCCGGAACACAATATGGTCTATCAATTCATCCATGTCAGCCGGCTTGTTATAGAATGCCGGCATCGGCGGAAGAATGACGGAACCCATTTTTGTAAGCGCTAGCATATTTTCTAAATGGATTTGGCTGAGCGGCGTTTCTCTTGTCAGCAGCACAAGTTTTTTCCGCTCCTTCAGGATGACGTCAGCCGCCCTTGTCAGCAGATTGTCAGCCATTCCGGTGCGGATGCTTGCCAGTGATTTCATGCTGCACGGAGCGATGATCATCCCGTCCGTTTCAAACGAACCGCTTGAAATCGCCGCTGCCTGGTCTTTGTGAGAATACGTATAGGATGCGAGTTTCTCGACATCTTTTAACGTATAATCGGTTTCATGTGTAATGGTGACATTTGCCCAAGGAGACACGACAAGATGGGTTTCGATCTCCGCGGCTTTTAAATATTCTAAAAGCCTGATCCCGAATATGGCTCCCGTTGCCCCGGTCATTCCGATGACGAGCTTCATATTGACCCCTCCTTTACGCTTGAAATGTGGTGTCAAATCCATCATACTCCTGATATATCCATATGAAAAATATTCGTTAAATCTATGTATCATACCTTAAAGGTATAAAAGAAAGGAGCGAGCGTTCTCATGGATATTCGGCAATTGCGTTATTTCATCACCATTGCCCAAGAGCAGAAAATCACGACGGCCGCCAAAAAGCTCCATATGGCACAGCCGCCTTTGAGCCGACAGTTGAAACAGCTCGAAGAAGAATTGGGCGTCATTCTGTTTGACCGCAATAAAAAGAAACAAATGACCCTCACATATGAAGGAAACGTCTTTTTGAAAAGAGCGAAAGAGATTCTTCATAAGTTTGAGGACGCTATAATCGAGGTACAAGAGCTGAAGGAGGAGGTGGCCGGGACACTTGCCGTCGGGTCAACCATTTACTGCGCAGCGCTCATGCTTGAGAAAGTGTCACAGATGAAAGAGCGGTTTCCGCATCTCACCTTTAACATTTGGGAAGATGAACCCGTCTCACTGCTCGAGCTTCTGGAAACCCGGCAGATTGACGCCGCCGTCACCACCACCTTGATTAAAAACGACGGCATTGAATCGAAGGAGCTTGAAGACATTCCGTGTGTATTGGTGCTGTCCGAGCATTCAAAACGACTGTGCGGAGAAACGATTAAACTGAATGACATCGCCTCTTTGCCTCTGATCCTTTTGCGCACCGTCAATGGAAGAGGTGTGTATGACCAAGTCCTCCAAGTTTGTGAACAGTACGGTCTCGACCTCCAGGTTGTTTGTGAATGCCATGACTCCGCGACGCTCTTGAGCCTTGTATCATCAGGATTCGGCGCCACAATTCTGCCTTTGACGATGATTCCCGTCCATATGCGCTCGCATGTCAAAACGGTTATCATCGAAGACAACCCGTTTGTCATGACACCGGCCGTCATCTGGAGAAAAGACAGCTACCTGCCGAAGCCTGTCAGACAGTTTTTGGAATTATTTTGATCCGGAACACGATGAATTCCCGCTTATGAAAACCAATTACTTGACTCATACTAAAAAAAAGTTATCCTTTACAATTGGGAGCTATTTTTTCTCAATAAAACTACTCAGAAAAGTGGGGAATAAAGAAGATGAAAAAAGCATTATTCGCTTTGTTCATGATGGTCAGCATCGCAATGCTTGCAGCCTGCGGAAACTCACAGGACAGCGGATCTAAGTCAAAAGACGGCGATCTTTGGGCTTCTGTCAAGAAAAAAGGCGTACTGACCGTCGGTACAGAAGGAACGTACGAACCGTTTACCTTCCATGATAAAAAGACAGACAAACTGACCGGATATGATGTTGAAGTGATTCAAGAAGTCGCGAAACGCCTCGGTCTGAAAGCTGACTTTAAAGAAACACAATGGGACAGCATGTTTGCCGGTTTAAACGCGAAACGGTTTGACGTCGTCGCCAACCAAGTCGGCAAAACAGGCCGTGAGAACCAATATGATTTTTCTGATAAATACACAACGTCAAATGCAGTCGTCGTGACGAAAAAAGACAGCACGATTGCGAAAGAGGCTGATGTCAAAGGAAAAACAGCGGCCCAGTCATTAACAAGCAATTACAATAAATTAGCGAAAGAAGCCGGCGCGAAAATTGAAGGCGTTGAAGGCATGGCGCAATCCCTTCAGCTCATTCAGCAGGGCCGCGCTGATCTGACTTACAACGATAAGCTTGCCGTACTGAACTACTTAAAAACGTCCGGCAATAAAAACGTGAAAATCGCGTTTGAAGCAGGCCAGCCGCAGCAGACATATTTCGCATTCCGAAAAGGAAGCGGCGAACTTGTGACTCACGTCAACAAAGCGTTAAAAGAAATGAAAGAGGACGGGACTCTTTCTAAAATAGCGAAAAAATGGTTCGGCGAAGATGTTTCTAAGTAACATGCCGGAACCCGTGATTGCAACAGCCATTCCGTGGGATTTGGTGCAGCAGTCATTCTGGCCGATTCTTTCCGGGGGAATCTATTACTCGATTCCCCTTACCATTCTTTCCTTTATTTTCGGAATGATCATCGCGCTGATTACGGCGCTCGCCAGAATGTCAAATATGAAACCATTGAGATGGGTGTTCAGCGTATACGTATCAGCGGTGCGCGGCACTCCTCTTCTCGTTCAATTGTTCATCATTTTTTATCTGTTCCCGACATTTAATATTACGCTGGACCCTTTCCCAAGCGCAGTCATCGCGTTTTCATTAAACGTGGGCGCCTATGCTTCTGAAATCATCCGGGCATCTATTTCATCCGTGCCGAAAGGGCAATGGGAAGCCGGTTATACGATCGGCATGACCTATCGCAAGACATTGTTCCGCGTGATCCTGCCGCAGGCGTTTCGCGTGTCCATTCCGCCATTATCAAATACATTTATCAGCCTGATCAAGGATACATCTCTCGCGTCACAGATTCTCGTCGCGGAGCTGTTCAGAAAAGCGCAGGAAATCGGCGCGCAAAACCTTGATCAAATCTTGGTCATCTATATTGAAGCCGCCTTTATTTATTGGATCATCTGCTTCTTGCTGTCAATCGTACAGCATGTGATCGAACGGCGTCTCGACCGTTATGTGGCCAAATAAGGAGGTTTCGATATGCTTTCCGTCAAAGGATTAAATAAATCATTCGGACAGAATGAAATTTTAAAAAAGATAGATATGGAGATAGAAAAAGGGAAAGTCATCGCCATTCTGGGACCGTCCGGTTCAGGAAAAACGACGCTTCTGCGCTGTCTGAACGCGCTTGAGATCCCCAATCGCGGCGAGCTGGCATTCTCCGATTTTTCAATAGATTTCTCCAAAAAAGTGAAGCAGGCTGATATTCTCCGCCTCCGCCGCAAATCAGGCATGGTCTTTCAGGCGTATCATCTGTTTCCTCACCGCACGGCGCTTGAAAACGTCATGGAAGGACCCGTTCAAGTGCAAAAGCGCGACAAGGAGCAAGTCAGAAAAGAAGCGATAGAGCTTCTGGAAAAAGTCGGACTGAAAGACAAAATGGATTTATATCCGTTCCAGCTTTCCGGCGGTCAGCAGCAGCGTGTCGGCATCGCCCGCGCGCTTGCGATTCAGCCCGAGCTGATGCTGTTTGACGAACCGACGTCAGCACTTGATCCGGAGCTGGTCGGCGAGGTGCTCAAAGTGATTAAGGATCTGGCGAACGAAGGCTGGACGATGGTCGTCGTCACCCATGAAATCAAATTCGCGCAGGAAGTGGCCGATGAAGTCATCTTCATTGACGGCGGCGTCATTGTGGAACAAGGACCGCCGGCCCAGATTTTTTCCGCGCCGAAAGAAGAACGCACGCAGCGGTTTTTAAATCGTATACTGAATCCTTTGTAGTAGCCGGAGAAGAAGCGAAACACTGATTTCGCTTCTTCTTTTTTTGGGCGGTTATGCTACAATGACAATTAATGAATGTTATGAAAGAAGGGACCTCTTTGAAGCGGGAATTCTTGATGCGCTGGACGTTTTATTTTGCCGGTCTGTTGATTTTGTCTTTCGGGGTATCGTTAACCATTAAAGGAAAAGCTCTCGGCATCAGCCCTTGGGATGCCTTTCATTATGGGCTTTTTCAGCATTTCGGGCTATCTGTCGGCCAATGGTCCATCTTGGTCGGCGCGGTCATCGTGGCTTTAACCTGCCTGTTCACGAGGACGCTCCCGAAAATCGGCGCTATCTTAAACATGGTGCTGATGGGAATGTTTATTGATTTCTTCTCGTTTCTGCTTCCTGAGGCGCACGCTTTTTCCTTAGCGGCCGTGTTTTTTTCTATCGGATTGCTGCTGATCGGCTGCGGCGTCGGTATTTACGTATCAGCAGGGCTCGGCGCGGGCCCCCGGGACTCTCTGATGATGCTGATATCTGAAAAAACGGGCTGGAACGTGCAATGGGTGCGGAACGGCATTGAGCTGACGATTCTTGCCGCAGCCTGGGTGATGGGCGGACCGATCGGCGCCGGAACCATTATTACGGCTGTTTTGACGGGGCTGATTCTGCGTTTTTCTTTGCCGCAGTCCTCTAAACTGTTAACATACGCGATCTCCGGGCGGGCAACGTCCGTTCATTAAAAACAAAGCCGAAACGGTTTTGTTTTTTTATTTTCGGACAGCTTTCGTCTGATATGGTAGGATGGTTTTGACAATATTTTCAGACGGAGGATCTGGACATGAAGATTTACGGAGTTTATATGGACCGCCCGCTTTCTGCTGGGGAAGAGGATCGGATGATGGCGGCCGTGTCCGCCGAAAAGCGGGAAAAATGCCGGCGCTTTTACCATAAGGAGGATGCTCACCGCACCTTGATCGGCGACATGCTGATCCGCACCGCTGCGGCGAAGGCTTACGGACTTGATCCGGCCGGGATTTCATTCAGCGTCCAGGAATACGGAAAGCCGTACATCCCCGCGCTTCCGGACATGCACTTTAACATTTCCCACTCCGGGCGCTGGATCGTGTGTGCCGTTGATTCAAAACCGATCGGCATAGATATTGAAAAAATGAAGCCCGGCACGATTGATATCGCCAAACGTTTTTTTTCGCCGACGGAATACAGTGATCTGCAAGCGAAACACCCCGATCAGCAGACCGATTATTTTTACCACCTGTGGTCGATGAAAGAAAGCTTTATCAAGCAGGCCGGAAAAGGGCTTTCCCTTCCGCTTGATTCATTCAGCGTCCGCCTCAAAGACGACGGCCATGTGTCCATTGAGCTCCCGGACGGACATGAACCTTGTTTCATCCGCACATATGATGCGGACGAGGAATATAAGCTGGCCGTTTGTGCGGCGCATCCCGATTTTTGTGACGGGATTGAGATGAAAACGTATGAAGAGCTGCTGTAAGCATAGAAAAAGGAGGGTATCCCCCTCCTTTTTTTGTCAGCCTGATATTTCCGCCTGTTTCTGCAGCTGCTTTGCTTCTTGATAAATTTCTTCGAACAGATCCGCGATGTGTTCTTCTTCAACACATGAAAATGCGATTCGCAAATCGGTTCCATTAATGGATATCGTCCCGATTCCTCTCTTTTCAAGCAACGACACTCTTAATTCGCCGGCGTTTATGTCTTTCAGCCGGACACACATGAAATAACCCGAGTTAAACGGATAAGGCGTCCATACGTCTTCATAGTGCTTGTTTTCTGCAAGAACGGCTTTCACTTTGTCAGCCCGTTTTTTCATGATATTATATTTCAGCGATTTTTCTTTCTCGTATTCCGGTGACTGCATCGCCCGCAGCATAAACGTTTGGGACGGATGCGGGGCGCTTGAAATCGTTCCCCTGATAATCCCTTTTGTTTTTTCCTCGAGCACGCGCAGCGCTTTTTCGCTTTTTGTGCTGTACGTAATAAAACCGACGCGGAAGCCCCACGCGTAATTTTCCTTCGTCGCGCCGTCTATTTTCACGCAAAGCACCCGGTCGTGCACTTGGGCGAGTTTGCTGAAGATGGATTCCTGAATGGCCGTTTCATCGTAAAACAGATTGTAATACGCATCGTCTACGAGCACGACAATCTCTTTGCCGGCCTCCGCTGCCTCCAGGATCACGCTGACGATTTCTGACGCTTCCTCTTCCCCCGGCGTATAGCCTGTCGGATTATTCGGGAAATTCAGCACGACAATCGCCTTTTCTTCCTGCTTTTTCAGCAGCTCGGACAGCCCCGCCGCATTAAAACGCCCATCCTGCTGAAAAAGCGGGTACGTCTCAATGGATGCCTTGCGCCGGACACCGAAAATGAAATTGTAATTTCCCCAATATTTATCCGGCAGAAGCAGCGCATCCCCTTCATTGACGAACAAGTCGGCGGCAATGCTCAGCCCGTGTGTTAAAGCGTTTGTCACGATCGGCGTGCTGATGTCTTTGCCGGCTAATGAAGGATTTTCGAGACGCATTTTTTTCAGCCATTCCTGTCTGAGCGGCTCTTTTCCCTGCGGCGGAGCATAATCGTAGATATCATCGGGGTTATAGGCGGACAGTGTCTCTTGAATATGGGAAAAGTGCATGGACTCGCCTTGTGAGGTGGCAATCCCGATCGTGGCATTATACTTTCCGGCCTTGGCTTTCGCTTCCGCCGATTGTGTCAGCACCCCTTTCGGATAAAACAACTCTCTGCCCAAATCAGAAAGCATATGAAGCACGTGCGGGTTTTCTTCAGATAATGTTCTGTTCAGCTCTTTTGCTGCATCATTCATGTACGACAATCCCTTCAAAATTATATTCCATCAAATCATAACATAAAATTTTTGATAAATGAGAAAACTCACGGGCAGATTTTGTTACAAAAAACAGACAGCGAATGCTGTCTGTCATATCCTATAACAATTGGCCTGCAGTGCTCCTGTTAATAATCTCATATATTCGTTCCGCCACTTTTTCAGTTTCACTTAATATGAACATGTGGCCGTCCGAAAACTCATGAAATACGGGATTGTCGGCCCATTTTTTCCATCCGTCCGCATCTTTGATACATTTTTTATCTTTCCGCCCGTTAAAAATATGGACGGGTGATTGAATCATGTGAGAATCAGACGGACGGAAGCTTTCAAGCGCGCGGTAGTCGGATCTGAAAGAAGGCAGGAAAAATGACATGACCTCCTTATTCTCCACTAACTCCTGCGGCATTCCGCCCAGCTCGATAATATGGGCGAGAAATTTTTCATCATCAAGATGAGACACTTTTTTCCTTTCAACATGCGGCGGCTGAATGGCTGAGATGATCACGGCCTGCGGGTAAATCCCCTCCCGCTCCAGCTTTTGCGCCAGCCTGAAAGCGACCATGCCTCCCATACTGTGGCCGAACAGGACAAACGGGCGGTCAGGATGGAGATTCAACTCCTGCTTGTATAAACTGACAAGCTGTTCAAAATCCTCAACGGCGGACATTTGATTTGTTCCGTGTCCCGGCGGTTCCGCGGCAAGCATCTCACACTCACCTTGAAGATAGGTGTGGAGCGGGCGGAATGATGCGGAATAGCCTCCTGCGAACGGAAAACAGATAAGCTGCGTTTTTTCCGTGGTATCGAACGATTTAAAGAGCTGGACCATTGGCGGGCTTCCTCCTTTTCTATCGTGAAGCTGTCAGCTTCGGATGTTCCTTCCTTAGGAATTCGAGCAAATATGCCGCATTCCTTTCGAGACATTCTCCCTGAAGCATTTCTGCGTGACTGCCGCAGCCTTTTTTCACACGGTATTCACCTGTCGTGGCTTCCTCCCACGAAGCGAGCCACGGCGGCATCGCAAAGTCCGGTTCTGACGTTAATAGATCTATATCCGCATTGACCGTGCCGGTGCTGACGGTATGCACGAAATAAGAATAAAACGCGTTTGTTTTTTTGGCGAGACCTTCTTTGACGGCTTCGTCATTCAGCGCTTCGTTATCCCGGTTTACCTTCATCAGCGCCTGGACATCGCTTTCTACGGTGCGGCCTTCCAAGTCGCTGACGCCTTGTTTTTTATAGGAATCAACCATGATCAGCCGCTCCACTTTACGTCCTTCGGCTTCAAGCCGTTTGGCCGTTTCAAAGGCGAGCGTGCAGCCTGCCGAGTATCCGAACAGCTTGACCGGTCCTTCCGGCTGGAGCTGATTGATCAGCTCTGTGTAGCGTTCGATGCGGTTGTCTTCCTCGATAAAATCAAACGCACAGATTCTATAGCCGGACAGCTGTTTTGCCAGCGGCTGGTACATCAGCCCGTAACCGAGAACCGGCGGGAACGCAAACAGTGTGTCAGACTGATTTTTATTCATGATGGTGAGATCTTTCATTCCTTTTTCTTCACCGTGAAGCAGATAACCGGCAATGTCTGCGATTGTCGTCGCTTCGAATAACAGCTGCACCGGGATGTCCGTACCGAGCTCTTTTTTAATGCGCGACGCTGCCGTCATCGCTTTTAAGGAATGGCCTCCGAGCGCGAAGAAATCATCATGAATCCCGATCTGCTGTCTGCCGAGAATCTCGGACCAGATGTGTGCAATCGTTTCTTCCGTCGCGTTTCGAGGCCCGATCCATTCTTTCGCCGCCTGAGCCTGATCCGGTTTCGGCAGCTGCCGTTTATTGACCTTCCCGTTTGTCGTTAAAGGAAGCTCTTCTAAGAAAGTAAAGGTTTGCGGCACCATGTAAGCAGGAAGCTGTTTTTTCAAGTGCCTCTTTACGTCTTCAGCTGAAAGCGGCGTCCGGTTCACGAGATAGGCGTTGATTGATGCATCTCCGGACTCATGGCGGTCTGCAACAACGACCGCATCTTTCACACCCGGGTATTCCTGCAGCTGCTTTTCGATTTCTTCAAGTTCAATCCGGTGTCCGCGTATTTTGACCTGGTCGTCAATACGCCCGGCGTATTCAATCGTTCCATCCGGCAGCCATCGTGCTAAATCCCCTGTTCGGTAAAGCGTTTCTCCCGGCTTGAACGGATTTGGGATAAACGTTTGCTTCGTCAGGTCGTGACGGTTCAGATACCCTTTTGATACTCCCATTCCGCTGATGCACAGTTCACCGACAGCTCCGAACGGCTGAAGCTGGTTTTGCCTGTTAAGAATATAAATACTTGCATTGCTGATCGGCTTTCCGATCGGCAATGAGGAAATGGAATCCGGTATATCATGCACGATGTGAGCTGTCGCAAACACCGTTCCCTCAGTCGGCCCGTAGCAATTAATCAGCTTGCCAGGCCCCATGATCTCAAGCGCCTTTCTGACGTGAGGCACAGACGCGCGCTCACCCCCGAATAACACACAGCGGAGCCCCTTCAGCCACTCCTCTCCCGCATCGGTGAGAAGATTAAAAAGTGCGGTTGTCGCAAACATGACATTGACATTCTCCTGCCGGATCAGATCAGTGAGCCGTTCTGTATCAAGCAGTGTATGTTCATCTGCGATAATGAGCCGTGCCGCATTCAGTATTGATGCGTAGAAATCAAAAGTAAATGCGTCAAAGGCGTAATTCGAAACAGATAAGAACGTATCTTGTTCAGAAAATGCCATGTAATCTACATGCTTGACCAATCCTTGTATATTGGCATGAGTGGTGATATTGCCCTTCGGCTTTCCGGTTGTGCCGGACGTATACATAATATACGCCGGATCATCGGGATCAATTGCGGCTGCAGGATCGCTTGCCTGTTCCTCAAACCGTGCTTGATCATCGATGATGAGTGTTGTTCCTGTATACGGCAGCTGAGCCGCTTTTTCTTTCATTTCCTGATGTGTCAGCAGACAGGCTGCCGCACTGTCAGTCAGCATGTACGAGATTCGGTCCTCCGGCAGCTTCGGATCAACCGGCAGATAAGCCGCTCCTGCTTTTAATACGCCGAGAATGCCGATCACCAGTTCAAGCGAGCGCTTCGTGTACAACGCGACAACGGTGTCTTTACCCGCACCTTGCTTTTGCAAACGGCGCGCAAGACGGTTCGCTTCCTCATCTAATTCGCGATAGGAAAGAGTCTGGCCGGAATACGTAAGCGCCGGTGCATCAGGATTTACATTCACCGCTTCCTTGAACCAATCCGTCAGAGGCTTCGCCTGATGAGTCTGAGCCGGCGGGTTTAAGCCGGTAAGCAGAAGCTCTCTTTCCTTTTCATCAACAAGTCTGATCGTATTGACAGGCTGATCCGGCTTCTGGATGAGCTGCTGAATCGCTGTAAGAAGCTGAGATTTTAAGCGCAGGATAAACGCCTCATCAAACACATTCCCGTTATAGGCAAGCTTAATCAGCATCTCATCACCTGGAGAAGCCATCAGGTTGAGATCATAATTCGATTTCTCAAAAACATGGACGTCCTCCATATCAAAGCCATTTTCACTGTTTTCTTCATTTTTTGCATCCTGAAGCGGATAATTTTCAAACACAATGATGTGGTCAATCAGCTTTGGCTGATCGGCCTGGCTTTGGATGTCATAGAGCGGCACATATTGATGAGGCTCAGACTGCAGCGATTGCTCCTGCAGCTGCTTGAGCAAGCCGTTAAATGTGGTATCCTCAGACAGCTTCACCCGCCTCGGGACAGCATTGATAAACAGCCCGACCATATGTTCAACGCCTTTGATTTCTGCGGGACGCCCGGAAACGACTGTGCCGAAGATCAAATCGCCGGACTGCTGGTAGCGGCTGATTAATACACTCCAAACCGCCTGCAGCGCCGTACTCAAAGTGGTATGCTGCGATTTTGCAAGCTCGGTAAATGCTTTTGTTTCCGCCTCCGGCAGTGAGAAGAGCAGCACTTTCGGCTCATAGCCGTCCTTTTGTTTCTTTCTTTGCTCCGCAAATGTCGTTTGTCCTTCAAAATCTTCTAAGTACCCGCGCCAGTAATGCAGTGATGCTTGTTTATCCTGCTTTTCAAGCCACTTGATATAGTCTTTATACGGTTTGACCGGCGGCAGGCTGTACGGCTTTTGTTCGCGCAGGGCATTGTATACCTTAAACAGATCCTGCACGACGATGCCGAAGCACCAGCCGTCCAAAATGATGTGGTGGTAGCTCCACACCCATTCAAAGCTTTCTTCCGATTTTTTGAATATGGCTGCCCGCATCGGAATATCCCGCGTCAAATCAAACCCCTTGATCTTATCCTGTTCTTTGTATTCATTAATTTTGGATGCTTGCTCGCTGCCCGTTAAGTGTGTCAGATCGATTTCTTCTATCTGAAACTGCCGTTTTTTCAATACGACTTGGACCGGCCTTTTTACTTTTTCGTGAATGAACACGGTACGAAATACATCGTACCGGTCCATGATCACATTCATGCTTTCTTCAAGGCATTTAATATTCAAGCTGCCTTTTACTTTCATTGTCATTTGTTCGATGTAAAAGCTTTGGCCGGGATTCAGGAGAGTATGAAACAGCATTCCCTCCTGCATCGGCGACAAATAATACATGTCCTGAACTTGATCTTTTTTGAACTGGCTCATCTGCTCCGCTCCCCCCTTCTGTTAACTGTTTTTGTCACGTTAAATTCTCCTCAAGCATGTCAAAGATGTCTCCCATTTCATCCATCTCAAGATCCTGCGCGCTGAAATCGCTCGGCGTAAATTCTTTCTCCTCTTTGGCCGTGCAATGGCGGATGATCATTAAAAGATTGTCTTTAAACCGCTGCATCTGTGTTTCGACGGTGCTTCTTTCATATTCTTCCTGATTGTATGAGCAGGAAATGACGAAGCGGCCGCCTGTAACCATCCCGCTGAAGCTCAGTGCGTATAACGCCTCTGACTCTTCGCTGACTTGACGTCCCATATCATATGGAGACGGCTCAAACCATTCCGTTTTCACTTCATTGTCAAACTGCCCCAAGTAGTTAAAACTGATTTCAGGCGTGACGCCTTTTTCTGTTTCATCGGATGACAGATACCGGAGAATCCCGTATCCTACACCTTTATCAGGAACGCGCCGCACTGTCTCTTTTACCGTTTTAATGACGGAAGAGACGCCGTCTTCCTTGCTGATCTGCAGAATCAACGGATATTGGGCCGTAAACCAGCCGACCGTCCGTGAAATATTGACATTCGGTATGATTTCTTCCCGGCCGTGTCCTTCTAAGTTGATGCCGACTTTTCCGTTTTCCGTCCATTCACCGATCGTTAAGCCGAGCGCGCTGAGCAGAATGTCGTTGATTTCCGTTCCGTACGGATGATGAACATCTGTCAGCAGCTGTGCCGTTTCTTCCTCAGTCAATTCACATTTCACGGCGGCCGTATGTTTGACGAGCCGTTTTGTCGGCTCATGGTCTTTCGGCAGCGGCCGGAGTTCTTCCGCATCTGCCTGCGCCCAATAAGCCGCCTGCTTTTTCAGCTCTTCTGATTGCGCAAACGTGTTCAGCGCCTCCGCCCAATCTTTAAAGGAGTGGGTTTTTTGCGGGAGGACGATGCTGTTTTGCTGCTGCGCCTGTTTATAACCTGAAGCGAAATCCTCAAGCAGAATTCTCCATGAAACCCCGTCCACGACGAGATGGTGAACCGCGATTAACAGATGATCGCCTTGTTCTGTCCGGTATTGCTCCGCTTTTAACAGCGGGCCGTTCTCCAGATCAAAACTTCCCTGAAGATGATCGGCAAGCCGCTGAATCTGGCTTTTCAGCATATCCTCGTCCGTTCCGTACAGATCAACGATTTCAAAGCTTGCCTTGCATTCTGTGACAGGGAGGTATGTCTGAATGATGCCTTCCCTTGCTTCACGGTAAACCATGCGGAGCGCATCATGGTGTTCAATCAATGCTTGCAGGGTTTTTTCCACCAGGTCCGGATCAAAGCCGTCTTTCGCGTGAAGCATGACGGATTGGTTCCAGTGGTGTTTGTCCGTGAAGTTTTTCTCAAAGAACCAGCGCTGGATCGGCGTTAAGTCCGCTTCGCCTTCGACAGGTCCCTGGTCGGCCTGCTTGCCTTCCGTCCGCTCCACGTAAGAGACGAGCTCTTCGATGGTCGGATGCTGGAAGAGATCTTTCATCTCCAGCTTGTAGCCGTGCTGGTTCAGGCGGCTCGCCATTTGGATGCCTTTGATCGAGTCGCCGCCGAGCGTGAAGAAATTATCGCTTACGCCGATCTGATCAAGACCGAGCACTTCCTGCCAAATGTCGGAAAGCAGCGTCTCCATTTCCGTTTCCGGCGCTTTATACGCGGCGCTTCCCGCTTCAATGTCCGGTTCCGGCAGGGCTTTTTTGTCAATCTTTCCGTTTGCGGTGACCGGAAGCTCGTCCATCTCCACCCAGAACGCCGGCACCATGTAGTCAGGCAGCGTGTCTTTCAGCGCGGCTTTGAGCGCTTCAATATCGTTCTGCTGAGGCGCGACATAGGCGCAAAGCGCGGTATTGCCCGCTTTGTCTTCCACAGCCGTCACCGCTGCGTCATGAACGTCCGCAAGCTGGGCGAGACGGACTTCGATTTCTGAAAGCTCGATCCGGTAGCCCCGCACTTTGACCTGCTGGTCGATACGGCCGATGTATTCGATGCCGCTCTGCGCGTTCCATTTGACGAGGTCGCCGGTCCGGTACATGCGCTCGCCGGGCACGAACGGATCTGCGGTAAACCGCTTCGCCGTTTCTTCTTCACGGTTCAGGTATCCGCGTGCCAGACCGCGGCCGGCCACGCACAATTCACCGGCAATGCCTTCCGGCTGCACCTGATCGCCGTCGCCGAGAATATAAGCTCTCGTATTGGCAATCGCCCGTCCGATCGAAAGCGATCCTTCCTCAGGATTGATGACGCCGCTTGTCGCGACGACGGTGTTTTCCGTCGGGCCGTAATTGTTGACGATCGTGTACGGCTGTTTCACCGCCCGCTTCAGCTTGTCGCCGCCGACGAGAAGCATGCGGAGAGAGGTATTTTCCAGCTCCATAAATTGTTCGGCCAGCTGCGTCGGCAGGAAGGTGATGGTCACGCCGTTCTCCTCGAAATAGTGATTTAAGCGGGTGATATCCAGCCGGATCGCCTCGTCAATGACGTGAAGCTCCGCGCCGATGGTCCATGTCGGGAACATCTCCCAGATGGAGGCGTCAAAACCGAAGCCCGCGTATTTGGCGCTTTTATCATCCGCCGTCATGGCGAATGCGTCGTGGTGCCAGAAGCACAGGTTCACCAGCGCATGGTGTTCGACCATGACACCCTTCGGCTGTCCGGTCGTTCCTGACGTGTAAATCATATAAGCGAGATGATCCGCCGTTGTTTCCGTCTGCGGGTTCGCTTCATCGTTTTCATCAAGCGGCAGGCTCAGAATGGAGCGTCCGCCGTCAAGCAGAATCGTTTCACCTTTGTAGCCATCCGGCACGTCGAGCGCTTCCTGTGTGAGAAGCAGCTTGGCGCCGCTGTCCTGCAGAATGTAGCTGATGCGCTCTTGTGGGTAGTCGGGGTCAATCGGCACAAATGCCGCGCCCGCTTTTAAGACGCCGAGTACGCCCGCGGCCATTTCCAAGGACGGTTTCGTTAAAATGCCGACACGTTCGTCAGCCGTGACGCCGCAGTCCATGAGAATGCGCGCGATCCGGTTCGCCCTTGCGTTCAGCTCACCGTACGTCCATTTCGCGCCGTTATATGCCGCGGCCGGCCGGTTCGCGTGGCGGGCGGCCGTTTCTTCAAAGAGACGGTGAACCGTTTTGTCCCGCGGCACAGAAATTGTTTTTCCTTTCCATGCGTCAAGGAGGGCTTGTTTTTCAGCATCGCTGATCAGTGAAATCTCAGGCAGCTTTCTGTCCGTGCTTTCCGCCGCTTGCTTCAGAATCCGCAGGAACCCGGCGCTCCACTTTTCAATGGTTTCTTTTTTAAACAGATCAGTCGCATATTCAAACTGAAGGCCGAGACCTTCTTGATCCGTAAAACCGCCGAGTGTCAGATCGAATTTCGCCGTGCCTTGGTTTGACTCATACGGAGTGATGCGCAGGTTCTCCAGTTCCAGTGTTTCTTTATCCGGATCTTCTGTCGTCACCATCACCTGGAACAACGGGTTGCGGCTCATATCTCTCGGCAGGTCAAGCTTTCCGATCAGATCCTCAAACGGATAATCCTGATGCGCCAGCGCGTCGAGATTGGTTTGTTTCACCCGTTCGAGCAGCCCGGCGAAGGTCTGCTCTTTTCGCGTTTCATTGCGAAGCGCAAGCGTATTGACAAACATCCCCGGCATTTCCTGAACTTCGGCGCTCGTTCTTCCGGCAGTCACCGAACCGATAATGATATCGCGCTGTCCCGTGATTTTGCTCAAAAAGACATGGAACGCGGCGTGAAGCACCATATGAAGAGTCGCTCCCGATGATTCCATTAATTCACGCACCGCTTTTTCCGTTTCACGCCCCGCTCTGAAACGGACGGATTGTCCTTTAAAACTTTGAACCGGCGGACGGGGAAAATCGGTCGGCAGATTCAATTCAGGAAGCTCGCCGGAAAATGCGGAGAGCCAATAACGCTCATGGTCTTTCATCCGTTCGGCCTGCCCGGGTTCATTCTGCCAGACGGCGAAGTCTTTATAGTGCAGGTTCGGCGACGGCAGACTTCCGCCTTTGTAAAGGTGAGCGAGCTCTTTGACCAGCATGCTTCTGGACACGCCGTCGGCAATAATATGATGCATATCCAGCAGCAGCAGGTGTTTCTTTTCATTCAGTCTGACAAGAGCGGCCCGAATGAGCGGAGCCGCGCTCAGATCAAACGGCTTAATGAATGCCTGAATGATAAGATCCGCTTTCTCCTCGTCCGCTGCTTCAAAAATGTGCAGGTCAATGTCAGCCTGTTCTGCGATCTTCTGCATCGGCTGGCCTTTTTGATCGATAAAGGACGTCCGCAAAGATTCGTGGCGATTGATCATCTGATTGAGCGCTTCCTGAAGCCTTGAAATATTGACTTCTCCTTCCATCAGAAGAACGGACGGCATATTATAGCTGATTGTCTCCCGGTCAAGCTGGTTCAGGACGTACATCCGTTTTTGGGCGGATGATAACGGGTACGCGTCTGCACTGTCTGCCGGTGTGATCATCCGATATCCCTCAGATACCGCCGATTTTTCGATATATGCGGCAAGCAGGCGGACAGTCGGCTGTTCGAACAGCGCTTTTAACGGAACCGTTTTGTCCAGTTCAGCCTGAATATTGGCGAGGAGCATCATGCCTTTTAAAGAGTGCCCGCCGTAATCGAAGAAATTATCGTCGATGCCGAGCGTATCCGTACCGAGTGTCTGTTTCCAAATGCGGCACAGCTTTTCCTCCAATTCCGTTTCCGGCAAGGCTGAAGCTGTTTGCGCCGTTTGGCTGACGCCCGGTTTCGGGAGGGCGTTTTTATCGGTTTTTCCGTTGGCTGTGAGCGGAATGCGGTCTACCTGCACGAAGTAAGCCGGAAGCATATGAGACGGCAGTGTTTCGGAAAGCCGTTTGCGAAGCTCAGAGCCTTTCAGCCCGCTGTCGGCTTTATAGTACGCGCACAGTTCCGGCAGCCCGCCTTCGCTGACTGCGAGAACGACCGCCTCCTGAATGCCGTTTACGCTTAACAGCACAGTTTCAACCTCTTTTAATTCAATGCGGTAGCCCCGGATTTTCACTTGATCATCCGCACGGCCGATAAATTCAATCGTCCCGTCAGAAAGCCTGCGGACGACATCTCCCGTTTTGTACATCAGGCTGTCCGGTGAAAAAGGATTTGAGAGAAATTTCTCCGCCGTCAGCTGCGGACGGTGAAGATATCCTCTGGCAAGCCCCTTCCCGGTAATATAAAGCTCGCCGCTTGCGCCCGGAGGAACGAGCTGCATTGCTCCGTCCAATACAAGCGCGCCGGTATTTGCGATCGGGCGGCCAATGACGGGATGCTGCTCATATTGATCAAGACGCTCCATATTGATCCGTTCCGCAATGGCGCCGATCGTCGTTTCCGTCGGCCCGTAGTGATTGATGAAGTCGGTATGGGCGTATACGTCATGAAACTTGCGGACATCGGACGTGATGATCTTTTCTCCGCCGAGCACCACTAAACGAAGCGGGCTGAAACGGCGTTCTGACGTAAAACGGGCTGTGTTGACGATCATATGGAACAATGACGGCGTCAGTTTCATATACGTAATGCCGTTTTTCTGTATATACTCACCAAGCTGATCAGGTGCGGTGTACGTCTCTTTCGGCACAATGTGCAGCTCGCCGCCCGCCTGAAGAATCGGGAATATGGCCGTATAGCCGAGATCAAATGCGTAAGAAGACAGCAGCACGGATTTGTCAGCTTCGGTCAAACCGGCTTCACGGCTGAACCATGTAACATAATTGATTAGATTGCGGTGCTCCAGCTGGACGCCTTTCGGTTTGCCCGTTGTTCCCGAGGTATAAATGATATAGGCAAGCTGGTCGGCGCCGGGCTCCGTTTCAAGCCGGTCGGCGCTTTCGTTCTGCCATTCTCCGTCTTCCATTACGACCGTTTTTCCTTTATAAACGGCGGCCGCGGTCATGTTTCTCTCATTGACGACCAGAAGCTTCGTTCCGCTGTCTTCGAGAGAGTAGCGGATTCTCTCTTCAGGAGTCTCCGGATCAATCGGGAGAAATGCCGCTCCGGCTTTCATGACGCCGAGAATCGCGGTAATCAAGTCGGCCGAACGATCCATCATAATGGCCACGATGTCCTCACTGCCCGTTCCGCAAGCCTGAAGGTGGCGGGCAAACCGGTTCGAGCGTTCATCAAGCTCACGATATGTCAGACTTGTTCCGCCCGCAACCGCCGTGAGATCAGGCGTTTTTTGCGCTTGCCGTTCAAACAGCGAAACAAAAGTGCCCTCAGGCAGATCCGCTTCCGTCCGTTTTTCATCAGAAAGGAGCGCTTCCCGCTCAGGAGCGGACAGCAGGCTTGCGTCGGCCAGCTGAATATCCGGATTTTCGGCGCAGGCTTTAATCAGATTGACAAAATGAGCGCTCCAGCGGCGGATGGTTTCGTCCGCAAATAAGGCTTTCGCGTAATCAAAGCTCAATCCGACCTCTTCTCCGCGCTCAGCCGCTTCTAAGGAAAGATCAAATTTAGCGACATGATGATGCATGGAGTAAGAAGAAATCTCCAAATCTCCGAGCCGCAGGGCCGGGATCTCCATGTTCTGCATATTAAATAACACGCTGAACAGCGGACTCCGGCTTGTGTCCCTCGTTAACGGCAGTTTTTCAATTAATTCTTCAAGCGGATAGCTTTGATGCTCAAAAGCTTGAAGGCTCGCCGTTTTCACTTCATCCAGAAATTGCTTGAACGTTTTTTTGCCGGCAGGATGCGACCGAAGCGCCACGGTGTTGACAAACATGCCCGGCACGTCTTGGAGATCAGGATGCTGTCTTCCGGCCGCCGGAGACCCGACTATGATGTCTTCCTGCCCCGAATATTTGGACAGCAGCACTTGAAAAGCGGCTAACAAGAACATGTACATCGTCGTATCCGTATCAGCCAGCAGCTTCTTAATCTGCGCCGTCACCTGTTTATCAAGCCCGAAGATGACGCGTTCCCCTTCAAAACTGCGCTCGGCAGGACGCGGGAAATCAAGCGGCAGATCCAGCACCGGCAGATCGCCTTTGAACGTATCAAGCCAGTAGGCTTCGTGCTGATCGAGATTTGCTTTTTCACGCTGCCAGACTGAAAAATCCTTATAATGAATCTTTGGCAGCTCAAGCTCCGTGCCTTGATAAAGCTTCGCAAGATCACCGATGAAAATGCCCATTGAGCTTCCGTCCGTAATAATGTGGTGCATGTCAATCAGCAGAAGATGCCGATCTTCTTCAAGCCGGATCAGCTTCGAACGGACCAGCGGCGCATGATTGAGCGCAAACGGCCTGATAAAGGCTTTTGTCAGCTCTTCTGCATCTTCTTCCCGGCCCTCGGCGGTTTCAAGCTCAAACGACACATTTTTATGAATGGTCTGCACGACTTCTCCATCTGCCATGTCAAACGACGTACGCAGTGTCTCATGACGGTTGATTAATGCCTGCATGGCCTCTTCAAGACGGTTTTTGTCTACTGATCCTTCCAGCAGAAGTACAGCAGGGACGTTGTAGCTCGTGCTGGCCTGTCCGAGCTGATTAAGGATATACATCCTGCGCTGTGCTGAGGAAACAGGATAATGCTTCTGATAAGGCGCTTGTCGGATCGGTTCAAACTGCTGTTCCTCCTCGCTCTCATGCTCCAAATAATGCGCAAGCTCCTGAATGGTCGGCTTTTCAAATAACACTTTAATCGGCACTTCTTTTTGAAAGTGCTCCTGGATTTTAGCGGTCATCATCATAGCTTTTAAAGAATGTCCGCCAATCGTGAAGAAATTGTCAGTCACACCCGCTTTTACACCGAGAATGCCTTCCCAAATGTCCGCGAGTTTCTGCTCCGCTTCCGTTTTCGGCGCTTCGTATTCTTTTTGAACGGCTTCAGCCTGAGGCTCAGGCAGCGCTTTTTTATCAATCTTTCCGTTCGCCGTCAGCGGAAACTGATTCATCTGGATGAAGTGCGCGGGAATCATGTATTCCGGAAGTGATTCCGAAAGCGTTTTGCGCAGGTCTTCCGGTGAAAGGTCCCGGTCTGCGGTAAAGTAAGCGCAGATTTCATTTTCATCCGCTTTATTTTTCCGGATCACAGCCGCAGATTCCGTCACATTCTCCGCCTGGCTGATTTTCGCCTCGATTTCGCCGAGCTCGATTCTGAAACCGCGGACCTTTACTTGATTGTCAATTCTGCCGAGAAACTCGATCGTGCCGTCCGGAAGCCACTTCGCCAAGTCCCCCGTCCGGTATATCATTTCATCCGGTCTGAACGGATCGCGGACAAACTGCTTCTCCGTTAATTCAGGCAGATTCACATAGCCTCTTGCCACTCCGCTTCCGCCGACGCACAGCTCACCGGGCGCGCCGATCGGCTGGAGGTTGCGGTTTTCGTCCATAATGTACGCAGTGGAATTTCCGATCGGCTTCCCGATCGGGATCGAGCCGTCGTAGTCCTGATCAATGAGAAAACTCGTCGAAAACGTCGTATTCTCCGTCGGCCCGTAGCCGTTCCAAAGCGACAGCTCCGGTGATGCCTTCCTCACTTTGCTGACGATATGCGGCACAAGCGCATCACCGCCGATGATAAGGTGCCGGAGCGTGTTAAACATGCCCGCATCCTTTTGGGCAAGCTGATTAAACAGCGGAGACGTCAGCCACATGGTCGTGATCCGCTGCTCTTTCAGAAATTGGGCGAATCGTCCGGCGTCAAGCAGCGTCTCTTTTTTCACCGGGTGCAATGCCGCTCCGTTCAGCAATGCGCCGAAGACTTCGAAGGTTCCGGCATCAAAGCTGACGGCTCCCGTTTGCGCCATCCGGTCTTCTTCATGAACCGGCACGTAATTCGAATGTTTGACGAGCCTGATGATATTTCTGTGTTCAATCATGACGCCTTTCGGTTTTCCGGTCGACCCGGATGTATACATGATATACGCCAAGTCGTTGCCGCCGGCCGGAAGATTCAAGTCTGTTCCGCTTACCGTTTCATCCTCGCTTTCATCCAGCATGACAATCGGGACTTGCAATGTGCCCGCTTGTTCTTGATAGTCCTGAACTGTCAGCACAAGCCGAATCGAGCTGTCTTCCGCCATAAAGCGGAGACGATCCTCAGGAAAAGCCGGATCAATCGGCACATAGGCGCCGCCTGCTTTTAGGACGGCAAGCATGCCGATAACGGTTTCCGCAGACCGGTCGTTCATAATAGCGGCGGTCCGGCCTTTTTCCAGCCCGCTCTTCACAAGGTGTCTCGCCAGGCGGTTGGCCGCTTCGTTCACTTCACGGTAGGTCCATTCGCGTCCCTCTTCTTTTATCGCGATGCTTGCAGGCGTCCGGTTTGCCTGTGCTTCAAACAAGCGGTGAACGGCCTCCTCTTCCGGAAGCGCCGTTTTCGTATCATTGAATATCTCAACAATCTGCCGCTCTTCTTCGCCTGAAACAAGGCCGAGTTCCCGCACGGGCGCGTCAGGCGTTCCGACCGCCGCTTTCATCATGCGGGTCAGATGGTGCGCCGTTCGTTCGATGGCATCATGAGCGAAAGCCGCTCCGTTGTATTTGATTTTGACAGTCCACGTTTTCCCCGGATACACGATGAGATTGAAATCAAAGCTCGTCTGCTCAAAAGCATGTTCAACTTTAATGGAAAAGCCGAGTCTTTCCTCCATGCCCCCGTTTTCCAGCTCTTTGTCCAGCGGATAGTTTTCAAACGCGACCAAATGATTCAAGAGGCTGCCGTCCAGAGCGGAGCGCTTTTGAATGTCATAGAGCGGCACATAATCATAGCGCTCGGCTTCCACGGCGTTTTTCTGAACTGCCGCCATCACGTCAGAAAAGGCTGCATCTTTGTCAATCTTGATTCTGACGGGAATCGTATTGATGAACAGCCCCGCCATCGTTTCAATGCCGTTGATTTCTGAAGGACGGCCTGATACGACGGTGCCGAACACCACATCGTCTGTATAGTTGTATTTGCTGAGCACCGCACCCCAAACGGCCTGAAACAGGTTAGGCCCCGTGACTTGATGCCGGTTGGCGGTCTGCTGAATCTGCGCGACCAGCTCTTCATCCCAGACAAAAGAATATTCTTCATTTTGGTAGTAGTCTTTCTTTTCTGATGCCAGACGGCCCGGGAGCAGGCTCGGCTGTTCGAAATCCGCCAGGCGGCTGCTCCAATATTGTTCCGCCTCCTCATAATCCCGGCCTCCGAGCCATTTGATATAGTCAGAGTAAGGTTTGCCCTGGTTTCCCCCGGCGGGCCGGCCGGCACGAAGCGCTTCATAGTTTTGAAACAGGCTTTTCATCAAAACGCCCATACTCCAGCCGTCCATGACAATATGATGATTGCTCCAGACGAGATACAGCTCCTTCTCACTGAGCCTGAACACCGCCGCTTTAAAGAGAATATCCTTCGCCAGATGAAAGCCCTGCTGCTGCACATCGCGTTTATAGCGTTCAATATATTCGGTTTGGCGCGCTTCATCTAATTGACTGATATCTTCATAGTGCACCTTCGTCTTCCGCTCTGCTAATACGACTTGGCGCGGTTTTTGAAGCTGCTGGTGCACGAATACCGTACGCAGGATGTCATATGTCCGGATCAGCTCATTGACGCTTTTTTCAAAAAGCTCAAGCTGAAAGCTTCCGTGAATCCTAAGCTCTAATTGTGTGAAGTAGGAGGAAGAATGCGGATCAAGCAGCGCATGATACAGCATTCCCTCCTGCATCGGTGTGAGTGCATACACCTTTTGAATCGATTTTTTGCTCATATGTCACCTCTGTCTTTTCTGTTAGAGAATTTCCATTAATTTATCAAGTTCATCAAGCGTCAGATCATCATCGCCAAGATCGCTAGGCGTAAGCTCAGGTCCGTCTTGGGCCAGGCAGTGATCTATGATTTTCAAGAGGTGCCCTTTAAAGCTGTCACTGAACGATTGAATGGTTTTTTCATGAAATTCGAGAGAATGATAGGCAAACGTCATCGTCATCTGCCCATTTTCTATAAATCCGACAATATCCAGCGCATTCGGCTTCTCTGTGTCAGGGCTCAGCGATTGTCCTGACGGCATCCCGGATCTTGTAAATAAGCCGGAATCCGACATCTCATTAAACTGGCCTAAGTAGTTAAAGCTGATATCCGGATCAATCTCAAATGAAAGACTCTCTTTATGCTCAGGCGCCGTTACATAACGCAGAATGCCGTAGCCGACTCCTTTGTTAGGGATGTGTCTGATGTCTTCTTTCATTTGTTTCAGCTGATATGAAAGATCGTCGGCGTGCTTCATCTCAAGGATCATCGGATACATGCTCGTAAACCATCCGACCGTCCGGGTGATATTCAGGCCGTCAAGAATGTCTTCGCGCCCGTGGCCTTCCAAATGAACGCCGATCGTGTCTTCACCCGTCCACTCTTTCAGCGCCAGTCCGAGCGCCGTGAGCAGGATGTCGTTCATTTCCGTATGGTAGGCTTCATGTACGTTTGTCGTCAGCTGTTCAGTTTGTTCAGGCGTCAGAGAGAAGCTGACCGTTCTCGTATGTCTCATGCGCTGATCACCAGACTGCCTGTCTTTCGGAAGCTGAGTGCATACCTCTTTTTCCTCAAGCTCTCTCCAGTAATCCGCTTCTTTCAGAAACGCCTTCGTATTTGCGTATTCTTTGATTCTTTCAGCAAATTCGGCGAATGAATGTGTTTTCGGAGGCAGCGCCGGTTCATTGCCTTGCTTCAGCTGCGTATAAACGGACGTGAAGTCCTCCAGTAAAATCCGCCAAGATACACCATCCACGACTAAGTGATGGATTGCGAGAAGAAGGTGGTCTCCATCTTCAGCCCGGAAGAGCCCGGCCTTCAGCAGATGTCCTGTTTCCAGTGAAATACTGCTTTGAAGACGGTCTGCTTCCCGTTCGATACGGTCCTCATGGTCTTCAGCAGGTCCGTTCAGCTCAAAGACGTTCAGTTCAACAGACGCATCCTCAAGCCCTCTGTAATACGGTTTTTGTTCACGATAAATCATCCGGAGCGCATCATGGTGCACCGTCAGGACATGTAATGTTTTTTCTGTTATCTCCGGATCAAAGCCGCCTTTCGCATGAAGCATGACGGATTGGTTCCAGTGGTGTTTGTCCGTAAAGTTTTTCTCAAAGAACCAGCGCTGGATCGGCGTTAAGTCCGCTTCGCCTTCGACAGGTCCCTGATCGGCCTGCTTGCCTTCCGTCCGCTCCACGTAAGAGACGAGCTCTTCGATGGTCGGATGCTGGAAGAGATCTTTCATCTCCAATTTATACCCGTGCTGGTTCAGACGGCTCGCCATTTGGATGCCTTTGATCGAGTCGCCGCCGAGCGTGAAGAAATTATCGCTTACGCCGATCTGATCAAGACCGAGCACTTCCTGCCAAATGTCAGAAAGCAGCGTCTCCATCTCCGTTTCCGGCGCTTTGTAAGCGGCGCTTCCCGCTTCAATGTCCGGTTCCGGCAGGGCTTTTTTGTCAATCTTTCCGTTTGCGGTGACCGGAAGCTCGTCCATCTCCACCCAGAACGCCGGCACCATGTAGTCAGGCAGCGTGTCTTTCAGCGCGGCTTTGAGCGCTTCAATATCGTTCTGCTGAGGCGCGACATAGGCGCAAAGCGCGGTATTGCCCGCTTTGTCTTCCACAGCCGTCACCGCTGCGTCATGAACATCCGCAAGCTGGGCGAGACGGACTTCGATTTCTGAAAGCTCGATCCGGTAGCCCCGCACTTTGACCTGCTGGTCGATACGGCCGATGTATTCGATGCCGCTCTGCGCGTTCCATTTGACGAGGTCGCCGGTCCGGTACATGCGCTCGCCGGGCACGAACGGATCTGCGGTAAACCGCTTCGCCGTTTCTTCTTCACGGTTCAGGTATCCGCGCGCAAGGCCGCGGCCGGCCACGCACAATTCACCGGCAATGCCTTCCGGCTGCACCTGATCTCCGTCGCCGAGAATATAAGCTCTCGTATTGGCAATCGCCCGTCCGATCGAAAGCGATCCTTTCTCAGGATTGATGACGCCGCTTGTCGCGACGACGGTGTTTTCCGTCGGACCGTAGTTGTTGACGATCGTGTACGGCTTTTTCACCGCCCGCTTCAGCTTGTCGCCGCCGACGAGAAGCATGCGGAGAGAGGTATTTTCCAGCTCCATAAATTGTTCGGCCAGCTGCGTCGGCAGGAAGGTGATGGTCACGCCGTGCTCCTCGAAATAGTGATTTAAGCGGGTGATATCCAGCCGGATCGCTTCGTCAATGACATGAAGCTCCGCGCCGATGGTCCATGTCGGGAACATCTCCCAGATGGAGGCGTCAAAACCGAAGCCCGCGTATTTGGCGCTTTTATCATCCGCCGTCATGGCGAATGCGTCGTGGTGCCAGAAGCACAGGTTCACAAGCGCATGGTGTTCGACCATGACACCCTTCGGCTGTCCGGTCGTTCCTGACGTGTAAATCATATAAGCGAGATGATCCGCCGTTGTTTCCGTCTGCGGGTTCGCTTCATCGTTTTCATCAAGCGGCAGGCTCAGAATGGAGCGGCTGCCGTCAAGCAGGATCGTTTCACCTTTGTAGCCATCCGGCACGTCGAGCGCTTCCTGTGTGAGAAGAAGCTTGGCGCCGCTGTCCTGCAGAATGTAGCTGATGCGCTCTTCCGGGTAGTCGGGGTCAATCGGCACAAATGCCGCGCCCGCTTTTAAGACGCCGAGTACGCCCGCGGCCATTTCCAAGGACGGTTTCGTCAAAATGCCGACACGTTCGTCAGCCGTGACGCCGCAGTCCATAAGAATGCGCGCGATCCGGTTCGCCCTTGCGTTCAGCTCGCCGTACGTCCATTTCGCGCCGTTGTATGCCGCGGCCGGCCGGTTCGCATGGCGGGCGGCCGTTTCTTCAAAGAGACGATGAACCGTTTTGGCCCGCGGCACAGAAATTGTTTTTCCTTTCCATGCGTCAAGGAGGGCTTGTTTTTCTGTTTCATTCACCAATGAAAGCTCAGAAAGCTTCGCAGCCGGATTTTCCGTTGCGGCTTTTAACAGATGAAGCCAATAATGCTTCCACGTCTCTGCCGTTTCCGGTTTAAACAGCGCGGTGTTATATTCAAGCACAAACGTTAAGCCTTCGCCTGTGTCCTCAGCCGTCATTGTCAGGTCAAACTTGGCTGTTTTTCTGTCAAACGGATGGTGCTTCAGCTCGATTCCTTCCATGACCAGATCTTCAGCATTTGCATTTTGCATTGAGAATACCGCATCAAACAGCGGATTTCGGCTCGTATCACGCTGCACCTCAACCTTTTGCAGAAGGTCTTCAAGCGGATAATCCTGCGCGTCAAATGCATGTAAAGCGGTTTGTTTTACTTCTTTAAGATAGTCCGTGAACGTTTTGTCCGCTTCCGGATACGTACGAAGCGCGAGTGTATTCACAAAAACACCGATGACGTTTGCGAGATCCGCATGTGATCGTCCCGCAACCGGCGAGCCGACAATGATGTCATGCTGTCCGCTCAGTTTTGAGAGAAAGGCGCTGTATGACGCCAGCAGCACCATGTACATGGTAGAATCCGTTTGTTTCGCAAGACTGCGAAGAGCCGACGTCTGTTCCTCAGTCAGAGAAAAGACCAGCTTGTCTCCTTCAAAGGTTTGCACGGCCGGACGGCTGTAATCAGCCGGCAGCGTCAATACCGGAAGCTCGCCGTCAAGCTCCCGAAGCCAATGCTCCTCCTGCTTGCGGTACTGCTCTGATTGAATAAATTTCTGCTGCCATACCGCATAGTCTTTATAATGAATCCGCAGCGGCTCAAGCGTTTCGCCGCCATACAAGCGGGACAGTTCATCTATCAGCACGCCGACTGAAGCGCCGTCCGAAATGATATGGTGCATATCAAACAGCAGCAGGTGGTCATGTTCAGCCAGCTTGACCAGTCCCGTTCTGACGAGAGGAAGCTGATCCAGACGGAACGGCCGGATAAAGCTCTGAATAATCTGTTCAGCATCTTCTTCAGAGGCTTCATAATATTCCATGTCGATATCAGCTTCCGCCCATATACGCTGAACCGTTTCTCCATCCTTTATGTCAAATGTCGTTCTGAAGGCTTCATGGCGTTCTGTCAGCTGTTTCATAACGGATTTCAGCTTTTCTGCATCAAGCTTTCCTTTTAAGCGGAGCACAGACGGCATGTTATAGCTTGTTTCAGCGCCTTCCAGCTGCTGAAGCACGAACATCCGCTTCTGCGGTGAAGAAACCGGATACGTTTCCCGCTCGGCCGCCGGTGCGATGCTCTCAGCCGCCTTCCGTTCAGCCCCTTCAATCAGCTGCGCCAGCCCCGCAGCCGTCGGAGAAGTGAACAGATCCTTTAAGGTAAGCTGCACGCCGAATGTCTTCTGAATAAGGGCCAGCAGTTTCATCCCCGCTAACGAGTGGCCCCCGATCTCAAAGAACTGATCATGGACGCCGACCCGTTCCATTTGCAGCACCTCAGCCCAAATATCCGCCAGTTTTTGTTCTGTTTCATTGCGCGGCGCCGTATATGACACGGCATTCGCTGCGGTCACATCCGGCATCGGCAGCGCCCGCCTGTCGATTTTTCCGTTCCCTGTAAGAGGCAGTTCATCCAATTGAATAAAGACGGACGGAATCATATAAGCCGGAAGATCCTTCGCCGTATGCTCTCTCAGCTCCCGGGAAGAGATTTCCCTGAGGCCGACAAAATACGCGCAAAGAAGTTTGTCACCCGCGCCTTGATCCACAGCGAGCACAATGCATTCCTGAATCTGGTCATGGCTTTGAAGCTGATGCTCAATTTCGCCAAGCTCAATCCGCTGACCGCGGATTTTCACCTGATGGTCGATACGTCCGATAAACTCGATATCGCCATTCGGAAGCCATCTGGCCAAGTCGCCCGTTTTATACATCCGTTCACCTTCCTTAAACGGATGCTTTACAAATTTTTCTTCCGTCAGTTCAGGACGGTTGTAGTAGCCTTCTACGAGACCTTCCCCGCTGACGCACAGCTCTCCCGCAATACCCGCCGGCTGAATGCGTCCGGCTGAGTTCATAATAAAGACTTCCGTATTGCTGACCGGTTTACCGATCGGAACGGAGAGCGTATCCTCTTCAATGACATCCACCGGATGGTATGTCGCAAACACCGTGCTTTCCGACGGACCGTACATATGAAGCAGTCTTCCTTTTCCGACTGCCGCCAGCGCCTTTTTGACATGTTCTACAGACGCTCTTTCGCCCCCGAACATGATTTTCCGAAGCGTCGTCAGACAGGACGGCTCCATATCAACAAGCAGGTGGAACAGGGCCGTCGTAATCATCAGAATGCTGACGTTCTCCCGTTTGATCACACGGGACAGGCGCGACATGTCCAGCACCGTATCTTTCGGGACGATCACAAGCTTTGCACCGTTTAACAGCGAACCGAACATATCAAACATAAAAGCGTCAAAGACGTAGTTTGACAGACCGAGCACTGTATCCTCTTCAGAAACGGTCAAATAGTTCGTGTTTTTTACCGTCCGCAAAATGTTGGCATGTGTGACGATGTTTCCTTTCGGCGTTCCCGTCGTGCCTGATGTATAAGTGAGATTGGCAATCGTTTTGGAATCAAACGGCAATGCTGGATTGCGAGAGTCCTTTTCATAGCTCGCCTCATCATCAGCAAGCACAATGACGCCTTGAAAACCGGCCTTTTCCGCAAGCGGCTTGAGGCTTTGCTGAGTCAGGAGCACATTCGCCCCGCTGTCGCGGAAGAAATGCTGAATCCGCTGAACCGGATGCTCAGGATCAATCGGCACATAGGCGGACCCCGCTTTTAACACAGCCATAATGGAAACAATCATGTCCATTGACCGTTCACATAAAACAGCCGCGGTTTTCCCGCCGCCTCCGACCGAAAGAATATGCCGCGCAAGCCTGTTGGCGCGTTCATTCAGCTGCTGATACGACAGAGTTTCCCCTTCGAACTGAAGAGCTGTCCGGTCAGGGTTCTTTCGGGCCTGTTCTTCAAAGATCTGCACGATCGTTTGCTCTTTCGGGTATGCTGTGCGCTCCGGATTGAACCGCTGTAATTGGTTCAAAGCCTCCCATTCAGAAAGCAGATCATATTCGCTGATTTTCGCATCCGGCTGAGCTGCCGCGCGCTCCAGCAGACGGACATAGTGCGCAAGCATGCGATCCGCAGTTGAGCGCTTAAACAGCTTCGTGCAATAATCCAAATCGAGCGCAATGCCTTCCGCTGTTTCCCGGGCCTGCATTGTCAGATCGAATTTAGCGATATTGAAGTTGGTTTCATGAAGAGACAGCGTCAGGTTGCCGATCTCCGGAATTCCGTCCGAAGCATTTTGCAGACTGAACATCGTGTCAAATATCGGATGCCTGCTCATGTCCCGGGGCACGTTCAGCTCCTCGGTCAGCCACTCAAACGGATAATCCTGATGGGAAAACGCGTCCAGCACCTGTTTCCGCACATGACCTAACAAGCCGGCAAATGTCTGATCCTGCTTCACGGAGCTTCGCAGCGCAAGCGTGTTGACAAACATCCCGATAAGCCCCTCGGTATCAGAGTGATTTCTTCCCGCTGACGGTGTTCCCACGATGATGTCTTCCTGTCCCGAATACTTAGAAAGCAGCGTATAGTATGCCGATAACAGCACCATGTAAAGAGTGGCTCCGTTTTTCTCGGCAAGCTTCTGCAGCCGTTCCCGCAGCATTTTCGGCAGCTTGACGGACACGCGGTCACCTTCAAAGCTTTGCACCTGCGGCCGCGGATAATCAGGGAGCAGCTGAAGCACCGGCAGTTCGCCGCTGAAGACTTCTTTCCAGTACGCCCGCTCCTTCTTGTAGCCTTCTTTCGCCCGTTCCGCCTGCCATACGGCATAATCTTTATATTGAATGCGCAAATCAGGCAGCTGATCTCCGCCGTAGATGTCAGCCAGTTCCTTCAGCATGATGGAAATAGACACCCCGTCAGAAATCAGGTGATGCATATCAAACAGCAGCATATGGCGATTGTGACCGAGCGTTTGCAGGCCGATTCTGAACAGCGGCGCCTCAGATAAATCAAAACGGCGCACAAAGTCCTTCATGACCTGTTCATTCGTTCTTCCGCGCGCTTCGATCATTTCAATATGAAACGGAACATGTTCGTGAATCACCTGTCTCGGCGTGCCGTCCTCTGATTGAAACGATGTTCTGAGCGCTTCATGCCTGCTGATTAAGGCAGAAAATGCACGCTCAAGCTTTTCACGGTCTAAAGCGCCCTCAATCATGGCCGCAGCCGGCATGTTATATCCGACTCCCGCGTCTTCAAATTGGCTCGCGATATAAGTCCGCTGCTGAGCGAGCGAAAGCGGATAGCTCGCCTGCTTCTCAGCCGGCTCAATCGCACTGAATGCCTGTCCTTCGTTTCGGTTTTCCGCATAATCGGCAAGCGCCGCAATCGTCGGATGCTCAAACAAGTATTGCAGCGGAATTTCAACGCCCATTTGCTTATGAATTTTCGTCAGAAGCGTCATCGCCTTTAATGAATGACCGCCTGACTCGAAGAAATGATCATAAATGCCCGCCTTATCCATTCCGAGGACTTCCTGCCAGATGACGGTGAGCGTTTCCTCCGTTTCATTTCTCGGCGCGGCATATTCGGATGAGCTGACAGCCTGCACATCGAGCGCAAACAGCTTTTTGCGGTCTGCCTTACCGCTCGGCGTGAGCGGAATTTCGTGCGTTTTTGTAAAGTAAGCGGGCACCATGTAATCTGGAAGGTGCTTGGACACATACTCCCTGTACTCGGCAGGGTGAAACTCGGTTCCTTTTTCCTGAACGATATATGCGCAAACATCTAAGCTGCCCTGCTGATCCGGCCGCGCCAGCACGACGGCCTGGGCCGCGCCCGGAGCTTTTCTGAGCACCGTTTCAATTTCTCCCAGCTCAATACGGTAGCCGCGGACTTTCACCTGATCATCTTCACGGCCAATATATTCGATCGTCCCGTCCGGCAGCCAGCGCGCCATATCACCCGTGCGGTACATGCGGCCGCTTCCGTTAAACGGATCTTGCAAAAACTTCTCTGCGGTCAAATCCGGAAGATTTAAATAGCCGCGGCCTACACCGTCACCCGCGATATACAGCTCACCGGCCGTGCCGTCGGGCTGAAGCCGCTGGTGCTTATCCAATATATACAAACGGGCGTTGCCGAGCGGTTTTCCGATCGGAACATACGCCGCCTGTTGATTCATTCCGTTATCGGCTGACACCTGATGCACGGATGCATCTACGCACGTTTCTGTCGGCCCGTACACATTCGTCAGACGCGGCGCCCTGCCCGATTGATGAAAGAGCGTCATCAGCTGTTCAGCAACAGCGGCGGACAGGCCCTCTCCCCCAATGAGCATGTGGCGCAATTCAATTCCGCTGACATCTCCCGCCGCAACCATCATCTGCAGATGCGCAGGGGTTCCGTCAGTGGCTTCAATCCGGTTTTGACGATAATAGTCGAGCAGTGCCGAGCCATTCGTTACAGTCGTTTTCGGCACGATATAAAGCGTCTGTCCCAAAAGAAGCGAGGCAAAAATCTGTTTGACGGACGCATCAAAATGAAACGGAGCCAAAAGCGCCATTCTTAATGTCTGCTCACCGCATTGATAAATCTCCTGCTGCAGTGATTGCACCAGATGATGAACTTGCCGGTGCTCAATCATCACGCCTTTCGGCCGCCCGGTTGTACCTGACGTGTAGATGATGTAAGCCAGCCGGTCTGATTGTGTGCTGACACCGTCCGCAGCCGTTTCAAACTGAACAGCCTCGTCAAAATCAATCCGTTCGGCATCCGATACAGGCGCCTGTATTCCGGCCTCCGTCAGAACAGCCTTCGCTCCGCTGTCCTCCAAAATGTACTGAATCCGATCCGCCGGAAAATCAGGATCTATCGGCACATAAGCGCCGCCCGCTTTCAAAATTCCCAATATTGCCGCAATGACACGCTCAGAACGGCCAAGCAGCACCGCGACAGGAGTATCGGCTGATATCCCGGCTTTAAGAAGGCGTCCGGCAATTCGGCCTGACTGTTCATGCAATGTGCGATAGGACAATGTTCGGCCTTCATACACCACCGCCGGTTTGTCAGACAGTGACTTCACTTTCTCTTCAAACAGCCCCGGTATCGTCATCTCCCCGCGGTAATTCACCGGATTGCCGGAGGCCCGTGTCAGCAGCCGCTCTTTCTCGGATTCAGAAAGAAGAGTAAGCTCATCAATTATGCGATCAGGAGATGAAATCGCATCTTCAATCAGCGTGATCAAACGTTCAGAAACAGATACAATCTCCTCTCCCTTGAATATGTCGCTGCGATAGTCAAAATCAATCGTCAATTTCCCAGTGTCCCATCGTTCCTTCACATGAATCGAAATATCATTTGTACCGCTTCCGCTGAAAATAGGGTCTGTCAGGAAGGACAGATTCTCTTTTTTCTGCCACTGCATCACCTGGTACTCCAGAGCTACCGTAAACAATCTGCTCAGCGAACTTTTCGAAGCGCGCAAATCATTGACAAGCAGGTTATACGGATACTTTTGGTGGCGGAGAATTTTCATCAGATCCTTCATCCGGCCTTTAACGAATTCCAAGAAAGACTGTCCTCCGTCAACGCTTGTCCGCACAGGCACCGTAGATACGAACATCCCGAGCATCTGCTTTTCTTTCGCATTCGTCCGGTTTCCCATAAACGTACCTGTGACAACGTCATCCCGGCCGGTCACTTTGTAGAGATAAGTGATCAGAGCTGACTGGAACAGAGATAGTACGCTGACTTTATGCTCCTCGCAGAATGAATGAATGCGGCCATATAAGTCGTGAGGAATTTCTTGAGAAAACCGTTTCGCATCAAGACCCGCATCTGCCTGGCTCCGTTTCAGGGACACAAGCTCCGGCACGGTCTCAAACTGCCCGTTCCAAAAATCCCGATCCTTTTTAAACCGCTTCGACTGCACATATTCCTGCTCAGTCAGCACATGCTCGATAAAGGAAGGAATCTCCGTCTGTTCCTCACTTGATCCGCCCGAAAGCTCCAAATAAATATCAGTAATCGCATTGCCCAGAATCGTCATGGAAATCCCGTCTGAAATAACGTGATGCACATTAACGTAGAACCAGACCTCATTTTCGCTGATGGTATACACGGAAAAACGGAATAAATCCTGATCATATAATGCCAGAGGCTTGCTTGCCTCGTCACGTCCCCATTTTGACAGCTCTTCCGCAGAGCAGCCGGCTTGCCTGATGTCTGTATGTTCGATAGTCAGCGGACGGTATTCGCTCACATATTGAACGGGCTCCCCCTCATCATCAAGCCGCAGACGGATTCTCATCGACTCATACCGCCGGACGAATTCCTGTATCGCTTTCTCAACGTAATGAGCCTGTACGCCGTCATCAGAAATGAGTTTCCCGAACCCGGCAAGATTTGAAATACTTGTGTTCGGATAGAATTTTTCTGTATACCAGATACGTTTTTGAGCATTTGTTAAAGGATAAAAAGTTATTTCCATATGTGTGCGCCTCCCCTTTTTAAGATAAAATTGTCAATTCTCCCTTAGAAACAGCCTCCCTCAATGTCCCTAACTCATTATCAAGCCAAAAGAACCACTTACCTCCAAAACGATCCCGATTCAATCACCGCCGAAATCCGCAATCCACTCACCCGCACAGTCCGAAATGCGGCTCAAATTTATGAGAAATCAAGACAAGAATCCAATGTTTGTAAGCAACAGGGTTTACCTATTTCTTCATGAATTACTATATATCTACTTACGTTCACTTTATATGAAATTATTGTTTTTATCACCGAAAAATGGGTGAAAAGTTTCATTCGGCACACCGAAAAAAATTCCGACAATTCCAGAGGGTATTTTGCGGCATCCCGCAATTTATTTTTAAAAATATTATTTATGTAAAATTAAAAATCTTTAAACTATAGTATAAATCTTTCGAATATCCAGTTATGGCAGAATGAAAATAGTTTTCATATATTAGCTGATGGGGAAAAAACAGCGCAAGAACCGAAACAGGAGATTTAATCGTTCGCAATATGATTTCATTAAACCGCAAAAAAAGCACTCTATTTTACATAGAGCGCTTCAAAAAGATTCCTTTATTGCAGTTTTATCAATGTTGATTAATTCCATATATTCTTTTCCCCACTTATACATGGCGTCCAAAATCGGCATAAGGGTCTCTCCTTGCTCCGTTAATGAGTACTCCACTTTCGGAGGGACGACAGGGTAAACTTCCCTGTGAACGATCAGATCCTGCTCCAGCTCCCTGAGCTGATTCACAAGAATTTTGTGCGTAATATCCGGAATTAAAGCTTTCAGCTCATTAAAACGCTTTGTCCCTTCTTTTCCCAGGTGCCACATAATCAGCATTTTCCACTTCCCGCCTATCACGGCAAGCGTCAATTCCTTTTCGCAATTAAACGTTTTCTTATCCATTCGGCTCACGGGCCATTCTCCTTCCTCTTACTTTTTGTACGTTCATCATCTATTCATACACGCTTACTTTTTTACACAACTTTCATCAGTTTATACTACCACGCAGTTTTGCTGAAACAAAGCGCATTGCCTGCGGGGACAGTATCCTCAAAGTAACTATTAGACTTCAAAGTGCGTACTTCTCAACATGCGGGGCACTCTATAGAATGTAAATACACGAAAAAGAGGAGTGGATATAAAGTGGAATTACAGCTGGCATTAGACTTAGTGAATATCCCGGAAGCAATTGAACTTGTGAAAGAAGTCGAACAATATATAGATGTTGTAGAAATCGGCACTCCCGTTGTCATTAATGAAGGCCTGAAAGCCGTACAGAAAATGAAATCAGCCTTTCCTCACCTGAAAGTGCTTGCCGATCTTAAAATCATGGATGCAGGCGGCTACGAGATCATGAAAGCGGCAGAAGCGGGCGCCGACATCATCACCGTTTTAGGAGCGACAGACGACTCAACGATCAAAGGGGCGGTTGCCGAAGCAAAAAAACAGCAGAAAAAAATTCTCGTCGACATGATTAACGTAAAAAACCTTGAAACACGGGCAAAAGAAATTGACCAACTCGGTGTTGATTATATTTGTGTTCACACAGGTTATGATCTTCAAGCAGAAGGAAAGAATTCATTCGAGGAACTGACGGCGATTAAAAAAGCGGTCAAGAGCGCTAAAACCGCAATTGCCGGGGGCATTAAACTTGATACGCTTCCTGAAGCCATCAAACAAAACCCAGATTTAATCATTGTCGGCGGAGGCATTACGGGAGCTGACAATAAAGCGGATGCTGCTGCTAAAATGAAACAGCTGATCTCACAAGGATCATGAAAACGACTGAATACTTACATGAAATACTAAATGAAATATCCCGCACCGCAGCATTAATAGCCGACAGTGAAGCTGACAAGCTTGCAGATCAGATTTTATCGGCAGATCAAATCTTCACGTCCGGAGCGGGGCGTTCCGGCTTTATGGCTAAAGCGTTCGCCATGAGGATGATGCACATCGGCCTGAACGCTTACATCGTCGGTGAGACGCTTACCCCTCCCCTCCAAGAAGGCGGTCTCGTCATCATCGGCTCAGGCTCAGGCGAAACAAAAAGTCTGCTTCATACGGCTGAAAAAGCCAAAAGCCTTAACGGCATCATCACTGCATTAACGATTAACCCCGATTCAAGTCTCGGCAAACTTGCTGATCTTACGATAACGATTCCCGGCTCTCCTAAGGAAGAGACCGGCGGAGACAGAAAGACGATTCAGCCGATGGGTTCTTTATTCGAACAAACTCTTCTGCTGTTTTACGATGCGGTTATTCTAAAAATCATGGAGAAAAAAGAATTGAATTCAGCAGACATGTTTACAAAGCATGCGAATCTGGAATGATTTGCTGACGGCCTTCTTATCAGATGGCCGTCTTTTTATCGTCCTGTTGCGCACAATGACAAGACGGCCAAGGTTTTCGGGTCGGACACTCGCAGACGAAGATATCCTGCCGGTGAGCTTATCGCTATAATAAGTCAATTGACGATACGGCCGCAACCGTTCATTTCTGAATAGAGAAACGGCAAAAAACACTTTCTGATCGGATATTTAATGAATAAAATTGATTTGTGCGGATGGTTTTACAGATATTCAGCTGAATTGCGGCTGAGAAATATATTTTAACAGCTTTACAGCCGGCTGATTCTGCTTTATTCTTGGACCAGCTTTAAAGCAATTTAAAACTGGAGGTGATTGATACTCTTGAAAACATTAAAAGCACTGCTGCTTGTTCTTATCATCATTGCCGGAGCAGTCGCGGCCCTGATCAAGGGTGATCTTTTCTCAGATAACGAGCAGACCGTTCAGAAGAGTGATTACGACAAAGTAATCCTATTTCCGTCCGATCGATATCCGGAAACAGCAAAGCATATTAAGGACGCGATAAAAGAAGGGCATTCCAGCATATGCACCATTGACAGAGACGGAGTACATAAGCGGCGTGAGCAATCTCTTAAACATGTGCCTGTCAAAACGGGATACGATAGGGATGAATGGCCGATGGCGGTTTGTAAACAGGGCGGAAACAATGCCTCCGTAGAATATATTTCTCCGGCAGACAACCGCGGAGCCGGCTCTTGGGTCGGACACCAGCTTACCAATGATCCCGACGGAACGAGAGTATTATTTAAAATCAAGTAAAAAAACAGGAGGAACAGCGCATTGAATAAATCATGGAAACCGCAAGAACTGGCCATTTCTTATCATCAATTTACAATCTTCCAAAAAGATTCAGAACCGCCTGTTATCGATTGGACCGATGAAGCCATTGAAAAAGGATATGCGGAAACTGACGGAGCTGTTTCATTTGAAGCAAGGAGAAATACGAGGGCATTTATCGTCCTCAGGCTTAACACAAGTGAACCGGTACTATCCTATGAGAAAAAAGCGACTGTTCCCTTTGAGGCTGTAAAAGATGGAATTGAGATTGAAAGCGTGATGTCAAAGCGGCTTTTCTTTAATATTCCGAAAGGCCGATACAGCCTTACCTGTTATTCAGTGCCTGCCGAAATATCCGATCTTCATGCGGATACGTATATTATTGATGCAGACGCAATGTAAAAGAAATCCCTGAGAGAATCATATTTCTCTCAGGGGACTTTTACCGTTTGTTTCAATTACATTCTGGTACCAATAAAAACTTTTTTCCTGATCCGTTTCAAATCCTTTTCATCTTCTTTATCTCGATTGATTATACACAAAACCGTAGCGTTTTTGATAGCCGTTCAGCCAGCTTAACAGATCCGTGAATGACCAGCTGCAGCAGCCGATGAGATGAACTCCGTCACTAATAGCCACTCTGCACTGTTCACCCATACTGAAGGTCCTTTACCGTCTTATTCCAAGCTCCTTCAACCTGATAGGCAGACGAAGCTGCCCCCCCATAGAAATGTATCAGGGAACAGACCCTGTTTTTTATGTACCATGTGTTTCATCCTCCTGATGCGTATGATATTGATATCACACGTTATGAAACTCATTTCAGAGCAATCCCGATAAAAAAGCATCCGGCTTGCCGGATGCTTAAGAATGATGATGCCGCTTTTCCAATTTATGAGGCGGAGGCTTCGGGACAAAGCCATTTTGTTTCATCATATTAAAGCGCCTGTCCATATGCTGTTTAATATGTTCTGCTTTTTCTTTCGGCAGGACCCCGTACTCAACATATTTGGATATGACATGTTTGCGTTTTTCGAGCACTTCTTTTTCAAGTGATTCAATTTCTTTTTTCTGCTGTTCCGTGAGTGACATTGTTGAAGGCATTTTTGTTTCGGCGTGTGCCGGCATTGTGAAAACCATTGCTGTAATGAAAAACGCAGCTAAAGACAATGCAGCTTTTTTCATGACTCTTTCCTCCTTTAACGTTTGTTATATGTTGCTCCCTCATCCATTTTTTATGCAAAAAAAAGAGCGAAATTATTCGCTCTTTTCAATCGATTCGTCCGGCAGCGCGTATGTGACATACGTTCCCGCTACAAAATCGTGGATTGACCGTTTGTCTTCTCTCATTCCGACCATGAATGCGCTCACGATCACACCGATTCCAAACGTCACGCCATATATCAGGCCGCCCACAAGCACTCTCAAAATCATAGTGAGAAAGCCTACCTGAGTTCCGTCTTTTTTGACGATGCGGATACCACAGATCTTTTTGCCGATAACATAACCGTTCCAGTATACAGGGAGCAAAATACCATAAAGAGTCAAAATGATGCTGATCATTGCGCTCTCATTCGGATCTTTTCCTGTTGCCAGCATAAAAATAATCGCCAAAGGCACTGAAGTAATTAAATAGTCGAGTACAACGGCTCCCAATCTGATCCAAAATCCCGCCGGTCTGTAAATATTCATCATGTTTCCCCTCGCTATGGCTTCAAAATCACTTTAATGTTGCCATCTTCTTTTTTGTCAAATATATCATATGCAGCAGGAGCTTCCGCAAGACTCATTTTGTGTGTAATGATATCCGTCGGATCAATTTCATTTTGTTCGATCAATTGATACAGCATCGGCATCAGATGAATACCGGGTGCCTGGCCCATTTTTAAAGAAACGTTGCGTGTGAAAAAATCGCCGAGCGGAAAGCCGTCCGCTTCAGAAATGTATGCGCCCGTGAGCTGCACGGTTCCGAACTTCTTAACGGCTTCTGATGCTGTAAGAATCGGGCTGATCGTTCCGAACTGATTCGGTTTTTGCTCTGCTTTTTCTTTTGAAAGCGGCGTGCCGTCCATTCCGACACAATCAATCACTACATCCGCACCCCCTGACGTTTGTTCGTGCAGCAGTTTCCCGATCTCATCATGTTCTGAAAAATTGAAGGTCTCTGCTCCGTTTATGCGTCTCGCATGTTCAAGGCGGTGCGGGACTTGATCAACTGCGATAACCCGTTTAGCTCCTTTTTTCCACGCGAATTTTTGCGCCATTAAGCCGATCGGACCTGATCCTAGAATAACGACTGTATCTCCTTTCTTCACTCCGCTGTGCTGAACGCTCCAAAAGGCGGTCGGCATGACATCTGACAGAAGCAGCACCTGCTCATCTTCAAGCTCACTGTCTGCCGGAACCAGAAAAGAAGAGAAATCAGCGTAAGGAACACGTAAATATTCAGCCTGTCCGCCGGGATAATTTCCGTTAAACTCCGAAAAACCGAATAAACCGCCGGCATCTGTATGAGGATTTGGATTTGATTCATCACACTGGCTTTCCATCTGATGCTTGCAATAATGACATTCTCCGCAGCCGATGTTAAAAGGAATCACGACCCGGTCGCCTTTTTTCAGTTTTTTGACTTGACTGCCCGTTTCTTCAACGATTCCCATCGGCTCATGCCCGACAATATAACCCGGATCGGCGGGTATTCCGTTTTTATATAAATGAAGGTCTGAACCGCATATCCCGGTTGCGGTAATTCGAACGATGACATCTCTCTCATCTTGAATGGCGGGTGCCGGGACTTCTTTCACTTCCATATGTTCTTTTCCTTGATATGTCAATGCTTTCACACTTGGTCAGCTCCTTTTTCATCACTCCTTCCCTTTTCACCTGCTTCTAAACTTGGCCGGTATGCTATTCAGCCCGCTGAATATCCCATTGAAAAGGATCCTCAAGCTGCGACCAGTCGGAATCGAACTCAGACGGCGTGAGCAGGCACTGATCCAATTCCTTTGTAATGGCGGCTTCATCTAAATCTGTTCCGATAAACACCAGGTTCGTATGACGATCTCCGAATTGGTCGTCCCAATCTTCCAGAATCTCCGGTTCCTGCTGTTTGATCTGCTCCTGCTCAAGTTTCGGCATTGCCGCCACCCAATAAGAAACAGGCTCAATCGAAACCGCCGGACCCGCCTGAGACATCAGCAGCGCAAGGCTGTTGCGGGTTGCGCACCAAACAATTCCTTTTGCGCGCACAATGTTGTCAGGCATTGATTGATGCAGCCAGCTGTCAAAACGAACGGTATGAAACGGCAGACGCCGCGAGTACACAAACGAAGTGATGCCGTACTCTTCCGTTTCCGGAGTGTGCGCTTCATGACCTGCCGTCAGTTCCTTTATCCACCCTGCTGATGAACTCGCTTCCTCAAACTCAAATAAACCGGTATTCAATATGCATTCGGCGGGCACTTCTCCGCGGACGGACCGGATCAGTCTGGCACGGGGCTGTAATGCGCAAAGAACCGTTTCCAGCTGTTCAAGCTCTTTTTCGCCCACCATGTCGCATTTATTTAAAATGAGCACATCACAAAACTCGATTTGGTCAATTAATAAGTCGGCAATCACCCGTTCATCCTCTTCTCCCGCCGCTTCCTTCCGGTCAAGAAGGGTGTCACCGGACTGGAAATCATGCCAGAAGCGGTTTGCATCCACCACGGTCACCATTGTGTCCAGCCTGCAGAATGTTGTCAGATCAATGCCCATTTCTTCATCTATATAAGAAAATGTCTGGGCAACGGGAATCGGTTCGCTGATCCCTGTTGATTCAATGACAATATAATCAAACCTGCCGTCTTTCGCGAGTTTCTCAACTTCGACTAATAAATCTTCACGCAGCGTGCAGCAGATACAGCCGTTGGATAATTCTACAAGTTTCTCATCCGTCCTTGACAAACCGCCTCCCTGCTTCACCAAGCCCGCGTCTATATTTACTTCGCTCATGTCATTGACGATGACGGCAATTTTTAAACCGTTGCGGTTTTGTAAAATATGATTCAAAACGGTCGTCTTTCCGGCACCAAGATAGCCGCTCAATACTGTAACCGGAATTTTTTTCATATCAATAGCCCCCTGACAAAATAGAATAATTACGATTTATATCTCGCAACTGCCTTATTTTCATCATGATGTACATAGTTTTAAATCGTAATCGTTACTATTTATTTTGATGTATTCTCCGTTTAAAATCAAGTAAAAGTCAGACACATCACACGTTGTTTGTCCCCATCCATTGGTCTGACAAGCAAAACGTCAACGATTTAATTGGTGAAGCCTTGGATCCGGACTGTAAAATGCCCGGTTTTAAGATGTGTGCGGTACGAATCATCCCTATCTAATTTTCATAAAATTTTTAGATTTTTTCGTATTTTTTGTTACATTTCATAACATGCATCTTAAATATTTGTTTTTGCTGTGCTACGCTGAAAAAAACAAAGATAAGGAGCGGATCATCTGATGGGAAAAAAACAGCTAGTCCTTGTTGGAAATGGAATGGCCGGGGTAAGAGCGATTGAAGAAATACTGCGTGTTTCAAAAGACGAATTTGAGATTACAATATTCGGGGCCGAACCTCATCCCAACTATAACCGAATCCTTCTGTCAAAAGTGCTGCAAGGCGATACCGACATTCAAGACATTACGTTAAACGATTGGAACTGGTACAAAGAAAACAACATTCAGCTGTATACCGGTGAAACAGTCATCAAAGTCGACACGGAAAACCAAACCGTCATCACCGATGCAGACAGAATCCAGCCTTACGATGAACTCATCCTGGCGACAGGCTCTGTCCCTTTTATCCTTCCGATTCCGGGCGCAGACAAACAAGGCGTCACGGCATTCCGGGACATAAAAGATACCGACACGATGCTCGCCGCGTCAAAACAATATAAAAAAGCAGCCGTCATCGGCGGAGGACTGCTGGGTTTGGAAGCCGCGCGCGGACTGCTGAATCTCGGCATGGACGTGTCTGTCATCCACCTCGCCCCATTCCTGATGGAGCGCCAGCTTGACGCAGCGGCGGGACGCCTGCTGCAAAACGAGTTAGAAAAACAAGGCATGACATTTTTCCTTGAAAAACAAACCGAAGAAATTCTCGGTACTGACCGTGTCAAAGGCGTACGCTTTAAAGACGGCACAAGCATCGAAGCTGATCTGGTCGTCATGGCGGTCGGCATCCGCCCGAATACACAGCTTGGCACAGAAAGCGGCATCCCGGTAAACCGCGGAATCATTGTCAACGATTATATGCAGACTGAAATTCCGCACATTTACGCGGTCGGTGAATGTGCCGAGCACCGCGGAATCGCGTACGGTCTTGTGGCGCCGCTCTATGAACAGGCAAAAGTGCTGGCCAAACATATTTGCGGCATTGAAACAAAACCGTACGAAGGCTCCGTTCTCTCCACTCAATTAAAGGTATCAGGCGTCGAGGTCTTCTCTGCCGGCGACTTTGATGAATCAGAGGACAAAAAGGCAATAAAAGTGTTCGATGAACAGGACGGCATTTATAAAAAAATCGTCCTGAGGGGCAATCAAATTGTCGGCGCTGTTTTGTTCGGAGACAGCAGCGAAGGCAACCGCCTGTTTTCTATGATTCAAAAAGAAGCAGATATCTCTGAAACCTCCAAAATATCAATCTTACAGCCTCTTGATCAGGAAGCAGGCGCAAGCATGACCGCGGCGATGAGCGACGATGAAATCATCTGCGGCTGCAACGGCGTTTCAAAAGGTGCCATTATTCAAGCCATTCAGGAAAAAGGCTGCACATCAACGGACGAAATCAAAGCATGCACCGGGGCATCCCGTTCCTGCGGAGGCTGTAAACCGCTCGTAGAAGACATTCTTCAATATACACTGGGATCAGAATTTGACTCATCCGCGCAAAAAGAAGCGATTTGCGGCTGTACCTCACTGTCGAGAGATGAAGTCGTAGAAGAAATCAAAGCCAAAGGGCTCTCACATACGAGAGAAATCATGAACGTGCTCGGCTGGAAAACGCCGGAAGGCTGCTCCAAATGCCGGCCTGCCCTCAACTACTACTTAGGCATGATTAATCCGGCTACATACGAGGATGACAGAACATCCCGTTTTGTGAACGAACGGATGCACGCCAATATTCAAAAAGACGGAACATACTCAGTCGTTCCCCGGATGTACGGGGGCGTAACCAACTCTCAAGATCTCCGCAAGATCGCCGATGTCGTCGACAAATATGAGATCCCGCTCGTTAAAATGACCGGCGGCCAGCGAATTGATCTCATCGGCGTTAAAAAAGAAGATCTGCCGAAAGTATGGGCCGAGCTTGATATGCCGTCAGGCTACGCGTACGGAAAAACACTCCGCACGGTAAAAACGTGCGTAGGCGAACAATTCTGCCGCTTCGGGACGCAAGATTCCATGGCACTGGGTATTGCGCTTGAGAAAAAATTCGAAGGGCTCAATACGCCTCATAAGGTTAAAATGGCCGTGTCCGCCTGCCCGCGGAACTGTGCGGAATCAGGCATTAAGGACCTTGGCGTTGTCGGCATCGACGGAGGCTGGGAGCTTTATGTCGGCGGAAACGGCGGAACCCATTTGCGCGCCGGTGATTTGCTGATGAAAGTAAAAACGAATGAAGAAGTCTTAGAATACGCGGGTGCTTACCTTCAGTACTACAGAGAAACGGCAAACTATCTGGAGCGGACATCCGCATGGCTTGAGCGCGTCGGTTTATCTCATGTCCAATCCGTATTAAACGATCCGGAAAAACGGCAGGAGCTCAACGACAGAATGAATGAGACACTCTCTGTCCACAAAGATCCGTGGCAATACTTTCTTAAAGATAAAAAAGCATCTAAAGATCTATTCGAAAATGTCGTCACGACTTCATAAAACAGTAAGGGGGAACGGACATGGTTAATAAAGATATGACAAAGGTTTGCATAGGCAGAGTAAACGAATTACCCGAGGAGTTAGGAAAAACCGTATATATAGAAGATAAAGAGCTTGCCGTATTTAAGCTTTCTGACGGGAACGTCCGCGCCGTCGAAAACCGCTGTCCCCATAAAGGAGGCGTCCTGGCTGAAGGCATCGTCAGCGGAGAATACGTCTTCTGCCCGATGCATGACTGGAAAATTTCCTTAGGAGACGGAAAAGTCCAAGAGCCGGACCATGGCTGTGTCAAAACATACGAAACACTGATCGAAGGAGAGAATGTATACCTCCTGTATTGATCAAAGACCGGATCACTTTTTCAAGTGGTCCTTCATTTTTTAAATTGCTGAAGGGATGACGCCATCATGAAAAACGGAATCGTATATTTTGTCGGTGCCGGACCAGGAGACCCGGGGCTGATCACCGTAAAAGGAAAACAGGCTCTGGAGAAAGCGGATATCATTTTGTATGACCGGCTCGCAAACCCAAAGTTTCTAGAATACGCCTCACCGGACTGCCGGTTCATTTATTGCGGAAAGCTGCCCGACCGCCATTTTATGAAACAGTCTGAGATAAATGCCCTGCTGATAGAAAAAGCGGCGGAGGGCTACACCGTCGTCCGCTTGAAAGGCGGAGACCCAAGTGTGTTCGGCAGGGTCGGCGAAGAAGCAGAGGCGCTTCATCAGCATGGCATCCGCTACGAAATGGTGCCCGGCATCACCTCGGGAATTGCAGCGCCGCTATATGCGGGAGTCCCCGTTACCCATCGTGATTTCGCTTCGTCCTTCGCGATGATCACCGCTCATGATACATCATTGCAAGGCAGGCCGAATCTCGACTGGGAAGGGCTTGCCCGAAGCGTTCAAACGCTTGTGTTTTACATGGGCGTTAAAAATCTGTCATTTATATGCCGGAAGCTTATGGAGTACGGAAAATCCCCTTCCGTTCCCGTACTCGTCATTCAATGGGGAACGTGGGGGCGGCAGCGGAGTGTTAAAGGAACGCTTCAGGATATCCATGACAAAGTTCAAAGCCAAAACATCACCAACCCTGCCATTATCGTCATTGGTGATATTGTCAATTTTCAAACACACAGCTGGTTTGAAAGCAAACCCTTCATCGGGCGGCATATCATGGTTGTCACTCATGGCGATGATGTACATACACTGACAGACAAGCTGCGCGAGTATGGCGCCGATGTTATTGAATGGCCGAAGCGGATCGTTAAAAAAATGCCCGCAAACGAAAACATCCTGAAACAGATCAGCACCTTTGAACAACTATTTTTCACATCACGCCTTGCGGTATGCGAATTCTTTGACACACTGGCTTTCAAGCAGATCGACATCCGCCGGGTGACCGCAAGCCTGAATGCAGCGACCGAAGCCGCAAAGACGGAACTGACAAAACGGGGCTTTCTCCTATCCGAATGGCAAAATGATTCTCCGCATTCGCTCATTGTAGGAAGCCGTCAAGCAGCAGAAAACTTGTCAGACTCAAAATCATGCCCGTTTTATATCACCCATGAACATATCGCGGATGAGCGGTTCACTTCCATGATCGAACGCACGATCAGTGAGTCTCCTCTGCAAATGATTATCTGTACGGGCAAAGAATCCGCTCAGCATTTGATCAGCGCCGGAAAACAAATCGGCATATCACCGAATCCGTCAGGAAACCGCCCTCCCGTCATCTGCATGGGCGAAGACGTCCCCGCCGGCTGCGGGTTTACCGCCGTGAAAAATCAGGAACAGTTATTTGCGTTTATACGAAATGAAATGAAAGACATGCTCGTTCACAGCTGATACGCCGGAATGCTTTTCTGACCCCCGGGCCCAGCATCGGGGGTCAGCCCTTTTTTATTGTGTCACCAATTTTTTATGATGAGTCGAATACATCGCCATCTGATCCGCCTGCGGGTCCAAATAGGCTTTGGCGCTGTTCACGGCGGTCGGCCCCTCCGTGAAACCGCCGGCAATCAATCTGAGCTTGCTTTCATAATGGGCGGCGTCACCGGCGACAAACACGCCCGGAAGATTCGTCCGCATATGTCTGTCAGCTTTAATCCTGCCTTCTTCTATCTCAAGCCCCCAGTCCTTCATCGGACCGAGATCAATTTTAAACCCGTGGTTGATAATGAGCTCATCAAGCTTGATGACTTCAGAAAGTCCGGACTCAGTTTGACAAACGGTGACGCTCTCGATCCGTTCCCCGGTGCCATTGAGATGCTTCAGACGATACGGCGCAAGCACCCGCACGGAAGACCGCTTCATTTTCGCCACGCTGCTTTCCAAACCGCCGAACTCCTTACGGCGGTGCAAGATGGTAACAGACGCCGCAATCGGTTCCAGCTCATTCGCCCAGTCAACCGCGGTATCTCCCCCTCCGGAAATCACGACATGCTTATCTCGAAACGCATCAAGCTTCTCCACCTTATAATGAAGGTTCTTTCCTGAATACCGGCTCGCATCCGCGCTGTCAAGTTCATTGACCTCAAGCGTCCCCATGCCGACGGCCAAAATCACCGTGCGCGTATAGTGCTTTTCCCCTTTGGAACTTTCGAGCACAATGGTTCCGTCTTCCAGCCGTTCAAATCCGGTCACCCGCTGATTCAACACGATATCCGGCTCAAATGTCGCCGCCTGCTCCTTCAGCTGCTTAATCAGCTGTTCCCCGGCAATCCCGGGTATTCCGCCGATATCACGGATGATTTTTTCAGGGAAAAACATAGACACCTTCCCTCCGAGCCGCGGTAAAAACTCGATCACCTTCGTTTTCAGCTCCCGCATCCCGCAATAAAAAGCCGCAAACAGGCCGATCGGACCTCCGCCTATAATCGTGACGTCATACACCTCATGATTTTCCGCCATCGTTCTGCCTCCCGTTTATATCTATACTTCATACATTTTTAATTGAGAATCAATATCAATGAAAGTATAACACATATTGAGGAGCAGTGTTTATTCATTTCTCATCTTGCGGGAAAGGAGTGATTCAGAAGTGAGGTTCTGAGATTGATAAGCGGGAAGGTATTAAAACTGAAACCAGTACGGCGACTGGTTTCTTTTTTATCTCTTTTTCATCAGCATGATATCGAGATACAGCTGGCACCTTGTCCTGAAGTCGTTTAAATTAATTGATGTCATGTCAAGAATCTGTTTGATGCGGTAGTTCAATGTGTTTTGATGAATAAAAAGCTGTTCTGCGGCTGGTTTTGTTTTGCAGTTATTGAGGAGATAGATTTCTAACGTTTTCAGCAGTTCGGTGCTGCTTTCTCTGTCTTTGGCTTTTAATAACGCTAAATCATCGTTTACATATTCCAGTGAGGCGTTTTTTTCTTCGATGCTTTCAAGATAGCGGTAAATCCCGAGCTTACTGTATTCGTACGGGATATTTTCCTGATTTCCGGTAATTTCGGCGGCCTTTATGACTTCAAGGGCTTCTATATAACTTTTCCCGAGCTTCAGGATGCTGCTGTATTCATTGCCGATTCCGATATAGATGGGAGTGGGGATCTTCTGAAAGTGAAAATGAGTCAGCAGTTTGTGGATGAATTCAGATGCTGCCGAAGTGCCGGAGCTTTTTTGCGAGAAGCTTGCGACGACGATGACAATATTGGAATCAATGGTTAAGACGTGGCTGACTTTATCCCGCAAATTCAAGTACGATTTGATATTTTCCTTTACATCTTCGACTGCCTCCCCATCCCCATTCGCGGCGTGCAGGACGACTACCGAAAAAACCGACGGCAGCACGGCGTTCATCTTTTCCGCTTCCCGCCTGAACTCCTTTTCAGAGGAGAATTGCTGAAAGATCGCCCGTTTCACCAGGTCTTCCGCTCTCTCTTCTTTTTCCTGTTTCAGCCGGTTCGTTTTGTAGATGATTTTTCCGACATGGAATGAAGTTTCATATAAAAAATCGAGCTCCTCGTCCGTCAAGTTTCGGTCGAGCTCCTGAATCCAGATGTAGCCCATCACTTCCCCTTTATGTTTTGCGCTTACAACCACTCTCTGATTCAATCCGATACTGTCTATTTTTTCGACACGGAACGGTTCAGGAACGGTTTTCAGCTTTTCGATCACCCCGTCCTTCAGAAACCTTTCAAAAATCTGCACGGGGCATTTTTTTGAGAATATCGTCTGCTGGTTGGCGGAGTCGAAGTGATTAATGTAATAAGAATTATAGGCAAGCAAAAAGAAATCCGCGCTTTCCAGAATAACGGGCTTCTGCAATTCATAACTGATGAAATCAATTAATTTATCAATGTCCGTAAATGAAAAAACTCTCTCTAAAAGCTCTTCCATACCTATTTCTCCTATGCTCTTTTTATCTTTATCATACTCTGAGGGGTGACTTTTTGTATAGAAAAAAATTCATATACTCCCAAAACGGAATGATCCGAAAGCCTGTATCGTGAAAAGAGGAAAAAGGGCGGTCCCTTCTTCCTCTCGTTCCTTGCTTTTATTGAGAAAGTGTATCACGGTAGTCATGAAACTGATCTGTGACATCTTTTGACGGAGCCTGTGTCAATAAGCTGACAACAAATACAGCGGCAAGGCTTACAGCAAAGCCCGGAATGATTTCGTACAAAAAGTCTGAAAGACCGGCATTCGCCCAAATGATTACGGTAATCGCTCCCGCAATCATGCCGGCGAGTGCCCCCCATTTCGTCATCCGTTTCCAAAATAAACTGAGCAGTACGACCGGCCCGAATGAAGCGCCGAATCCCGCCCATGCATAGCTGACAAGACCAAGTATCGTGTTGTTTTTCTCCCAGGCGAGCACTAAAGCGATGATTGACACCGCAAGCACTGCCATTCTCCCCAGAAATACGAGTTCCTTATCAGAAGCTGAACGCCTGAACATGGACTTATACAAATCCTCTACTAAAGAACTGGACGTAACGAGCAGCTGAGACGAAATCGTACTCATAATGGCCGCTAAAATCGCAGAAATGAGAAATCCCGTAATAATCGGGTGGAACAGAATGTTGCCGAGCTGAATAAAAATGGTTTCCGGATCAGCCAGCTTCAACCCGCGCTGGTGGTAATACGCGATTCCCGCAAGACCCGTAAACAGCGCGCCGAGTGCAGACAAAATCATCCATCCCATTCCGATCCGTCTGGCGCGTTTGATCTCTTTCACAGATGTGATCGCCATAAAACGCACAATAATATGCGGCTGCCCGAAATAGCCGAGCCCCCACGCAAATAAAGAAATAATGCCGAGGACGGTCGTCCCTTTGAACATATTAAACAGTTCCGGGTTGACGGAACGGATATCGGCAACGGTTTCCCCCGGGCCGCCCGTATGGAAAATCGTCACAATCGGCACAAGAATAAGCGCCGCAAACATAATGATCCCTTGAACAAAGTCCGTCCAGCTTACCGCCAAAAAGCCCCCGAACAAGGTGTAGGCGACAACGACGCCTGTCACGACCCACAGTCCCGTGTGGTAATTCAACCCTAAAATGCTGTTGAATAAAACACCTCCGGACACCATGCCGGATGATACGTAAAAAGTGAAAAAGACGAGAATGACGAGACCCGAAAACAGTCTGAGAAGCTTCGTATGATCACCGAAACGGTTTTCAAGGAAACCCGGAATGGTGATGGAATTCCCCGCTTTTTCGGTATACGTTCTCAGTCTCGGCGCGACGAAAAGCCAGTTCGCCCACGCCCCGAGCACAAGCCCGATCACAATCCAAGCGCCGCTTAATCCCGTTGAGAACATGGCGCCCGGAAGCCCCATCAAGAGCCATCCGCTCATATCCGCCGCCCCCGCGCTGAGCGCTGTGACGGCAGGGCCTAAAGAACGCCCCCCGAGCATGTAATCCGTCAGATTTGACGTCCGTCTGTAGGCGAAATAACCGATAAACAGCATGCCCGCCATATAAATACAAATGGAAATAATCAACTGAATGTTTGCTATGGCATTTCCTCCTCCGCTTTATATGTTTATGGTGAAATGGACACCCCCCGCGAGGAGGATGCCCATTCAGTCCCTCTTAAAACATTTCACTGATTGTTTTCGCCTGCATGTGGAGGGCCAAATAATCCGGGCCGCCCGCTTTTGAATCAGTGCCGGACATTTTGAAGCCTCCGAACGGATGGTAGCCGACAATCGCTCCCGTACAATTGCGGTTGAAGTACAGGTTGCCGACATGGAATTCCTGTTTCGCCCGTTCAATATGTTTGCGGTTATTTGTAATGACCGCGCCTGTCAAACCGTATTCAGTATTGTTGGCCACTTCCAGCGCTTCATCAAAGTTTGATACTTTAGAAAACGCCACGACCGGCCCGAAAATTTCTTCCTGCATGAGTCTGGCTTTCGGATCAAGGTCAGCGAAGATCGTCGGCTTGATAAAGTAGCCTTTTGAATCATCTCCGGTGCCGCCGCTTACTAAACGGCCTTCTTCTTTTCCGATTTCAATGTAGCTCATGATCTTGTCGTAAGAACCTTGGTCGATGACAGGTCCCATATACACGTCAGCGCTGTCAGGGCTTGCCGTCACTTTTGATTCAGTGATTTCGATGACGCGCTCTAATACTTGATCATACACTTTTTCATGGACAACTGCACGTGAACCTGCAGAACATTTTTGTCCAGCGAAGCCGAATGCTGATGTAAAGATGGATTGAGCCGCCAATTCAATGTCCGCGTCCTCATCGACAACAACCGTATCTTTACCGCCCATTTCAGCGATAACACGCTTTAAGTGCTGCTGGCCCGGCTGCACTTTCGCCGCGCGTTCGAAAATTCTCGTACCGACTTCACGTGATCCCGTAAACGTAATGATGCTTGTTTTCGGGTGATCGACGAGATAGTCTCCCACTTCCGCTCCGCTTCCCGGCACAAAGTTGACAACGCCCTTCGGAAGACCTGATTCCTCAAGCACTTCTACGAATTTCGCCGCGATGACCGGTGTCGCGCTTGCCGGTTTAAGAACGACCGTGTTGCCCGTTACGATCGGTGCCACCGTCGTTCCCGCCATAATCGCAAAGAGGAAGTTCCATGGCGGAATGACGACCGTTACGCCGGTCGGTGTGTAGACATATTGGTTCTTCTCGCCTTCGCGGCTGTTGACCGGCTTGCCTTTTGCCAATTCAACCATCTGGCGCGCGTAGTATTCCATAAAGTCGATGGCTTCCGCCGTATCCGCATCAGCTTCATTCCAAGGTTTTCCGGCTTCCTTGACGAGCAGGGCGGAGAATTCGTGCTTTCTGCGGCGGACTTTGGCAGCCGCGCGGAACAAAACGGCCGCTCTTTCTTCAGGGGATGTGTATCTCCACTCTTCGAACGCTTTCGCAGCCGCTTCAATCGCCTGCTCAGCGTGCTCCTGGGACGCCTTTGACACTTTTCCGACGACTTCTTCTTTGTCTGCAGGGTTAATGGATACGATTTTCGCTTCCGTCTCTACCTTTTCACCGTTGATGACGAGCGGATAATCTTTTCCCAGATACTCATTTACCGTCGCAAGCGCTTTCTTAAATTCTTCAACGTTCGATTGATCTTGGAAATTCGTGAATGGTTCGTGTTTATAAGGTGTAGTCATTGTCATCTCTCCCTTTTTTACTTCTTAGTCATTCCTTTAAAGGCGAATGCGATGTTTGAGGGGCGTTCGGCGAGCCGTCTCATGAAATAGCCGTACCAGTCATCCCCGTAAGGCAGGTAGACTCTCATGCGGTATCCTTCTTCCACCAGGCTGAGCTGGGTTTGCGAGCGCATGCCGTACAGCATCTGAAACTCAAAACGGTCGTTTGGAATGCCGTGCTCTTCGGCAAGCTGTTTTGTAAACTCGATCATTTTGTCATCATGCGTGGCGACTGCCGTATAATGTCCTTTTAAAAGCTGTTTGCGGATGAGTCTTTTATAATTTTCATCGACGTCGCTTTTTTCAGGATAGGCCACCTTTTCCGATTCTTTATAGGCTCCTTTGACAAGCCGCAGAAACGGATTCAGCGGGCTGAGGTCATCAAGATCCTTCTCCGTTCTGTACAGATAAGCCTGCACCACGGTGCTTACATATTCATACCGGCTCCGGAAGTCTTTAAAGATATCCAGCGTTTTCTGGCATCTCGTTTCATCTTCCATGTCAATCGTCACCATGACTTTATGTTTTTCAGCCGTCTGGAGGATTTTCGTCATATTTTCATAGACGAGATCGAGATCTATATCAAGACCTAAAGACGTCATTTTTAATGACACTTGGGAATTCAGCTGTTCATCAGCAATTAAGGCGATGGTCTGCATGCACTCCTCGGTGCGTTCTTTCGCAACGTCACCGCTGTTGACAAATTCCCCCAAATGATCGACAGTAACTGACAGCCCCTGGCTGTTCAAATGTCGGATTGTCGGGATAGAACTGCGGAAATCCATTCCTCCGATGATTTTGCCGGCTGCCACACGGCTTCCCCAGCTTCGCGCCATCTTATTGAGAAAGCTGCTCTTGGATAAAAATAAGAAAAAATCTCTTGTAATCACTTCCAACCTTAACACCCCGCAATCTAAGAAGTATTTGTATGAGTCTATTGTAAATGGACAAAACATCCTCTCACAATATTCTAAAAATACAAAGATTCTGATAAATTTTTGTGGTTTTACCACAATCAGCTTCTTAGATAGCAGGCGGATTATGCCGAAAAAAGGCGGACGGAAATGACGGCAATCGTCAATTTCCGCCTTTTTCCCCCCACGCCTCTTCGACGGTCTGAATCAATAGCTGATTCAGTTCCTCCGTTATGTCAGGTTTCGGTGTTTTGATCGTTTTGACATAGTGCCCGATGCGTTCTATTTCTTCTTCTATAAAACCGTGAATGATCGTATTTCTCGGTTCCGGAGCCAGCTCCTGACCGCTTTTTTTCCTTGTAAGCAGTGTATTGATTTCAGAAATGAGCGCTTCATCCGTCAATAAGGCATCGGCCAGTACGGGAAATGACATCGGCGGTACGGAGCCGAACGTTTCAATCCATCTGCAGGCAAGGAGAGGACGCAAAACATAAAAATACTTTTTAATCTTCACTTCACTGCCCTGCAATTCCGTTTTTTCATTCCGTTTTGCCATATTGAGATAATGATAAATGCCGGCTTCAGGCGAAAAGGCGCGGATTTTCAGTTTTCGAAGCTTTTCAGCCGCTGAGAAAGCTTCATAATAGATCATCTCAGAAGAGAGCCATTCCAAAAGAGGCGGATTTGATTTTTTAAAAAGCCGCAGCGCTTTTCTCAGTTCCCAGCCGCTGATGTCAAGCATGTCATGAATCGGCTCTTCTATGACATCCCTATGCGGTTCGATCGAAAAGTACCATTCTTTTTTCGGCACATAGAGAAACCGCACATCGTAGTCGCTGTCGCTTGACGGAAATCCCCATGCGCGGCTCCCTGATTCTACGGCGTAAAGCACCTTGACGCCGTGCTGTGCTTCAATTCGTTTTAATTCTTCGATGATCCTTTGTTTCATCTGTATCCGTCCTTTTCCGTGATCATTCCTGAAAAAAGCCCAAGTACTTGGGCTTTTCGCTGTCGGTCAGCCTTTCAGATGCGCTTTCAGAAAGGCCAGCTTTTCCGTATGGAAAGAAGGTATGTATTCATGTCCGAAATATCGGTACACCTTCAATTCTTTTTCCGTTTCCAGATGATTGTAAGCGGCAAACACCGTCGACGGCGGAGTCACGCGGTCAATCAGCCCGATGGACATGAGCACCGGAACTTTTACGCGGTCCGCCAGATTCATGATATCAAAATAGGCCAGTGTATTCATCGCGGCCTTCTCCGTTTCAGGGCTGCCGTTCTTTCTGAAAAAGGAGTTAATTTCAAGATACGGCTCATCAAGAGCGACATCAATGGCCCGCTCAAAATTGCTTAAATAAGGATAATCGGCCGCAACCGCTCTCGGAATGTCAGATAGTGCCGCCGCGGCGATTGAAAGTCCGCCTCCCTGGCTCCCCCCGATGACGGCGATTCTCGTCTCATCCACTTCATCAAAGCCGCTGATGACTTCCAAAGCCCGGACGGCGTCTAAGTACACGCCGCGGTAATAATATGTATCTTTATCTAAAATCCCTTTCGTCATCCAGCCGGGAACGTGTCCGTGCGGTGAGACGCTTGTATCTGTGCTGCTGTGCTGACCGCGGACAAGCATGCCGAACGCGGCATATCCGTGAAGCGCCCAATTTACGATGTCATGTATATCCCCGTCATAGCTCGCGTTATAGCCGTGATATTTCACGATGGCCGGATGCGGTCCTTGCCGGTCGGGAACGGCGTACCATCCCTCAATTTCCGCCTTGCCGAAGCTTCGGTATGTCAGCCGGAATACTTTCACGCCGTCAGCCGGGTAGCTTTCAGCCGTCAATTCAGGCTTTGCCTCTACCTTTGCAAGCTCATGTAATGATGATGCCCAAAAATCCGAAAAGTCATGAGGAGCGGTTTTATTTGGTTTATAGGTTTGCAGTTGGTCGAGCGGCAAGTCGTATAATTGCATATCCGATTATTCTCCTTTGTTTTATAAGATTTAATTTTCTGACTCTATCTTAACACGATTTTACACTCATTTTCTAAACATTTTAATAAACGTTTGTTTAAAAGAAAACAAAAAAGCCGTACGCTCACAGCGTCACGGCTCTTTTTACATCGGCTGATACAGATCCCAGCCGATTTTTAACGTTTCTACGATATAATCGGCGATTTCTTCTGGTTCCAGATTATCCGTCGCCACTTTTGAATTATGTTTATCATAGATGCTTTGGCGCTCGTTAAAGAGCTGCTGCATTTCATCCATGGAACGGTTATGCAGAACGGGACGGCTTTCAATCAGCAGGTCAGCCCGCTGCTTCCAATTCTCCCATGATAAATCAAGATGGAGCACGAGACAGTTTTCAAGGCAGCACTGTCTGATTTCCTCTTGTTTAAACGAACCGCCCCCAAGTGACACGATCTTGAATTTCGTATTGCGGCAGATATCTAATATATAGTCCTTTTCAGTCTGACGGAAAAAGGCTTCACCTTTTTTCTCAAACATTTCAGGGATGGACATATTGAAATCTTTCTCAATCTGCAAATCAATATCAATGAAGTCTCTGTATAATTTCTTAGCGACCAGCTGGCCGATTGTTGTCTTTCCGACACCCATGAATCCGATCAGTACGATGTTTCTTTCTCTTACGGGAATGGCACGTTTTGCGTTCATCTTCGGCGAAATCCTCCTAAGAAATGAAAAAGTTATGTTTATTATATGATAACCCAATATTGAAATATAGAGATAATGCAATGAAAGAAAACCCATCCTTTATAAGAAGAGATGAGTTTTTCTTTCTATCGGAGCGTAATGCGTTCCACCTTTCCGACAATGAAAATATAAGAAAATGCCCCGATAAATGCGACAGCGCCGACAAACAGAATCGCTCCGTTATATGAACCGGTCGCAGAAACGATAAACCCGATGATAAGCGGGGTGATAATGCCGGCCATATTGGCGAAAAAGTTAAACACGCCTCCTGCCAATCCGATTGTTTCGCTTGGCGCCACCTCACTCAGCATCGTCCAGGATATATTGGACATGCCCTGCGCAAAAGAAGCAATGGATAAGATCGTCAAAACCGCAGGAGCAGAATCCGTAACATTCGCGAGCACGATGGAGCCTGTCAGCAGAAGACCGAGGATGACGGGGGTTTTCCGGGCAACGTTCACCGACACGCCCCGTTTCACCATTCCGTCAGACCAATATCCGCCGAACAATACGCCGAAAAAGGCGGCGATATACGGGATTGATGCGGCGAAGCCGACTTTTAAGAATGCCATGTGCTTTGCCTCCGCCAGATAAGTCGGAAACCATGTCAAAAAGAAGAACAGCGTGGAGGCTACGGCGAATTGGCCGATATACAAGCCGACAAGCTTGCGGTATTTAAGAAGCTGGACGAAATCCCGCCACGTGATCCTGCCGGCTGATTCAGACACCTCTGTCAGTCCGCCGCCTTCTCTAATATAATCAAGCTCTTCCCGGTTCACTTTCCGGTACCGATTCGGCTCGTGATACATTTTGAACCAGAAAACGGAGAAAACAAGCCCGAGCACCCCTGAGGAAATAAAGACGGCGCGCCAGTCAAATGCCGTTAACACCCAGAATAAAACCGGTGTGGCGAACGCCAGTCCCACATATTCCCCCGCCGTATAAACACCCGTGGCAAAGGCGCGTTCCCGCCTTGGAAACCATGTCGTGACAATCCGATTGTTTGCCGGAAACGCAGGCGATTCAGCCAGCCCGATAATCAGGCGGCAGCCGAATAAAAATCCGAAACTGGCTGCAAAAGCCTGCACTCCGGTGAAAACAGACCAGATCATTAAAGAAACGCCGTACGTCCGTTTTGACCCGAATTTGTCCAAAATGAGCCCGCCGGGAATCTGCATACCCGTATAGGTCCAGCTGAATGCGGAAAAGACGACGCCCAAAAGCGCGGGGCTTATGTTCAGCGATGTCTGAATGGACGGGGCGGCGATGGATACACTGGCACGGTCTATATAATTAATCGCAGTGATAAAAAACAAAAGAAACAGTATCACATAACGAGCGCGAGTCGGTTTATTGCGGACGGGACTGAAGTCCGTCAGCTCCGTTTCATTTTTCAATGGCTTCTCCCCCCTTACTCGAATGAAATTAATTGTACAACACTTCGGTCAATTATTTAATACTTTGACGCAAAAAAGCGCTAAACAATTTGTGCGCCGCACTGACACTCCGCTTATAAAAGTGTCTGCCCTTTTCACCTGTTTATCCGTATCTCACCCGGGGAAAAGTACACATATGATAGACAGTTACGGGAGGATTACCGATGAAACTGAGTTTTTGCACGACAGGATTTAAAAAAAAGCATATTTTCGACATCATTTCTTTCGCGAAGGAGCACTCCTTTGACGGAATCGAACTGTGGTACGGACACGCTAAACAATATATAGAGGAAATCGGCCCGCTCGACAGGCTTGATCAGCAGCTTCAGGAGGAAGGCCTCGGGGTGCCTGCCGTCAGTTTGTACACTGACTTCGCCGCTCAGGATGAAAGGCAGGCATTAAAGGATGTTCAAGGGGCATTAAGCGCGGCACGACAGCTGCACAGCCCCTTGATCAGAGTCTTTGCCGGCAATCTTCCTTCGCATCGGACGTCACCGGAAAAGTGGCAACGTGCGGTTGATCAATTTCAGCAGGCGGCACGGCTCGCAGATGACTATGAAGTCGATATCGGGCTTGAGATTCATTACGATACGTACGCGGATACACCGGAGGCGGTACTGGCATTTTTGGAGGATGTCGGACATCCGCGGGTCCGCACCATTTTTGACGGCTCCAACCTACACGTCAATCACGTTGACCAAATGTCCGCTTTAGAAAAGCTGTATCATACCGTCAGCCATATTCATCTGAAAAACTATCACTGGAATTTTGACAACTGGTATCTCAGCAAGCCAACTCCGATTTTTCAAGGAGATCTCGATCAAAAAGCATTTTTAAAAGAGCTGATGAACAGACAATATGACGGTTTTGTTTCTCTTGAGTATTTTGGAGAACATGCCTTTACGCATATAAAGGAATCGCTCCGGGAATATACGTCTGTTTTTTCCCGCTGACTCTTCGATCGAAGGGTCTTTTTTTGTATCATATAGAAAAAGGGGGATATCATGATGATCATTTGGATAAATGGGGCTTTCGGTTCCGGAAAAACACAAACAGCGTTTGAACTGCACAGAAGACTGAAACCGTCTTACGTATATGATCCTGAAAAGATGGGGTTTGCGATGCGTTCGATGATACCGCCGGATATCGCTGAAGATGACTTTCAAAGCTACCCTCTGTGGCGGGAATTCAATTACAGCATGCTTTCCTATTTGTCAGATACATATCAGGACATCATCATTGTGCCCATGACCATTACGAACGATCAATACTTCCATGACATTATCAGCAGGCTGAGACAGGATGGCCGGACCATTCACCACTTTACCCTGCTGGCTTCAAAGGAAACATTGCTGAAACGCCTGCGCACCAGAGCGGAAGGAAAAAGCTCCTGGGCCGCAAAACAAATCGACCGCTGCATCAACAGCCTGTCTGATAGCCTCTTCACAGAACATCTCCATACAGACCAAATGTCTATTCAGCAGGCCGCAGAAACGATCGCTGCCCATGCAAATCTGCCTCTTAAGCCTGATTCGAGAGGCAGCCTTCGAAGATTTACCGACAAATTAATGGTGAAGCTGAATCATATCCGTATCAAATAAAAAAGCGTTTTGAAAACATGTCCCTGATCCATGCAAATGGATCAATAAATAAAAAGTCCCTCCGAAGGGATGTTTTTTCAAATTAAGAAAAAAATTTAGAAACATAGAAGGAATTATATGGATAACCGTCTAATTATTAACACTGTAATACATTTCATTTGAAAAGGGAGTGTTCGAAATGAAATTCAAAAAAGTGTTAACCGGTTCTGCGCTGTCTCTTGCCTTACTGATGTCTGCCGCTCCTGCCTTTGCCGCATCACCAACAGCATCCCCATCCGTGGAAAATAGCCCAATCTCAACGAAAGCAGATGCCGGCATTAATGCCATCAAGCCCGTTCCAAGCCCTAACGGTATTTTCGCTGCTTCTTTCGAACTGAATGGTACAACATGGATTTTTAAATACAAATACTATGACAGCAGCAAAGGGTATTGGGTAGGGATTTATGAAAGTGTAGATAAATAAAAATGAAATAAACAAAAAACCTCCCTTTCAAAAGGGAGGTTTTTTTCATTCTATTTCCACCAATCATCAAACATCGATGCCGGCACCTGGCGCTTGTGCTCCGTACTGAGGTAGCGTTTTTCCAGCGCTTCAATCACTTCGGAAGAAACATCCTTGCCTTCTAAATAATCATCAATGTCATTGTATGTGATGCCGAGCTCGGTCTCATCCGTCTGCTGCGGTTTTTCATCGAGCAGATCGGCCGTCGGTAATTTCAAATACAGGCGTTCCGGCGCGCCGAGTTCTTCTAATAAACGTCTGCCCTGGCGTTTCGTTAATCCGGTCAGCGGCAGCAGATCAGCTCCGCCGTCACCGTATTTCGTGAAGAAACCGGTCACAGCCTCGGCCGCATGGTCGGTTCCGATGACAAGCAGCCCCTCTTGTCCGCCGATGGCATATTGAGCGATCATTCTCATTCTGGCTTTTACATTTCCTTTGTTAAAGTCAGACAGCTGATCGCCCGTGTCTTTTTTGTACTGATCAGCGAACGCGCTGACAGCGGACTTAATATCAAACGTCCACGATTTATCAGGTTTAATGAATTTGAGCGCCAATTGGGCGTCATCCTCATCCTGCTGTGTGCCGTGCGGAAGACGGACGGCGATAAATTCCGCGTTTCCGCCTTCTTCTCTGATGCTTTCAGCCGCCAATTGGGCGAGGCGTCCCGCAAGCGTGGAATCCTGCCCCCCGCTGATGCCGAGCACAAAGCCTTTGGCACCTGTTTTTTTCAAATATTGTTTCAGAAAGTTCACTCTGTCCTCAATTTCTTGTTTCGGATCAATTGAGGGTTTTACATGGAGATCATTCATAATTTGTTTCTGGATGCTCATCCCAATCACTCCTCCTGCATTGTTTCTTTATGATTCATTTCCCGTTCATGCTGAAAATGAATCATGCCACTATGTACGACTCTTTGTTAAATATAGCACAGGTGCAGTTTTTAAGTGAATCAAATACACCGGGATCAGCTGATTTCCACCCGCAGCGCCGTGATGCTGTCTCCGTTGCATTTTCCTTTTTCGATCGGACAAGATGAAAACGCGACGACGAGATCCATTTCCGCACGGAGCCGTACATAATCACCTGCGTCAGAAAGAGGGGTTTCGACTGATAAGTTCCCCTTCTCATCGAGCACCGTGTTCATAAAGATGGCAAATGGATAATGCATATGCGGCCGCGGCACCCCGAACGGTTCAAGCGCCCCGCTCATATTGTCATAGCACGTATCCTGGAGCTCGTCTTTATGCTTTCCGTATAAAAGCCTGTTCATATCCGGACGGCAGGCGGGAAGCAGCAAGTCGTGCTTGCCGACTGTATCCTCAATCAGCGTCAGCATCGGCTTGTATAAATTCGAATAAATATGATCACCCGTTTTTACATGAATGGACTGGTTGGCATCGATCGTCGCGCCCTGATCAAGATGTTCATAAAAGTCCTTGGCATGATACGCCGTAAAATCAGCCACCTGCTGTCCTTCCACATCGACAACTTTTATAATCTGCCCTTTGTGAACCCTCAGGCCTAGCCCTTTTTTCGGCGGTACGATAAATTGCTGTGTCATCAGACTGCTCCTTTTTTTCTTCTATTATGAACTCCGGCCGTTTGTTTCATGTAAAGCAATTTATTGGATGTATATTCCCCTTCTGACGGCCGCAATCTAAGCTTTGATAAAGGGGTTGAACTTCATGAGTAAATCACAGGACCAGCCTAAAGGGAATCTCGCTTGGTGGCAGCTCTCCTTAATCGGCGTCGGCTGCACAATCGGGACGGGCTTTTTTCTCGGGTCCAGCATCGCTATTGTCAAAAGCGGATATTCCGCGCTGATCTCATTTCTTATTGCCGGGCTTGGCACCTATTTTGTCTTTGAGCAGCTCGCGAAGCTCTCCGCCAAACAGCCCGAAAAGGGGTCTTTTTGCGCTTATGCGAGAAAGGCTTTCGGCACTTGGGCCGGTTTCAGCAACGGATGGGTGTACTGGTCGTCCGAGATGCTGATCACGGGAAGCCAGCTGACAGCGATCTCGCTGTTTACGAAGCATTGGTTTCCGAATGTGCCGCTGTGGATTTTCGCCTCCATCTATGCGGTGCTCGGTCTTTTGATTATATTTACGGGGCTGTCCGTTTTTCAAAAAACGGAAAATGTGCTCGCTGTTGTCAAGACGGCGGCGATTTTTATGTTTATCGTGATCGCCATATTGGCGCTGTGCGGTATATTTTCTCATAAACCGGATGTGCAGGTGCCGAACGAATCAAAGGATTTGTTCCCGCACGGAGCGATGGGGCTATGGACGGGACTGATTTATGCGTTTTACGCCTTCGGAGGAATTGAAGTCTTGGGGCTGATGACCGTGCATTTGAAAAAGCCGGAGGAAGCCTCAAAATCAGGCCGGCTGATGCTTGCCGTTCTTGCGGTGATTTACGTCATTTCTCTCGGCCTGGCGCTGCTGTTAGTGCCGCTGGGCAAATTCACCGAACAGGACAGCCCGTTTATTACATCGCTGAAGGGTTTTCATTTAGATATCATTCTTGATATTTTTAACGGGATTTTTATTATTGCGGGATTTTCCACGCTCGTCGCCTCGCTGTTTGCCGTGACGACATTGCTTTGTACGATGGCAGATGACGGAGATGCGCCGAAATGCTTCAGATTAAAGGAAAACAAAAAAATCTGCTGGCCTGCGCTCGGATTGACGTTTGCCGGACTCATCGTCTCCATCATCCTGTCATTGGTGCTGCCGAAAAACATATATGAACACATGACAACCGCGGCGGGACTGATGCTTCTTTATACGTGGCTGTTCATTTTGTTCTCGGGCAAGAAACTGCTCGAAACGACAAAGATGGGAACCGTACAGATTGTTATCGCCCTTGTGCTGATTGTCGCGGCCGTCTCCGGGACGCTGTTTGAGAAATCGAGCCGGCCCGGTTTTCTGGTCAGCCTTTGTTTTCTCGCCGTCATTGCGATCGTGACATGGATCGTACAAAAAAAGCAGGGACACAGCCCTGCCGGATCATAGCTTATTTCGTCGGTTTAAACAGTCTCTTCAAATAAGAAAAGGGACACTTTGACACTTGGGTCTCATCATCACGGAGGAAATATTGCTTCCATTCTAAATTGTCTTTTCCTCCGTACCACCCCAATCGGGGATGAAGAGGGGCTTCATCATAAGCCTCTAAGCGTTTTCTGATCAGCCGGCTCATGTTTCGTCCGAACGCGGTTGAATCATTTAATCCTTCGAAAACCCATCTCGGCTGAAACGCGAGCATAAAAAACGGGAAGCTTCTGCTTTGTCTCGCTTCATGCGCAGGCGTCGCGCACAGAATAAAATACGGCTCGCCGTCAAAGCAGAACTCCCATTTATAATGTTCAGGGTCTTCCGGTATGTCTTCCGGCCAGTCTTTCGGGTCGCAGCCGCTCAGCCGGTTTAAAAAAGACCAGAACAGCTCTTCATACGCCTCAACGGAATAATGCTCAGCTAAATCCTCAGGCGTATCAAAAATCACAAGCAGCGACGCGTATTTTCCGGTATTCCTTGAGATCTTTCCGTACTCGGACAGCAGCATCCCCACTTCCTCCGGGGTTCCCTCTTCGCGGGGATCACCCGCAAAGGATATCCGGAGCTGATCTGTCAAAAATCCCTGACGTCCGGGAATGCACGGAAACGTATCCGCTTTATCGCCTACTTTTTCTGATAGAAGCTCAAAAGCGATTCTCTGCCAATTTGGCAGATCCAATAACTTTTCCTCAAGGCAACTTTTTGTGTACAGCCCGCTTGCCATCGGCCCACCTCCAGTATCGTCATGATACGTTATGACGGAGACAGGCGATGGGTGACAGTCCTTCTATTTATGAGATGAGCATTTGAATCCCCTGCCATCCGAAATAAAACCCGAAAACGATCAAAGACACACCCGCCGCTCCCGTCAGCCAGCGGAGCGCTTTTTCATGAAGGAGATTTCTGAAAGTGCTCGCGGCGACCGCCATGCAGAAATCCCAGATCAAAATGCCGAGAAGAATGCCGGAGCTGTAAATCAAAAGCTGATTTGCATCGAAGGATTCAGCGGTTTTGGCGAGAATGCTCCCGTATATGCCGAGCCAGAATAAAATGCTCAGCGGATTGGAAAGAGAAATAAAAAACCCCGCGCCGAAAGTTTTGTAAAAAGCCGGTTTTCCTTTTCCGCTTCTGACATTCATGGCTTCCCTGATATTTTTTAACGTTTCGACTCCCGTGTAGGTCAGCACGAAAAAACCGAAGAGCCACAAAAACGTTTTTACAAAAGGAGCGGTCAAAAATTGAGACAGCCCGAAATAGATCAGAATCATATACAGCCCGTCCGCGGCCATAGCGCCGAGACCGAAAATCCATGCATGCCAAAAGCCATTTTTGATGCCTTTGTCAATTTGCGCCGCATTGACCGGTCCGACAGGTGCTGACAATGACAGCCCGAGAACGATGTAGCTTAAAAAGATGTTCATTGGCTTCCCCCTCATTCATGCAACTTGTACAAGTTATTCATGAATGGGCCGTGCTATGATATTTTATTTTAATTTCTCAAGCTCGTCTTCCATTATGTCCGTCACTTTTCCTAAAAAATCGAATATCAGCCGCAGTTCTTCTTCTTTATATTGCCGGCAAAGGCTGATCGTGGACTGGGATAAGGAGCTGAACAATTGCTTCACATTCGCTTTTCCGGCTGTCAGCGGCACGATGATCACCCGCCGTTTGTCTTCGGGGTCTTTTTTCCTCATGACATATCCCGCTTTTTCGAGCCGGTCAATGAGCGCCGTTACCGAACCTGTGCTGAGGCCGGTTTTTTTCCCAAGCTCGCCTGCGGTCATCGGGCCTGCTTCATTTAAGATATCAGCTGATTTCAAATCGGTCGGAAACAGACCGAGAGATTGAGCGGCCGCCTGATGAAAAAGGATCGTCCTTGTGGCCATCTTCCGGAATAACTGTATGGCGGTTTCCTCCGTCTCGCTTCTTGTATTTCTTGTTGACAACTGACAGGCCTCCCTATAAAATCAATTTATCTTGACGATCAAGATAATTTTCGGCAAATCTAATATGATCATAGCAAATTTAATGATCAAAAGTAAGTATGGGAGGAAAAAAGCATGGAACAAACAGCCGCGAAGGACGCCACGACAAAGTTTGTCGTCATCGGTCTTTTGCTGGGCATTTTAATGTCGGCTATGGATAATACAATCGTTGCCACTGCGATGGGAAATATCGTGGCGGACCTCGGAAGTTTCGATAAGTTCGCGTGGGTGACGGCATCATACATGGTAGCCGTTATGGCCGGTATGCCGATTTACGGAAAACTGTCCGATATGTACGGACGTAAGCGTTTCTTTTTATTCGGTCTTATTCTTTTCTTAATCGGATCTGCATTATGCGGGATCGCCCAAACAATGGATCAGCTCATTATTTACCGCGTCATTCAGGGAATCGGCGGAGGCGCGCTGATGCCGATCGCCTTCACGATCATTTTTGATTTATTTCCGCCGGAAAAACGCGGAAAAATGTCGGGCATGTTCGGTGCCGTTTTCGGCCTTTCCAGCGTTCTCGGGCCGCTTTTAGGCGCGCTCATTACCGACTCCATCAGCTGGCACTGGGTGTTTTACATCAACGTGCCGATCGGTATTTTATCATTGTTTTTCATTCTTCGTTACTATAAAGAATCCCTTGAACATAAGAAGCAGAAAATCGACTGGGCCGGCGCGATTACGCTGGTGGTTTCCATTGTCGGTCTGATGTTCGCTCTTGAGCTCGGCGGAAAAACGTATGATTGGAACTCCGTGCAGATCATCGGTCTGTTCGCTGTGTTCGCCGTGTTCTTTATCGCCTTTTTTATCGTGGAAAGAAAAGCGGAAGAACCGATTATCTCATTTTGGATGTTTAAAAACCGTTTATTTGCTACGGCACAGATTCTGGCGTTCCTTTACGGAGCCACGTTCGTCATTTTAGCGGTGTTTATCCCGATCTTCGTTCAGGCTGTGTACGGAAGCACCGCGACAAGCGCGGGCTTTATTTTGACGCCGATGATGATCGGTTCTGTTATCGGAAGTATGATCGGCGGAATTTTCCAGACGAAAGTGCGGTTCCGCAATTTAATGCTGATTTCCGTGGTCGCTTTCTTTATCGGAATGCTGCTGCTTTCCAATATGACACCGGATACGGCGCGTACGATGCTGACGGTATTCATGCTGATCTCAGGATTCGGCGTCGGCTTCAACTTCTCACTGCTGCCGGCTGCGTCCATGAACGATCTGGAGCCGCGTTACCGCGGAAGCGCCAACTCAACAAACTCGTTTTTGAGATCATTCGGTATGACGCTCGGTGTGACGATTTTCGGAACCATCCAGACGAATGTGTTTACCAACAAGCTCACAGATTCATTCAGCGGCATGAAAGGAGCGGGCGGCGCGATGCAGAACATCGGAAATCCGCAGGACATTTTCCAGGCCGGCACGCGCGCTCATATTCCGCCGCACATTCTGGATCGCATTATTGACGCCATGTCGCAAAGCATCACATATGTATTTACGCTTGCGCTGGCGCCGATCGTCATTGCGGCCGTTACCATTTTGTTTATGGGAAAAGCGAGAGTAAAAACCTCTCAGGAAATGGCGAAAAAAGCGAATTAAAAAAAGCAGTACATGGCGTTTGTCATGTACTGCTTTTTTGTTTACTCTGCGAAATGCGGAGCGAGAATATCTTTCAGCACGTTTGCGCTGCGGCTGAATTGAGCCTGTTCTGTTTCATTCAGCTCAAGTTCCGTCACACCTGCGATGCCGTTCCGATTGACGACGGCCGGAACGCCGATAAAGACGTCGTTTACACCGTATTGGCCGTCCAGATATGTGCTGACGGTTAAAATGCTGTTTTCATTACGCAAAATCGCTTTTGTGATGCGGGCGAGGCTCATCGCCACTCCGTAATATGTCGCGCCTTTTTTCTCGATAATATGGTAGGCCGCGTTTTTCACATCGTCAACGATCTGATCCAGCTCGTCCTGTTTGTAAGCTGCATTTTTCTCCAGCAATTGCTGTACCGGCACTCCGCCGATATTGGCGTGACTCCATACAGGAAGCTCGGTATCGCCGTGCTCACCGATAATGTGGGCGTGTACGTTTTGCGGAGCGGCGCCGAAGTATTCACTCAGCATATAACGGAATCGCGCAGAATCCAGTGTCGTGCCGCTGCCGATGACGCGTTCTTTCGGCAGGCCGCTGAATGTCCATGTCGCATAAGTGAGAATGTCGACCGGGTTTGTGGCAACGAGGAAGATGCCGTCAAATCCGCTTGCCATTACTTCACCGACAATGCTTTTAAAAATGGCGAGATTTTTTTCGACCAGCTCAAGTCTCGTTTCGCCCGGTTTTTGATTGGCCCCGGCACAGATGCACACGATATCGGCATCCTTGCAATCCTCATATGTGCCGTAAGACGTTTTGACCGGATGAGGCGCAAATGCCTTTCCGTGATTTAAATCCATGACATCGCCCATGGCTTTTTCTCTATTTACATCAATGATCACAAGCTCATCTGTGATCCCTTGGTTAATTAACGCAAATGCATAACTGCTTCCAACAAAACCTGCTCCGATTAATGCTACTTTGTTCACTCGTTCGTTCATCATGTATGCTCATCCTCCAGTGTTTCGTGGTGTCTGTTTTTAACTTGTGAAGTATTTCACATTTATATTGTGCAATACTTCACAAACTTTTGCAAGAGAAAAGTTTGATTTTTGGACAAAAAAATATCGGTGATGGTTTCCAGATTGTTGACAACATCCTAAAACGGAACCGTTTTAGGATGTTGTCATCTTTTCAGCGTGATTGAAGATGCGCTGTCCTTTTCCCAGAAGCAAGGGTTTGCCGGCACGCTGATGTAATGATAGCCCTATCCATTAATGCGGAAGATAACCGTTTAAACCGGAGTTGTTATACAAACCATTCTGCACATAATCAAATCCGGGCTGGTTCTGTCCGGGCACTTGGGCGCTGCCATTGTTAAAAATCACTTTGGCATTAGCCGTATCCGCATTCGCAGGCAGCGTCAGCGTGTAAATTCCATTTGCATTCTTAGTCATTGCTTTCCCCGGCCACGATCCGGTTAATTCTATGGCCCTGCCTCCATCATGTTTGTAAATATAAGCATTTACCTGGCCCCAATGATCCGGATTTTGATAGCCAATGATGTTGGTTTGGGCCGGGTCTTTTTTGACAAACGTGTATTCTTGGGTTCTCTCTGCACCCTTGCCGTTCGTTCCGGTTAACTTGATGTTGTATGTCGTGCCGATTGGATCTCCTTTCCCGATCGTTAATCGGTCTCCATCCTTAAATGCTGTCTGCTGCCCATTATTGATTTGGTAAACGGCTTTTGCTGTTTTCGCATTTGCACGCAGGGTGACCGTCAGCTGATCATTGAAAGAATGGACTGCCCCCGTTTGGTAATTCTCAAGAAAGACCTGAGGCGCATTTCCAATATCATCGGGATAAAGAACAGCCGCGGATCTGGCATTGATCGTACCTGTCAGTTTGCCGTTCGCTACTTGAAATGAACCGGCGCCGGCCCTATTATCATACCTGCCGTCAGGCAATTTCGTTGAAGTATTGACGGTGACAGAAGACGATCCTGCATTAGCCAGCACAACGCCTTTTGAGCCGCGCTGATTCATAAATATTTGATTGTTCCCATTCGGATTCGAGAGTTCCTCAGGCTGCCCGGCCATTACATTGTGAAATTGATTGACCGCGGTGATCGCCTGATCTTTAAATAAGGCGCTCCCGCGATCTCCTATTTGACTTTTTCCGGGAAATCTTACACCATTTCCTCCGCCCTCAGGTCTGGAAAAGAAAAGAGGCGTGCTTCCTGAGCGGGAACCAATCACTGCCCAGCCTAAACGGATATCGTCATCACTCATCCATGTGGACTCTTCCTCATCATTGGCATACGTATCATGTGATTCCACCCATGTGACTAACTTGTCCGCAGACACGTCAGATGCATAATGGGAGATATTCGACACACTCAGATTACGGTTCTTTAAAGCGGATCTGATGGAATGCCCATAGTTAGAAGCCGTCACATTCATATAATTCGCATAAGCAGTATCTCTGGAAGCGCTGTCTTGCAGGATTTCTCCGTATTGGAACTCCGCCGATGTATTTGTGATATTCGGCCAAAATCGGCTGCCGTAATTCCCATCATCCGGAAGCTCTATATGCTTGGCGGCATCATAGCGGAACCCGTCTGCTCCGTCATTCAATGCTCTTTCCAAGAAACGTTTCAGATAGGCCTGCACCTCAGTATTCTGTGTATTCCAATCATACAGCCCAAGCAATGAATTTTGAGTGACGTCCCACCTGTCCGACCAATTTTTAATTTGTGTGTTTCCATGGGTCCAGTTTGGAATACGCTTAATCTCGTCAGAAATCGCGGCGTAATCGCTGGTGGTATGATTGATAACCGCATCGACAATGACTTTTACGCCATACTTTTCCGCGGCTGCACACATGTCCTTAAATTCTTGTTCAGTGCCTAAGTAACGGTTGCCGATTTGGTACGATGTCGGCTGATACAGCCAGTACCAGTTCCTCATGCTTTTATCTCCTTGGTTCCCTTCCTTTACTTGGTTAATCGGAGACGTCTGAATAGCTGCATAGCCCGCATCACGAATATCTTTCATATTTTGTGTTAACGTATTGAACGACCAATTCCAGGCATGAAGGATGGTCCCGTTTTTGACCGATGACGCGGCCGCCTCATTCGATTTGTTTGCAGTTTCAGCGTTTGCAGCCGCCGGGCCTGACAAAACCAAATGAAACAGCAATAAAAATCCGGCGAATAACGGCAGTAAAGAGGTTTTGAATCGTTTTTCAAACATTTTTGACACTCCTTATTTCATTTTTGAAGACTGACTGCGGAGTCAAAAATTCCTCTTACTCTTTCTTCAGCTCCTTTCAACTGTTGTGAAGACTGGAGAATTCTGTTAACGCTTACATTTCAACTTATCACACTCTCTCTATCAAAGCAACGTGACAGAGTGAATTCAAATCTATATTCCTATCAATTAAAAAGACTTCCCGCTTTCAAACAAAAAAAGAAACCACCTGTCAGGATGATTTCTTTTTTATTTCTTTTATCGCTCTTCTGTAAGACAGCTTCACAATGACATACCGAAGCAAAAACAGAACGCCTCCGCAGACGATAAAAAGAAAGATCATTTTCAGCCAAGCAAAGAATGTATGGGGAAACCCCCTGCCGTACATCGTAAGTGCCGCCACCGCAAAAGTGACCGCAATTGAATCTATCCGCTGCTGCTTCACCCGCTTTTTCAGTTCTTCTTTGGTGTCTATTCTCGGCATGAGCATTCCCGACGCTCCCGCCCTGATGCAATAATAAACAATTATAATGAAGAAAACCGCCAAGCTTCCGGCCCATTCCCTAAATGGACAGTTCAGAACAAGTCCGCGTACGATGATGTCAAGCAAAGACAGTGTGCCCACAAGCATTCCGACTTCTGACCAAATCATTCGTTCTTTCTCTTTCACACTCTCACTCTTTCCATTCACGTTTGAAAGTCCGTTCCGACGCTGATTCATGACTTCCTCCCGTACTATTAAGAATGGCTTACAACTCCCATTATATCTTGCTGATTCATAATGATAAACCGAAATATCATTGACAAAATGTTTAATAAGGACCCCAATTGATCAGGACGCCTATGCAGATAAACACGAGGCCGATGACAAACCAAATCAGCGCCAGCGGAATCATGAAGCGAAGCCACTTTACGTACGGAATGCCGCTGGCAGCCAGTACGGCCATCAGCACGCCGGAAGTCGGATTGACACAGTTTACGACGCCTTCTCCAAGCATGACCGCTTCAACCGCGACCTGTCTCGTGATGCCCATCAGATCGGCAAGCGGCGCCAAGATCGGAATAAATACGACCGCCTCCCCTGAGCCCGATGATATCAGAAAATGAAGCAGGGCGCTGGAAATATACATTCCGATTGCGCCTGCCATCGGGCTGAAACCGTGCAGCAGTGACGCAAGTCCATTGACTACCGTATCAAGCAGCTTTCCGTGTTCCAGAATAACGGAAATGCTTCTCGCCATTCCGACGATCAGCGCGCCGTAAACGAGGCCCTGACAGCCTGTAATAAACGTTTTTGCGATATCATTTGCCGCCATTCCCGCAATCAGGCCTGACACGATTGAGATAAAAATGAACACGGCGGCCATCTCTGAATCAGACCAGCCAAGAGTAAGCGCGCCGTATAAAAAGCCGGCAAGCGACAAAGCCGCGACAGCCAGAATCAATTTGTGGCGGACGGTAAACGGGACTGGCTTGTCCTCCGGATCGGAAGCCTGCGGGATTGAACCTGCCGCCGGAAACCAATCGTTCCCCAGCAGACTGGCGTCCTTTGCTTTTCTGAGCCTTCTCGTATACCGATAAATATATAAAATAGATGATAGCAGAAAACAAATGTAGACGGCAATCCGCAGGCCGATGCCGGAAAACAGCGGCAGCTCCGCAATGCTTTGTGATAACCCGAGCGGTGAAGGTGATAAAATCGTCGCGTTAAACCCGGCATAACAGCCGATATAAATGACGGCCGCTCCGGCCACGGCGTCCCATTTCAGCGAACGGGCGACGATCAGGCCGATCGGAATAAAACCGATCACGGAATTAACGACGATGCCGGTTGTGCCGAGGATCGAAAATAGAGATCCGACAATCGCAATAAACAGCAGCTGTTTGGTGCGGAACGTACTGATGACATTACTGATCAATCCATTGATGGCACCCGTTTTCTCCAAAATCGCAATGGTTCCGCCCGTAAACAGGATTAAAAAAATAATCGGCGCGGAACTTGTCATCCCTTCCTGAATCGCGGTAAAAAAAGCGATCGGGCTGACAGGAGACTGGTCTAAAGAATGATAACTTCCCGGGACGGCGGACGTCACACTGCCCTTTGTCACCCTGTCAAATTCCCCCGCGGGAACGATGTACGATGCTATCGCGCATAGTAAAGCGACAATGAACAGCAGCACATAAGCATCAGGCATCACAAACAATTTCTTCTTTTTCAATACAGGTTCGGCCTTCGGCACAGCCATAACATCACCATCCCGCTTTAAATTTATAAACTATTCAGAAAATACAGATATGTGCTATATTATATACAGACCGATTGCCTGTTTTCAATATCAAAAAATAAAAAACAGACAGCTTTTGAAGGAGGACTTACGGCATGAACAGACTCACAGAGCATGAAAAGCAAGTCATTATGGACATTTTTGACCACCTGCACGCCAATCCCGAAGTAAGCTGGAAAGAATATCAAACAACTGAATATCTGACTGAAAAACTGAAAGAGGCCGGCTGCCGAATCCGTACGTTTGATGATTGCACCGGTGTTGTCGGCGAAATCGGAGAAGGCTCGCCCGTTGTGGCTGTCCGGGCGGATATTGACGCGCTGTGGCAGGAAGTGGACGGTGTCTTCCAGGCGAACCATTCATGCGGACATGATTCACATATGACGATGGCGCTCGGCACGATGATGCTTTTAAAGAGTCAGCCGAAGCTTCCGAAGGGCACCATCCGCTTTATTTTTCAGCCGGCTGAAGAAAAAGGCGGCGGAGCGCTGAAAATGATTGAAAAAGGCGTACTGGATGATGTTGACTTCTTATACGGCGTGCACGTGCGCCCCGTACAGGAAACGGCAAACGGCCGATGCGCACCGTCCATCCTGCATGGCTCAAGCCGGCATATAGAAGGCCTGATTATCGGAGAAGAAGCCCACGGCGCGAGACCGCATCTCGGGCTTAACAGTATCGAAATCGCCGCTCTTCTCGTCCAAAAACTCAGCTTCATTCATCTTGATCCCGGCATCCCGCATTCCGTGAAGATGACAAAGCTTCAGGCAGGCGGAGAAAGTTCCAATATCATTCCGGGAAAAGCATCGTTCAGCCTTGATCTCCGCGCACAAACCAATGCCGCCATGGAGAATTTAACCGCCGAAACCGAAAGAGCCTGTGAGGCGGCGGCTGCCGCATTCGGCGCAAAAATCGAACTGCAAAAAGAACACAGCCTCCCGGCAGCCGAGCGAAACAAGGAGGCGGAAGCCATCATGGCATCTGCGATCAGCAGCATTCTCGGAGAAGAACATGTGGATGAACCTCTTGTGACAACCGGAGGAGAGGATTTTCACTTTTACGGGTTAAAGGTGCCGAACTTGAAAACGACGATGCTCGGCCTAGGATGCGGGCTGGAGCCGGGACTTCACCATCCCCAAATGACATTTGACCGAAGCGCCATCTTTACTGGCGTTGAGATATTAACGGCCGCCGTCCTCAAATCGTTTGAAGCATAAAAAAAAGCAGCCCGTTACAGGGCTGCTTTTCCTCATTACTTCTTCAGATCTTCAATTGAATTGACGTTTTTCATATACTGAGGAACGACCAGACCCATCTTGACGCCTGTCAGACTCGTTCCTACATCTTCATATTTGCCTTTATATTTAGACGCATATGCCTTATGGGTATTCGGAAGCCAAGCAGACAATGACGCATCCGCGCTGCCTGTCGCAATCGCAGTCCACATCGGTCCTGCCTCCACTTGCGTCAGCTTCACGTCATAGCCGAGGTCTTGAAATACTTTTCCGATTACATTCGTACTTGCGATTTCACTGTCCCATGCCACATAAGCCAGGTTGATTTTATCCCCTTTGACTTTATGGGCGCCTTTTGTCCATTGAGCCACTTGGTCTTTATGTTTTTTCACATATTCAGCTGCGGCTTTGGCCGGCTTTTCGCCTTCCTCAACGGCAATCATGACTTCTCCCATATCGTCCTGCGTCCATTTGAACTGGCTGAGAACTTTGGCCGCGTTAGGCTGTTCCTTACTGAAGCCGGTTCTTGTAATCGTATGAATCTGCTCGGCAGTTCCGTACGTTTTTTTCGGATCATCAAGGAACTTCAGCTTGTATCTGGAGAACATCCAGTGCGGCGTCCAGCCCGTTACGATGATCGGCTTTTTCCGGTCATATGATTTCTTCAATGTCGCCGTCATGGCGGCACTTGACGCCGTAACGACATTCCAGTCTTTCAATCCGTAATCCTTCACGGCCTCATCCGTCAGAGCCATGATCCCCGATCCCGGATCAATACCGATAATGGTTTTGTTCACCTGGTCCGCAGCCGTTGCCTTACCATCAGTCTGCGAACCGCAGGCAGCCAAAGAAAGAGCCAGCGCAGCGGTAACGCCGACACCGATGATTTTCTTAAGCATCAGGCATTCCCCCTGCTCTTCTTCTTCACTTTAATGTTTTGCGTGATACGGTCGAGTGTAATCGCTACGATAACGATCGCAATACCCGCTTCTACTCCGACACCGGTTTTCAACTGTGTCACGGCGCTGTATACTTCAGAACCGAGGCCCGGCGCACCAACCATGGCCGCGATAACGACCATTGACAAAGCAAGCATGATGCTTTGGTTAATACCGGCAAGAATTGTTTTTGTGGCAAGCGGAAGCTGCACCTTGAACAGACGCTGAGACGTCGTTGAACCGAATGCTTCCGTCGCTTCAATCAGATCAGCCGGAACCTGTTTAATACCGAGAACCGTCATGCGGATCGTCGGAGGCATCGCGAAAATAACAGATGCCACAACGCCTGGCACAACCCCGATATTAAAGAAGAAAATTGCAGGCAGCAGGTATACGAAAGCCGGCATGGTCTGCATTAAATCCAGAATCGGTGTGACAATGCGGCGGACCGTTTCTTTCTGAGACGCCCATATGCCGATCGGAACCCCGATAATAATGGAAATCAAAACAGATGTGACGACAAGCGCCAACGTTTGCAGCATCGGCGACCAATAACCCAAATAATCAATAACAAGGAATCCGATTAACGTAAAGAGTGCAATTCCTCTCGTACTGATCCACCAAGCGAGAGCTGCAAAAATAACAGTCAATAAAATAGACGGGATGAAACCCAAACCGCTCACAATCGCGTTTACGAAAGCGGCCAAACCGTTTGAGATTCCGTCAAAGAAACCTCCGAACGTCATGGTAAGCCAGTCAACAAACCGGTCAACGATATCTGCTAACGGAATTCTAGGCAATCTGTCCATTTACTTCACCCCCTGAACAGAAGAATCCTGAGCTTGTTCAGCAGAATCTTCAACATTTATATAATCGTTATTTCCTGAAAGCGCGCCGATTAATGCGCCTTTTACGACAATGCCTCTCATGCGGTCCTTATCGTCCGTGACGGCGATCGGAATATTCGCATCAGACACGACATCGAAAATTTCCGTCAAGTATGTGCTTTCATGCACAGTCGTAAATTCAGTATTTAAAATATCCTGAAGCGATAAGTCGGATTCCACCGCTTTTTTCGCATCCGCCGCGTGAATGACACCGAGAAGCTGTTTCTGTTTATCAACGGCGTAAATAGAAGAAATACCGAGATTCTTCATGAGCTGCAGCGCTACACGAGGCCCTTTGTCAATCCGCACGGTTTCAGCGCGCTTCATGATGTGGCCCGCTGTCAGAACTTTGGATAAGTCAACGTCCTCAACGAATTTCTCAACGTATTCATTGGACGGGCTCATCAGAATTTCTTCAGGCGTCCCGATCTGAACGATGTTACCGTCTTTCATCAGCACGATTCTGTCACCGATGCGCAATGCTTCATCAAGATCATGCGTGATGAAGATGATCGTCTTGCCGACAGAGTCATGAAGGTCTAAAAGCTCATCCTGCATGTCTTTGCGGATCAGCGGATCAAGCGCACTGAAAGCTTCATCCATCAGAAGAATGTCAGGATCATTCGTCAATGCGCGGGCAAGTCCGACACGCTGCTGCATTCCTCCGCTGAGCTGATCAGGGAATTGGTGTTCAAAGCCTTCAAGACCGACAAGTTTAAGCGAATCAAGCGCTTTTTGCTCACGCTCTTTTTTGTCGACGCCTTGGAGCTCCAAACCGTATTCCGTATTTTCAAGAATCGTTCTGTGCGGAAACAGCGCAAATTTTTGAAAGACCATGCTGATTTTTTTCCGGCGCACTTCCCGGAGCTGGTCTTTTGACATATTTGTTATCATGTCACCATCAATATAAATATTCCCGGCAGTCGGTTCAATAAGCCGGTTTAACAGCCGAACTAAAGTTGATTTACCGCTCCCCGATAGACCCATGATGACAAATATCTCCCCATCATATACATCAAAGTTTGCTTGATTGACACCAACGGTTGATCCGGTCGCTTTCAGGATCTCTTTTTTGTTTTTTCCGCTGGACAGCATCTGAATGGCTTTTTTTGTCTGTTTTCCGAAAACCTTAGATACATTTTCGACTTTTATCTTAATTGGTTTCTCATCCAAATTCATATTTTCCCTCCATAATAAGCAATCTTTAATACCGTAACACGTTTGTAATAAGTCAAACAAACATCATAATCCCTTTTATTTTGTATCATTACTTTAAAAACATCCCTGTGTCTTATTTTCCTCTGGTATGCTTCTAAATACTCTCTAATCCTCCTTATTGAGGATAAATTATAACGGAAACCGGGCTTTTATCAGGCTTGAGAACGTTTCCATCGAATGTGCTGCAAACTGATTTCCTATCCTTTTTTTACAAATACAAGAACTTTTTTGCGACATTGTCCCGGAAAAAGAAGTTTTCGCTTCCTAAAAATAAGGAATTTTAAGGAAAAATATAGGTCTGCCAACAGACAGCCCCACTAAAAAAAGCACCCCAAAAGGGTGCTCATTGCGCAAGCTCTGTCTGTTTCGTTTCTTTTCCGAGAATAAGAATAGTGATGACGGCAATCAGGATGGCCGCACAAAAGACGGCGAAAATCACTGTAAACGAAACGTTCCGTCCTGCAAGCGATCCGACGAGAAGCGGACCGAAAATGCCGCCGATTCTGCCGACGGCCGCCGTTGTTCCGGAACCGGTCGCACGGATCGCCGCAGGATACTGCTCCGGTGTATAGGCGTAAAGCACGCCCCATGCGCCGAGATTGAAGAAGGACAGCAGCATGCCGGCTGTGAGCAGCATGCCCAATGAATCCGCGGCACCGAAGAAATAAGCGCTGCCCGCCGTTCCGAGCAAATAGATGACTAAGATGGTCTTCCGCCCCGCTTTTTCGATCAGCCACGCCGCTGAGAAATATCCGGGAAGCTGGGCAAGTGTCATCAGAAGGACGTATTCGAAGCTCTCAATCATGCTGTAGCCTTTCATCAGCATCACGCTCGGCAGCCATAAAAACATGCCGTAATAAGAAAAGACGACGCAGAACCAAACGACAGACAGCAGCACCGTCGCCCGGATATACGGTTTCGTCCAGACACTTCCCGCCTGCCCGCGTATGCTTTTTTTCTGCGGCAATGCCTGATGCGCCGGTGATTCCGGAAGGCTTTTCCGCAAGTACAGCGCATAAAACGCGGCCAGCGCCGTTAAGAGCAGCGCGGCCTGCCAACCGAATGCCGGTATGACAAAGTAGGAAATCACCGCCGCAAGAAGCCAGCCCGCGGCCCAAAAGCTCTCAAGCAGCACGATGATCCGTCCCCGCTTTTCGGGAGCGGACGCTTCTGACACGAGCGTCGAGGCAACAGGCAGTTCCCCGCCAAGCCCCATTCCGATCAGAAAACGCAATATGAGAAAAACCGTCAATCCCGTTGCGAAAGCGGATATGCCGCTTCCGACAGAAAAGAATAACAGCGTGATCATAAACACTTTTTTCCGGCCGATCCTGTCGGCCAGCATTCCGAATACAAACGCACCCGCTGCCATACCTATGGAATTGACGCTTCCGATCCATTTCATTTGATCGGGTGTTAAATTCCAATCAGTGTGTAGCGCGGCGATAATAAACGATAAAATTCCGACATCCATCGCATCAAACAGCCAGCCCATTCCGGCAATCGCCAGAAGTTTTCGCGGAGTGACGGCAGGTTGTTTGTTCATAAGCAGCACCTCAAATCGAAAATGATTACCGTATAAGTTTACACATGTCTTTACACATTGTCATTACCTTTTTCACAAAAAAATCCCGCTTGCCGTAAGCAAGCGGGGTGTGCGTTAATTCTTTAAGACTGCGTTTTTAATATTATCCTGAAGCTGTTGAATCCGTTTCGCTCCGTCTTCTCTGATACGTCTGTTCTCTTCCTCGATCTGTTTCGTTTCCTGCATACCGCTGACAATCGTATTCCAAGACGTTTCAATCGTCTCAATGTCAATGCTCGGACGGCCTGCCATACGGGCGATCTCCACGCTTTGGTTTGAAATATTTTCAGCGTTGCGCTTCAGCATTTCATTCGTGCGGCGGTCCAGCTCGCTCATTGAATCAGCCACAAGCTTTTGCCGTTTGACTGTGACAGCCTGAATAATGCCGTTTTTGAAAATCGGAATTGTAATGACGAATGCGGAATTGATTTTCCCGATGAGCTTCGTATTTCCGCGCTGAAGGAGGCGGATCTGCGGCGCTGTCTGCAGCGCCACCATCCGCGCCATATCTAAATCATAGACACGTTCCTCAAGCGCCTGAAGCCCGTCACGCAGCGTGTCAAGCTGCATTTGCGCAAGCTGGTTCCCGCCGGCCGCTTTTTCTTCATAAGAAGGAATGAGCGCCTGCATTTCCTCAAGCTTCATCTGCCCGGCAACGACATATTTTTCAAGCTCCATGTAGTAGTTAATGTTGTTTTCATACATCTCTTCAAGCGTATGGTTCGTCTTTGCCATTTCATCTTTGTATTTCGAAATTTCGACGTGGATTTTTTCAATTTCTCCGCCCAGGGTGCGGTACTTTTGAAAAATCTTTTCAATCATGCTGTTGCCGCGTTTGAACATTTTAGCGAGAAATCCTTTTGGTTCATCGAAATCATTTTTGTCGAAACGGTCCATGATTTTTCCGAGTTGCGTCAGCATTGTGCCTGAATCCGTGACACTTGTTGTTTTCATCATATTTAAGATGCGGTCGGAGAACTTCGAGATTTCAACTGCCGGTTCTTTTCCGTACTCAAGCAGCTCCATTTGGTTTTTCACGTCAATCTGCTGCGAAATGCGCTGCACTTCAGGGTCTTGGCGCAGCTGCATCCTGATGTCATCTGCTTTTTGTTCAGAAATCTCTTCATTTTTATCAAGAACAAGCGGATTTTGATTTTCTGTCATGTTTATTTACTCTCCCTGCTTTTGCGTAATGGTTCTAAACAGCTTTCTTACGAGTGACGGCTCCTTATATTCCTGCCGGAACACCATGTCCTCCAGCCAATGGACATCAAATTGGCTTTCTTCAATATAATGCTCAATGTCCTGATGGCCCGGCGGATTATACAAGATGATATCGACGCCGAATTTATTTAAAAACAAAAGAGCGGCGGCATCAGAACGTGTGAGTTCGCCATTTTGTTCCGTATGATATAAAACGAGTTTCGGAACGGTTTGGGCGTAATCAAACGTCTGAATCAATTGCAGCAGCGAAGCGGGCAGATTCGTCGCGTGGCGGAACAAATAGATTGCGGCATCCCTTGACTGCTCCCCGGGCAAAGCCTTCAGCCCTGGGTTTCTGCACATGTCAGAAATCACATTGGCGATGGCGCTCTGCACACCTGAAGGCAGATGCTTGTACTGCCAGATGTTGCTTCTTTTCAGCCTGTCCGCGTCAATCTCTCCTTTTTCATTTAAAACCTGACTGTAGTGATACTGGTAGTTGGCTTTCAGCTCTTCCGTAAACGGAAAACTGCGGATCATGTGTGTCTCCTGATAGTCCGCGGCGGTATGAAGTCTGTTCCAATATTCTTTCGTATCTTTGGAAACCCCCATCACTTTCGCAAAAAGGTTCGGAACGGCCACCCGCTCCCTGTCCGCTTTAAATTGCGGCCGGATAAACGCCCGCTCCTTCGCAATGAGAAATAACTCATCATATGTCGTTTTTAAGGTCACGGACTGCGGGGTGTGCTCCCTGAACTGCCAAGGCTTATACATCATGGATTCCTCATGGTTCAGCACATGCTCAATTTCTTTCGTTGACCGGTAGGCCGTCGTGGACGTTCTGTCCGGCTTTTCTTTCGGAAAAGGCTCAAGACCGCCTGTTGCGGGGAGCTTTATCACAAAGCTGAGCTCCTCATCCGGATCAATCAAGCTGAACGGATCTTCCGCAGCCGGATGAAACAATAGGACATCACAGCCGATCAGCATGAGATAATAGAGAAAATAGAGCTGGCTTTTGGTCGCGTCTCCATACCACACCACCTTCGGCATCTCACGCTCTATATCGGCTTGTTCGAGCCATGGATTCAGGTGGTTCAGCGAAAACTTTGACACATCCAAGAGCACACGCCGGAAATCGGGATGATTCAGCCCGTTTTCATGCCGGTCCGCAAAGGTTTCCAAAAGCGTCATAAACGCGGTCCTCAGCCGGCGGTGCATAAGCGGATCGGCGTGTTTGGCAAGCAGCCTGCCCCCATCGAGAAACGCGACAAACCTGGAAACCGAAAGCCCTTTCTCTTTTTGATTGACCGAATGGATGTGCTGCAGCGCCTGAAACGTTTCCGGCGCGATGGTCTTATCCAGCGTCTCGCTCAACACATGGATGTTTTCATGAGAAGACAGCTCGAAAAGCTTACTGTAATACTCCGTCTCATCATAAGGAGTGCCCAAAATCCGGACGGCAAGCCGGGTAAACGCCAGCCCGTTTTCCCGCTCGTAACCGGGACGTTCCGGCAGCGGCCGCATCAGAAACGTTTCCCAGTCATCATTTTCCGGCTCGGCCTTTCGGATCACCAATTCCTCCTGCTTCATCATTTTCCTCCTTTCTCTTCATGATAATCGGTACAAAAAAGGAAGGAAATGAACTCTCCCTCCTTTTTTGTTTTATTCTTCTTTAGATGCAGCCGTCTGCTCCTGAACCTGCTTTTGTTTGTTGAAATAGTGGATAATAAACGTCACCACAAACGCAGCGATGATGATTCCGAAGAACACCACGTGCGGCATTTCATAATCAAAGGCGCTCGCCGCCATTTTCACGGCGATAATCCCGATCAGCACAAAAGCCGTGTTTTCAAGTTCAGGGATTTTATCAATTAACACAAGGAATACTTTTGCGACTGTACGCATCATGAGAATGCCTAGCATACCGCCGATCAAGAGCACCCACACTTTTTCCGATACCGCAAACGCGGCTAAAATGCTGTCAACAGAGAAGGCCAGATCCATTAACTCAACTGAAACGACAGTGGCCCAGAAAATTCCGAACGTACGGACCATCCATGAATTTTTCTTCATGCCTTCCGTATCGTCATCACCTTCTCCGATCCAGAAATGCTTAATGACGAGCCAAGCCAGGTACAGCGCGCCAAGCACTTTGATCCACCAGAACTTAATGAGCAGCATCCCGATTCCGATAAAGATAAAACGGAAAATATATGCCCCGAACAATCCGTATGTTAATGCTTTCTTCCGTTGTTTTTCAGGCAGATGCCTTACCATAACCGCAAGCACTAACGCATTGTCGGCCGACAGCAGCCCTTCCAGCAGAACCAAGGAACCGATCAGCCCCCATGATACAGGGTCAGTCAGCACCTCACCCCACATTTTCCAATCAAAAAAGGAAGCGTAGGTCGACATAATATGATGTAGAAAATCCAAGTTTTTTCCTCCTATTTAGTAAAACGGTAATTTCCTGCTTACACCTGCAAGCCGTAATTCCGGCAAAGTGATGCCAGACCGCCGGAAAACCCGCTGCCGATGGCATTAAACTTCCACTCAGCCCCATGGCGGTAAAGCTCACAAACGACAACCGCCGTTTCAATCGAGAAGTCTTCCCCTAAATCGAAACGAAGCAGTTCATTCTGGCTGTTTTCATCGACGACGCGCACGAACGCGTTCGAAACTTGTCCGAAATTTTGGCCGCGCGCTTCCGCATCATGAATCGTGACGGTGATGCCGATCTTTTCAATATTTGCGGGTATTTTTGAGAAGTCGACGATAATTTGTTCATCGTCGCCCTCTCCCTCGCCCGTCCGGTTGTCTCCCGTATGGATGACGCCCCCGCTCGGGTGTTCCAGGTTATTGTAGAAAACAAAATCAAGATCATTAACACAGTTGTCATGGGCATCGACAAGAAAAGCCGACGCGTCAAGGTCAAAGTCATGCCCTCCGGAGTACTTGTTCGTATCCCAGCCTAAGCCGATCACCGCTTTTGTAAGACCGGGGTTCGTTTTTGTCAGATCAACACGCTGTCCTTTCGCCAATTGAATAGCCATGTGCCGTCTCTCCCTTCTGTGCTTGATATGGTTTTAGCCGATTTGCAGGCCGTAATCTGTCGCAATACGGGCCAGTCCGCCTTGATAGCCTGAGCCGATCGCGGAAAATTTCCATTCGCCGTTATGTCTGTAAAGCTCTCCTGCGATAATGGCTGTTTCAATTGAGAAATCTTCAGCCAGATCGTAGCGGATCAGCTCTTCATTTGTCTCTTCATTGACAATGCGCACGAACGCGTTGGAAACTTGTCCGAAGTTTTGGCCGCGCGCTTCCGCTTCATGAATCGTGATGACGAATGAAATTTTGTCAATAGCGGCAGGCACCGCGCTCAGGTTGACCCTTACGCTTTCGTCATCACCCTCGCCCTGGCCTGTCAGGTTGTCGCCTGAATGTGCGACAGAGCCGTTTCCGCCTTCAAGCTGATTATAGAAAATAAAATCATCGGGCGACGCGCATCTTCCTGCTTCATTTAATAGAAAGACGCTGGAATCTAAATCAAAATCATGTCCGCCGTCGTATTTGTTTGTATCCCAGCCAAGGCCGACAACGACTTTAGAAAGACCCGGATTTGTTTTAGTCAAATCTACTTTTTGTCCTTTTGCCAATGAAATTGCCATGTGTGCACTCTCCTTTTTATCGTTTAGGCGTATCGGTTAACGATATCGCCGATTTTTGTATCGTTTGTGCCTTCTCCTACCGCGGCGAATTTCCACTCGCCGTCCTCGCGGTAGATTTCAGCCGCGATCAGGCTCGTTCTGCCTGAATAGTTATCTCTTAAATTGTACGTCACCAGTTCTTCGCGATTAGCCTGATCAACGACGCGGATGAACGCGTTTTGAATCATGCCGAAGTCCTGTTTTCGTCTGACGCAGTCGTAAATATTGACGACAAACACAAGTTTATTAATCTGAGCGGGCACTTTCGCCAAATCGATGAGAATTTGTTCATCATCGCCGTCGCCTTCACCCGTCAGGTTGTCACCCGTATGTACGACACCGCTGCACCGGCTTTTCAGATTGCCGAAATAGATGACGTTTTTGCTGTCTGTCATTTTATCATTTTCAAGCATCAGTACGGAAGCGTCACAGTCGATATTGGCACCGCCTCCGCCGAACAGCTTTCCGAAAAAGCCGCCGGATGATACAGGGTCCCAACCGAGTCCGACCAGCAGTTTTGACAGGCCGGCTTTTCCTTTTGTTAAATCAATCCGCTGTCCTTTTTGTAAAGAGATCGCCATATGATTCACTCCTATTCTGTAAGGGTGCCGCTAAGCACGCCGCAAGTGCGCATTTTTACTAAATTCCGGGACAAGAATCCCGGTGTTTATTAAGATATACGTCTTTTATTATATCAAAGTTTCATAAAACATAAGAATTTTTGGCGAAAAACGGCGAAAAATTACTTCCTATATTCTCCTTCGTTCCGGAGAGAATAGAGAAAACAAAGAAATTGACGGGGACTGAACATTTTTCCTATCCTTGTATCAATACATGTCAGGAAAGGGGCAGACGAGTGATTGATTTAAGCATACTTGATCAGGCGCCCGTATCCAAAGGAAACGGGCCGCACGAGACGCTCCGCCGTTCAGCGGAGCTCGCCCGCCTCAGCGAAGGTTGGGGCTATAAGCGGTACTGGTTTGCCGAGCATCACGGCACAAGAGGGCTCGCAAGCGTTTCGCCGGAAATTATGATCGCTCATACCGCCGCAGCCACAACATCCATCCGTGTCGGATCAGGCGGCGTGCTGCTGCCGCAGTACAGCCCCTATAAAGTCGCGGAAACTTTCCGTCAGCTTGAGGCGCTGCATCCGAACCGGATTGACCTTGGGGTCGGACGCTCACCGGGAGGCACGACGAAAATCCGGCTCGCCCTCACAGACGGGGTAAAGAAAAGCATGACCGAGTTTAACAGGCAGCTTCAGGATTTATCATCCTTTCTGACAGATTCGGTTCCCTCGGACTATGCTTATGCCGGAATAAAAACAGCGCCCTTGATTGAAACAGCCCCGCAGCTTTGGGTGCTCGGCCTCGGGGAAAACAGCGCCAGACGCGCCGCTCTTCAAGGTGCGGGCTATGTCTTCGGCCATTTCATTAATCCGGAACGCGGGGAAAAAGCCTTTCAGATCTATCGGGACCATTTCCGGGCTTCCGCCCATTTTTCCGCTCCCGCCTCGCTCTGTGCCATTTTCGTCATATGCGCAGCTACGGATGAGAAAGCGGAAGAACTCGCCTTAAGCCAGGATTTATGGCTTCTTCGTGTCGGAAAAGGCGCCGACAGCCGCGTGCCGAGTGTGGAAGAAGCGAAGGCTTATCCGTATTCGCCGGAGGACCGTAAACAGATAGAAGAAAACAGGAAGCGGATGGTGATCGGCTCACCTGCCGCAGTGAAACGCCGTCTGCTTGAACTTTCCGAACGTTATCAGACAAAAGAGATGATGGTGCTGTGCAACGTCTTTGATTTCGAAGCGAAAAAAGAGTCATATGAGCGACTTGCTGATATATTTCTGTAAAAAAAAGCCGTCAAACGGAGCAGCAGATGAGACTGCTGCACCGCTTAACGGCGGTTTTTTCGTTCTTTTCCTTTTTTAAACGCATTCCAAATCCCCTGCAGCATAAAGCCAAGCAGAAGCAGAATGATTAGCAGTAAAGTGATTGACGGCCCCGGAGGCGTTCCGAGCTGGTACGAAGACGTCAGCCCCATGAACACACTGAAAAGAGAAATAATAATGGCCGCCGCAAACACCCATTTAAACCCTTTGGCGATACGGATTGCAAAAGCCGCGGGCAGTACGAGGAGCGCGGAAACAAGCAGCACGCCGATAATCGGAATAATGACCGAAATCGCCAGCCCCGTCACGATGCTGAATGACATTGACAGGAGATTTGTGTTAATGCCTGATGTCTTCGCCGTCGCCTCGTCAAAGGTAAGCAGATAGAGCGGTCTGTTTAATATAATGAAATAAAGCAGAATCAGCAGGGTAATGCCTCCGATAATATAGACCTGCTGCTGGCTGACCGTGACAAGCGATCCAAATAAATATTGATCGATGCTCATCGACGCGCCGCCTTTTGACAGGCTGATCAGAAACATCGCAAACGACAGCCCGGCCGCCATTAAGATTGCGATGGATACCTCTGAATATGTACGGTATGCCCGCCGCATATATTCGATGCCGATCGCTCCGATCGTGACGACAACGATGCTCGCCGCCGTAATATTGGTACTGAGAAAAAAACCGATGGCCACGCCCGACAATGAAATATGAGACAGCGTATCCGCCATCAGCGCCTGTCTTCTCAGCACGAGATATACGCCTAATATCGGCGCCATAATTCCGATCATGCTTCCCGCTAGAAAAGCTCGTCGCATGAATTCCAAGTCAAACATTTCCATCCGCCTTTTTCCCCCCTCTCAAGCCGTATGACTTTATCCAGATACTGCTGTACTTCGTTTTGTTCGTGTGTCACCATGACGACAGTGCGGTTGTGATTTTTCACCTGATGGTGCATAAATTCGTAGAAACCCTGTCTGCTTTCATAGTCAACCGCGGTTGTCGGTTCATCAAGCATCAGCAGATCCGGATTGCTTGCAAGCATTCTCGCAATGCAGATTTTCTGCTTCTGTCCGCCGGATAAATCGCCGATTTTCCGGTGGCGGAAATCCCACATTTCCACCATCTTCAGCGCGTTTTCCACCTCGTGGTGATCCGTTTCGTTCAATCGTTTAAACCATTTTCCTTTCGTATAACGGCCTGATTGCACAAGCTCCAGAACTGTGCTTGGGAATCCTGCGTTAAATGAAGAAATCTGCTGCGGAACATAGCCGATTGTCAGGCGTTTTCCGGCAGCGTTTTTTTTACTGATCTCGGCCGTTCCTTCCCAAGGTCTGAGCATGCCGAGCATGACTTTCATCAGCGTCGATTTTGACGCGCCGTTCGGTCCTGTAATGCCGACGAATTCGCCGCTTTTGATTTCCAGCGACACGCCGTCAAGCACGGGTGTATGCGAATAACCAAAAACGATATCCTGTAATGTAACGAGATTCATGCTGACCTTCCTTTCCCGCATAGAAATAGTGTGCACCCCGCGGCGCACACTATGTTATTTAACCAATAGCGAATCTTTCAGTGCATCAAGGTTTTTCTCCATAATGTCGATATAACCGATGCCTTTATCCCGTTCTTTTTGGCTTAAACCTTCCAGTGTATTGAGCACTTCCGTTTTCGCGCCGATTTCACCGGCAAGTGTATCTGCAACTTTAGGCGATGCAACTTCTTCAAAATAGATGATCTTCACATCATGCTTTTTGGCAAACGTTTTGAGATCCGCCAGTTTGGCCGCACTCGGCTCTTCTTCAGGAGAAAGGCCTGCAATCGCGACTTGTTTTAAGCCGTATTCTTTGGCGAGATAGCTGAATGCCGCGTGCTGTGTGATCAATTCTTTTTTCGACGCTTTATTTAATGTTGTACGGTATAGTTTATCAAGATCCTGCAGTTTTGCAATATATTCTTTACTATTTTTCTCATAGTATGCTTTATTCTTCGGGTCCTGTTTTACGATCTGCGCCGTAATGGTTTTGACCTCTTTTTGCGCAAGAACCGGGCTGAGCCACACGTGAGGGTCCATGCTGCGGCTGTGGTCATGACCGCCGTGTCCATGTTCCTCTTCCTCTTCATCCGAACCTTCGAGCAAGTCAATTCCTTTCGACGCCTTTACAAACTTCGCATGATCAGAGCTCATGCTTTTTTCCGCTGAAGGAACCCATGTCTCCATATATTCGCTGTTGTATACGAAAAGATCGGCGTTTTGAATGCCGGCGATATCCTTCGGCGTCGGCTCCCAATCATGGGGTTCGACCGAAGACGGGATGAGAATGTCTACATCGCCTTTGTCTTTGACAATTTGTTTCGTGAATTCGTACATAGGATAAAAGGTCGTCACGACGTGCAGTTTGCCGCTTTTCGAAGAACCTGACGAACCTTTTGAAGATGAATTGCCGCAGCCCGCCGCGATTAAAAAGCATGCCGCAATGACAATGATTCCGCTCCATTTTTTAAACAAGCCGTTTCCCCCTGTTCTGTAAATCAGAATGATGACGATTTCCAAAGCGTACTTTCTCGTTCATTTGTTACCTATACCATAATAAAACGAAGTAATTACGTTTTGCAAGTAATTTTTTTCTAAATTGATAACCGATTTACCTAAAAAGCCCCCGCCATGTATGGACGGGGGGCGTCGTATCACACACATATCAGGCAAGCAGATAAACTCTTGTTTCGTAAGGGCGGAACGTGATGCAGGATTCCGCGCCGCCGTTATTTTCATAGTTGCTGAGAAGCAGCTCGGCCCTTTCAGATTCGGAGCCGTCCGGCCAATAAAAGGCGGCTTCTTCTTTCGATACGTTGCTGATGGATATGATTTTTTGTCCGTTTGCCTGTCTTTCATACACAAACAGCTGCGGGTCATCGGGAAACAGCAGCGTGTAGCTGCCTTTTATGATATCAGCATACTGTTTTCGCAGGCGGATCAGTTTTTTGTAAAAGTTCAATATAGAATCGGGATCATCCTGAGCCTCGGCCGCATTGACGGTTTTGTAATTGGGATTGACCTTCAGCCACGGTTCGCCCTCCGTAAATCCGGCATTCTTGCTGCCGTCCCACTGCATCGGTGTACGGGCATGGTCCCGGCTTTTCGCCATAATGGACGCCATGACTTCTTCCCTGTTGCGGCCCATTTCAAATACCCTTTTATGATACATATTGACGGTCTGAATATCTTGATAATCCTCTATTCTGTCAAACGGGGCGTTTGTCATGCCGAGTTCTTCTCCCTGATAAATGTACGGCGTGCCTTTCATGAAATAAAGCAGGGCGGCAAGCATTTTGGCAGATGCCTTTCGGTATTTGCCTTCGTCTCCGAAGCGGGATACGATCCGGGGCTGGTCATGATTGCACCAATACAGCGTATTCCAGCCCTGATGTTCCAGTTTTTCCTGCCAGTCTGTGAGCACTTTCTTCAAATCGGACAGCTCAAGCGGTTTTACATCCCAATGCTCTTGGCCCGGCTTTTGATCAAGCTCCATATGCTGAAAATGAAAAATCATATTCAGTTCATGCTCATCGGTTCCCGTGTAAACCAGCCCCTCCTCAGGCGTCACTGATCCGGCCTCGCCGACCGACATCACGTCATATTTGGAAAATACCTCTTTCGTCATTTCTTTTAAGTAATCATGTATCCGTGCTCCGTTTGGCCGGAAAGGCTTCGGATCTGCCCGGCGGGCGATGTAATCTTCATATGGCGGCAAGTATTCTTTTTTTGACAGAAGATGAAGCTGGTCTATTCGCAATCCGTCCACGCCTTTATCGAGCCAAAATCTCATCATCTCGTATACTGATTGCCGAACCTCGGGATTTTCCCAATTCAGATCGGCTTGTTTAACGGCGTTCATATGCAGGTAATATTCGCCCGTATGTTCTTCGTACTGCCAGACGGATTGTCCGTAATCCGACACCCAATCGGTCGGCGGGCCCTCCGCGGTGCCCGGCCGCCAAATATAATAATCGCGGTATTTGCTGTCCGGATTCATTTCCGCCTCTTTGAACCAAGGATGCTCCGTGGATGTATGATTTAAAACGAAGTCCATCACAAGCTTTAATCCGCGGCTGCGGCATTCTGTAAGCAGATCGTGAAAGTCCTCCATCGTTCCGTATGATTCCATAATCGCTTGATGATCCGTCACATCGTAGCCGTTATCGACGTTTGGCGACGGGTAAATCGGGCAGATCCATATCACATCGGCGCCAAGCTCTTTTATATAATCGAGACGCGCGATAATCCCCCGCAGGTCGCCTATGCCGTCGCCGTTCGTATCTTGGAAGCTTCGCGGATAGATTTGATAGACAACGGCGTCTTTCCACCAGTCATTCGCCATCTTGCGGCCCTCCTGTTTTTTAGAGAACCATTTCCTTTATGACCCTTCTCTAAACAAAAAAGAGAAGGTTTCCCCTCCTCTTTTATCTTTCCAGCTGGGACGGATAAAGCGTCATGCCTCCGTCTACGAAAAGTGTCGTTCCGGTTACGTAACTCGCTTCTTCCGACACCATCCATGCGGCGGCCGCGGCGACTTCTTCCGGTTTTCCGAAGGCGTTCATCGGAATTTTTTTCAGCTGGGCCTGTTTATGTGTTTCATCTTCCAGATCCTTATTGGACTCCGTGGCGATCGTGCCGGGAGCGATGGCATTCACCCGGATGCCTTTGTCTGCGTAATTGAGCGCCATCGTTTCCGTCATCATTTTGATCCCGCCTTTGGATGCCGAGTACTGCACGTTTTCAGGACGCGGTATTTGCTGATGAACGCTCGATATGTTTAAGACCGTTCCTTTTTTGCCGTGCTCGAGCATATGTTTCAGTGCCGCTTTCGCCCCCAAAAAGGTGCCGGTCACGTTGACGTCGATGACCCTTTGCCAATCCTCCAGGCTCATTTCATGGGGCATCGCTTCGGCTCCGTTAAAGCCGGAATTGTTGACCATCACGTCCACGCCCCCGAAATGCTCCTGCGCGGCATTAAACAGCGCCTGAATCCCTTCTTCTGAGGATACATCGGCTTTTACGGTGACGGCTCTGCCTCCCGCTTTCTCAATGATGTCCGCCGCTTCTTCCGCTCCGGCGGAATCACCGAGGTAGTTCACAACCACATTCATCCGCTCCTTGCCGAAGCGTTCGGCAATGGCTTTTCCGATTCCTTTCGAAGAACCTGTTACAATCGTTGTTTTTCCCTGTAAATCCTGATACATTGTCTCATTTCCTCCCTGATGTTAATACAGAGCATGTACCCGGTTTTAATCGGCTGAAAACAAAAGGAATCATAAAAAGAACGATGAAACCGAAGCTCCCTCGTTCTTTTTTTCATTATGCGTAGTTGTTCATTTGCAGCCTTTTTTGCACGCCGACAAGCCTGCTGAAAAAATAAGATGCCGCTTTGTAGTTCTCCCGTTTATGAAAGAAATGAGCCGCGTCCTGAAGCAGTTCCTCTGTGTCAGCCAACAGCTCTTTTGATTCCAGGATGTCAAAATACTCTTTGAGCGAATCCTGTCCGCCTTCCCCCTGATAAAGCTCTTTAATCAGACGGAATTTTGTCATATAGATCTCATCTTCCCACTCCGCCGCGCTTCTCATGCCCCGCGCGCAGCTGGCGGCGGCTTCACTGTATTTTTCCGTTTTAAAGTAGATATGCGTGAGTGAAAAAACAGCCTGGATGACCTGCCGGAAGCTGTGTGCTTCAAATCCGGCAGCCGCCCGTTCAAAATCCTCCGCCGCCTTGCAAAAGTCACCCAGACTGTACATACAGTGCCCGATATTATAATAGGCCGCAGCAATCATATATTGATCATCAAGCCGCTCCGCGTGCTCCAAGGCGCATTCGAGGTATTCCAGCGCTTTTTTATGCTGCTGGGCGTCCATCAGATTTCCGGCAATGATAAATTTGCACTGCACCCTTCTCATTCCGTATAATTCATATTTCTTGTAAATATCAAGCGCCTGCCCCGCGTAATTCATCGAAAAGAAAGTCTGCTTGATATGATAGTACACCTCAGAAATTTTATACAGAAACTCGGCTTTCTCTATGTCATCTTCCACATATTCAAGCTTTTCCTCAGCCCGCTTATAATGAGAAATCGCTGAGATGAAGTTTTTCTGCTTAAATTCATACATTCCTCTGAAATAGTAAAAATAATATTCCAGTAAGCCGGTCAGCTTTTGCTGGTTCATCTCAATCTCAGTGAGCATTTCAGAGAACGGAGGCTGGCAGTCGCCGTCTTTCATGGGTTTTAATTTATCCAGCATGATGCGGTGCCTAAATTCCATCAATGAAAAATACAACAATAAATCCTGATTTTCTTCCATATCTTCGAGTTCATATTGAATCTCCCGCTTCAGCGCTTCAGCTTTATCGGCTTCAAACGCGCGGATCAGCTTATACCATTCATTCATCTTAACGGCCACTTCTTCAGATGGAATCTTGGATTTCATAGATTTGCCTCCTTCCTCCGGCTACTAATTATGTTATATTTTATCATAGCAAATTTATGGCAGTGAGCAAACAAAGATTTTAATCAATTAAAGAAAGAGAGAATTCACCATGAAACTACCAGTCAGAATTGCGCTGCTTTTGATCCTCTTCTTTTCCGCAGACCTATGTTTTTCCTATGTGCAGAAAGAACTGAGGCCGCAGACGGCATTACAAGATAGAGCCATTCCAAGCGCTCTTCATCCGCTCGTGAAACAGAATGCGGAGCTATTGCAGACGGCCGCTCTGAAAAAAGGCATCACCGTCGTTATTACAGAGGGTTTCAGATCAATTGAGGAACAAAACGAATTGTACCGTCAAGGACGTTCAAAAAAAGGAAATATCGTCACCTACGCAAAAGGCGGGGAATCTTACCACAATTACGGCCTTGCGATCGACTTCGCCCTGCAAAAAAAGGATGGAAGCCTGATTTGGGATATGACGTACGACGGAAACCGAAACGGCACGCCCGATTGGCTTGAGGTCGTATCGATTGCCAAAACGCTCGGTTTTGATTGGGGAGGCGATTGGAGAGGCTTTAAAGATTATCCTCATTTACAAATGATCCCTGGCTAATAAAACCTTTTCTTTTTTCGCTTTTGCGCATCAATGTACGGAGGATAGACAGGCCTGTACACAAGCTTATATCCTTCATTGCCGGACGGCGTAAAATCGCGCTGCCACTCCAGCCGCAAATGGAAATCGGATAAAAAAGCGGCCTTTGCTTCTTCGGGAGTAACGGCCGGCACCGGATTGATCTTCTCCAGCTGCTCCGGGTCAATGTCAGGCGCCATGTAAGCTTCCACAAGCCCCGTTACGGGACTGACAAGTATTCTCGCAGCGCCGAACCTCAGCGGAATATCCTGATGCCATACGGAAAAATGGAAGCGGAACCTGCCCCTTCCGTCCGTTTTCAGCGGGTTCATTTTAAAAAACTCGTCCGCTCTCGGATAAAGCTTGTATAAAAATTGAAGCGCGATGGTCTCACACTCTTCCGCAGAATAAAAGGCCGGGCCCTGATGCTCAATAAAAGATTTAAAGGCTGTCATTTTCCCTGTCTTTTTGTCCGTTTTCATCTTCATTGTATTTTTGTTGCTGGTTTCAAAATAGCTTTCGATACTCAAATCTTTCCGTTCCGGAACCGACCCTTTCCGCCATGTCGTTCCGATCTCATCCCCGAGATCGCGCCGGCGCGTCTGAACCATATCCGAGGTAAACCCCATTAATTCATCCAGGCTGATTTCCCGTTTATGTTCAAACGCGGGAAGCGGTTTTGCCGGCTCATTCCTGTCTTCGCAAAGCTGCTGATCCGGCACGATATCATCTTCACCGGCCGGATAGCTGTAAGCCGGCAGAATCGGTTCATAGACGAGACGCGGTATTTTCTCAAAATTGACCACATCATAGACGAGACTGAATGTCAGCACACTCATATAATGCGAGACGACTTTTTCCCGATCGACGAATGTTTCCGGGACGGGCGCTTCACCCTTATCCCCGTAATAGATAAACTGCACGACGAAGCCGCTCCTGGTTACATCAACGAAAAAACCTGAATCGGGAAGCGGCCGGCCGAGCACTTTTTTTGTATAGATAAATCGGATGCACCCATTGCGTTCTTCCCTCGCCTGAAAGATGAAATTCATAAAAGTAAGCGGGCGGTGTCTCGCCGCAAACCGAAGAGCCGTCAGCTTTAATTCGGCGTCTGACAGCTGCATGTCTGAACCCGGACAGTCGTTGCGTGAATAGGTAAGCAAAGATCCGTCGTCGCCCAGCTCAATCGTTACCGTTTTATCCGGATGGTTACGATCTTTCCATATATAATAGGCTCTCGTTTTTTGTTTTTCATCATAATCTTCTATTTCAAGCTCATAGTGCGGCGGTATGTTCCCGATCTCCAGCGCTTTTTTTCTCAGATGTTCTTTCAGCAATGGGGTCATCCTTTCAGAAGAGTGTATAAAAAAGAACTGTTTTTAATTATATAAAAACGTCCTTATCCTTTTAAAGGGAAGAAAGTGCCTTTTATGTGTCTATTTTTAGCAAAGAGGGAAAAGAGCCGTATTCAGAGCGGCCGTTTCCCATACAAAAGTCACATTTCCCATGAAAGACCCGGGATGAACGCCCATGACCTTCAGCCTATTAAACTCGTGATCACTTCTCCCGTATGAGCCTCAATAAACCGCGGGAAAACCGGCTTATATACGAGCCTGTACACTTTTCCGCAGCTGCCGTCTTCGTAACAACGATCCCAAGCGAGCTCGGCTTTGATGGCCCGGCGGATCGCGTCCTTCGCCTCTTCCATTGTCAATGAAGGAACGGGATCGATTTCCTCGAGCTCTTTCGGATCAATTTCCGGCGGCATATATACAGTGACAAGACCCGTCTTTTTGCTGACACAGATTCTCCCCTCTCCGAATCGCAAATCAACGCCGCCCGAACAAGCCTTATATGTAAGTCCCACGTTTTCTCCTTCATCATCCGGCTCATCATATTGAACCCGGAAATACTGATCCGCTTCCGGAAACATGGCGAACAAAAAGCGGATGGCCATGTGATGGCATTCTTCCTCGGAAAACTCCGGTTCGCCTTCACTATGTATAAATGACATCACTCCGGCGAGCCGGCCCGATTCTTTATCATGCATTGTTTTCAATACATGTTCATTCCGTTCTTTAAACAGACTTTCTAAGCTTTTATCTTTCCGTACGGATTTTGTTTTTTCAGGACGCCAGGCAATGCCGATGCGTCCGTCCCCAAGATCGCTTTCCCTCTCTTTATAAAAACCGTCGTGCAGCCCGATCATGTCATTGATGCTCATCTTTTCCGCTTCAGGTGCAGGGCGTGAAATCGGGACATACGGCAGCATGCCGTCTTCCAGCCCTTCATATTCGTCTATTTCTGCATTCTCTTCCTTCAGGTCAGCCGATATCGGCCGCGTCGGAGACACGATTTCATAGACGAGATGAGGCTTGTCATCCCCCTGCACATAGACGGACTGATGCAGTACGGTGAACAACAGCTCCGCTTCAATATGTTTGATAAAGTGAGCCAATGCTTCCCGCTTGTCCGCAATTGTTCCGGGTCTTAAGAGATTATCAGCCTTCCCATGGTAAGAAAAGCCGGTTACTTCCCCTGTCAAAGACAGGTCGGCGTAAAACCCGGTCAGCGGAAGCGGCAGACCGTCAGCCATCTGAACATAGGAATATCTCACATCACCATCATTTGCGGAGCTTTTTTTCTCCAATTCGAACTCAGCCAATGCCCCCGGACGATGGGTTTCTACAAACGCCCGCATCCGTTCTTCTATGTCCGATTCCGAAAGAGCCGGCAGATCAGTCCGGAAAGCCGGACGGGATAAGGATTTCAGTTTTCCGTCCCGGTCCAATTCGACCATGATGCCGGCTTCCGGATCATTCTTATCTTCCCACCAAAACAAAACCTCATCTTCCTGGTATTCTTCCACATTACTCTCGTAGCGGGCAGGTACGTTACCGATCCGGAGAGCCAGCTGTTTCAATTCTTCTTTTTTCATCATAACACTTCCTTTTCTTCCAAAAAGATTGATGATTACCAAGACTCTTTTATACAAAACTAGTATAATTAACCTGTCTGTCTTCATGACTATTGAATTAATCATTATAACAACAGGGGGTAAACCAGATGTCCATCAAAAAAATGAGCGCCGTGTTTTTCATACTGCTTCTCACGGCATTTACCGCCGCATGCAGCAGCGAAACGAGCGGCGGCCAGGAAAGCAGCACGGCGAAAGTGAAAATAAAAGAGACGGCATGGGCCGCTTCAGACGATACTGAACATCCGGCCGCGCTGAAAGTAACGGTCACCGTCAAAAATACGGGCAAAGACCCGCTTACCGTCAAAAGCAGCGACTTCTCGCTTTATCAGGATGACGCGAAAACAGCGGCGGCCGATAAGGATGACCAGATGCAGAGCGGCACGCTTCATGCGGGCAAGACAGTGACGGGCAATCTGTACTTCACGGCTGACGAAGGCAAATCATATGAATTGGTATATCAGCCGCAGGCAAAAGACGCGAAGCCTTTATCTTATAAACTGAAAGTCAAAGGCACAGCCTCAAACGCAAAACCTGACCCGGCGGACGCATTATCCGCATACATTGATGTGATGCTGTACGGCAAGCACAATAAAGATTTCACCCGCCTGACCGGTGTAAATGAAAAAATGACGGCCGCCGCATATCAGGAATCGGCGAAAGCCAGCTTTATCGCTTCTGCAGGCATTTCACAAGAACAGGCGGATTCAAAAGCCATTTCCGCTATTATTGACGCCATGTCATCAGCGCTTCGGGATAACACAGAGCTCAAGGTGCATACCAAATCCATGTCAGGCAAAAAAGCCGTCCTTGAAGCAAAAGTGACGCCGCTTGATATGTCTCCGCTCGCGGGCCAGCTGCAAGACCGCGTGCAAGACTATGCCGGAAAGCACCCCGATGCTGATGAAAACGAAATTGTCAGCCACCTGCTTTCTGTCTATCCGGAAGAGTTTATGCGCCTGAAACCGGCTTCTTCTTCCGTAACAAGAGAAATCGAGATGAAGAAAAACGCCCGCGGCCAGTGGTATCTGGATACAGACGCCGATCTGGAAGGATTGACAGAAGCGTTTTTAAAAACGTCCTGACAGCAAGAAAGGAAATAGCGCAGGCTATTTCCTTTTTTTATTTTCACTTGAAGATGTCACTGATATATTGAACCTCATCCTCGGTCAATTGCACATCAAGCGCGCCCAGATTGTGTTTCAGCTGGCCGGGGCGTTTGGCTCCGGGAATGATCGCATCCACCGCCGGCTGCGACAGAAGCCACGCGAGTGCGATATGCGCTGTCTGCGCCCCTTTTTCTTCCGCAACGGCCCGAAGCTTATCCACTCGCTCCAGGTTTTGGTGAAAAGCTTCTCCCTGAAACGGCGGCCTGTTTTTTCGGCTGTCCTCAAAGACTGTGTTTTTTGTAAACTTTCCCGTCAGCAAGCCGGAAGCAAGCGGAAAATAAGGAATAAAAGAAATACCGTTCTTTTCACAATAAGGCAGCAGATCATGCTCCGCCTCACGCTGAATCAGTGAATATTCTGATTGAAAAACCTCTAAATAACCGTCGGCGTTAAACTCCTGCAATTGCCCGAAGCTGAGATTGGACGCGCCGATTGCTCTGATTTTCCCTTCGTCCTTCAGTTCTTTTAGCGTGCCCGCCACTTCGGAGAGCGGTGTTTTGCCGTCAGGGAAGTGGACGTAATACAAATCAATCACGTCTGTTTTCAGCCGCTTCAGGCTGTTTTCCGCCTCACTACGGAGAAATTCACGGCTGTTGTCCAGCTCGATTTGTCCGTTGACCTCTTTGTGCGCGCCTTTTGACGCAATCACGAGGCTGTCCCGCACGCCGCGTTCTGCGACAACTTCACCGATTAACTCTTCGGAACGCCCCAAACCGTATATAAACGCCGTATCAATAAAATTGACGCCGCCGTCCAACGCTGTGCGGATGAGTTCTTTTCCCGTTTCATCATTAAGATTCGGAAACAGATTATGTCCTCCGACCGCATTAGCGCCAAAGCCGATACGCTTTACCCGTAAATCCGTCCTGCCCAGCGTACGTGTCTCATCCATGGCTCAGGCTCCCTTCCTTTTATCGCTCTGTTTAGTATTAGATAACCGGTAAGAATTATCCTGCCCCGAGAGCATTTCTGCAGAAAAAACCTTGAAAAGCATGTGCCCTTCAAGGTTTTTTGGCTGTGTCTTAAGATGTCAGAGCTGCGGCGAAGCGTTCGGCTTCATCTGTGAGAGCACCTTCGATTTCCTTATAGCGGCTGGAAATCGTTGAGGCGCTGACGCCGTACTTCTTCGCCAGCTTAGCCTGAGAAACGGACGCGCCGTTCAGAGAAATACTGTTTACGTAATATTCGACCGCCGCCGCGAAAGCTTCCGGCTTTCTGATCGTCGGTGTTTTTTTGACACAGAACGTTTTCCACAGGTCAATAACGGCCGGAACCAGCTCAGCCGGGTATTCATCCCCGCTCAGGCCTTTTTCAATGGCGTCCGCCGTTTCCTTCTCCATGTCGTTCGCCCACTCCGTCTGTTTTTCTTCAGCAGCCTGCTCAGGCTCTTCCGCCGTTCCTAAAAGAGCGGCCAGCACAGTGTCGAAGTCCTCCTGCATAAAGCGCTCAGGCGATTTTCCTTCCGCAAGGGCCGGGGCAGCCGCCTTTTTCACTTTGCTGATTAGAGCTTCGGTCCGCTTCACAGGGAAGATCGTAAACTGCATGAAGAACTCCGCTTTTTCCGCTTCGTGGATCGGATAGCCGAGAATCAGGCTTCCCGCCGGCGGAAGATCCTGCTGGCTGACGTCCATTTCCACTTTGAATTGTTTCTTTGTCATCACATCTTCAAAGTGAATCATTCCTTCTTTCACATCTTCAAGCACCATAACCGCTGGTGTCATGCTTTTCCATGATTCAACGATTTCCCGTGTTTTCGGACGGTTGATGCCGCCGGCTTTTTTCTGAAGATATTCTTCAAAAATCGTCTTGCCGCCTGCCAGCGGACGGAAGAAAATTCCCCAGATGCCGAGGTTGAAGACTCCGATGTCTTTAGTCTGTCTGTCCAGCTCCGTAATGAACTCATGCTGGTTAATAAATGATGATATGCCGTCTCTATGTGCTGTAAAGGCGTACTCCATTAAGCTTTCCTGAATCTGTTTCGCTTCTTTTGCCGCGATGTCTGCCGGAATGGCAGCTTCTTTGCTTCCGCAGCATTTTTTATATTTCTTCCCGCTGCCGCATGGGCAAGGGGCATTTCTTTTCACTTTTCCCACAATAAACCCTCCGAATTCTGATATAACTTTATTATTTTAACAAAAATAACTTCAGAGGGCTTGGTTTACGGCGAAAAAAGAATATGGAAGAAAAAAAGACCCCGGGATATTCTCATTCTCCGGGGCTTTGAAACTGTTAATTTGTATTTTGTCCGCCGCCGTTCAGACCTTCTTTAATCAGCCCGTTTACTTGGCTGTTCATCAAAAGTCCGATGTGTCCGACACCGTGAATCTGCACGTTTTTCCCGCCGATCAGTCGTGACAGCGGGTTCAGAACGATCAAGTCCGCTGAGCTGTAAATCGATGTATATAAAATCTTTTGGTTCGGATCAGTCCCCGGAAGCGCCCGGTTGGTCACAAGGCCGTTCGCTCCGCCGAGTGTGACGACGTTGGCGATTTTGTCTCCGCCGTCAAGATTTTTAATGTAATAGAGCGTGTTGGCGCCGCCCATGCTGTGCGCGACGATATCGACTTTTTTCGCACCTGTTTCGCTGAGCACTTTTTTCACGTAATTGGACAGTCTCGGCGCATTGTGTCTGTTGTTTCCGGTTTTGTCTAAGAAATCAATGGCGTACATCTCTTTTCTTGACCAGCCTTGGGATGCCAAATATGTTTTGATTCCCGCGAAGTTAAAGGACGCCCCGCCGATTCCGTGGACCATGACAACAGGGTTATGCCCTGAGGAGGCTTTCGATACGGTCGGCTGGAAGGCAAATACGGAAATGACGGACAGCATGCAAACTGTAAGAATCGCTAGGATTTTGCTTTTGATTTGTTTCATGAACTTTCCTCCTGCTATGTAATATTTTTGCAATTTTCATTCTATTAGAGAAGGAAAGGAAAAAATAGTGTATTTTTTACTGTTTTCAACAATTGAAAAAGAGGCGAAAAAATGAGAAAGACGCCCCTTTCCCGAAAGCACGCTTATGCTTTAATACGTCATACCGAAAAAGGAGAGAACACCCGGTTCTCTTCTCCTAGTACTCATTGAAATAGGTTTGAATCCGCTTAGGATCATGCGTTTTTGTCAGCGCGAGCATGAGCAGAATCCGCGCTTTTTGAGGGTTGAGAGAGTTTGAAGCTGTCAAATGGTCTTTTTCATACTCTCGATTAGGTGTTACCGTTCCGTTTCCCGTCCTTGTGGAACGGACGACCGCCAGCCCGCTTTTGACCGACTTTACAGCGCCTTTTAGCGCCGCATCAGACATTGAGCCGTTTCCCGGGCCTGCAAAAATAATGCCTTGCGCCCCTGATTTTGCGGCGGCTTCAAAGAGATAGCTTCCGTCATTTTGATAGCCGTATATAATATCGACCTGCGGCAGTTTATCAAGTTTATCTATCTTGAAATCTGTATCCTTCGTATGCTTTCGGGTGATGATGTTATTAAAATAGACGTCATCGGCAATTGTTCCGATATAACCCATTTCTTCCGATTTGAAAGTGTCGGTCGCGGTTGTATTGGTTTTTGTCACATAACGCGCCGAAGCGATTCTGTCATTTAATACGACAAGCGTCCCCTTGCCTTTCGCCTCAGGCGCAGCCGCTGTTTTTACCGCGTTATATAAATTGGACGGCCCGTCCGCTCCGATCGCTGTGGACGGCCGCATTGACCCGGCGACAACAACGGGTTTGTCACTCTTGACCGTCAGATTGAGAAAGTAGGCGGTTTCCTCAAGTGTGTCTGTTCCATGTGTAATGACAATGCCGTCTGTATCATCAGACTTGAGCAGCTTGTTTACCCGTTTTGCAAGTTTCAGCAGTGTCTCGTTATTCATATTCTGGCTGCCGATATTCACAACCTGTTCTCCGCTCACATGCGCGACCTCTTTTATCTCCGGAACGGCCTGAATCAGGGCATCAACTCCGATTGCCCCCGCCCTGTACTCCGTAGCGGACGTCTTCGAAGGAGCAGCGCCTGCAATTGTGCCGCCGGTGGCAAGAATTTTAATATTCGGAAGTCCGTCTTTTTTCGCAGAGACTGCGGCTGCCATCTGGGGCGGTGTTTCTTTCGTTTGAGGAGATTGGGAGCAGCCGGCCGCGATGAAGAGCAGAGCCGTGATAAATGTAATGAAGGGCATGAATTGTTTTTTCATTCTTTTCTCTCCTTTTCTTTATTTATGAAGATTTTCCTCTCACCGGTCAACGCGCTTGTCAGGCAATCTTCCGGAGAAAAAAACCGTTTAAAAATCCTTGACACCGTCATGCGAAATCCAGATAATAGACCAGTCACTATATTTTAAATTTGTCACAAATCAGTAAGGTGGGAACATTATGAGCTATGGAGATTCTCGTGAAAAAATCCTCGCCGCGGCAACCAGGCTGTTTCAGCTTCAGGGGTATTACGGCACGGGACTGAATCAGATTATTAAAGAAAGCGGTGCGCCGAAAGGTTCTCTTTACTATCATTTTCCGGACGGCAAAGAGCAGCTCGCCATTGAGGCTGTCAATGAAATGAGCCATTATATCCGTATGAAAATAAAAGAAAGCCTTGATGCCTATCCTGATCCTGCGGAAAGCATTCAAGCGTTTTTACAGGACTTATCAAGCCAATTCACATGTCCGGAGAATTTTGAAGGGTTTCCTGTCGGTTTACTGGCTGCCGAGACTGCTTTAAAGAGCGAAAAGCTCCGGCAGGCCTGTCAAAGCGCTTATCAGGAATGGGAGAATCTGTTCGCGGGCAAATTAAGATCAGCTGGTTTTTCTGATGAGAAAGCGGCGGAAATCAGCACTGTTTTAAATGCCATGATAGAAGGCGGCATCATTGTGTCCTTAGCCAAAAAAGACAAAATGCCGATCCTCCATATTTCTAAACAAATCCCCAACCTGCTGAAGACATAAAATACGAGAGACATGTACGTATAGAAAGAGAGGAGAATGATTTTGGAAAACGCTCAGCCTTCCAAACAATATAAAGTCATGCCGATCATGATTTCTTTGCTGACGGCAGGGTTTATCGGCATGTTCAGTGAAACGGCGCTGAATATCGCCCTGACTGATCTGATGAAGGAGCTACATATCACTCCTGCGACCGTCCAGTGGCTGACGACGGGCTATCTGCTCGTTCTCGGTATTCTTGTGCCGGTATCAGGTCTGCTTTTGCAATGGTTTACGACGAGACAGCTGTTCATCGTTTCACTCGCTTTTTCCATTATCGGCACGCTGATTGCAGCGCTTGCGCCGAGCTTTCCGTTTCTTTTGGCGGCAAGAATCGTGCAGGCTTTAGGAACCGGGCTGCTGCTGCCGCTGATGTTTAATACAATCCTCGTCATCTTCCCGCCGCATAAGCGCGGAGCGGCGATGGGGACGATCGGGCTTGTCATTATGTTCGCTCCTGCGATCGGTCCGACATTTTCAGGGCTTGTGTTAGAGCATTTGAACTGGCATTGGATTTTCTGGATTTCCCTGCCGTTTCTTGTGTTGGCTCTTTTATTCGGCATCGCCTACATGCAGAACGTGTCTGACATTACAAAACCGAAAATTGACGTGCTTTCCATTATTCTGTCTACGATCGGGTTCGGCGGCATCGTATTCGGATTCAGCAATGCAGGCGAAGGATCAGACGGCTGGTCAAGCCCGACGGTTATCGGTTCGCTCACTGTCGGCGCGATCGCGCTCATCTTATTTTCCATCAGGCAGCTGACAATGAAGCAGCCGATGATGAATCTGCGCGCTTTCCGCTATCCGATGTTTGTTCTCGGTGTCGTGATTGTGTTTATCTGTATGATGGTTATCTTATCGACAATGCTCCTATTGCCTATGTATTTACAAAGCGGACTGATGCTGACGGCGTTTACGTCCGGGCTCATCCTGCTGCCGGGCGGTATTTTAAACGGCTTTATGTCTCCGGTGACGGGGCGTCTGTTTGATAAATACGGGCCGAAGTGGCTTGTCATTCCCGGGTTTGTCATCACGGCAACTGTGCTTTCGTTTTTCTCAAACATTAACGGCGCTTCTACGGCGCTTCTGATTGTCGCGCTTCATACATGCCTGATGATCGGCATTTCCATGATCATGATGCCGGCGCAAACGAACGGCTTAAATCAGCTGCCGCCGGAATTTTATCCGGACGGAACAGCCATTATGAATACGCTCCAGCAGATGGCCGGCGCAATCGGCACTGCGGTGGCGGTCAGCATCATGGCTGCCGGCCAGAAGAATTATATGAGCACCGCGAAAAACCCGAATGATCCTTCCGCATACTCTCACGCGCTGATTGCGGGCGTCCAGCACGCCTTTATCTTCGCGATGATTGTCGCCGTTGTCGGCTTGATCAGCGCTTTCTTTATGAAACGGGTCAAAGTGAATCATTCATAAGAAAACAGCAGGCTCCCCGTGAGTCTGCTGTTTTTTTATATACCGCGCGCTTCAGCCAGTTCATCAATCGCATAGATCAGATCGTCAGCCGTGTTATAGAAATGAGGCGCCAGCCGGATGATTTGTCCGCTGGGTGCGCATACGATGTTTTTCCGCCTCAACAGCGCAGCCGTTTCCGCCGCTTTTTCATCCCGTATGGAAATCATGCCGGGTCTGTCATCGGCAGACGGCGGCCCTGTGAGGTTCAGTCCTTTTTCAGAAGCGTATTCATACGCAAATGCGCTGAGTTTTTTTACTTCTTGGTGAATGCGGTCTGTGCCGGCATCGTTTAATAGAGATAAAGCCGCCTGTGCCGCATATATGCTGATAAATGCCGGGGTTCCGGTCTCAAAGCGTTTGGCTCCGTCCGCATAAGAAAAACGGGTTAAATCCAGCATCGACGCCCGCTGCTGCCCGAACCACCCGGTGACTTTCGGCTTCAGCCGTTCGGCAAGTTCCTTTCTGACATAAAGAAACGCCGTTCCCGGTATGCCGAGCATATACTTTCTCGCGCCCGCGGCCAGCATATCAACTCCCCATTCTTTTACATCAATCGGGATGTGCCCCGCCGATTGATAAGCATCGACAAAAAGAAGCGATCCCTTCTTTGCGGATATCTCGGCAATGCGCTTCATATCCTGGACAAACCCCGACGTATATGACACATGGGGCACACAGGTGAAAAGCGTCTGCTCCGATATGTACGTCTCATACCGCTCTAGCGGGATCATTCCATCTTCAGACGGCACGACTGAAAGCTCCATCTCAGTCTGTGCCTTCAAAATGTGGGCGATCGCCGGAAAATCCAATTCCGTATACACCGCCTGTTTCTTTCGGCAATCCGGTAAAGCAGAAACGACGGCAGAGACAGCAGCCGTTACTGAAGGTAAAACGGCGATTTCTTCAGGATGGGCGCCGATCAATTTCGCAAATTCACACCTTGCCTGCTCCGTACGTCCAATGGCTTCTTCCCAGTTTCCGCCATGCTGAAGCAGGCTTTCCTGATAGTCATTGACCGCTTTTGAAACCGGCAGGGCAAGAGCGCTTTGAGAGCAGCTGGCGAGCATCGTATGTGTGCGGAGCGCCGGAAATAAAGATCGGTATTGCACCAGAGGCGAATTCAAGACATGTTTCCCCCTTCGGCAGGAATATATGTCCATTATAGAGTATGGTAAAAAGAAAAGGAGGGTTTTATATGGAGAAAAAAGTATTGCTGACAGGCTTTGACCCCTTCGGCGGGGAAACGGTCAATCCTTCATGGGAAGCGGTCAAACGGCTGGACGGTGCCGCTGAGGGCCCCGCCTCTATTGTATCTGAACAAGTGCCGACCGTTTTTTATAAGTCTCTTGCCGTGCTGCGCGAAGCGGTCAAAAAGCATCAGCCTGACATTATCATTTGTGTCGGACAGGCAGGCGGCAGAATGCAGATCACGCCGGAACGGGTCGCAATCAATCTGAATGAGGCGCGCATACCGGATAACGAAGGAAACCAGCCTGTCGGGGAAAACATTTCTCAAGGCGGTCCCGCAGCCTATTGGACCGGCCTTCCGATTAAACGGATCGTTGAGGAAATCAAAAAGGAAGGCATTCCCGCGGCTGTATCCTACACGGCGGGGACGTTTGTATGCAATCATCTCTTTTACGGGCTGATGGATGAAATCACCTGCCATCATCCGCACATCCGCGGCGGGTTTATACACATCCCGTACATTCCGGAGCAAACCTTGCAGAAGTCTGCGCCGAGCCTCAGCCTGGATCTCGTGACAAAAGCGCTCAAAATCGCCGCGGTGACCGCCGCGGCGCATGAGGACGATATTGAGACCGGCGGAGGCGAACTTCACTAAGCTGCAGACGGCGCCTCGGCCCATTTCTTCCGGTAAACGATGCGGGACAGCGTCACACTGATTTCATAGAGGACGAGCAGCGGAATCATGACGAGAAAGTCAGACATAAAATCCGGCGGCGTAATCAGCACCGAGACGACGATCAGCAAAAAATACGAAAGCTTCCGCGCCTTTGCCAGCCGGGTTGGATTCACGATTCCGAGCCGTGTCAGAAACATGACGGCCAGAGGCATTTCAAACAAAAATCCGAACGGCAATGTAAGATTCAGCATAAAGGTAAAATACTTGTCCGCCGTAAATACCATGTCAAAATGGCCGGCGGATAATTGTGTTAAAAATCCGAGCACAATCGGAAACAGCACAAAATACCCGAAGGAAATTCCGATAATAAACAAAAGCGAAAGCCCCGGAATGTAAAGCAAAGCGGCGCGGCGTTCAAACGGGGTCAAAGCCGGCGCCGTAAACCGCCAGAGCTGAAAGGCCGCAACCGGAATCGCTGCCGTAAGGGCGCATATTCCCGCAATCATCATATACACCCATGAAATCTCGCTCGGCCCTAAAACGGCCAGCCTGCCATCCAAATCCTTGATCAGCCAGTCATAAATATCCTGCACAAACCAGCAGGCGCCGATAAAAAACACGAGAAAGGCGATAACGGTTTTAATGAGACGCTGCCGGACTTCCTCTAAATGCCCGATCAAGTGGGTTTCTTTTTTATCCAATCGTACATCCTCCTTATAGAGAAAGAGGCAGAAGCGGATTCGTCTGCCCCCATGTCAGGATTCAGCCTGCCGTTTTGTCTTTCTCAGCCGTCTGCTTGTCCGGCTCTTCATTTGAGACCAATGTTTTTGCGGCGCTTTTAAATTCAAGCAGCGTGCGGCCGGCGGCACGGCCGATTTCCGGAAGCTTTGAAGGCCCGAAAATGATGAGAGCGATGACGAAAATCAGGATCAACCCGGGAATGCCGATATTTGAAAACATGAGTGTGCCTCCTTATTGTGAGATTTTGGCCCGTTTCTTTCTCATTTGCTTTTCATGCGCATTGTTATGGGCGAAGAAACGATCCTCTTCCACCTCATTTGACTGCTTTAAGCCGCCTGCAACCGCCGCTTGTGAGACCTTCCGAATCCCCGTCTGGTCTTTTTGATAAATGAATGAAGCCCGCGTGGAAACCTCAGCCCCCGGCTCCGTCACGTACGGCACCACTCTGTAATCCGCTCTCCATTGGGCAGGCGTCACCGTACAGCGGACATAGCCGCGGTAATCGTTGAAAAACTTAATATGCGGGTTTTGTTTTAAGATCTGATCCGTATCGGCCCGTTTATCCGCCCCGTTTCCTCCAGATGTAATGGAAGTCCCGACGAATTCGGCTCCGAAAATTTTTGAATTCGTTTGATTAAAATCGGTATGCAGGTTTGACGCCCAGCTTGCATGAACATCACCCGTCAGCACGATGACATTGTTCAGGTTTTTGTTTTTTATAAAATCGATGACCCGCTCCCGCTGAGCCGGGTAGCCGTCCCATGAATCCATGCTGTATATCGGATTGGCGGTTGTTCCGAAATTCCATTGCGCGAAAAAGATTTGCTGCGCCAGCACATTCCACTTCGCTTTTGAGGCGGCTAAATTTTCGAAGAGCCATTGCTCCTGCTCTGTCCCCATCAATGTGCGCTTCGGGTCTCTCCACTCATCAGAAGGCGGCTTATTCCCGTCGCCGTTGGCCTGATCATCTCTGTACTGTCTTGTATCAAGCACATTGAACGATGCTAAATTGCCATAAGAAAATTGCCTGTACAGCCGCATATCAGGACCGTTCGGCAATGACATGCGCCTGAGCGGCATGTGTTCATAATAAGCCTGATAAGCTGCGGCCCTCCTGAGCACAAACGCTTCAACGGATTGGCCTTTTTCAGGGATAACATTGGCATAATTGTTTTCCACCTCATGATCGTCCCACGTCACGACCCACGGAAATGCGGCGTGGGCGGCTTTCAGATTGGCATCAGAGCGGTATTGGGCGTGACGGTTGCGGTAATCTGACAGTGTGTACACTTCGGCGCTGCTGTGCGTCCTGACATTTCCCGTTTTTGACACATATTCGTTCGGTCCGTATTCATAAATGTAATCTCCGAGATGGAATACGAGATCAAGCTTTTCCTTCGCCATATGTTTATACGCCGTATAATAGCCGTGTTCATACTGCTGGCAGGAGGCAAATGCAAACGTCATGGCGGATACGTCAGCGCCTGGAGCGGGCAGCGTTTTCGTCCGGCCGACGGGACTGAGCTCATGCCCGCTTTTAAACCGGTAATAGTACACTTTATTGGGCTTGAGCCCGTCCGCCTCGACATGGACGGAGTGTCCGAGATTCGGCTTGGCCATTTCCGTTCCGCGTTTGACGATGTGACGGAAATGTTCATCTGCGGCGATTTCCCATTTTACCGGCACGGCCTGCTTCGGCATGCCGCCCCCATTCAGCGGGTCAGGGGCAAGACGCGTCCAGAGAATGACGCTGTCAGACAGCGGGTCGCCGGAAGCTACGCCGAGGGTGAACGGATAGTTTGAAAATTTTGGAGCGGCATTCACTTCAAACGCGCCGATGGATTGCGCGATCGCTAACCCAAGGGAAAGACCGGCGATTTTCCCGGCGCCCTGTATAAATGCGCGGCGGTCAAACGTATTGTTCTGAAAGCTTTTGTTCTCCAATTCCTTGATCCATTCATCTAAACGGCCGTCATGTGTCATGTCAGTTCCCCTTTCGTCTTATTGATCGCCCTTATTATAAAAAAGAAATGTTAAACCGCTATGAAGAAGTGTGAAGGGTTTGTAAGGCTGAAAAATGAACGGCGGGAGACATTTTTCACATTGTTTCGACAAACCTTGCCCCGCCGGAAGAAAACCCCCTCTGTTTCTTTTTGGCTTGTCATCCGTCAAGCGCACTTTTTTCCTATTTTTCTTCACAAAACATTAAAAAAACACCGTTCATTTTAAGAACGGTGCGCCCGGGATCAAAATGTATTGTATACGTTTTCGCACGTCTCACCTGTCGGCTGATAGAAGCAGTGGGATCTGAATCTGGCGACAAACGGCTGGCCATACCAAGTCTGCGGGCAGTTGCCCGGCGGCTTAAAGTACCACAGACTGAACTTAGCCGGCCAAAACCGTTCTCCGTTAATGTTCCTGCGGGCAAGCCTCCGCTCGGATTCACGCGGTCTCTGGTAAAAGTATCCGTGAGTCACCGCTTCAAACGCGTGCGGCTGAAACACCATCTGCCTGATGGTGCGCAGGCCTTTAAAATCAGAACAATTCGCCCGCACCCGATTGATTCCCACATTGCCGACCAAAAGCATTCCCTGCTTCCCTTCGCCTTCCGCTTCCGCCCTGAGCAGCCTTGCCATTAGATCGACATCGGCGCTCGACGCTTTTACGACTGCCATCATGACACCTCCCGTATTTTCTCCTTTCATCATATTCAGCCGCGGCCCAGTGATGACAGCCAAAAGCCAGAAAACAAATGTTCACGAAAAAAGGGTTTATATTTCACGTTATGAGGAAACATACTAACATGATTTCCATAAGGAGGAATTCGCATGGAACACATTAAAGCGCTTGCCATTAAAGGCATTATGACCATCATTATTCTGTATCTGATACTCGGCTTAGGTTTTCGCTTTACATTCGGTGACGTGCTGCTGATGACCATTGTGCTGGGGGCCGTTTCCTACTTTACGGGCGACCTGTATGTGCTTCCGAGATGGAATAATATCACGGCGGCGTCCGCTGATTTCGGAATCGCGTTTCTTGTTGTCTGGCTGATGGGAATGCCGCTGTCCATGGGCATTTCCGGAGGAAGACTGGCGTTTGCCGCTCTTATTTCCGCCGTCATCATCGCCGTCGGAGAATATTTTTTCCATATCTATCTGATGAGAAAAGACTTGGGAGGGTCCCGTTTTTTAGAACCCCGGTCCGAATAATGTAAAAAAGGCCGGATAACGGCCTTCAGCTTGTAGAGAAAACGATGTTTTTTCTGCAAGCTTTTTTGTTTTGTGCTGTTTCTTTACATATTCATTTGATTTCAGGTGCAGAAAAAGGACATCTATGTATTTATCAATTTTTCGAAGCAGGTGATCCTCTTCGACGAGTTGGTCAAACAGAACGAAATTCGGCTGTGTTTTGAGAAGCGTCTCTTGTGCGGGTCTTTTATTTTATGACAGGGAAATGGATATTTTAAGGGGAAAATAAAGGCTGTCGAGATTTCCTCGACAGCCTGAGCCCCTTAAAGGGGGGCTTTTTATTTGTAAAGTATAAACACTTTATACATCTTGATATAACTGATAAACCCTTTTCAGCCTTTCTTCGAGCTGTTCAAAATGAACAAAGCGGGCTTCTCTCAGAAACTCATCCCCATCAATGAACAAAAGAAGCACGGGGACAGTGAAGACTGAAAATCTGCCGGCAACCTCTTCTACCTCGTCAGCGTTGGTATGCCCCAATTTGATATTCGGAAACTGATCCAATACGTTTCTGAGCTGCGGCAGAACAGCGTGACATACTGTACAGGCAGGTCTTGAAATGTAGATAAAACTGAATTGATGCTGCTTAATAAAATTCTCGATAGAATCTAATGAATGTAAGTCTGTCAGCTCTTTCATCAAAACCCTCCTTCAAATCGGCTCGTCTTTCATGACCAAGCTCATCAATACTCGTACATTCACTATACACATTTATATGGATCATATCCGCTTTTTTGCGATTCAGAGCACCTTAACGTCGTGCTTGAAAAATAAAAGAACAGTTACCGCTTTTCAGTAACTGTTCTTAGATACTTATATTAAAAATGCAAAGCGTAAGCTCCTGAACCGATGAGTGCAACTCCGATGGAGACGGCAATCAGCACCACGTTATATTCAAAACCGCCGGCACCGTTCGCAAACCCTTTCGCTCCATGAACTTTTACAATGGCACCTAACATAATGATTGTTATGATAGCAGCTCCAAGCGGGAGGAATACACCTAAAATAAATAAAATTCCGCTTGCGAGTTCCCCGAGACCTGATAAAGCGGCCGCGGCATTGCCTGGTTTAACTCCAATTGACTCGAACCATTGTCCGGTTCCTTTAATCCCGTATCCGCCAAACCAGCCGAATAATTTTTGTGATCCATAAAACAGAAACACCACACCAATCATGATTCGAATAAGTAATAGTCCTGCATCTTCCATTTTTATCTCTCCTTATTTTTCATATTATATGATGTGCTGCAAGGCAGGCAGCTTGTTTACCAACAGTCGCTTCCAGCAAACATCTGTTGAATATATGTCTCTTTCTTTTTCTTCATGCGTCAGCAGTCATTAAGACTAATCTAGTTCCCTTACTTCAAACGGCAGCAGCCCTTGTTCAATTTGTGCCCGGTGCGGTTCATACTGCTCAGGGAGCATCAATTTTCCGCCCATTGTTTCTTGTGATTCATCATGTGCAAAGCCCGGCGGATCAGTTGCGATTTCAAATAAGATTTCCCCATGTTCTCTGAAGTAAACCGCATTAAAATAGTTTCTATCCTGAACAGGAGTCACACCATATCCGTGCGCAGCAATGAATCTTTGCCAATCTAATTGATCTTCGTCATCCTGAGCCCGCCAAGCGATGTGATGCACTGTGCCGACACCCATTTGTCCGCGGCCGATCGGCGTTAATTTAAGATCAATCACATTCCCGATATCACCGGCAGAACGATAACGAACGAAGTCTCCTTCTTTGCCGACTCGCTCAAGCCCCATGATGTTTTCCAGCAATTCACCTGTTTTTTCAGGCTGTGCTGATAACAGGGTTGCACCGCCAAAGCCTTTAATGGCAACATCCGGGGTTACATCTCCGAAAGTCCACGTATTGGCCTCCCCTGCTTCTCTTTCCACGATTTCTAAATGCAGGCCATGCGGATCATCAAATTCTATATATTGTTCTCCAAAACGCTCGATTTTTGTGTATGGCACGTTGAACTTTTCAAGTCTCTTTTCCCAAAATGCCATGGCACCTCTCGGCACGACGTAAGATGTCACGCCAACCTGCCCGTCTCCAATGATGCCTTGACGGGCGTCCGCCCACGGAAAGAATGTGATGATTGTTCCCGGCTTCCCGCCTTCATCCCCAAAATAAAGGTGATACGTACCCGGATCATCAAAATTGACCGTTTGCTTGACCAATCGCAGCCCCAGCACTCCAGCGTAGAAATCAGCATTCTCTTGAGGGTGACCGACAATTGCTGTAATATGATGGATTCCCATCGTTTTTTTAGCCATTTTTATCCGCTCCTTTACAAATATTTAAATATACTCCACAAACTCATTCACAGGCTTTCGGTAGCCGCGCGGCCTTCTGCTTTCTATTTTTTCTTTCCCGATTGTAATCATCATGACGACCTCAAATTGATCATCTATATTCAAAATCTGTTTCACGGCTTCAGGATCAAACCCTATCATCGGACAGGTGTCCCAGCCTTTTTCCTTAGCAGTCAGCATAAAGATCATCGCAGAAAGTGAAGCATTTCTTATCGCCTCATCTCTCTTAAACAGTTCTCCCCTGTTTTCATAAAACGAAACGGTGTCTTGAACCATGTGATCATACTCTTGTTTATTTAATACCCCCAGCATCTTCAACCCTTCATAGATGCCAGCCGCTTGCTGATATGCCTGCTTATCCCCTAAAACCAAAAGAACCGCTGATGAGCTGAACACTTTATATTGTCCGTTTGCGGCCTGCTTCAGCTTTTCTTTTACCTCCGGGTCAAGAACCGTCACATATTTTGTATGCTGCAAATTAAAAGCTGATGGAGCCAACGCAACCAATTCAAACATTTCGTTGAGCTCATCTCTTGTGATTGGATGTTCTGGAAGAAAGTTGCTTGCAGATCTTCTTTCATTCACCAGCTGTACAAATTCAGCCATTTCTCTCGCACTCCCCTTTATCTCGAATTCGAGATATTATGGTATAAAAAATCAAATAGCATATGATCAAAAAACGAAACGATCGGCAGGTTCTTATCCTGCACTCTAATTAAATTACCTTGAATTAAAATATCTTGAATTCAAGGTAATAATAAATTATAAATATTCAAATGTCAACAGTTCATTTTTAAATTCAGCGCAATTTTGTTTATGTACTATTTAGCCCTGCTCCAACTTTTTTTCTGTCACCTTATTTATTAGTAAACAGGAAACAACCTTGCTATAGACCCACTCGAAACTGAATTGATATGATAAGCAAAGTGATTACACAAGAAAGGATACGGAGAACGAATCAAAAGCGCTCCTATTTTTTTGTGCAGTTTTATAGGAGGAAAAAATGACAAGTGAAAGAGAACAAATAAGCAAAAAAGTTGCTTTGATTGCATTGATAGCCAATCTGATCTTAATGGCAGGAAAGATCTTTTTTGGACTGATAGGCGATAGTGAAGCAGTTTTTGCCGACGGTATACATTCTGCAGCGGATGTCGTGGCTTCAATTGCTGTCCTGGCCGTCATCGGTATTTCTAATAAGCCGCCCGATCAAGACCATCCTTTCGGGCATGGCAAAGCTGAGGTCATCAGCGAAGCGATTGTAGGAATCATATTAGTGCTCGTTTCCGTGTATATTCTGATAGAAGCGATTTCGTCCTTTGTTGAAGGTCCAAGCATCCCGCAATACAGCGCATTGTTTGCGGCTCTGATATCCTACGTGGCTAAGCAGATCTTATATCGTTATTCGATCAAACAAGGGGAAAAATGGAACAGTAAAGCGATTATAGCGATTGCATACGATCATAAAGGCGATATCGTTGCCTCTCTTGCCGCTTTTATCGGCGTCCTATTGGCGATTATCGGGAACACACGCGGATGGTCCTATCTGTTGTACGCCGATGCGATTGCCAGTGTCATCGTGGCGTACCTCATTTTTAAGATTTCAATGGAATTAATCAGGCCGTCTGTTGATGTTCTCATGGAAAAAAGTGTCGATCCCGAACTGATAGAGGAATATAAAGCGGTTATTTTGCATTGTCCTCAAGTCAAACGGCTCGATAAAATCCGAGCGAGAGAACACGGCCACTATAAATTGCTTGATGTCCGGTTATCTTTGGATCATGATTTGACGATTAAGCAGGGACACGATATAGCCCGCGAAATCCGAAATGAAATCAAAAGACACTTTTCAGATGTTGAAGAAGTGCTCATCCATGTGAATCCTTATTTTGAAGAATGAAAAAGCAGCTTGTAGAGAAAACGATGTTTTTCTACAAGCTTTTTTATTTTGTGCTGTTTCTTTACATATTCGTTTGATTTCACTGATCCATATGCTTTCTGATAAAATGCAGCAGCGTGTTTCCTTGAGCGGTCAATATGACACCCTTCGCGCCGCACTTCGGACAGGGCGTCCCTTCTTTCTCCTCGCCGGTTCCTTCACAATGCGGGCACGTGAGCTCAAGATCGTCGGTTGCGATCACCATGAATATCCCTCCTTTTTTGATTGTCTGCCCGTCTCCAGTCACTTTCCATGGCCATCACCTCCTTAACAACACAAAAAAACCCCGTCCATCAAAGGACGAGGTTTTCGCGGTGCCACCTTTATTAACGGCTGAAAAGCCATTCTCTCAAAAAGTACAGAAACTCAGGGTTTCAATACTCCTTTCTTGATAACGGGGAAAGAATCCCGGCACCGCCTACTGTCATTTCAGCGCAGCAATTCAGAAGCCCATTCGGCACCGGACGGGGATCGGTTCACAGCGGCCACCGACTCTCTGAACCCCGCGCGCTGATGCGTACTTACTCTTCCTCAGCATTGTTCATCCGTTCTATGATTTTAAAATGTATCATACGCTGTCATCCGGCGGAAGTCAATAACCTTTCGGATCGGACAGGCCGAGCATGTCCCGCGCCATTTGCATATGCTCCTCTTGCCCCGTCTGAAGCGCGAACTTCGCCGTTTCCACAGGGTAAGCGGCCTGCCATTCTGTCACATGCTCCTGCATTTTCGGCCAGACGCGCCCGCCTTCAGCTTCGTAGCTCTTCATCAGCCGTTTTGTTTCTCTTTCTCCTAATATCACTTGATAAAGGACAAAATCCTTGGCCGGATCGGCAACCTTTGCCTCCGTCCAATCGAGGAGACCCGTCACACGCTGATTTTCGCCGATCAAAATATGCGGAGGATGCAAGTCGCCATGGATCAGCGCGGAAAAATCAGGCCAGTACGAGCTGTCATTTATCCACGTTTGCCATCTTTTCCAAAGCGGCTCTGAGACCCCGATTTCTTTTTTTATATGATCCATTGATTCCGCCGCCCTTTGCCTGACGTCATCCGGTTTTATAATTTCAATTCCGGATCTGGAGGCCGCATCCGGGTCTGCCCCGTGCAGCCCGGCTAATGCCGCGGCAAGCGAGCCGACAAAACCGTCTGAAGGCGGCTCGTGCTCCATATTCCAGACATACTGTTTCTTATCCAGATCAATTGCGGCAGCGGGTATTCCGTCCAGTTTCGGATAAGCGATCAGTTCCGGTGTATGAATCCGCCAATCGGGGACTGATACCGCGGCATGGCTGCGGAGAAACGCGAGAACATCGCTTTCTGCAGCCGCTCTTTCGATAACATCGGGACGGCGCGGCTTTCGGAGCACCCATGTCATGCCGCTGTCATCTTCAGCAAATATGACTTGGAAGTCCATACCCGTTTCATTTATATCCGCCCCTTCATATTTTAACCGTAAGCCATTTTCCTTTGCGATGTTCAGAACGGATTCTATTTCCCTTTGTTTTGTCATTTCGTTTCCCCATTTCCCTTATTTACTGACACAGAGCTTCGCCTTTAGGCGGAGGAGAAAGAGATGTGTGAAGACGCCAAAAAGAGGGCGGCATAATCGCCGCCCCCTCACTATTACTGTCAGGTTCCTTATTCAGGCAGACAATCCCGGTTTCCTCCGCGCTCAAGGCAGAGACTTTGACACTATTTCATTAGTGCGAAAACCGGAATTTGATCAGCCATCAGGATCCCTCCGTTCCTTCTTAGTTAACATTATTTTACACAAAAACCTTATATACGTAAACCCTATTTATCAGCTTACCGGCTGCCTCCGCTGACAAATTTTGATCCTTCACGTAAATCTTTCGCCTCCAAAAAAAAGACGTGAATGAATTTTTTCATATTCACTTTAACCGGAGAAAGCGGCACGGTTTCCTTAGCCTGCATTTCTTTCATTCTCTTGCTGACAGCGGGGAAATCAAAGAATTTCGAGGCGTAATATTCAAATTTGGGGTTTGAAAAATCAGTTGTGCCCAATGAAGCGAAATGGTTTAACGAATGAATGACGGCCCTTCTGATCCGCTGTTCCGAGGCTTTGATTTCTCTGTTAACCTCGGCTTGTGCCGCCGCAGGCCCCAGCTTCCGAATGGCGGCGTTTGTAAACATCTGCTTTAAAGACGGGATGTTTCTTTCCGCCTGTTCATCCTCAAATAAATAGTGAAGGACGGCCATGAGGTCATGCGCCCCGCTTTCTCCCACGATGCCTAATTCCGACAAAAGAAATTTTCCTGTTTCTTTGATTGATTTCTCGTGCATCCCCCCCGGCCCGCTTTTTTTCGGTTCATTCCGCTGAATAAGACGGCTTAACGAATGTTGGATGTCGCCGATCGAGGTTTCCAGTTCAATCCGCTCTTTTACTTTTCGCAAAACGGTGACGATCTCGATTTTGTTGATCGGTTTATGGATAAAGTATTCGATGCCGAGAGAATAAGCTTCTCCCACCATTTCCTTTGCCTCCACCTGCGATATCATCACTGCTTTTCCGTTGTACGACCCCTGAAGATGCCGTATCGTCTCAATCCCGTCCCGGCCCGGCATCAGCAGATCAATTAATAAAATATCGACTTGTTTGAAATGGAGATAATGCCCTTCAATCTGGCTTCCGTCCTCTGCCTCACCAACGACTTCGCCTAAGTCCTCGTCCTCAATCATCTGTTTTAAAATGGAACGGATCGCCCGGTCATCATCAGCTATAAAAAAACGCATATTATGAGTTCATCCTTTCTGCAATCAAATGCTTCACCGGCAGCTTAATCGTAAATATGACGCCTTTTGGCTTGTTATGAAAGGAAATGTCTCCGTCAAGTTCGGTTACGATTTCCTTCACGTATGAAAGCCCGATGCCCGTTGAAGGTGTGCCGAATTCATCGTATTTGGACGTAAATCCGGGATCATAGATTACCTCTCCGATTTTTTCCGGGATGCCGGGACCGTCATCTTCCGCCTCAAATTCAGCCATCTCTCCCTCAGCCCTGCGCAGCGCGAGGCGGATCTCACCCCTGTCACCCATGGCTTCGACGGCATTGGCGGTCAGGTTATTTAAGATCGACAGGACGGTAAAGACGTGATAATCGGGGTGTTCTCCTTCAATCACGCTTTTGAATTGAATGTCTTTGCCTAAAGATTCGGCGTATTTTTCATTGATGCGGATAACGAGGCCGACCAGATCGGCGGCCTTCATGTAATCCCGGAATCTCTCATTTGAAATCAGCTTCGACAGGCCGGCGAATATTCGCTGATTGTCTTTTTTCACTTCATGAATTTCTCCCGCAAGGCGCAGCATTCGGCTCCCGAGCTCCCGGTCGTTCCCGCTCATTTCCCGATACAGCTGATAGGATTCTTTCGTCACATGCTCCGTCGTTTTCAGCGTTTTTTTCAGATGAATCGTTTCTTCATATAAGTTAGACACAATCATCAGCATGTGCTCATGCTGCTTTCTCGTTTGTTTTTCCCTGACCTGAGATTCGTGCAGCTTCATCACGTTGAAAAAACTCAGCACAATAAATGTGTGAGAAACAGCGATAACCGCGATATCCGCCAGCTTGTCCGGCATCATAATCTGCTTGCCGCCGGAAAACTGAACCGTCATTTCAACGGCATCGGACGCCATTTCAATGAGAAAACCGAGAAACCCGATCATGAGCGGCCGATCCCAAAAAAGCCTGACCTTCAGCACATAAAACAAACAGGCATATGTAAAGTAAAAAAAGAAACTGGGATATTGGCTGAAAAAAGCCGCCGTAAATCCGGCATGCTCTCCCCCCCAGCACGCCAGGCCGATCCGGAATGCCACAACGGCTGCACCTGTCAACAGCCCTGACAATACCGCCGGCACATGCCGAAGCAGCAGAAGAAAAAAGAAAAAAGCCGGGGCGCCGAAGCTGATCCGATATACCTCATTCAGGGGGTAAAATTTCAGTTCCCCCGCCAGCGGCACGGTGATCAGCATAAGAGCGAAAAGATAGCCGTCTTTTTTCAGTAAATAGTCGAGCCTGATCATAATCACTTCCTTCTTCTGTCTATTTTGAACAAGACCGATACAGTCCGCAAATTTCTTTAGACCCGAATGGCGGGACACTCCGGCTGATTTATAAATCTATCGGCTTATTTTAAGAATGATTTTGTCGTATTTTGTATGATTCTGTAGATGTCATTATACATTAACATGGAACACGCTATTTTTGAAAACGTTTTCCAAGACCGGTTTCCGCTTCGGACAGGCTTGCAATAGAGGAGGAATGTTATGAAAGATATGGTCAGAGAGCGCCTTGAAAAAGAGGAACTGGCTTCACTTTTACAAGATTGGGTCGAGCATTACCGACCGTTTTCCGTCAATGGAAAAAGCGCAAATTATATACCCGCCCTCGGAGAAATCAACGACTCTCAGCTGGGCATTTGCATATTAGAGCCGGATGGCTCAATGATTCATGCCGGTGAATGGAATGTGCCGTTCACATTGCAGAGCATCTCAAAAGTCATCAGCTTTATTGCCGCATGCATGTCCAGAGGCATTCCTTATGTGCTCGATCGTGTGGACGTGGAGCCGACGGGTGATGCGTTTAATTCTATCATCCGGCTTGAAATCCATAAACCCGGGAAGCCCTTCAATCCGATGATCAATGCCGGCGCCATTACCGTCGCCTCGCTGCTTCCGGGTGAAACGGCGCATAATAAATTAGAATATCTCTTTTCCGTTTTTGAAAAATTAATAGGAAAACGGCCTCACATTCACGAGGAGGTCTTCCGTTCTGAATGGCAGACCGCGCATCGGAACAGAGCGCTCGCCTACTATTTAAAAGAAACGAACTTTCTCGAGGCGGATGTGGAAGAAACGCTTGAAGTGTATTTAAAGCAGTGCGCCATGGAGGGTACAACCGAGGACATCGCTTTAATCGGATTGATACTTGCCCATGACGGCTACCATCCGATCCGACGGGAACAGGTCATTCCGAAAGATGTCGCGAAACTCGCCAAAGCCCTGATGCTGACGTGCGGGATGTACAATGCGTCAGGCAAATATGCGGCTTTCGTCGGCGTCCCGGCCAAAAGCGGGGTATCCGGCGGCATCATGGCATTGGTTCCCCCAAGCGCCAGAAGAGAGCAGCCTTTTCATAACGGATGCGGCATCGGCATTTACGGTCCGGCCATTGATGAATACGGCAACAGCCTGACCGGCGGCATGCTGCTGAAACATATCGCACAGGAGTGGGAGCTCAGTATTTTTTAATCAAACGAACCAAGAGGTGATTGGATGCAGGAATTCCTTGAAAATGTAATCGGCTCGGCAAATGATTTTTTATGGTCAAAACTGTTAATCGTACTGCTTCTTTCTCTGGGACTGTTTTTTACGTTCAGATCAAAGGGTCTGCAAGTCCGCATGCTGAAGGAAATGATCCGGGTTTTGAAGGAAGGCGCGGCCGCCCGGACAAAAAACAGCATTTCCCCGTTTCAGGCATTTTGCATCAGTATGGCGGCGCGTGTCGGAACAGGGAATATTACCGGAATCGCCATTGCGATCGCACTCGGCGGTCCGGGCGCTATTTTCTGGATGTGGATTATCGCAGTCATCGGTTCGGCTTCAAGCTTTGTTGAAAGCACGCTGGCCCAAATTTATAAAGTAAAAGATCAAAACGGATTCCGCGGCGGCCCGGCCTATTACATGGAAAAAGGCCTGAAGAAACGCTGGATGGGCGCGCTGTTCGCCGTATTAATCACACTGTCATTCGGGGTTGTTTTTAATTCCGTTCAATCCAATACGATCAGCGTCGCCTTTCAAAACGCGTTCGGCACCAGCCGGCTTACATTGGGCATTATTTTAATCTTGGTTTTCGGCGGCGTAATCTTCGGCGGCGTCAAACGAATTGCGAAAATGGCGGAATACATCGTAGTCGTCTTGGCCGTTTTATATATCGGTGTCGCCTTCTTTGTCATTCTGACGAATATCACCCAGTTGCCCGGCGTTCTGTCGCTAATCGTAAAAAATGCGTTCGGCATTGATCAGGCAGCGGGCGGCGCTTTAGGTGCGGCCTTGATGCAAGGTGTAAGACGCGGGATTTTCTCAAATGAAGCGGGTATGGGAAGCGCTCCGAACGCGGCGGCGACAGCTACGACGAGCCACCCGGTGAAACAGGGGCTCATTCAGGCATTCGGCGTCCTGACGGATACGCTCGTCATTTGTACAAGCACGGCGCTTATCATTTTATTTTCAGACGCTTATCACCAGCCGGGACTGAGCGGCATCGCGCTTTCTCAGGCCGCCTTGAGCGACCATGTCGGCGCGTGGGCGTCAGGTTTCCTTGCCGTCTTAATGCTTTTGTTCGGCTTCAGCGCTCTGATGGGCAACTATTATTACGGAGAAACCAATATCGGATTTTTAAGCCAGAACAAAAAGTGGCTGTTCATTTACCGCATCTGCGTGCTCGGAATGGTACTGTTCGGCTGTATTTCCAAAGTCCAGCTTGTGTGGGATATGGCTGACTTGTTCATGGGCTTAATGGTGGTCGTGAACTTAATCGCGATTTTCCTTCTGTCGAAAAAAGCATTTGCCGCTTTGAGCGATTATGCCCGGCAAAAGAAAGCCGGAAAGGACCCCGTCTTTTACAGAGATGTGCTCCCTGATGACGACGGGATCGAATGCTGGGAGTATTCAGATATCGCGAAAAGCGCGAAAGGCAAACACATTTCCTAAACAAAAGGTGTTCAGGCAGCGTCCTGAACACCTTTTTTCCGCCGGTTCATTGACAAAGAGAATAGCGTCCATTACCCTTTTTATATATTTTCAGTAAAGTCAGAAAGGAAGGCCTATGAATCCCATTACACAAATATTAAATGAATACCCGGTTATGATCATAGACGGCGCGATGGCAACCGAGCTTGAGCGGATGGGCTGTGATTTACATGACGATCTGTGGTCGGCCAAAATTCTTTTGGAGAGACCCGAACTGATCAAACAGGTGCATGCAGAATATTTTGCCGCCGGCGCTGATTGCGCGATCACCGCCAGTTATCAATCGACAATTGAAGGATTTGCAGCGCACGGCATCCCGGAAACCGAGGCGATACGTCTCATTCAGACATCTGTTGAACTTGCCGCACAAGCACGCGATGAATTTTGGGCGCATGAAGAAAACCGTTTACACCGGCCTAAACCTTTGGTCGCCGCTTCTATCGGACCTTACGGCGCGAGCCTCGCTGACGGCTCTGAATATCGCGGGCATTACGGACTGACGGAAGATGAGCTGATCAGCTTTCACCGCCCCCGGATGAAAGCCCTCATAGAATCCGGCGCCGATCTTTTGGCCTGTGAGACCATTCCGTGCCTGTCAGAAGCAAAAGCGATCACAAGGCTGCTGGAGGAATTCCCCGGCACTTATGCATGGATCAGCTTCAGCGCTAAAGACGGACGGCATATCAGCGAAGGCACGCCTATTTCCGAATGCGCGGCCCTGCTTGACTCCTGCAGCCAAATCGCAGCGATCGGCATCAACTGCACACCGATCGAACATATTCCGCCGCTGATAGAAGAAATCAAACGGGCAGCATCCAAACCGATTATCGCCTATCCGAACTCCGGTGAACAATATGACCCGGTGACAAAAACCTGGAAAGGCGCAGCGTGCGAAAACCATTTCGGAAAAAGCGCGCAAAGCTGGTACGAAAACGGCGTGAGCCTGATCGGAGGCTGCTGCCGGACGAAACCTGAGGACATCCAAGCCATTGCCGATTGGGCCAAGACCTTAAAAACAACTTGACTAATCGGAATAGTTTGTATATTCTATTCAAAAAGCCGGTTCGCCGGAATCTCGTGCCGTTCGCCGGCATGAGATTTTTTATTAGAACGGCCCTCGCAGAAAGTTGGAAAACAATGAACAACAAGAACGAGACGAATTTTCAGAGAAGTATGAAAAGCAGACACCTCTTTATGCTATCACTCGGAGGTGTGATCGGAACGGGGCTGTTTTTAAGCTCTGGGTATACCATTCATCAGGCGGGTCCGGCGGGCACCATTTTCGCTTACCTTTTGGGCGCGGGCATCGTCTATCTTGTCATGCTTTGCCTCGGTGAACTGTCAGTGGCCATGCCGGTGACGGGCGCATTCCACACCTATGCGAAGACCTATATCGGGCCCGCGACGGGCTTTACGGTCGCATGGCTGTACTGGCTGACGTGGGCGGTGGCGCTGGGCTCTGAATTCACGGCGGCCGGGCTCTTCATGCAGCGCTGGTTCCCGCATACTTCAGTTTGGATGTGGAGTGCGGTATTCGCTCTTTTCATCTTTTTATTAAACGCCTTCTCCGTGAAATTTTTTGCTGAATCGGAGTTTTGGTTCTCAAGCATTAAAGTCTTAGCCATCTTACTGTTTATTTTATTGGGCGGAGCGGCGATGTTCGGCCTCGTCCCGATGAAAAGCGGTGAGGCCGCACCTATGCTGTCGAACTTTACGGATGGCGGCAGCCTTTTTCCAAATGGCTTTTTCCCGATACTGATGACGATGCTTTCAGTAAACTTCGCCTTTTCAGGGACGGAATTGATCGGAATCGCCGCCGGGGAAAGCGCCGATCCGGAAAAAACCGTTCCGCGCGCCATTAAGACCACAGTCTGGCGGCTGGCGCTTTTCTTTATCGGAACGATTTTTGTGCTGTCAGGGATGATCTCCATCAAGGAAGCCGGTGTGATTGAAAGCCCGTTTGTCACGGTATTTGACAGAGTCGGCGTGCCTTATGCGGCCGATCTGATGAATTTCGTCATTTTAACGGCGCTTCTGTCCGCGGCCAATTCAGGGCTGTACGCGTCATCACGTATGCTGTGGTCCCTGTCTAAAGAAGGGGAGCTTCATCCCGCCTTTGCCAGGCTGACCTCTAAAGGCATTCCTTTTAACGCTCTGATCTTCAGTATGATCGGCGGCATTCTGTCATTGTTGTCAAGCGTATTTGCAGCGGATACAGTCTATCTTGTTCTCGTCTCTGTCTCAGGATTTGCGGTAGTGGCTGTGTGGATGAGCATCGCCGCCTCGCAATTTTTGTTCAGAAGACGGTTTCTTAAAGAAGGGCACCAGCTTTCAGACTTGAAATACAGGACGCCGGGATATCCGGCCGTACCGATAGCGGCCTTTCTCCTATGCCTCGCCTCCTGTATCGGCATCGCTTTTGATCCGAACCAGGCCATCGCCCTTTATTGCGGAATTGCCTTTATGGCCGTTTGCTACACCGCTTATTACTTGAAAAACCGGAAAAGCAGAGCCCGCGTGCAAGCCGTAAAATCCCAATAATCCAAAAAAGAACCCTGCAGCGCAGGGGTTCTTTTTTCATTTATACTTCAACAACCCATCTGAACGAATCCCGCACCTTCCCGACTTGGATGCCGGCAATCGTTTCATAGAGCTTTTCTGACACTTCACCGATCAAACCGTTATTCAGCTCAATCGTTTCTCCGTGAATGTGCAGCGCGCCGACCGGCGAGATGACGGCCGCGGTTCCCGTACCGAATACTTCTGACACCTCGCCTCTCATTGCAGCCTCATAGATGTCATCAATGGCGACCTGTTCTTCCCTGACACGGATGCCCCAGCTTTTTAACAGCTCTATCACAGATGCGCGTGTGATGCCCCCGAGAATGCTTCCGTTTAACGCCGGCGTTACGGCCTCTCCGTTTATGATGAAAAAGATATTCATACTCCCTACCTCTTCGGCATATTTCTTTTCCACCCCGTCGAGCCAAAGCACCTGATCGTACCCCAGTTCTTCGGCTTTCCGCTGAGCCTGTAAGCTGGCCGCATAATTTCCGGACGTTTTGACGTCGCCCACTCCGCCGGTGACGGCACGCACATACTCATCCTCCACATAAATGCGGATCGGTTTCAGCTGATCGCCGTAATACGAACCGACCGGCGTCAGAACAACCATGAACTTGTAACGCTTTGAAGGCCGGACACCTAAAGAAGGCTCAGTCGCAATCACAAACGGACGGATATATAAAGAGGTTCCTTTTTCTATCGGTATCCATTCCTGCTCCAGCTCAACCAATTGTATCAATGCTTCCAGCGCCAGCTTCTCGTCAAGAGGCGGCATGCTCATCCGCCGTAACGATTTATTCAGCCGTTTTATATTTTGGTCAGGACGGAACATCAACACCCGTCCGTCTTCTGACCTGTAAGCCTTCAGCCCTTCAAATACGGCCTGCCCGTAATGGAAAACCGATGCGGAAGGATCCAGATGGACCGGTTCATAAGGTGTGATTCTCGGATCATGCCACCCTCTCTCCTCTTCGTAATCCATGACAAACATGTAATCTGTGAAGTACTTGCCAAATCCCAATGAAGCGGAATCCGGTTTTTCTTTTCTAGCTGTGACCTTACGTCTTTCAATCAGTTGATTCAACAAAAGCACACCTTTCTTCTAATTGTTTAAATTTTCAGTCTTTTCTGGGCTGCATGTTTTTTCTGTCCCGAATCTTGTATGCACAGATATATGAGAATGCAGTTGACCATATCATATCAAATATACCACTTATAAGAGGATAATTATCAAAATTTTTAATATTTTCAGCAGAAATCTTTCTTTATTTTTATGCTCCTTCTTTTTTTCCAATGCGGACTTTCTGTCATATTCAATGATTGCGCTTACATAATGTAAAGCAATCCTTCCTTTCGCACAGTCAATAATGTGACAAATTTATGGCGGAGAGGAAGGTGGTTGCCGCCTGCTTCACGAATTACGTAAGAAATGCGCAAGTAAAAGGGGGATTCGCTTGAAAAAATTTATCGCATTCCAGATTTTGATCGCTTTAGCCATCGGAGCATTGATCGGCCATTTCTTCCCGGATTTCGGGATGGCGCTGCGGCCCGTCGGAGACGGATTTATCCGCCTGATTAAAATGATTGTCGTGCCGATCGTGTTTTCGACCATTGTTATCGGAGCCGCCGGCAGCGGCAGTATGAAAAAAATGGGCAGTCTCGGCATCAAAACGATTATTTGGTTTGAAGTGATTACGACGCTCGTTCTGGCGCTCGGTCTGTTATTGGCAAACGTGCTGAAGCCGGGAGTCGGACTTAACCTCTCTCATCTTGCTAAAAAAGACATTCACGAGCTTTCCGGCTATACGGAAAAAGTAGTCGACCTGAAACAAATGCTTCTTGATATTATCCCCGTTAACATCATTGACGTTATGGCGAAAAATGATCTACTCGCCGTCATTTTTTTCGCGATCCTATTCGGTGTTGCCGCAGCCGGCATCGGCAAAGCCTCCGCACCTGTCATGAATTTCTTTGAATCCACGGCAAATATTATGTTCAAGCTGACGCAGATGGTGATGGTCACCGCTCCGATCGGCGTTCTCGCCCTGATGGCCGCCTCCGTCGGGCAATTCGGAATCGCGCTTTTGCTCCCGATGCTGAAGCTGATCGGCACTGTGTTTCTCGGGCTGTTCCTGATACTTTTTGTTCTGTTTCCGATCGTGGGGCTTATCTTTAAAATCAAGTACTTTGAAGTGCTGAAAATGATTTGGGATCTGTTTTTGATTGCTTTTTCCACGACAAGCACAGAAACCATTCTGCCTCAGCTGATGGATCGGATGGAGAAATATGGCTGCCCGAAGCGGGTCGTCTCCTTTGTGGTTCCGTCAGGTTTATCGCTGAACTGTGACGGCTCCAGCCTCTATTTATCGGTGTCCTGTATTTTCCTGGCGCAGGCGTTTCATGTGGAGATGCCGCTTTCTCAGCAGCTTCTGATGATGCTTGTGCTCGTCATGACAAGCAAAGGCATTGCCGCCGTCCCGTCAGGCTCACTCGTCGTGCTTCTGGCGACAGCGAATGCGGTCGGTCTCCCCGCGGAAGGCGTCGCCATCATTGCCGGTGTCGACCGCGTCATGGACATGGCGCGAACCGGTGTCAACGTGCCCGGCCATGCGGTCGCCTGCATCGTCGTATCCAAATGGGAAAAAGCTTTCAAATATAAAGGACCTGTCACGGCAGACCAGACCGCACGGACAGAAAGTATGTAAACACAAAAAAGACCACCTCATTGGTGGTCTTTTCTATTAATCAATCGCCGCATGATCCTCTTTTTCAATCAAAGCAAGGCGTTCATTGATTTCTTCCTGAGTCATTTCGTGCTCTTTCACATACATGTTGCGTTCGTTCGTACGGCATTCGTGACTGCAGCTGCGCATGTATTTGTATTCATTCTCAGGTGTGCAGATCATTTTTTTATTACATGCCGGATTTGCGCAGTTCACATAACGCTCGCACGGCTCGCCCGTGAAATAATCTTTTCCGATGATAACGTGCTCTACGCGGTTGACCGGTACGCTGATTCTTTCGTCAAACACATAGCACTGTCCGTCCCACAGCTGCCCTTGCACTTCAGGATCTTTACCGTAAGTGACGATACCGCCGTCAAGCTGGGACACGTCTTCAAAGCCCTGCTTCAGCAGCCAGCCGGAAAATTTCTCACAGCGTACGCCGCCTGTGCAGTACGTGAGGATTTTTTTGCCTTCAAGCATGTCTTTGTGTTCTTCAATCCAGTCCGGCAGCTCACGGAACGCCTCAATATCAGGTCTGACCGCTCCGCGGAAATGACCGAGATCATACTCATAGTCGTTTCTGGCGTCGATCACGATCGTGTCAGGATCCTGCATTTGCTCATAAAAGTCTTTCGGTTTCAAATGCTTGCCCGTCGTGACATTCGGATCAACATCATCTTCGAGACGAAGCGTCACCAGCTCTTTTTTATGGCGCACAAACATTTTGCGGAATGCATGGCCGTCAGCCTCGTCAATTTTGATCGGCATGTCGGCAAAACGCGGATCAGCTTTCAGCGCATTCATGTATTGTTCCGTCTGTTCAACCGTTCCGGACACCGTGCCGTTAATGCCTTCCTCAGAAATCAAAATACGGCCTAACAGACCGAGCTCCTTACAAAACTTCAAATGCTGAGCCGTGAACTCTTCAGGCTCATCAATCTTTACATATTTATAATAAAGTAAAACTCTATATTGTTTTTCCATGATTTATACACCCTGTTCAATTATATTAATGATCACGCACACTATACTATATCATACAGGAAAACGGGCGAAAGATGAACATTTCCGTCCGTACTCTTTCTTCCAGTCACGCTTCGCCTTTTAAAACCTGCTGAAAATAAAACCGATACGTATTGCGCAAAAAGGTCTCAAGCGAAAGGCCGGCCGCGGTCTGATACTTGCCGATAATAAACGGAAAACGGTCACGGCCTTTTGCCCGCAGAAGATCGGCGCTGTCTTCAGCCAGTTCTGAGATGAGCGCCTCAACGACAGGCCGGCATGCATCCCGCACCGCTTCAAGAATTTGCTGATCGCCTGTATGCCGGTACTGTTCGATCAGCTTTCCCAAATCCTTTTCTTCCATAATGTTCACTTCCTTACACCATATAAAAAAGAGGAGCAGCTTTTATAAAGCGGACGCCTCCTCCTGTGACTCCGCATAACCGATGATCTGACCGACCTGTAATTCACGGCCTTCAGTCAGGTTATCCGAAGGGGTAAACATACCTTTCTCGAATACTAAAATAACGGTCGATCCAAATGAAAAATAGCCCAGCTCTTCCCCCGTCTCAAGCCGGTTTCCGGTGTTTGTCTGAACGATCGAGTTAATATTCATCGCACCTACCGGAATCATGAGCATCTGCTGATCAGCACGGGTCAGCTCGTACACATAACGGTAATTTTTTGAGAGCACATCTTTCCCGTACTTTAACCCCATCGTATTAACGGGATAGGAGCGTTTCCCCAGCTCGGCCAGCTTTTGATACGTGCAGCTGACGGGAGAATGGAAGCGGTGGTAATGTCTCGGGCTCAGGTAAAGAACGGCAAAACACCCGCCGTTATACTTGTGATCGGCGCTTTTAAACCCCGTCAGTTCAGCGAACGAATAATCCTTCCCTTTTACCATGAAAGTTTGATTGGGATTAATCATGCCCACCGTCTGAACGACGCCGTCCACCGGGCTGACGATGGCGTTCTTCTCTTTTGCCACGGGGCGGAGATTCAAATTAATATCACGAATGAAAAATGACGCCAGTGAATCAAAGTCAGAAGCCGTGCGTTCCGTTTCATTCCAGTTAATGCGATAGTGTTTGGAAAACAGCGGAATCATCGGCTTGCTCAGTTTCGATTCACAGAAGTTTTTAATGAGATAAGACGTCAATCGATTATTAGTCAGTTCAATCAATGAACGGTAAAGAACTTTAGCGGCAGTATTAAACATTGATTACTCCTATGAATTTTCCTATAGTAATAAAAATAAAACACCATAAAAACGCTCCGATGGCGGCGAAGCATAAGTAGGTTTTGAATTCCATTCTGCCGATTCCGGAAAAGTAGCAGGTCACGTGTCTGATGCCGGGGATGAAATAGCCTAAAATAATGGTGTACGGCCCGTACTTCTTCATCCACCTGTCTACTTTCTCCATCCTCTTTTCCTTCAGGCCGACCCATTTCCCGAACTTATTAATAAACGGGCGGCCGGCTTTTCTGCCGATGAAGTAGCTGATAATCATCCCAAGGAGCGCTCCGATAAAGCTGATCAGAATGGAGAGCCCGTAATTCAGCACGTTTAAATGAGCGAAGTAGCCCACAAGCGTCATCATGACTTCATCCGGAATAGGCAATCCGATAATACCGAGTGTCAGCATAAGAAAAATCGCGATATATCCGTAATCGGATATTAATTGCTGAACTAATTCCATCTTCTGCTCTCCAGGTTTTCAGGCGCCTGTTTTTTAAAGTGCGGAAATTTAATGTTGCTGACCATTAAATAACCGAGCGCGATCGTTCCCGCCCCCAGAAGAAAAGCGTTATTGATAAAGCTCAAAATGACAAGACACATACCCGCAAACGGAATCGGCATCCCGATAAACGTCGGCAGCTTGCTTTGTTCAATATTAAATCTGGAAAGACGGATCATCCCGCAGATGCTGTAGGAAAGCGCGATTAAAATTCCGATGAACGGAAGCGTATATAGTGAAACACTGTAAGCGAGCATGGACGGCGCTACGCCGAACGTCACGAGATCAGCAAAAGAGTCAAGCTCTCTTCCCATCTCCGATACCGCGTTCAGCTTACGGGCGGCCAAACCGTCAAAAAAATCAAGAAACATCCCGGTGAATATAAAGATCACCGCAGAGTGTATATTATGATACAAAAGGGAATGAATCGATAAGAGCCCGCAAATGAAATTTCCAATTGTAATCATACTAGGTATATAATTCACAGTTTACACAAACCTCCAATTAAAACCATATCAAATCGGACTGCGTATGCATAAAGAATACATTTTAAGGAAACATAAAATGAAATTCTTTCAATGCTATCATTCAAATTCTTTTATTATACAGCATTTGGTGTTATTTGAACAATCTAATCTGGTGATTTTTGTTTTTTCGCCGTTCATATTAAGGTAAGCAATCATGGTTTCCTCTATTCCGGATTACCCTGCTTAAATATTTCATGCTGCGATCCGGATTGTCCGTTCTTGATGAATGAAAAGCCGTATGATGTATTGTTATTTCCTTCTCCGGGAAATGAGAACATTACATATAACGATTGCGGACATAAAAAGTTTCAAGAATTAAAAAGCCGGCACAAAACGGCCTCATACATTATCTCACAACCCCGTTTTCCAGTATATAGTCTGTCCAAACAAAAAAGGCGCCTTACCATTACGGTAAAACGCCTTTTAAGATCATTTTATGTAATTGATAAATGACTGAGTGCTTCGGCCGCTCTTTCTCTGGCCTCTTCAACGGTCTCGGCTGCAGAAAGCGCAACCGCCATACGGCGTCCGACTTTCGTGACGGGTTTACCGAATACGCGGACCTGAGTGCTTTTTACCGCCAAAGCTTTCTCCAAACCTTCAACCGCATAATCAGCAAGCTCTTTTGGCGCCTTCAGCGGACGGCTTGCCCCCGGCGACAGCTGAGTGATTTCCGGAATCGGGAATCCCAATATCGCGCGGACATGCAGCGCAAACTCTGACAAATTTTGCGTCACAAGCGTAACGAGCCCCGTATCATGCGGACGGGGAGACACCTCGCTGAAATATACTTTATCTTCAGTAAGGAAAAGCTCCACCCCGAACAAACCGTATCCGCCGAGCTCATCCGTTATGCTTTTCGCAATGTGTTTCGCCTCTTCAATCTGCTGTTCCGTCATATGATGAGGCTGCCATGATTCAATATAGTCACCGTCTTTTTGTTCATGTCCGATCGGCGCGCAAAAGGACGTACCGTTCGCCGCGCGCACTGTCAGAAGAGTGATTTCTGACTCAAATGGAATGAATTCCTCAACGATGACCCGGCCGTTTTTCACCCGGCCGCCTTCCATTGCCATGTCCCAGCAGCTTTTCAGCCCGGAAGCCGAGCGGCACACGCTTTGCCCTTTTCCGGAAGAGCTCATCAGCGGCTTTACCACGCACGGAAAGCCGATTGTTTCTGCCGCTTCTTTAAATTCTTCATATGTATTCGCGAATTCATAGCCGGCAGTCGGAAGATGAAGCGTCTCTGCCGCAAGCCGTCTGATGCCTTCACGGTCCATCGTCAGCTTTGCCGCACGCGCATTCGGAATGACGTGAAACCCTTCTTCCTCAAGCTTCAGCAGCTCATCCGTCGCAATGGCTTCCACTTCCGGCACGATCAAGTCCGGTTTTTCTTTCTCAATGACTTCTCTGACCTGCGCTTTATCAAGCATATCAATCACATAGCTTTTGTGCGCGGCCTGCATGGCGGGAGCATGCTCATAGCTGTCAACGGCTATAGTGACAACCCCGAGCCGCTGCGCTTCAATGACGACTTCTTTCCCCAGCTCGCCTGATCCTAATAACAACATCTTCTTCGCCTGATACATGTCCTTTGGCCCCTCCCTTTCTATACCCCACTCATTATAACGGAAATATTCAAAAAATAAAGACAAGACAGATTACAAGCTCTATCCTGTCTTTTGTGCTGATTCGAGCGATTCAATCGCCGCTGACACGTCCTTCTCGCAATATTGCCCCATTAAGCATAGCGATTCTTCCGCCCGGCAGGCGTGAGAAGCGATGCGGCGCTTTGCTTCCTCATGGTTGTCAAGAATGCCGAGATCACAGAGACTGACGGGGAAACCGAGCCGGCGGTAAAACGGAAGCAGCTCTTCAATCTCATGTCTCCGATTCTCAAGCGCGAGCTGCACCAATATGACGTAAGCAACCTTCTGGCCGTGCAGCACCTGATGTGTCTCCTGAAGAAAACTGAGGCCGTTGTGGACCGCATGCGCCCCTGCCATCCTGCACAAACGGCCGCCATACCCGCCGACCGTTCCCGCAAGCATAATGATCGTTTCCGCCGTATGGATGAACGGCACGGACAGCTCGCCTTTCTCCATGCTTACGACGGCGGCTTCACTGTAACGCAATAACAGATGACGGGTATATTCCGCCTGTCTCAGCCCCGCCTGCGCCATCAGCGGCGGCGCCTCCTCCGTATTTCTGATGACCGCCTCGGCCTCATACCATTTCGCCAGCGTATCACCGATCCCGCTTTTCATATATTCAATGGGAGAGGAAAGCAAAAACAGCGGATCAACAAGCGTCAAATAGCTTGAACGCTTGTGATAATCAACTCTGATAAAATTGCCGCTCTCATCATATATGACACTCAACGGCGTACTTGCCGCACACGTCCCCGCAATGGAAGGAACCATCACAGCCTCAATATCAAGCCGGTCTGCCGCCGCTTTTGCCAAATCCAAAATCGTGCCGCCTCCGATACCGATGATCACATCCGCGTCTTCCGCCTGCTCACAGACCTTACGCACCGCCTCAGGTGAACAGTATCCTTTGTGCTGAATCACATCCCAGGAAGAACCGCCGCCGTAATCGGAGAACGCCTGAAAAGATTTGATTCCGGTCACAATAACGGGTTTTCTGAATGTCTCCAGCAGCCCCGGAAGTTCTTTTGCGATTCCTTCCTTGCATATGTACTGATTCGGGCCGCTTCGCACGATATCTTCAGGCTTCATTCGAATCTCTCCTTTGGCTGGAATTTATATATATTTTCTCACTTGTCAGAAAATACATCAACCGGAGGTGCGTCAGCGCTTCGCTTCTTCCGCCTCCAAAAACAGCTCATCAAGCCGCTCCAAAGCCTCTGCCTTTTCAAAACTGCTGAACCACAGATCATCATAAGAATCAAGGATGCGGTAATGGTGGGAAATCAAATGCTGCTGCAAGCGGAACTCGCCTTTTTTCTCGATGGCTTTCCACCACACCTTGCCGCCCATCGTCTTCCCCTTCGGCCTGTCAATTGTGCGGTGAGCAACCGTTTCAATGACCTCCAGCGGATCATCTCCTAATACGGATTGCAGTGTTTCACTTGATCTGAAAAGCGCGCAAACCGCCACAACGTGCGGCCATTCCGCAAGCGCCCGCCCTTTCTCAATCTGCACCAGCGACTTTTTAGAAAGGCCGATCACATCTGCCATTTTCTCCTGTGTGTAGCCTCTCTCCGACCGGATTTTCTTCAGCTGGACTGAGACAAGCTCAGTCATATAATCTTGATCCATCTCAACCTCCATATTTATCAATATAGCCATTTTACACCGCGGCACGCCTTTTTTATATCAGAACATTTTCAAACAAATCAAAAGGACCCGGGATTGGCTTATCATTGAAGCGATGTACCTTTCCGCATAATCCAGAATGATGCGGTGAATACAAACGTACGCCCGAAGAGACAGGTGCGGACTCCCTGGCGGTTGAGGGAGAAAATAAAAAGCTGCCGCAGCTGCGGCAGCTAAAACATTATAAGCTGAAAATCAAAATTATGAAGCGAATACAATCCAACTCGCACTATAATTGACACGTTTTTTCGAACCTTGATTGACCATTTTAAATCTGTATGAATCTCCTTTTTTTAACGAAGGTGTTTCAAAATAAGTCGTTCCATTTTTCTTTGCATTGGCGGTTTTGATTGTTTTCCAGGCACCTTTGCCGTTGACTTGCTTTTGGACGTATATTTTATACGTGCCCTTCCCTTTACTGTTGGATTTAAAAGTCACGGCTCTCAAGCTGTACTTTTTTGTCGTCTTAGTGAATTTAGGGTGATACGTATTGATCACATAGTTAGTGAAATACCCGCTTTTATAAGTATGAAGCCAGTCTTTAGCCTCTGCTTTTTGCGGAGAAGAAAAACCCATAAAACCAATTCCGCTGATTAAAAGAGTAAAAATAATGATGAGCGACTTAAAAATCTTTTTGCTTTTCATCGAGAAAATCCTTCCTTCCTGTAACTATTTACCCTATTTATGTTAATGACAATATAGCTAATCATAAATCCGTCCAACTAACCATTTTGACTGCAGGAAGAGGTATGAACAGCCCTAAAAATGACTATATGACTACTACTTATGATTCTTGTTATTTTTGATTAAGTGATAATGTTACTTTAAACCGCTATCCATTTTGCTGTTTTTATATCAATTGTCATAGAGAGATCTTTTCCTATCAATGCCTCTCTTTCGGCGTTTGTGCTGCGATTGTATGATGGGGCTGTCCCTGCTTGAACAAACTCATAAACCCATGACAAACTGTCATACGTTTGCCACCTATGAATGAACGCACACTACACATAATGGAGGGATTGCAATGGACGAAATGGTCCTGGAAACACAACAATGGCTGAATGAGACGTACAAAGGCAGACATGGGTACAACAAGGTGCCGGAAAACGGAAAAACAGGCTGGGATACCATTTACGGTCTGACACGGGCGCTTCAAATTGAGCTTGGTATTTCAGAACCCGCCGATAACTTCGGACCGACGACACAAAGATTGTTTAAACCGCTGAAAAAGCAGGCTCCCGATTCTAAGCCGACAAACATGAATTACATTCTGCAAGGGGCGCTGTGGTGTAAAGGATTTAACCCGGGCGGATTTTCTGGCGTTTTCTATGAAAATACCGAAAGCGCTGTAAAAGAGTTTCAAAAAGCGGCCGGGCTCACTAAGCAAGACGGCATCGTCACGGCACTCATTATGAAGGCCTTGCTGGATATGAGCGCTTTTCGGTTAGTAGCGGGAGGCGACAAAAGAATCCGCCAAATCCAGCAGAACCTGAACCGGGATTACAATGACTACATCGGCTTGATGCCTTGTGACGGCTTATATGCCCGCGATACAAACAAGGCTCTCATTTATGCTCTGCAAAAAGAAGAAGGCATGAGCACAAGCGTCGCCAATGGATTTTTCGGGAACGGAACGACCAGCTTATGTCCTACCTTGACTCCCGGCGATTCACGGACAGGCTTTGTTTTGATTGTGCAATACGCGCTTTACTGTAATGGGAAATCATTTGACCCCGGTGAATTCGACGGAAAATACGGCGTCGAAGTTGTATCGGCAGTGAAAGCTTTCCAAGAATTTATGTGCCTGCCGCAGACAGGTTATGCGGACATGCCGACGATTAAAGCTTTATTATCAAGCTCAGGCGACACAACGCGGGCTGCTTCAGCTTGTGACACCGCTGCCATTTTGACGGCAGATACGGCTAAAACTTTGCGTGAGAATGGCTATAAAATCGTGGGAAGATATTTGACCGGGAATGTGCGGACGAGCAGCGGACTGACATCGAAAGCGTTAACGTCAAAAGAACTTTCCGCGATTTTCAATGCCGGCTTAAGTGTGTTTCCGATTTATCAGGACGGCGGCTATGAATCTTCTTATTTTGTAAAAGACCAAGGAACGAGAGATGCGTACAGCGCTGCATCAGCCGCCCGAAGATTAGGTTTTCCGTCAGGAACGACCATTTACTTTGCCGTCGATTTCGATGCGTATGATTATGAAGTTACGGATAAAATCATCCCTTACTTCCAAGAAATCAAGTCAGCTTTTATGAAAATGCAGGCGTTCTCAACTGCGCCGAAATATGAAATCGGGGTATACGGGCCGAGAAACATTTGTATCCGGACGTCAGAAGCAGGTCTGACCAAATATAGCTTTACGGCTAACATGTCGACCGGATTCAGCGGCAACCTCGGATACCCGATGCCGAAAAACTGGGCTTTTGATCAATTTTATGAAGGAACGATCGGAAGCGGAGCGGGAAAAGTCGCCATTGACAAAGACGGATACTCCGGAAAAGACTCGGGTGCAAGCAGCGTCCATCCGCCTTCTGATCCTGTGTATGATGCAAGACTGCGCACACTGACGGACATTTTAACAACCATTCCTGCTTTAGAAAATATATCGAATCTTGCGAATGCCATGTTTGAATTCGACAAGACAGAAACCATTTATACATCACCTGAAATGGATATTCTTTTATCTACTTCACTTTTGGCAACAGTGCCAAGCGAAGGTTCTCCCAACACAGTTACCATTACAAACGGCAAACCGGGAGCTTATATTACTGGTCTGATGGGAGATTCACAAGTCTCTTTTACAGCATCACAAATTGATTCCTATCAAAACCTGCTTAACAGTCTGAGCTTGTCAGTCCGCAACGGTTATTTAGAAGTGTATGTCAATCCGTCTGCGGGATCGCTGAATATTCAATTTAAAATTTATACACCTGATATTCCGGTCGGTGACAGTGCTACAACTGGACTAACAACTACCATTACATTTAAAATAAAACAAAAGAGCTTCAGATTGCCGGATTCCGAAGAGGTGTACTCTCCGGATTGGGATTCTGTCGTGAATACCATGGCTATTGCAGGCGCAGGAATTATTGTTATTGTAGGGATCGGTGCTTTAGTCGTTTTAGCACCTGAATTAGGAGGAGCTGCAGCCTTGTTCAGCACAGTTTTATCACTATTTCTATAATTGAACAGGCAGCTCCTTGCTCCAGGAATGCTCAATGAGTATTCTTGGAGTTATTTTTAAAGGAGGATTCGCATGAAGATTGATATGGAGACATACAAGGACACCGTTCAAAAAATAGAAAATGATTTGATTCCGCGAAGTCAAAATGACAAAGAACTGCTTACATATTTGATGAAACAAGATTCGCTCACACTGAATCAAATGAAAATGTGTTTCATTGAACCGCCCCTCACATTCCGACATACTGTCAAAATCGTATGTACAGTCACATTCATCACGTTATATATCTTTTTTTTCAGCACTCATTTTAATGATTTGATTGAAATGGCTCTGCAGATGGTTTTTGGCCTGGCCGGCCTTGTTTGGATTTTTGCTGCATTTCCGTTTTCAAGGAAAATCCAAGTGTCTGACCGTTTCAGACAAAAATCTGAAAACACCCGTATCACCGGAATGATAGACTTTGTCCTCGAACAACGATACAAAGACATGATCAGTTAAAAACCCCTCTGCTTAAGGGGTTTTTTTTATGATGCAATCCCTTCACCCCCCTTATCAAAAAAGGCTCTTCCCCTTTGGAAATAACCGGAACACCCAATTTCGTTTTCAATATAATGAGGTAGTGGATCTGCAAAGAAAGAAGGGCGACATGATGGGTATCATTAATGGCAAAATGTTCATTGACCGATTAAATCAGCTTGGAAATGAGATTTGGCTTGATGGTGAAAAGATCGAGGGACAGATTTCTGAACATCCCGCATTTAAGGGCCTTCTGGAAACGAAGCGCTCTCTTTATGATTTGCAAACGAAACCGGACATGATAGATCAAATGACTTACAGTCTTCCCGGTAAAAAAGAACGGGCCGGGCTTTCATACCTGCAGCCGAAAACGAAAGAAGACGTAAAAAGAAGAAGAAACATGTTCGAACATTGGGCCAGGCACACGCACGGAATGATGGGACGAAGCCCGGATTATATGAATACCGTGCTGATGAGCTTCGCCTCCTCTGCCGCGCTTTTGAAAGACCGCGATCATTGTTTTCCGGAACATGTTCAAGCGCTGTACGAACGCGCTGCCGCACAGGATCTTTCTTTTACGCACACGTTTATCACCCCTCAGGTGAATCGTTCACAAATGGGCGTAAACGTATCGCCGACACCTATCTCGGCAAAAGTCGTCGATAAAAATGAAAAAGGCCTCATCATACACGGCGCGCGGATTTTAGCCACACAAGGCGGCCTGACGGATGAAGTGCTCGTGGTTTCTCTGCCTAAGATGTATTTTGAATCGGATGAAGCGTTCGCTTTTTCAATTCCTTCCAATACAAAGGGAGTAAAATTTATCTGCAGGGAATCTTTCGTACTCGGAAAATCATCGTTTGATTATCCGCTCAGCTCAAGATATGAAGAAATGGATTCTATCGTTGTATTTGATCACGTTTTGGTCCCTTGGGAACGCGTATTTTTTTACAATAATTACGAGGCGGCTTTTGATTTTAATATGAAAAGCTCTTTTAACGCCTTCGCATTTCATCAAGTTATCACGAGACAAATTGTAAAGACGGAGTTTCTCCTTGGCCTCGCCCAAACGCTTGTCGATGCGATAGATGTAGGCGAATATCAGCATATTCAGGCTAAGATGGCTGAGATCATCACCGGTCTGGAAACGATGAAAGCCCTTTTGGAAAAGTCGGAGAATGATGCGGAAACAGACGAATGGGGTTATATGCGTCCGAGTGTCACTCCGCTTCGTGTGGTCAGCGCGATTTTCCCTGACATCTACCCGCGCTTCACGGAAATCATCCAGCTGATCGGGGCAAGCGGAATGGTGACTTTGCCGACTGAAAAAGCGTTCCGTTCCGACATCAGAGGAGACCTTGACCAATATTTGCAGGCGGCCGAATTGAACGCTGAAGACCGGGTAAAAGTGTTCCGCCTCGCATGGGATTTGACCATGAGCCCCTTTGGAACAAGGCAGACACAATATGAGCGGTACTTCTTCGGTGACCCCGTCCGCTTAGCCAGCCATCTGTACAGAAGCTACCCGAAAGAAGAACAGACCGCGGTCATCAAGGAATTCCTGCACATTCATAAATAAAACAAAGCAGAGATGTGTTCTCTGCTTTTGATAGCTGGATCGGCTGCCGCCGATCCTATTTTTTATTTTGGCTGATCACCACCATCGTAATATGCGATAACGCGAAAGAGACGAGCGTGTACACGACGGCCCACCCGATAAACGAGAAATTCAATATGGTAAAGGTGCATATAAGGCAAACGGCCAAAGCGGCAGCCGGCATAATGAACGCGTTTTTAAACAGGTACGTTCCGGCGACTGACAGGATGATGATACAAAGCGGCAGAACACCGAACGCAAAATCCAATTCATCAATCAACAGATGCACTCCCTTCGCTTTTCTTAGTTCGGCCTAACACATCTTATGCCTGAGTACAAAATCGAGTACATCAAATCTTTCGCGCTCCGGCTGATATTCCCTCCGGTTATTTATTCAAAAAAATGAAAACTTTCCTTAAAGCGTTTACATTCACGCCAGACTGTGATAATTTAAGAAAGCGCTATCATATACAAGTTAATGATTTTTGGATGGAGATGAGGAGAACCAGGAAACCGCGCCCTTTCATAAGGGTGATTTCTGGTTCTTTTTGTCATTTTCAAGGAAAGGAGTCATACATACATCATGATAGACGTTCAGCAAAGGGGAGGATATGATGTTTCAATTGTTCAAGCCGGCTCCGCATATTGAGAGATTGGATGATTCAAAGACGGATGCGGCCTATAAACGGCTCAGGCTGCAGGTGTTTTTGGGGATTTTCATCGGGTATGCCGGGTATTATTTACTTCGCAAAAACTTTGCCTTCGCTATTCCTTATTTTCAGGAACAAGGGTTTTCAAAAGGGGAACTTGGCTTGGTGCTTGCGGCCGTATCAATCGCTTACGGCTTCAGCAAATTTATTATGGGGATGGTGTCTGACCGCTGCAACCCGAGGTATTTCCTTGCGACAGGTCTGTTTTTGTCAGGTGTCGTCAACATTTTATTTGTTTCCATGCCATGGGTCACGTCAAGCGTGACGATTATGTTCATTTTTATGTTTATTAACGGATGGTTTCAAGGGATGGGCTGGCCGCCTTGCGGACGGACGATGGCTCATTGGTTTTCCATCAGTGAACGCGGAACGAAAATGTCGATATGGAATGTCGCCCATAACATAGGCGGAGGTATTCTCGCCCCGCTCGTGACTCTCGGCATCGCCATGTTTGTTACTTGGAAAAGCGTATTTTTCTTTCCGGCGATTATCGCCATCGTCATTTCATTTGTGATTGTTCTTCTCGTTCGGGACACGCCGCAATCCTGCGGGCTTCCGCCGATTGAAGAATACCGGAATGACTATCCGAAGCATGCGTTCAAAGACCAGGAAAAAGAGATGACGACCAAAGAAATTCTTTTCAAATACGTGCTGAATAATAAATTTCTGTGGTATATCGCATTTGCCAATGTCTTTGTTTATTTCGTGCGGTACGGTGTCGTTGACTGGGCGCCGACCTATTTGACGGAAGCGAAAGGGTTCTCTCCTGAAGACTCCAGATGGTCTTATTTCCTTTATGAATATGCGGGAATTCCGGGAACGATTTTGTGCGGCTGGATCAGCGACCGGTTTTTCAAAAGCCGCCGCGCACCGGCCGGCGTGCTGTTCATGGCCGGCGTATTTATCGCTGTATTGGTCTACTGGCTTAACCCTGCCGGTCATCCGCTCATCGATAATATCGCGCTGATCAGCATCGGATTCTTAATCTATGGGCCTGTCATGCTGATCGGACTTCAGGCCATTGACCTTGCGCCTAAAAAAGCGGCGGGAACGGCAGCCGGCTTAACCGGGTTTTTCGGCTACATCGGAGGCTCTGCTTTCGCCAACGCCATTATGGGTTATGTCGTAGACCGGTTTGACTGGAACGGCGGCTTTATCATGCTTATCTCCTCATGCGTGCTGTCCATCGTCTTCTTGGCTATGACGTGGAATACAGGCAAGCGGGCGGAGCATGTGTAAGAAAACAACATAAAAGATTAATATTTTTGCAGTACAGCATTTACAACGATTTTCTACGCTAGAGACAGATATTGATTTTTAAGGGGGAAGAAAACATGCGGAAACATAAGTTGTTTGCTTTGGTATTGCTTTCATTCGGTTTATTGTCATTCATCGTCACGCCTGTATCGGCGGCGGGAAAAGGAAACCTCTTGTCTCCTGACAGAATTTTGACCATTGCCCATCGCGGTGCTTCGGGGTATGTCCCGGAGCACACGATCCTTTCTTATGAAACTGCGCAAAAAATGAAGGCTGACTATATTGAGTTGGATTTACAAATGACAAAAGACGGCAAGCTGATCGTCATGCATGATGAAAAGCTGGACCGCACCACAAACGGACAAGGCTGGGTGAAGGATCATACATTAGCCGAGATTCAAAAGCTCGACGCCGGTTCTTGGTTCAATAAGGCCTATCCGGAAAAAGCAAAACCGCAATACGCCGGACTTCGCGTTCCCACACTTGATGACGTGTTAAAACGGTTCGGCAGACATGCAAACTATTATATTGAAACAAAGGCGCCCGAAACATATCCTGGTATGGAAGAAAAACTGATCGCTTCACTGAAAAAATATAAATTGGCAGGAAAGCATGCGAAACTTGGACAAGTTATCATTCAGTCTTTCAGCAGGGACAGCCTTCTGAAAATCAAACAGCTCGATCCGAAACTTCCCGCCGTCCAATTGCTTGAAGCGGAACAGATGACGTCAATGACTGACGCAGATTTAACGGACATCAAAACATATGCCGTCGGAATCGGACCGGATTACAAAGCGCTGAACGCTCAAAATGTCCGAAACATTCGCAGCCACGGCCTACTGCTTCACCCTTACACCGTGAACAGCGAGACGGACATGCGCCGTCTGCTGAATTGGGGCGTAACCGGTGTGTTCACCAACTATGCCGATATATTTCAGAAGGTCAAAAAAGAATATAAATCATAAAGCCAGCATGGGTTCGGGGATGTTGCCGAACCCATGTTTTTTTGCCCGATAAAAAAACCTTGCGGGAACGTTACCGCAAGGTTTTTATCAATCATTATTCTTTTCCGGCAGCGGCTTCCGCCTGTCCGCCTTTTAATTGATCGTTGATTGCTTTGGCGTCTTTCAAATACTCAGTCTTGAATCCGCTCTTCAGCGCCCACGCATAGAAGGCAAGGGCAACGATTGCGATCAGCCCCATATCCCATCCGTACGGAATGATGTTCAGACCGCCGAATTTTTCACTTCCGAGCCATGAAATGACCATCATGCTGAGCAGATAGACAACCATCCAGACGCCGCCTTTAAAGTTTCTGCGGAATCCTTTCCACTTCACTTTCGCTTGGTAGTAGAAATAAATCGGAAGGCCGATCAAAATGATAAACAGCACCTGCCCTGTTAACGGCCAGCGCGCCCAATACAGCACGAGAGACGCGAACACGAAGCCGAGCGGTGCAACCACGCTGAGGCCTTTCAGACGGAGAGGCCTGTACAAATCCGCCGCCGTCCGCCGCAGCGTCATCACCGTCACTGGACCCGTGATATAAGAAATCAGCGTCGCAACGGAAATGATTTCAGCAAGCACGCCCCATCCTCTGAATAAAAACAGAAAGATAAACGATACGATCAGGTTGAAAATCATCGCTTGGCGCGGCACGCCGTACAGCGGATGAAGCTTTCCGAAAATGCTCGGCATATATTTATTTTTTTCCATGCCGTAAATCATGCGGGACGTCGTAGCGGTATAAGTGATACCCGTTCCCGACGGAGATACGAACGCATCCGCATAAAGAATAATGACAAGCCAATTGATATTCAATGCGATCGCCAAATCGGCAAATGGAGAGTTAAAGTTCAGGTGACTCCAGCCGTGAACGATCATGGAAGGTTCAACCGCACCGATAAATGCGATTTGCAATAGGACGTAAATGACGGTTGCGACCAACAGCGAACCGACAACCGCAATCGGAATCGATTTGCCGGGATTTTTTGCTTCTCCGGCCATGTTAATCGGGCTTTGAAACCCGTTAAACGCAAATACGATACCTGATGTGGCCACCGCCGTCAGCACGCTCGCCCAGCCGTTCGGCGCAATGCTTGAACCGGATGTGAAGTTTCCGCCGTGAAAACCGGTAAACAGCAGCGCTCCGATTGTCAGCCCCGGAATAATAATTTTAAAGATGGTAATCAATGAATTCGCTTTTGAAAACAAGTTAACTGTCCAATAATTCAGTAAAAAGTAAATAATCAGCAATACGGATGCGAAGCCGAGCCCCTCTCCCGTAAGTGTGCCGTTGTGAACGAGATTGCTTGTCCACTTTGCCCAGTCCCACGGCCATGAGCTCATATATTGAACAGACGCAACCGCCTCCACCGGAATAACGGAAACAATCGCAATCCAGTTTGCCCATCCTGCGATAAATCCAATAAATGATCCATGAGAATATTGAGTATATTTTACCATTCCCCCGGCTTCCGGGAACATTGAACCCAATTCACTGTAAGAAAGTGCGATAAACAAAATTACGATCATACCGATAATCCAGGAAATAATTGCGGCAGGTCCCGCAATCTGAGCCGCCCGCCACGCCCCGAATAACCAACCGGAGCCAATCATCGACCCAAGTCCGACCATCATGAGTGCAAACGTTCCCATTCTGCGATGTAATTGATTCATAAAGTTAACACCTTTCAATTAAAATATGACTCCAGCGCTATCATATATTTATAATATTATTCTGAAAATAGTTTTGTCAATCTTTATCGCATTAAAGCGGAAAGCCAAAATTAACCTTCCGATGTTTAAACAGCCGTTAAGCGGGAATAACTACTGCAAGCCAGAAATAGAAAGGAGTTTTTATCGTGAAACAAAAACTGCTCATTTCAGGACTTGCCGTGTCGACTGTCGGAGTGACTTCCTACCTGCTCAAAGATAAATCAAACCGCCAAAAGGTGATGAACTTTATCCGCAATATGAAAACATCGCTCTCCGGGAAGCAGGATATTGAATCATTCCCCGTCAACAAAGCAGGCAATCCGCATCCCGAAGATATTGAAGACAACAAAATGGTATCGGAAGGCTCCATGTACCCGGTTCAATATTATGATGACAAGAAGAAATAATCTGTTCCCGGGCTGCCCGGCCGTATCAAACGGCGGCAGCTTTTTTATGCAGACGGCGTTTTATAGATCCGCCAATATTGGCGCGATCCTTTCTCCCGCACAGTAATGCCCAGTTTGGATATTTCCGCTTTCAGCTCTTTCGCATCTGCCTTTTCCTCCTCTTTCAGCGCCTTTTCTCTCGCTTTTAAAAGAGCATTTGCCCCAGGCTCCAAATCCGGCGTGTCCGGCACCCACCGTTTGTATTCTTCTTTAAAAGGATCTTCCGTCCCCAGCCAGACATACCCATGCGCGCGAAACGCATCAGCCGCTTTTTCAACCGCCGGCTCAAGCTTCTCCCGAAAAAGCTCCTGTCCTTCAGTGCCTAATAAGACAAGATACTTCCCATCCGTAAACACACCGGAAATGCTGTCTTTCGAAAACACGCTTTCTTCATTATATATGGTTAAGGACACCTCGCTGTCCGTCACGACTGCGACAAGACTTTCTTTAAAAGCTGCCTGCGTCAGCCACACTCCCCCAATTAAGCCGATAACGGCAGTTGCAGCCGCAGCCTTCCATCCGTGAAAGGAAGCGATTATTTCCAGCGGCCCGTGAAAAGGCAGCCAATCCAATGTTACGGCCCACTTCGCAATGACCGGCAGAAACCATCCGATGACCAGCCCTAATAATGGCGGCACCAGAAAAACCAAAGCTTTTTCAACCGATGACAACTCAAGAACCGTCTGTTTTTTTATTTCGTTCATGATTCTCCTCCGTCTGTGTTTTTCACAACTATCCATTATACAAAGGGTTGGATGATTCTGTAAACTGTTTCCGAAACAATAAAAAAGCCTCCCGGCCGCCGGGAGGCTTTTTAAAACAGGAGCTCATATACTTCATTCAATTCCATCGTGCGCTTCTCATCCTGCTCGTTCTCAGCATATTTGATTTCCTTTTCAAGCACCTGATTCAGCGCATCCATTTCCAGATCATTTAGATCTTTCACGAACTCGCCTTCATTTGCATAATGCTTCACCTGAAGCTTTTTATAAATCCCCCGGCACACATCATGCTCCAAGTGGTTCGAAAGCGACTCGCGCAAATATCCAAGTGTCCTGTCCATCATGTAAGCCCTCCCTTTTCTTTAGGAATAGCTTCCCGGAAAGAGAGAAAAACTATACATGAAAGCACCGGGCGGCTGTTTTAACTCTGTACCTGAATGGAGAAAAATCCGCTGCTTAACGGCGTGTACGGCCCGTTCAGCCCCGTTGCGGAGAAAGAGAACGTTCCTGAACTGACATAAGAAAGAGGAACGCTGTAATATTTAATATAGCCTGTAACGATATTGCCGTTTTTCGTATATTCATCTTCCAGCGCTTTTGACGTAAGATTTGTAATATTCGTTCCGTTGTTAAACGCCTGGATCGAGTTATTGTTCGGATACCCTTGGAAATATACGGCTAAATAACCCGTTGTCCCCTTCATCGGTTTTGATGCGCTGATTTGGTTCGGCCCGATATTTTCCCATTGGTAATTCTGACCGTCAGACGTCACACCGATAATACGGATTTGTGTTAAAGCAGGAGCGGGCGCCGCAGACGCTGACGGAGCCCACAACCCGCTCACAAGCAACAAAGCAGCGGCGGCCGCGGCAAATAGCATAACGAGTCTCTTTTTCATATTTCTTCCTCCTCTTAATCTTTTCGTAGAATCCTATACTATTTTACATGATTCCCAAGGAAAAAGATTACATTTTATAAAAGAGTCCGGAATATTTTGTGAACTAGATATGAAACGCTCTGGAAACGCCATTGATTATGAGAAAGATGCCGCAGATTCTTAACACGACTCTTGAACTTCTGTCATCCTTACCGAAAAAGGTTTTTCCGAGCCAGCCGATCCATACGTTCATTGCGGCTCCAGCGAGCACTTCTATGATTCCGATGATTTCTGCCATATACAAAGCAGCCATCCTCCTAACTGTGTTTTTTCATATTACGGTTTATCAAATAGAGTGATAAAACCAATGACGCTGCACCGGCGGCAAGAAACAGGCTCAGCGGCACTATCTGCATGCTGCCTCCGCCATTGTTTTGAAACGCGCCGATCGCCCATTTTTCAGGGGTAAACAATGACAGCATCCGCATGTACTCCGGAGCCGTGTCTAATGTGAAGAACGCCCCTCCCAATAAACCCGTGACAGCTATAAAAACGGAAGCAAGCGACGTGAATTGCTTTTGGCTCTTCATGAACGGTATCACGGCCATCGTTACAGCAGTCAGCGCAAACGAGCAGGCCGCAAGCACCGCTCCCGCAGCAAAAACATGATCAGCAAAACGGATGTGCAGCATGAATGTTCCGGCAGCGAGAATCACGATAATATGGAGAAGTCCGAAAAGATACGCCGCCGCAAACTTAGAAATTGCATATGCCGTATAGGAAACGGGCGTGCTCAGCAATCTGTCATATGTATGATTTTCTTGTTCATCTATAAATGATCGCAGGCTTTGGACTGCAACGAACCAGATAAACATCACTAAAAATCCGATGAGTCTGTCGGCCGCCTGCCCGCCTGCATAAACGTGATGGCGGTCAACGGTGACGGCGGAATGACCCTGAATATCCTTCAAGAGATCAGCTGCCGCCTGCTTCCCATCGGTGTGCAGCGTGCGGGATATCACTTTTGCATCGCGGACTATTTTTTTCAGCGCGCCCGCCTGCTGCGCAATCAGCTGCTCTGTCAAAACAGCATCACCCTTTTCTTCATTCTGAATAAATGAAACGTTCAATTCATCTCCGGAAAATAATGTCTCTTCAAAATGAGAGCCGATCAGCAATCCAAAGGATATATCCTGATGATTAACCTTTGTTTTTAATACGTCCTCCGTGACCTTCGTGACTTTTATATGGCCGGCTGTCTGAATCATTTTCATAAATTGCGCTGAATAGGCGCTCTGATCCTCATCAGCTACATATACTTCCTTCTGCTGACTGCCTTCCGCAGAAAAGGAAAAGAAATATGTGAGAAGGAGCGGAGCGGAAATCGTCGCAAAGATGGCAGCCCGATTTTGCAGCATCAGTTTCAGCTGATGTCTGATCATGAATAACAGCTGCATCATGAAACCGCCTCCTTCCGTTTAAACACCCAGACGGTCAAACATAAAAACACGGCGCCGATGGCAGCAAGCTCTGCCAAATCCGCCGCAATACCGCTCAGACCGGCATACTGCGTGACACTGACATAGCTGTTGATCGCTTTGCCGTTCGGTATCAGCTCCTGCACGATTTTCAAACTGTCAGGCAAGCCGCCTTTTGCGATAAAGCTTCCGCCTAAAAAACTGAAGCCATACAGAATAGGAGCCGCCATGCTTGAGACGGTCTCGTGGTTTTTTGCAGTAACCCCCCAAAGGAGCACAATACTGCCGATCGCAAATGAATAAACGATCGTCACCAGCAATACTTCAAACAAATTGCCCCATTTTACCTGATACAAGATGCTGCTTGCGATGATGACGGCAGCCATTTGCATCAGGATGGCAAACATGATTCCCAAAAGCTTACCCGCCACGTATTGGATACGTAAAACAGGCATTGATTTGATTCTGAATAACGTGTGCTGCTGTCTCTCTTCCACTATCCCGTGAATGAGCGCAAACGCGGTCATAATGGAGAACATGACGACCATTGCGATTGAATAATACTGCATCGCATCAATCGGAGCCGCGTGATTGCCTGCGGACTGTTTCGGAATGGTGACAGCCTGTCCACGTTCACCCGAAAGGCCGCTGATGATTTTGCTGACATCTCCCTTTGACAGATGTCCCGACTGCTTCAGCACCGCTTTTTCTTCGCTGAATTCCGCTTTTACTCTGGTGACAAACGAATCGGCCATCATTTCCACAATGTCTCCGTTTACAGAGCCTTGTTGGTCCGAGATGACTTTGATACTTGTTTTTTCATTGTGTTCCGCCGCTTTTGCAAAGCCTTTCGGCACGTATACAAAAACGGAGACTTTGCCGCTTTCGACAAGCTGTTTCCCTTCTTGGTAACTGCCTATATCTTTTACACGGATGAGATCGTTTTGGTTCAGCACGTCATTCTTTAATTGGTCACCCAAAGAACTCTCCGCGTGATCCGCATTATAAAACGCAGTCTGAAATGGCTTCACTTTTGAATCGCCGTGAAAAACCGTTCCTAAAATGAAAATCATCAGCGCCGGAAACAGAAGCAGTTTTATATAGAAAGACTTTGCGCCGGCCAATAACCGAAAATCTAATAAGATCAGCCTGAATAATATTTTCATGACGCCCCCCTATGAATCCCGCAGCGTTTTGCCGGTGAGCCGGAGGAAAATGCTTTCCAGATTGGCTTCCTCGAAATGAATGCCCTTAATGGTGATACCGGTTTTCCTGATATCATCCGCAATATCAAGGATATTGCGATCTGCCGCAGAGACGAGCATCGTAATGGTCTGCCGGCTGACAGCAGCCTCGGCAACACCGGGAATGCGGCGGATTTTTTTAACGGCATCATCATTCAGCCCCTCTGCATTCACGGTCAGGGTATCAGAGGCTTTGGCTGACTGCTTCAATTCGTCTTTCGTCCCGCAGGCAATGATTGAGCCGTGATCCATGATCGCCGCTTTTTCACAGAGGTATTCGGCCTCTTCCATGTAATGGCTCGTGTAGATGACGGTCATCCCTTTTTCTTGATTTAACGTCTTCACGGTTTCAAGAATGTGGTGTCTGGATTGCGGATCAATTCCGACGGTCGGTTCATCTAAAATGAATAGTTTCGGTTCATTCATTAGCGCGGCACCGATATTCACCCGTCTTTTCATGCCGCCCGAAAACTCAGATATCCTTTGATTTCGCTGTTCCTGTAATTCGATGATGTCCAGCACTTCATCAACCCGTTTACAAAGTTCCTTACCGGAAAGTCCGTACAGACTTCCGAAAAAAGCCAAATTATCCTTTGCGCTTAACGCTTGATATAAAGCGATTTCCTGCGGGACGACTCCCATCACTTTTTTTATGGCCGCAGGCTGCTCCTGCAATGAGGCTCCGTCAATACAGATTGTTCCGCCCGTCGGCGGGAGCACGGTGCTGATCATCGACACCGTTGTTGATTTACCGGCGCCGTTTGGCCCCAGCAGACCGAATATCTCTCCTTTTTCGATGCGCAGTGATATATGATTGACAGCGGTAAAATCGCCGTACTTTTTTGTCAAATCCGTTAATTCGAGCATTCGTGCAGCACTCCTTGTGTCATGTCTGCACTTATTCTACTCTTGGCGATCCTTGTTTTCTATTCACTTTCGTACTCGATATGGGTATTACTTTCGTCATATGTTTAGTGATAAAAAGGGAGAGAGGAGGGTGAAACGGGGTTATAGCAATTTTTGCAAATATAAGGTAAGCTCGGTTCTGTTTGACACTTCAAGTTTATCGAGGATTCTGGATACATAGTTTTTCACAGTGCCTTCAGTCAGAAATAAGTCTGCGGCAATGCGTTTATTGCTTTTGCCTTCCATAATGTGTTTCGCCACATCAAGCTCTCTCGGCGTGAGAATCTCCTTCAGCTTTGACCGCGGCTCTTCCTGCACCGCAGGGATCTCCATATTGTTCAGCGCTTTTACGACGGAAACCGTGATTTTGGGATTCAGCATCATCTTCCCTTCATAAACGGCTTGAAGGGAGGCGGTAATTTCATCTGAATCAGCATCCTTCAAGAGATAGCCGTCGGCTCCGCTTTTCAGCCCGGCAAAAATATAGTGATCATCTTCAAACGTTGTCAGAATGATGACTTTTACGGAAGGATATCGCGCTTTTACCGCTTTTGTCGTTTCGATTCCGTCCATACCGGGCATTCTGATATCCATCAAAATCACATCGGTTTCGGTTTGAGAAAGCAGCCGGAGAACCTCTTCGCCGCAAGAAGCCTCTCCCGATATTTGAATTCCTTCGTGAAGACTCAGAATCATTTTCAGCCCCTCTCTCACAATGGACTGGTCGTCTGCAATCATGACATTCACTTGATTATTCCTCCTTGCATGGAATCCTTATTTTCACGTCAAAACCCGTTTCCTTCCCGGAAGAGAAAACAGCCTCTCCGCCAAGTGCGGCCGCTCTTTTCTCAATTCCTTTCAGACCATTTGATTTTATGATCGTTCCGCAGGCTGAGCCGTTATTATGAATGTGCGCCAATATCATATTTCGGTTTTTTTGAATCCGGACAGAAACATATGAAGCATGTCCATGCTTTATCGCATTCGTAATCGTTTCCTGAACGGATTGATAAAGACAATGCTTCACATCCGGCTGTTCCGCTTCTATGGCCGCGTCCGTCTCCAGCTCGAAGCGTATGCCTCCCGCCTCTTGAAAATGACTGAAAATGTCACGGAGCTCTTGCTCAAACGCCCGCCCGGACAACGAGCCCTGCAGCAGCGTAACCGCCTGGCGAAGCTTTAAAATGGATTCTTTCGTAAGATCATGCGCTTTATGAATGATCTGCTTCACTTTGTCCGGCTGATGCCCGGCTGTCTTCCCGGCAAATTCTAAATTCATTTTCAGAGCAGCCAGATAATGACCGAGAGAATCATGCAGCTCCTGCGCAATTCTTGTTCTTTCTTTCGTAACGGCCAGTTCCTCAATCCGGTCTGAATATTCCTTCAGTGTGTCATTAGCGGTTTTCAGCTCTCGGTTCAGCAATTCTACCTTCGACTTCTCCTGCAGGTTTTTCCGATATAAATAAATCACCGCAAACATGATGAAGTATGGCGGCACGATATCACTGACACCCGCTCCTCCGGCGTATAAAGCTGCGGCAAATGCGGCGGCATTCACCGTTAACAAAACAGCCGGAATCTGCTGATCAGTAATAAGCACCTCCGCCAATAAAAGCACCATTACGGCCTGTGTCCCCACACTATAGACATTGTACAAAAGAACTCCCGCGATAACGTTGCTCAGGAGAAAAGAGCCTTGATATACAGCCGGCCTTCTCTTCATATATAGCGGCCGCAGGCAGTCATTAGCCGTCAGCATCATCACGAGCACAGACAAAAAAACCTTCAGCTCCCCCCGGCCGGGAGGAAGCTGAAGAATCGCATGAAAGATTGATAGTAATGCAAAACCCCTGATCAGTAACTTCGTATGTGCTATCTTCATCGTATTCTCCTTACAGATGAGCGGCGGCTTTTCGCTCCACGTTCAGCACATCATACAGCTCATCAAGCGAATGAATTTCATGCGTCGGGATGATCCCGGACTCATTTGCTTTCTTTCCGGGATTAAACCAGCACGTATCCATTCCCGCCATCTGACCGCCTTTTATGTCCGCGCTCAATGAATCGCCGATAATAAGCCCGTGCCCGGCAGAAAAACCGGGAATTCTCGCAAATACATAATCAAAGTATTCCTTCATCGGCTTTTGAAAACCCGTGTCCTCAGATACAAACACATCTTTAAAAAACGGATACAGACCGGAGTCGCCCAGCCGCTTATATTGTGATGTTGAGACGCCGTTCGTCACGATGTATAAATCAAATAAAGGACTCAGCCGTTCAATCAGCTCATAAGCTCCGTCTATCATCTGGTGCCCTTCTTCTAAGTATTGGCGGTACGCCTGATTCATCAGCACGCCGCCGGCTTCGAGGCCGTATTCTTTAAACAAAAGGGCAAACCGTGTATTCACCACTTCATCGCGGGTCATTTCCCCCTCTTCAAACGCCTTCCACAGCCCTTGATTTAACGCTTTATAACGGGCTTCCACCTCTGCCGTCAGCTCCAGCTTTGAACCTTGAAACAATTTTTGAAGAGCATCGGTTTCTGAAGCGGTAAAATCCAGCAGCGTATTGTCTATATCAAATAATAACGTACGGTAATGACTCATCGATGTTTCCCCCGGTTCTGCTTTTTTTAACCAGTATACCACTCGCGGACAAGCCGAAAAAGACACCCCTGTAAGAGAGGTGTCTTTTTGAATTATACAGCGTCTTCTATTTTCGATTTTTCACCAGGCATGCGCTTGCCGATACCGAACGCATAATAGCTGACCGTCACAACCGCCAGGAAAATCACCCCGACAACCAAAGAAATCCGCGTATCTTTGTTAAACCACATGCCGATCAATACCATGAGTAAGAAAGAGATCGTCAAATAGTTTGTAAACGGCGCAAAAGGCATTTTAAACGGATGCTTATCAAGCTCAGCGCCCTTCGCTCTTCTGAAACCGAGATGGCTGATTAAAATGACGAACCACGGAATCATTCCCGGCAGCACACTCGCGCTGTACACATAAACAAAAATTTTCGGAGGCGCGATGTAGTTCAGCACGACACCGATCACAAGTCCGATTAATACCGCAAGCGTACCGAATATCGGCACACCGCTCGAAGAAACTTTCTTAAAGAATTTCGGTGCCTGTCCGTTCACGCCTAACGTATAAAGCATACGTCCCGCACTGAATATCCCGCTGTTGCATCCGGACATCGCAGCGGTAATCACCACAAAGTTAATCAGACCGGCCGCCGCCGTAATCCCGACTTTCGCAAATGTCGAAACAAACGGACTGCCGAGTGAGTGAAGCTCATTCCACGGATATACGGTAACGATTACGAAAATCGCACCGATGTAGAAAATTAAAATCCGCCAGATAATACTCTGAATCGCGCTTCGCAGCGTTTTTTGCGGGTCCTTCGCTTCCCCTGCCGTAATTCCGATCAGCTCGACCCCTTGATAGGCCGCAACAACCAAAGACAAAGCAAAGAAAAATCCTGAAAAACCATTTGTAAAGAAACCGCCGTGCGACCATAAATTAGATAATCCGATCGCATGCCCTCCGTTACCGAAACCGAAGAAAATAATTCCGATTCCGGCCACAATCATCAGAATAATGGTGACGATTTTGATCATGGCAAACCAAAATTCAAACTCACCGAAAGATTTTACTGAAATTAAATTCGCCGCACCGAGAATGGCCATGGCGATAATGCCGGGAATCCATGCCGGCAGATCAGGAAACCAATATTTCATATACGAACCGACGGCGATAATTTCAGACATCCCGACGATCACCCATTGAAACCAGTTGCTCCACGCCGTCATATAGCCGGCTAACGGATGTATATACTTATGGCCGAATGTCGCAAACGACCCTGTACTCGGCTCTACATAGAGCATTTCGCCCATCGCACGCATGATAAAAAAGATAAAGATACCCGAGATCGCATAAGCCAGCAGGACAGACGGCCCGGTCCATCCGATCGTGCTGGATGACCCCATGAATAAACCGACACCGATCGTGCCGCCCAGCGCAATCATCTGTATATGACGCGCGCCTAAGCCTCTCTTTAATTCTTTGTTTGCCACTTCGCTTCCTCCTCTTAACAGCTCTGATATATGTGAAATAATGAAGCAGAAGGTGCACCTGTTGACCCTAACTCAATCTTCATTTCCCGCAATATTAGAAACATTCTATCTTCCTATCGTTATATAATCTCCAATTTCCTTATTCCATCATAATAAATTTTCGTGGAAAATACAATTGTTTTTTTCAGGCAAACACCTTACACTCTGGACCACCGGAGTAAAAATAAAGCGCTTTCATTTTCATTGAATTATGAATATTGAGATAATAAATGCCGCAGCCTCCGAGAAACATTATTTCCCAGGAGAAACGTTTTCCGCCCCCTATTCAATATTATTTTTGCTAAGCAGAATGGCGTAAAGCCTTACTCTCTTCCATTCTCCCTTGTATACGCCATAATCCTGCTTAACCCGGCAAAAATCATGCATTAATCGATAAATGCCTCATTCAGCCGCAGCAAAAGCCGGCCGAACATTTCTTTTTCATCGCCGGACCAATCGTCAAGCATACGATGATACCGCTCAAGGCGCATCTTTTTATCAGCTTTTAACCTCTGTTTGCCAAGCTTCGTAATCGCAAACAGACTGACCCGCCCGTCAGAAGGATCAGAAAAACGCTGGATCAGCTCTTTCGACTCCAAGGCCGCTGCCTGGCGTGACAATGTAGAAATATCCAGCTTAAATGATTCGGCCAATTCCTTCACACGCGCAGGCCCGAATTCATCCAGCTGCCGTAGTAACAAATACGCAGCCCTTTCCAGATGTCCGATTTTACGGTCGGAGTTATCAAGATAAACAGCTCTCCTGATAAAAGTGGTGAGCTCATATTCAATTAATTCAATCGGATCTTGTTTTGACAAACGCCTCACTCCTTACATTGACAACAGCAACATTAGTTGTATAATACAAACATATGCACATTTACTCAGAAAACATATAGAAATATTTTGCATACATATATTTGTATAGTACAAATATATGTGCCAAAAGTAAAGAAACTTATAGAAACATCAAGAAAGGGGGAAGCTGCTCTTCTCCAAAGAACAGCATTGTCGTGAAAGTCATACGCATCATCTTGCAAATCATTATTTTATTCGCATTTTCCTTTATCGGGGGAACCGTTCAGCAGTTCTTTCACCTGCCCATTCCCGGAAGCATCATCGGTTTGATCCTGCTGATCATATGTTTATCGGTTAAGATCATTCCCGTCAAAATGATTGAAGACGGAGCCGGATTTTTGCTGTCTTTTCTTCCGCTCTTATTCATTCCGGCCATGACGGGCGTCATCAATTACCCGTCACTGTTTTCCGCCAGCGGGGCTGCTCTGTTTCTGATCATCGTGCTGAGCACCATCGTCACAATGATCGCCGCAGGATACGCGAGCCAGCTGTTAGAGCACAAAGCCAATCAGAGAAAGGAGAAAAAGAAGTGCAGCAAGCATGTATCGCAATCGTTATAATTTTGTTCACGGCCGCCGCCTATCTGGCTATGGTGAGATTATATGTGCGCTTTCCATATCCCTTTCTCATACCGGTTTTGACCACTACGATTTTCATTATCGCCGTGCTGCTTGTTTTTCATATTCCGTATAAAGCGTATATGATCGGCGGACAATGGATCAATTCACTGCTCGGACCCGCCGTGGTGGCTTTGGCATACCCGCTTTATAAGCAGCGCCGGGTGTTAATCAAGTATATGTTTCCGATCATCGGCGGCGTGTTGGCCGGTTTATTCTCCGGAATGGTCAGCGGCCTGCTATTTGCAGAGCTGTTCGGCATCAGCCGGAGTTTGATTTTGTCAATTATCCCAAAATCAATTACGACGCCTGTCGCCATACAGATTGCGTCCGGTATCGGCGGTGTCCCTTCCATGACAGTCGTGTTCGTCATGATCGCAGGGTTTTCCGGCGTTATCTTAGGACCGCTGCTTCTCAAGTGGATCCGCATCCGCAGCTCACTCGGGAAAGGAATTGCATTCGGGAGCGCTTCCCATGCGCTCGGCACCTCAAAAGCAATGGAGTACGGAGAATTAACGGTCTCCATGAGTTCTGTTTCCATGACGCTCTGCGCCGTGTTAGGGTCGGTCTTCGGCCCCGTTGTAGCATGGATGTTTCAAATTTAAAGCCGGCGGTTCTCCGTCAGCTTTTTTCATGTGCGGATCATCTCATTTCCTTCCATTATTATGTTTCATTTGTAAGAATAATGGTAAAGTAGAAAACAAGGAGGGATTTAATGATGACTGGGACAATTCCGCAAAAGAAACTGCTGGATGGGACAAGCATTCCCGCGATCGGCTTCGGTACATACGCTCTTAATGGAAACAATGGCGTTCATGCCATTACCAGCGCCATTGATATCGGCTACCGTCTGATTGACACCGCTTATAACTATGAAAATGAAGGGACGGTCGGAGAAGCCATCCGCAGAAGTTCTGTTCCGAGAGAACAGCTATACGTGACGTCCAAGCTGCCCGGGCGCTACCATGACTATGACAAAGCTGTACAAACCATCCAAGAATCTTTATACCGCGCCGGTCTGGACTACTATGACCTGTATCTCGTCCATTGGCCGAATCCGAAACAAGACCGCTACACGGAAGCATGGCAGGCACTGATTGATGCGAAAAAATGGGGCCTGATCCGATCCATCGGCGTCTGCAATTTCCTGCCTGAGCATATCGAACGGCTCGAACGTGAAACCGGCGTAAAGCCAGGCATCAACCAAATTGAACTGCATCCCGCTTTTAATCAGCAGCAGCAGCGCCAATGGCACGAAGAACAGGGTATCGTGACAGAATCATGGAGTCCGTTATCCCGCGCCGGTGAAGTATTAAACGATCAAAAACTCGGACAGATTGCGGACAAATACGGCAAAACCATTTCTCAAGTCATTTTGCGCTGGCATATCCAGCTGGGCGCCATCCCGATTCCAAAATCAGCATCGCCCGAGCGCCAGCTTGAAAACATCTCTGTTTTTGATTTCTCCCTTGATGAAAACGACATGAACATCATCGACTCGCTTACCCGCCCCGACGGACGCATAAACGGCCAAGACCCGGCGGAGTATGAGGAGTTTTAAGAAAACACATAAAGAAAAGCTGACGGCATCGTTCGTCAGCTTTTTTCTCATTTTATATACGCACACACAGCTCCCGTTTCCATTCAGAAAGCCAATCTGTATCCCCAGATCCGTATTGCCTGCTTTGACCGGCATCACGCAGAGATCCGTTTTTATACTCAATGGACAGCACCAAATCAGGAATGGCATCATAACCCGTTCTCGCAAGCTTCGTGAGCCCCTGTCCGTAATGGGCGGCCGCTTCTGCCGCCGTATGTTTCAGCAAAGGATCATGCTGCAGCGCTTCCTTATAAACGTCTAAAAGGTCGCGGCCGTCTTCTGTGACGAACTTCCCGCCCACAGTCTGCAAGTCTTTCAGATGATAGCCGGTCACCTCATACATTTCCCGAACGACTTGATATTTCTCATACGCTTCCGGCGTAAACTGCGAGGAGTCATCACTCCGGCTGCGAATGATGTGCGCAAACAGCTCTTTGCTGTTTTCCCCGGAGTTTAAGACAGCTTCGATCTGCTGAGTGAGCTCTTTATCGTCAGTCCCGCTCACTTTTAACAGATAATCAATCGGTGATATCGTAAATGTAAGACTCGCGCCCTCCGGAATCTGAATATGATTCCGATGAAAAAGCACTCCGATTTGCTGATTGACCTGCCCTCTCTGAAACACCTTTTCATTTTCTCCTTGAATTTCTCCATTGAGTGTTTCACCCCGAAACGCCGCATCACGGAAATCATAGCTTTGGGCTTTCCCCTTAAACAGCCATTCCGTTTCATTATGATAAGCGGCCTGACGCTCCGATTCTGATAAATCACTTCTGAAATAAGGTGAATCGGCACGCTGGTATTTATCCTTAATATAATGCAAAGGATCTGGTTTTCGTTTATTGATTTCATTGATACGGCTGTATTTCTCATCAAGAATCTTGCTCGCAATATCACTCTCAGACTCATACGGATTATTAGCGTCTATTACCGTCTCATTCCCATTATCCGTAATCGTTTTCTGATTTGCGGATTGATATAAACGGGACAGGCTGCTCCCTTTCTCAGTGACACCGCTCCTTGAATAATTCACCTGGCTCAGATCGCGGCTCCCGCCTGTCTGAATCAATAAGCTGTCCGATCCTTTTGCCGCATCTTTCACATTTGTTTTGGAAGAATACCGCTGAAGCACTTGCTGAGCCATTACTTGATTTTTTATATAACGAGCGTTTAGGCGCATGTTTTTAACCTCCGCTTGAGATAATGTTCTAGTATTTGTATCGGCTGTTTTCCAGTTGATTTTAAACTAAAATAACAAATGTTTACATTACGGGAGTTTTTATGTATGATGTTGTCAAAAAGGGGGATTTTTCCATGAAAAAGTATATATCTATACTATTTGTCAGTGCAATCGTATTATCAGGCGTATTGATTGCACCTTCAGCCTCTGCGTCTCAAAAGAACTCATCACAAATAAGCGCTATTACAGGAAATCACTCATTTGAAACTGCCAATCCGGTAGGCTACTGGAAATATAAAAATATTGATACTGCCATATTGCCGGAAGGGGAAAAAGAATCGTACTTCACTTTCACGGCAAATAAGGGAGAAAGACTCTATGTCAGGAGCTCAACAAGAAGTGAATACAAGGGAATGAGCATTGAAATTTATAATAAAAACAAAGTGCTGATCAGTAAAGGCACAGAAGTGATAAACCCTGATACGCCGCTTCCTTTTATCTATGCCATTACAGATGCGAAAGAAAACAACGAGACGTTCTACGTAAAAGTGTCCCGCGGCTCATACACTGACGATATATACTTTACACTCTCCATTTACGATCGAATCAAAGCCGGAAGCGAGACCTTCGCATTCAGCGGCACAGCTGAAAATAAAGGAAATACAAGCCTCAGTCCGAACGGATCAGATTCAACCGTTCTCAGGCTCGACTTAACCAAACAGACAAGCATTCCAAAAGATGCCATAGTGAAAAGAATCAGCACCGCCGCGACTCAAATACCAAGTCAAGGAAACACAAGACACTGCATAATGACAGAAGAAAATAAAGTGTGGCACCGCGCACTCGCAAACAGCTCCACTCAAGGAAATTACGGTATCACACTGGAAGATAACCTCTCAGTCTCAAGCATCTGGAATTTTAAATACAACACACTTGCAACAGCAAAATCGGCTATGAAAAATGTGAAATTGAAGATTGATTATGAGTACGATGTGACAACGCAGTTTTAATTAGAAGAACAGCCGCCCATTGTGCGGGCGGCTGCCTGCTTGGATTTAAAGTAAAATCATGAGCCCGTGCCATGCCTTATCCTGTTGTCACAGCATAAAATCATTAAACAGCTGCTAAAATTCTTTTTTATGATATATAGCTGCGGCGATGAAAAATGAAATGATATATAAGATAACTCCGATCATGAGATATATAATCGGGACATATAAAGAAGGATTTATGTGCAAAAATGACAGCGGTACTTGTTCTGCTGCATACCCAACGACACTTTGCAATCCAAAGGTAGCAAAAAGTCCCCCCATTGCCCCTCCAATCACGATAGCATCGGATTTTTCCGGGCCTATCATGTAGAGAAGAGGATAAACGATTGCACCGGCAAAGAGAACGATGAACGTTCCAAAAGAGACAATATTAAATATGCCGTCAATTGGTTCATCAGAACCCAGGCTGTATACAACGAAAATACCATAAGATATTACAGCTCCGATCACAACAATCAAAAGATAAAAGAAATAGTGACTTTGAACAATATTTGTTCTGCTGACCGGTAAAGTCAGGACATACCTGTCATAGCCAGACTTGCTCTCATACTTTATAACCTCAAGTGCGGGCATAACGACAAACAATATAATCAGCATAGCAACAAAACGATGCATTGAAGCATCCCCAAAATAAAAAATGACTGCTGATACCAATATGGCCAACCCCGTGTATGCAAAGAAACTTCGATAAACCAAGTAATAGTTAGTCAGTAACAGACCTCTCAATGTTTTCACTCCTCGTTAAAAAGACGCTGATTTCTTCTATGGAAATGGTGTTGGCCGTTACGCCATTCGGCAATTTCTGTTGATCCGATACAAGCACACTCCAATAAGATCCATGATTCCTTTTTGCTAGAACGATATCTTCGTCAATCTCAGCCAATTGACCTTCATCAACGTCTATAACGGTATAGCTTTCAAGAACCTTATCTTTCTCTTCATTTAATAAAATTTTGCCATCTTTCATCATAATGATATGGCTGGCTATCTTCTCGACATCAGTCATAATGTGCGATGAAAGTAAAATACCGCCGTTGCTTTTACTCACAAAGCTTTTTAATTCATTTAACAGATCATCTCTTGAAGAAGGATCAAGCCCTCCCGTTGCTTCATCCAGAAGTAATAATTTTGCATTATGCGACAAAGCAACAGCTACGGATAACTTCATTGACATGCCGCGCGAGAATGTATTCACTTTTTTGTCCATAGGTAAAGAGAAAGAATGAACCAACCGGTAAAAATGATCTTGGTCCCAAGCGTCGAATAGTTTCTTAAATACATGATTCAGCTGCTTTATCGTAAGGTGCGCGGGCAGATTCATCGCATCAAATACGACCCCAATATCTTCTTTGAACTTTATATGTTTATCCAGATTCTCTTTACCAAAGATTTTCACTTTACCTCTATCCTGATAGATTAATCCTAATATCGTTTTAAATGTTGTTGACTTGCCTGCGCCGTTATCACCGATAAAACCGACAATTGATCCGGCAGGCACATTGAATGTAACATCCTTTAAAACAGCTTTATGACCAAAAGATTTGCTGATGTTTCTGATTTCTAAAAGATTTGACATCATTCCACTCCTATCATTGTTGTCAGGACTTTTTTAAGAATTGAACCGGAGTATTGCAAAATGTTGTTATTTTCATATCTAGTCTAGGTATTCATAATGGATCAGGAGCCGACAAATACAAAAGGGATTTTAAAGTCTTTTTTAATCATAATTTGGAAGTGTAATCGATTGATTACATTTATATAATGGATATTCATGATGAAAATTACTGGAGGTGATTACTTTTCGATGAGACATACACAAAAATGATTTACTAATGATTACATTTATGGATGTTAACCGGAATGCATCTCGTATTATAAAGCAGGTGTTATTCCTTTTCAATATATAAAAGGGGATTTCTTTACAATCGCAAAGAGTATGTATTTCTCATTTCCGCATTAAAAAACCCCTCTGGCTAATAACCAAAGGGGTTAAATATATTATTCCACCGTAACACTCTTCGCAAGGTTGCGCGGTTTATCAACGTCACAGCCGCGGTGCAGCGCAGCGTAGTAAGCGATCAGCTGCAATGGCACAACAGATACCAGCGGAGCAAGCGCAGGGTTGACTTCCGGCAGGATGAATCTGTCGTCTGCGTCTTCTAAGCCTTTCAGCGAGATGATGCAAGTGTTGGCGCCGCGGGCTGCGACTTCCTTCACGTTTCCGCGGATGCTCAGGTTGACGTGTTCTTGTGTCGCAAGCGCAAAGACCGGTGTTCCTTCTTCAATCAGAGCGATTGTTCCATGCTTCAGCTCGCCGCCGGCGAAGCCTTCCGCCTGGATGTAAGAAATCTCTTTCAGCTTCAGGGCGCCTTCGACACAAACGAAGTAGTCGAGGCCGCGGCCGATGAAGAAAGCGTTTCTTGAAACAGTCAGGTACTCACGCGCGATCATTTCCATTTCGTCCTTCTGGTCGCAGAGAGCTTCCATGGCATTTGCCGCGATACCTAATTCTTTGACTAAATCAAAACCGATATCAACGCCGTTGCGTTCTGCTGCAACGGACGCAAGGATCGCGAGGACGGCAATCTGAGCCGTATACGCTTTTGTTGATGCCACGGCGATCTCAGGGCCTGCGTGCAGAAGCAATGTGTAATCCGCTTCACGGGAAAGCGTTGATCCCGGAACGTTTGTAATCGTCAGCGCTTTGTGACCCAGCGCTTTGACTTGAACAAGCACGGCGCGGCTGTCCGCTGTTTCTCCGCTTTGAGAAAGGAAGATAAAGAGCGGCTTCTTAGACAGAAGCGGCATGTTGTAAGAGAATTCACTCGCTACATGCACTTCAACCGGTACGTTTGCCCACATTTCAATATATTGTTTCCCGACAAGACCGGCGTGATAGCTCGTTCCGCAAGCCACGATATAAATGCGGTCCGCTTCCGCCACGGCGTCAGCGACATCGCCCGCCACGGCCAGTCTGCCGTTTTCGTCCTGATACGTTTGGATGATTTTGCGCATAACAAGCGGCTGCTCATCCGTTTCTTTTAACATGTAGTGAGGGTATGTGCCTTTTTCGATATCACTGGCGTCAAGCTCAGCGATATAAGACGCACGTGTCATGACTTCACCGTCAAGATTTTTAATCACGGCTTCGTCTTTTGTCACGATCACCATTTCTTTGTCCAAAAGCTCAACGTATTCATTCGTTACTTGAAGCATAGCCATCGCGTCAGATGCCACGACGTTAAACGTATCTCCAAGGCCGATTAACAGAGGGCTTTTGTTTTTTGCAACGTAAATGGTGTCTGTGTTTTCACCGTCAAATAATGCAATTGCGTAAGAGCCTTTTAACAGAGTCAGTGTTTTGCGGAACGCTTCTTCTGTGCTGAGTCCTCCCGCCACAAATTGCTCGATCATTTGAACGACTACTTCAGTGTCCGTGTCGCTTTTCAGTTCAACGTTTTCAAGATACTCGCGCTTCAGCTGAACATAGTTCTCGATCACACCGTTATGAACAAGTGTAAAGCGGCCGAGTGCGCTTTGATGCGGGTGAGCGTTCAGGAAGCTTGGTTCGCCGTGAGTCGCCCAGCGTGTATGGCCGATTCCCGCTTGAGATTCAACCGTGTGATCCACCACTTCACGAAGGTCGGCGATGCGGCCTTTTTCTTTGTACACATGCACGCCCTGCTCATTCGCCACAGCGATACCGGCAGAGTCATAGCCGCGGTACTCAAGCTTCTCTAATCCTTTTAACAAAATCTCTTTCGCATCAAGCTGACCGATGTAACCTACAATTCCACACATATTTTCTTCCTCCTAAAGGTGTAAAAGGAGACGAAGAAAGTCAAATTACAAGGGGACTTTCAATCGTCCCCTCCCACATGTTTTTTTGGAAGATCATGTGATTTCCCTTTGTTCGGAGAGTCGCCCCTCCGGTTTGAAGAAATCCTTACGGCTGTGATCTAAATGAATCAGCCGGGAGGCATCCGCCGAAAATTCGATAACCTCCATCCTCGTCAACTAAGCCGTTTTTCGGGCGCTTAGTTCGGGCGCTGTAATTATAAAAGATGCAAACAATCCCGCCTTTCCTGCAAGTGAAAAACAAAGGCTGAACAAGCTTGATTTTACAGCATGTGCCAAGGACGGTCAATTATTTTTTGCCGCCCCGGCATCATGTTACTATCATTTTATGCTGATCGCACTTGTCTTGTTCGCTCTCTGCTTATAAACTTCGCTACTCCGCTCCCATTTCTGTCCGCACGACATCCACGATTTTTGTGACATATTCGTCACAAAGCTCTTTTGTTCTCGCTTCCGCCATCACGCGTACGAGCGGTTCGGTGCCTGACGGGCGCACTAAAATCCGGCCGTCTCCGTTCATTTCTTTTTCCACTTCAGAAATCACGGCCTTCACCTTAGCGTTTTCTTCTACCTTATATTTATCCGTCACTTTCACGTTCACTAAGAGCTGCGGGAATTTTTTCATTTCATCCGCAAGTTCTGAAAGGGTTTTGCCGGACGCCTTCAGCGTATTCACAAGCATGATCGCGGACAAAAGACCGTCGCCGGTAGTGTTGTAATCGAGGAAAATAAGGTGCCCTGACTGCTCTCCGCCGACATTATAGCCGTCTTTTTTCATCGCTTCTACGACATAGCGGTCGCCGACTGCCGTTTGAACGCTTTTGATTTCTTCTTTTTCAAGCGCTTTGTAGAAACCGAGGTTGCTCATCACGGTCGATACGACGGTATCATCCTTCAGACGGCCTTCTGATTTCAAATACTTCGCGCATATGTACATGATCTGATCGCCGTCGACGATGTTTCCTTTTTCATCAACGGCAATGAGGCGGTCGCCGTCTCCGTCAAACGCAAGGCCGATATCGGCGTTTTTTTCTTTGACGAAAGCACTCAGCGCTTCCGGGTGTGTAGAACCGACGCCATCATTAATGTTTAATCCGTTCGGAGACGTCCCCATTGTAGATACGTCAGCATCGAGATCGGCAAAAAGGTGCGTCGCAATGGAAGATGTCGCACCATGGGCGCAGTCAAGCGCTACATGAATGCCCGTAAAATCTTCGTCCGCCGTCTGCTTTAAAAATTGCAGATACTTTTGAACGCCTTCAAAATAATCGTTCACAAGCCCGAGGTTCGCGCCTGTCGGTCTCGGCAGCTTATCTTCCGGTTCCTCCATGAGACGTTCAATCTCGGCCTCCTGCTCATCAGAAAGCTTAAAGCCGTCCCCTCCGAAAAATTTAATTCCGTTATCCTGTACGGGGTTGTGAGAAGCGGAGATCATGACGCCCGCCTCAGCATCCATGGCTTTCGTTAAATAGGATACCCCCGGCGTAGAAATAACGCCGAGGCGCATCACTTCAGCTCCGATCGATAAAAGTCCGGCGACAAGGGCTCCCTCCAGCATATGTCCGGAGATACGTGTATCACGGCCGATCAGCACTTTCGGGCGCTGCTTATCTTTGGTCAGGACATAACCGCCAAAACGCCCCACTTTAAAGGCCAGCTCTGGCGTAAGCTCGCTGTTGGCAACACCTCTTACACCATCTGTTCCAAAATACTTGCCCATTTTGTATCGCTCCTTTTTCATTCTGTTGAAGAAGAATCAGCGCTTGATCCGTCTTCATCCTGGTCTTGATTTTGATCCTGGTTTTGACTTTTATTCTGATCGCTGTCAGTGTCGTCTTCCCGGTTCTTGCTCTTGTCTTTGTCTGCGTCTCCGCTTGTGCCGTTCTTATTGCCGGAATCAGCGGAGCCGCCGTTGTCATTTTTATTTGAACTTGTGTTTTTCTTAGAAGTCAGCTTGATCTTAACCGTGTCTTTTGACAGGGACCATGTGACGTTTTGCGGGCCGTTTACTTCAAGCTTTACAGAGTGCTCTCCGTCATCCAAGTCCGAGACATTGGCATACAGTTCAATGTCCGACTTTTTCAGCGCCTTAATGTTGGCGGGAGAGCCTTTGGCCGTAATATTTATCGCCTGCGATTCAGGGTCGAGAAACTCAATCTGCTGTGAGCCTCCCAGTCCGACCGTCTTGATTGCGACATTGTCAAAATCCTTTTTGTCTTCACTGTCCACTTTAACATGAAGCGTGATTTTTTCCGGTGATACCTTAGTGACACCCTTAGGAAGCGGGATATCGGCATTGATATCGGTATCTTTATCAATTTTGCCTAAATCAAGAGATACGCCGTCAATAAATTCAAGTGAATCCAGCACATCCTGCGGGCCGTAAACCGTCACCTCACTCGGATTCGAGTCAATGCTCGCAACGCTCACCCCGTCCGGAAGACTTCCCTTCCTTTCGATTTTGAAAGGAAGCTTTTTGCTCGGACTGGCTACGGGAACCGTCACTTTAATGACTGACGGTTCAACATCAACAGGAAGTGCGTTGCCGTCTTTGTCATAGACGGTCACCTTCACTTCCTTTTCAATGGTCTCATTTGCATTTTCAAGGTTCACAGATGCTTTGACAAGTGAAATGTTATCAATCACATTTTTCGAACCTGTAATCTGCACGTTCTTCGGGCTGATAATCGGCTGCTGAGGGGTATATCCCTTTTTCATTTTGCTTTTATTGTAGTATTCAACTTCCACGGGAAAACTCTCAGCCGTTTTTTCCTGAATCGTAACCGTCGTGACTGACGGGTTAATGGAGATCGTCAGTCCGTCCGATACGTTTTTGGCCTTCAATTCGACCTTATGAGTCCCGGTCTTCAGCTTATTCATATCGGCGTATATCTCAAAATTCTTCGTCTGTCTCGCCTTTTTCACCGCGCTTGTCGAGCCTTTAATCGTGACATTTACGGTCTGGGGCACGCCGGTGACGACATAGTTCGCTTCATCGTAGTATGCTTTTACAGGAATATCAGTAAGCGTAGCCTCGTCAGTCGTTGATGTCGGAAAAAAGGATTCCCCCGGCTTTTTCGGAGTCGGCGCCTGGTTGTTGTTAACCGCAACGTAAAGCAGCAGCGCCAAGAGCAATGCAATGATCTTTACAGCCCAGCGGTTGTTTAAGAATTTATCCATTTTTCTTGCCCCTCCAGTACCAGCGGTTAGAAGAAGTGTCTCTGGCGTTCTTCTTAAACTCGGCTTCAAGCATTTCTTTCAGTTCTTCTTCCGTCAATTCTCTGTGAAGGTCTCCGTTTTTGGCCACACTGATGGCGCCCGTCTCTTCAGATACAATAATGGTTAAGCTGTCCGTCACTTCACTGATGCCGACAGCCGCTCTGTGACGTGTCCCCAGCTCCTTTGAAATAAACGGGCTTTCAGAAAGCGGCAGATAACAGGCTGCCGCCGCAATCTCGTTATTTTTCATAATGACCGCTCCATCATGCAGCGGTGTATTCGGGATGAAGATATTAATCAAAAGCTCCGAGCTGACCTGCGCATTAAGCGGGATGCCCGTCTCAATATAATCGCCCATTCCCGTATCGCGCTCAATGGCGATGAGTGCGCCGATGCGGCGTTTCGCCATGTAGCTGATCGATTTTGTAATCGCTTCAATTGTCTTATGCTGCGCTTCCTCCACGGGGGTTCCGCTCCTGGAAAAGAACCGGCCCCGTCCGAGCTGTTCAAGCGCCCGTCTCAGCTCAGGCTGGAATATAATGATGATCGCTAAAAATCCCCATGTTATCGCTTGGTCCATCAGCCACTGAAGCGTGCTGAGTCCCAAATATGAACTGGCCATCCGGACCAATACGATGACGACGATTCCTTTTAAAAGCTGAACCGCCTTCGTCCCGCGTATGACCATGATTAATTTATATATCACATACCAAACAAGGAGAATATCAACGGCATTGCCGAGGTATTGCAAAAATGGGATGTCCTCAAAAGCCATTTCCTCGTCCTCCAAGAATTCAGTCATTTCGTTTTTTCCGTTATGAATTGTGCTGCATGAGCAATATGTACATCATATAGCGTGCTCATTATACCACATTTTGATTTCTCAAGTGAAATGGGCCAGCACGGCGATGCATAAAAAAAAGAGTAAAGCGATTATACGCTTTACTCATCTTCATTCGGGTCCAAAGCGCTCACGACGCCCTGGCCCGCCGATTTCAGTTCGTACCAGACCCAGTCAAACAATTGGTTAATCTCTTCAATCTGCCCGGTGACTTGTCCGGCTGAGGCCATGTATTTTTCTCCGTTGACGACGGTCACATTGCCGTCGACTTTTCCTTCAATGAACAGCTTGCCGTTTTTTACTGTGACATCGCCCTTTACGGTCTCGCCTTCAGGGACGGTGACCGTGTGATTCTGCACGATAAGGTTCGGCTGTTTGGACACACTGAAATTGTGGTCATTATGCCAGCTGTTGAAAAAACCGCCGCCCATTAAAATCACAAAAACCGCTGCGGCTGCAATCATCGGATGAGTTTTGATCCATCGTTTTACAGAAGCGCGTTTTTTCTCTTTTGGAAGATTCGCCATAACTTTGGCAGTAAAATCAGCAGGGGCCGTGACATGCGATGTGCTTCGGACGAGTGCTACGGATTTCTCCATTTCATGAAAATGCCGTTTGCAATTCCCGCATGACTGCAAATGTTGTTTTAATACGTTTTCATCTTCAGGAAGGATATCTCCATCAAGATGCTTATGCATAAGCTGCACGATCTGTTCAGGACAGCTCATTTCATCACCCCACTTAAAGATCCCTCAATTGTTTTCTAAGAGCCTCTCTGCCTCTGTGTATCCTTGTCTTGACGGTGCCGACAGGGATATTCAGAATCTCCCCGATTTCAATTAAAGAGAGTTCGTCAATATACTTTAATACAATAACTGTTCTGTACTTGTCCGGCAGCTTTAAAATCTTTTTCTGAATTGTGTCCGACAGCTCCAATGACAATACGGCGTCTTCAGGGAGAACCCCGTCCGCGGCGATCTGCGAATACATCGTCAGCCCTTCTGCTCCCGCTACTTCTGCGTCCAGATAGTAATCAGGCTTTTTCTTGCGGATGCGGTCAATGGTCAGGTTGGTCGCAATTCTGTAAAGCCACGTTGAAAACTTTCTGTTGATATCGAAACTGTCGATATTGACATACGCTCTGATAAAAGCTTCCTGCGCAATATCTTCCGCTTCGTGAACATTGCCGAGCATGCGGTAGCAAAGCTGGTAAATCTTATCTTTATAAAGGTCAACGATTTCTGCAAACGCATTTTGATCGCCTTTTTTGACTTGCTTGATTCTTTTTTTAATCAGGTTTTCCATGTTTTATCTTACCTCTGCCCTTCACCGGTCTGTATCTATACGTTGATTGTTTTAAAAGGTTTCATTTTTTTATTACATTTATTTTACCAAATTTCAGGCAGGGTGTAGATGGAAAATACAGAATATACTGCCTTAACAGCAGCTTAAAAATAGTATATCTGATGAACAATCAAAAATCGAAACAAAATGCTGATAAAAAAAGACACCTTTATGCAAAAGGTGTCTGATACTGGGCTAGCTGGATTCGAACCAACGCATGACGGAGTCAAAGTCCGTTGCCTTACCGCTTGGCTATAGCCCAAAGATGGTGGAGGGGGGCAGATTCGAACTGCCGAACCCTGAGGGAGCGGATTTACAGTCCGCCGCGTTTAGCCACTTCGCTACCCCTCCGTATTTTTTTGGAAAACAGTGCCGGCCAGAGGACTTGAACCCCCAACCTACTGATTACAAGTCAGTTGCTCTACCAATTGAGCTAGGCCGGCAAATATGGTGGAGGATGACGGGCTCGAACCGCCGACCCTCTGCTTGTAAGGCAGATGCTCTCCCAGCTGAGCTAATCCTCCATATGACCCGTACGGGATTCGAACCCGTGTTACCGCCGTGAAAGGGCGGTGTCTTAACCGCTTGACCAACGGGCCGCTGTGTCCGCGTCGAGCTGACAAAAGTTATTATATACAGGTTGTACCCTATTTGTAAAGAGAAAAATTATTTTTTTTATTTTCAAACTTTTTTACCCGTTTTTTAACTGAAAAACTCATCCCTCCTCTCTTATTTCATTTATGATGAAAGTATCAAAATATTGAAGGGAATGGACACAGATGATCTTAGTCAGCTCTTGTCTCGGCGGTATCGAATGCAGATATAACGGCTCTCACGCCGCTTCGGAAAAAATCCGCAGACTCGTAGAAGAAAAGAAAGCTGTTATGGTCTGCCCCGAACTTTTGGGCGGCTTCACCACTCCCCGCGAACCGGCGGAAATCATCGGCGGCACGGGTGAAGACGTGCTGAACGGAACGGCAAGAATCGTAACGGCATCAGGCGAAGACGTTACAGCTTTATATATGGACGGCGCGGAAAAAACGTTAGCATACGCAAAAGAAATAGGCGCCGCAACGGTCATCCTTAAAGAAAACAGTCCGTCCTGCGGCAGCAGCTTTATCTATGACGGCACTTTCTCAGGAAAAAAAATACTCGGAGACGGCATCACTTCCGCTCTTTTAAAACGGGCAGGCTGCCGTGTTCTATCAGAAGATGAATTGGATCAATTATAAAAAAGGAGAGTAGATATCATGGATGTAGCCCTGTCCTTTTATAAACCGGAGCATGCAGACGGGCTGAACGGGTTTGTGCTGAGTGAAGAAGATAAAAAGTTCACAGCTCTGCCGATAGATGTCCTGCCGCAGGCGCTTGTCATCCGGGATCGCTACCCGACAGTCATTTTAAAAGAAGACCGCCCCGTCGGTTTTTTTATTTTACATACCTCAAAAGAAACCATTGCCCCGTATTCGAACAATGTGTCTGCCATTTTGCTGAGTGCGCTGTCATTACATGCGCCGCATCAGGGAAAAGGTTATGCCAAACAAGCGATGCTGCAGCTGCCCGCTTTTGTCGCAAATTATTTTCCTTGGTGTGATGAAATCGTGCTTGCTGTAAACCATCGCAATCAACGTGCAAAGAACCTGTACCGGTCTTCCGGTTTTATTGACAAAGGGCGGCGCAGGATCGGCCCGATCGGTGAACAGCACATTCTGCATCATTTTTTGTGAAAGCGCTTGATTATTCATCTCATCCCTGCCGATTTTTCTTGAAACATCTATTCAGAAGCCCATATACTTCAAGTATTAACGACTTGGGAGGGTACAATCATGACAGACCGGCTTAACATTCACAGATTGACCACAGAAACCAGAAACCCGCAGACCGCTTCAATCCATCAGGCAGACACGATGGAAATTCTCCGCATCATTAACGAAGAGGATTTCAAAGTGGCTGAAGCCGTTCAGCAGGTGCTGCCCGATATTCAGATTGCCGTTCAATTCGCCCATCAGTCCTTACGGCGAAACGGCAGGCTGATTTATGCGGGAGCGGGCACAAGCGGCAGACTCGGTGTACTGGATGCGGTTGAATGCCCGCCTACATACAGCGTAAGTCCCGACACCGTCATCGGTCTGATGGCCGGAGGGGCAGACGCCTTTTTGCAAGCGGCTGAAGGTATAGAAGACAGCGAGGAAACCGGCGCTCTCGATCTCAAAACGATCGGGCTTACCGCAGAAGACACCGTGATCGCCATCGCGGCAAGCGGGCGCACGCCGTATGCGGCCGGTGCGCTGAAATATGCAAAAACAATCGGCGCCAAAACCGTCGCGCTCACATGCAATAAGGACTCATTGATCAGCACCTTTGCCGATCACAGCATTGAAGTCATTGTCGGCCCCGAAGTGATTACAGGGTCAACACGAATGAAAGCCGCGACGGCACATAAAATGATTCTGAACATGATTTCCACGGCCGTGATGATTAAAAGCGGCAAAGTGTACGAAAATTTAATGGTGGACGTTCATGTCAGCAACGAAAAATTGAAAGAACGCGCAATCGGCATTATCCAAAGCATCACTGGCGTTCCGTACGACAAGGCAAAAGAAACGCTTGAGGCCGCAGGCAGCCATGTCAAAACGGCAATCGTCATGCTGAAGACGAATTCGGACGAAACACACGCGAAGGCACTGCTCAAAGAATCAGAAGGATTCATTGATAAAGCCATTGAACAGCACGTTTCAAGAGAAAAAGAACGCTGATCGTTCTTTGGTGAAAAATAATGTGCTTTTACGAGCCCGCGCCGTTTTCATGTTCGGCGCAGGCGCTTTTAGGACGCGTTTCAGGCATAGCTCCCCGGGAAAAATCGTACGGAAAAAGGAGGATCTCCATGAGCAAAGAGGCATTTTATCAGTCACTGGCCAAAGATATCCTGGACAATTGCGGCGGTTCATCGAATATTTCAGGCTTTACCCACTGTATGACACGCCTGAGGATTACACCTTTAGATCGGGACAAAACGGATATTGAGGCGCTGAAACGGCTTGACGGGGTAATAGGCGTCGTCGAAGCTGAAACACTGCAGATCATTCTCGGCACGGGTGTCGTCAATCATGTCGCCGACGCTTTCGCAAAACTTATGCCATCCGGAAAAAACATTGATTTAAAAGAAGCCGCCTCACGGAAAAAAGCCGATCTCAACAGAAAAAACACCACACCCATCAAATTGTTTCTGAGAAAAATATCAAGCATCTTCATTCCCCTTATTCCCGCACTCATTGCATCAGGTTTAATCACCGGTATTACGAAAGCCGTCATTCAGGCCGGCTGGCTCCCGAAAGAATCTCAAATCGCACTTATTTTAACGGTTATCGGTTCAGGCTTGTTCGCTTACCTCGGCGTCCTTGTCGGCATCAATGCGGCGAAGGAATTCGGCGGGACACCCGCGATGGGCGGCCTTGCGGGCATATTGATCCTTAACCCTGAGATCGCCAATATCAGTTTGTTCGGAGAGAATCTGCTCCCTGGCAGGGGAGGATTAATCGGCGTTCTTTTCGCTGCGGTTTTTATCGCTTATACCGAACGGTTTATCAGAAAGTACGTCCATCAATCCATCGACATTATCGTCACGCCTACATTGTCTTTACTTATCACCGGGCTGGTGACATATGTCGTTTTTATCCCTGCAGGCGGTTTTATTTCTGATCTGATTACATCAGGTTTATTGTCGCTGCTGAATGTCGGGGGAGTGCTCTCAGGGTTTGTACTGGGAGCCGCCTTCCTGCCGCTTGTCGTCACCGGCCTGCATCAGGGCTTGACTCCCGTACATTTGGAATTAATCCGATCAATCGGAGATGACCCGCTTCTTCCGATTCTCGCGATGGGAGGCGCGGGTCAAGTAGGCGCGGCCTTCGCCATCTTTATGAAAACAAAAAAAGCCTCATTAAAAAGAGCGATCGGCGGCGGACTTCCATCCGGTCTGCTCGGAATCGGGGAGCCGCTTATCTTCGGCGTCACGCTCCCGCTCGGCCGGCCGTTTTTGACGGCGTGTTTAGGGGCGGGAATCGGCGGCGCTTTTCAAGCCCATTTTCAAGTGGCTACTTTTTCAATCGGTGTCTCCGGCCTTCCGCTCTCGTTTCTCGTACAGCCGGCTCAAATCGTTTTGTATATCATCGGTCTCTTCATCTCTTACGCGGCGGGCTTTGTCTTCACTTATGCGTTCGGATTTAAGGATGACATGGCTGCTGAATTTGAATAAACCGGGAGGGATCAGAATATGAAAACACTGACAGCCGCCATACTCACAATGGTCATGAGCCTCTCTTTTCTGCCGCAGCACAAAGTCGAAGCCCAATCCAAATTATACGACGCAGCAAAGCTCAGAAAGGTTGATCAAATGATTGAAAAAGACATCGCAGCAGGATTCCCCGGAGCCGTCCTCGTCGTCGTAAAGGACGGACGGGTGATCAAAAAGAAAGCATACGGCTACAGCAAAAAATATGACGGGAACACCCTTTTATCCCGTCCGAAAAAAATGAAAACATCAACCATGTTTGATTTAGCTTCCAATACAAAAATGTACGCGGCCAATTTTGCACTACAGCGACTCGTCAGCCAGGGAAAGCTTGATGTGTATCAAAAAGTCTCGGCTTACCTTCCTGATTTCAAGGACAGAAAAAGCGATCCGATTCAAGGAAAAGACCGCATACGCGTCATCGATGTGCTCCAGCATCAATCCGGTCTGCCGGCAAGCTTTTATTTCTATCAGCCGGACACCGCAGGCCCTTTATATTCACAAGAACGGGATAAAACGATCCGTTTTCTCACCCAAATCCCGCTTGAATACAAGCCGGGAACAAAACACGTATACAGCGATATCGGTTACATGCTTCTCGGCTGCATCATTGAAAACATAACCGGAAAAACCCTTGATACCTATGCGGAACAAGAACTGTACAAACCGCTGAAACTGACGCACACACTGTTCAATCCGCTGCAAAAAGGTTTTAAAGAAAAAGCATTCGCAGCTACTGAACGTTTAGGCAACACACGTGACGGAGTCATCCATTTCCCTCACATCAGGACGTATACGCTGCAGGGGGAAGTTCACGATGAAAAAGCATTTTACTCAATGGGAGGAGTGTCCGGACACGCCGGGCTGTTTTCCAGAGCTGATGATATGGCCGTCCTACTTCAAGTCATGCTGAACGGCGGCAGTTATAAACATGTTTCTCTCTTCAATAAAAGAACGGCCGATTTGTTCACAACCGCGGCATCCTCTGATCCGACATTCGCTCTCGGCTGGCGGAAAAACGGCAGCCCGGATATGGAGTGGATGTTCGGACCTTATGCAAGCAGGCAGGCATACGGCCATACGGGATGGACCGGCACCATCACGATTATTGATCCCGCTTATAAGCTGGGGATCGCACTTTTGACCAATAAAAAGCATTCCCCCGTCGTCAGCCCCGGTGAAAACCCGAATGTTTTTGAAGGGGATCTTTTCCCGACCGGAAGCTACGGCAGCGTCATAAAAGCGATTTATGAAGCCATTGAATGACAACCCATGTCTTTTGTCCAAACTATGACGGCAGGAGGGCACCATTATGAAACTTTTCATCTCAGCTGTATTACTGTTGTTTATTGTTTTCGGCACGCATCATGCATCGACAAAACCGGATATTCCGTCACAGGCGGAACAAGCGGTATCCCGTATGACATTAGATGAAAAATTAGGGCAGATGCTCATGCCTGATTTTCGTAATTGGCAAAAAAAGGGGCAGTCATCACCTGAGGCTCTTACCCAAATGAATGACGAAGTCGCAAGGCTTATTCAAAAGTACCGGTTCGGCGGCGTTATCTTATTTGCAGAAAATGTAAAAAATACTGAGCAAACGGTACGCCTGACAGATGCCTTTCAAAAGGCGAGCCCTGACATTCCGCTATTATTAAGCATTGATCAGGAGGGCGGCATCGTAACTAGACTTGGTGAGGGCACTCATTTCCCAGGCAATATGGCGCTCGGGGCTGCTAGAAAAACAGCCTACGCGTCCCAGACCGGCGCCATTATCGGGAAAGAACTGAAAGCACTGGGCATTAATACGAATTTCGCTCCCGTTCTCGATATCAATAATAATCCCGGAAACCCTGTCATCGGCGTCAGGTCGTTCAGTTCAGACCGTGATCTGACAGCTTCACTCGGCCTTGCCTCAATGAAGGCTCAGCAAAAGCAGAATGTCGCTGCCGCCGTCAAACATTTCCCGGGACACGGCGACACGGATGTCGATAGCCACTACGGTCTTCCGCTTGTCACCCACAATCAAGAAAGGCTGCGTCAAATTGAACTTTATCCGTTCCGGCAGGCCATTCAGGCCGGAGCTGATATGATCATGACAGCCCATGTGCAATTTCCCGCTTTTGACGATACAACCTATAAAAGCAAGCTGGACGGTTCAGACATCCTCGTACCCGCCACACTCTCGAAAAAAGTGATGACTCATCTTCTCCGTGAGGAAATGGGATTTAACGGCGTCATCGTTACGGATGCATTAAATATGAAAGCCATTGCCGATCATTTCGGCCAGGAAGAGGCGGTCGTCATGGCAGTAAAAGCAGGAGTCGATATTGCCCTGATGCCGGCCCAAGTGACATCGCTGCAAACAGAAAACCGCTTTGCCCGGGTTCATTCCGCTTTAAAACAGGCGGTACAAAAAGGGGAAATTCCGCTGCAGCAAATTAACAAATCAGTTGAACGCATCATTTCCCTGAAAATAAAACGAGGGATATATCCCGCACCGAAAGAGACAAATCTGAAAAAGAAGATTGCAAAAGCAAAGAAAACCGTCGGCAGTAAAAATCACCTAAAAACTGAAAAACAAATCGCGGAAAGATCCGTCACCGTCTTACAAAACAAAAACCGCACGCTCCCATTCAAACCGAAAAAGAACAGCCGCGTTCTCATTGCCGCTCCTTATGAAGATCAAACAGTGGCAATGGAACAAACCATTCAGCAGCTCATCAAGAAGAAAAAAATCCGGCCGGTAACCATCAGTAAAATGAACTTCGCCGAGCGCACATTTCATGATGAACACAAAAAGCTGGTATCCGACGCGGATTACGTGATTACAGGCTCCTATGTCGTGAAAAATGACCCTGTCGTAAACGACGGCGTGATTGACGATTCCGTCACAGATCCCGGCAAGTGGACGACTGCATTTCCGCGCGCCGTCATGAAAGCCGCACAATCGAACCAAAAACCCTTTGTGCTGATGAGCCTGCGTAATCCTTACGACGCCGCGAATTTTGAAGAAGCTGAAGCCCTTATCGCAGTCTACGGTTTTAAAGGATATACAGACGGACAATTCCTCCAGCCAAACATTCCGGCAGGCATTGAAGCGATATTCGGACAGACAACACCGCAAGGCAGGCTGCCCGCTGACATTCCTTCCGTCACGCATCCGGGAACGACACTGTATCCTTATGGTTTCGGTATCAATCTGAAGACCGGAAAACCGCTTTAAACAGGAGGGCTGATTATGAAAACACATACGGCTGCACTTCTCGCCGGACTTGTCGTCATCAGTGCTATGACGGCAGTCTCGGCGGCTTCTGACAGAAACCTTCATACCGCCAAGAAACCAAGCATCCAAACAGGCATCGACCGCCTGCTGAAAGATTATAAACAGGAACTGAAGGGAAAAAGGGTCGGGCTGATCACCAACCCGACCGGTGTGAACGCATCATTGAAAAGCAGCGTTGACGTGCTGTATGAGGCGCCAGACATCCATTTGACGGCATTATTCGGACCGGAGCACGGTGTCTGCGGCGACGCTCAGGCCGGAGACAAAGTCACATCCTATATAGACGAAAAAACAGGACTTCCCGTCTACAGCCTATACGGGGAAACGAGGAAACCGACGCCTGACATGCTGAAAGATACAGATGTGCTGATTTTCGATATTCAGGATGTCGGAACGCGGTACTACACGTACATTTATACAATGGCCTATGCCATGGAAGCGGCCAAAGAAAAAGGCATTCCTTTTTATGTCTTGGACCGGCCGAATCCGCAAGGCGGACGAAATCCGGACGGCCCGGTTCTTGAACCGGATTACGCTTCATTTGTCGGACTGTATCCGATCCCGCTGAAGCACGGCATGACGATCGGTGAGCTTGCTCTTTTATTCAATAAAGAGTTTCATATTGGCGCCGACCTCACCGTCGTAAAAATGAAGCGCTGGAAGCGGACGATGACGATTGAAGATACCGGTCTGCCGTTCGTCCTCCCTTCGCCTAATATCCCGACCCCGGACAGCATATTCGCATATTCGGCGACAGGACTAATCGAAGGCACAAACGTATCCGAAGGAAGGGGCACGACAAAGCCGTTTGAACTTATCGGCGCGCCTTATATGAAAAGCACCGAGCTCGAAGAACGCCTGAACAGTCTCAAGCTTCCGGGCGTCACCTTCAGAGCCGCTTCATTCATCCCCAGCTTCTCCAAGCACCAGGGCAAGCTGTGCCACGGCGTACAAGTCTACGTAACAAACAGAAACACATTTGAAGCGGCAAAAACAGGGCTCTCCATTCTGAAAACCATGCATGACTTATATCCGAATGACTTTTCATTCTTGCCGACAGGCTCTTTTGACATGCTGATCGGTAACGGCTGGGTACGCAAAAAAATAGAAAACGGCGCTTCCATTGAAGACATCACCGGCACATATCAACGCCGGCTGGACCAATTCAAAACTCTAAGAAAACAATACCTCATATACTGACAACATTCGTGTTACACGTGTAACATTTTGTCGCATTTCACATTTCCGCTTTTTATAGGAAAACATTCATTTATTTGGTACAATTCAATTGATAACAGTTATCATTTAAATGAATGTTTCCTAAAAGGTGGTTTCTCATGAAAAACACATTATTCTTTCAGCCCATTGATATCATCTCCGTAAAAAAAACAGCCGACCTTCTGTCAGAGCATCAGCTCACTGATTCCCCCGTATTGATCTTTCATGTGAAAGGCGAGGGACAAATTGATATCGGCACAGACAGCTTTCCGCTGCAGAAGGAAACGCTCTACATCTGTCCTTGTGATGAGACATTCAATATTGCCCCTATATCGTCAGGCGGCATCCATTTGTATATCGTCAGACTCCGTGTTTTCTCCTATTCCTCAGATGATGAAGCGATGCTTCCGGATAACGGGGAAGACATCTTCCACGGACTTCAGCAAATGAATTTACAAACGATTGATCATTTGACAAGCCGGCTTCAATCACTTTCTGAAAACGTGCGATCGGCGGATGGATTGCAGAAAATGAAATATACAGCCGACTTTCAGCAGCTGATGTACGACCTTTATGCCGCAAAAGTATGCCATCAAAATAATACGAAAGCGGCGATCGAACAGACAAAACAATTCATACATGCTCAGTCCGACACAAAAATCACGCTCACCCAGCTCGCTCATATGGCGGGAATCAGTCCCAAGCATTACAGTGAAACCTTTAAAAAACTATACGGGCAGAGCGTAACTGAATATATCACAGACATCCGCATAACCAATGCGAAAAAACTGATGGCCAAGGCAAGCTGCAAACTTCGGGAAATCGCTCATCAAATCGGCTACCAGGACGAATTTTATTTCAGCCGCATCTTTAAAAAACATACCGGCAGCTCACCTACAAGCTATATGAAAAAAAGGCGCACAAAAATGGCCGCGTACGGAAAAGAAACGATGGGGCATCTGATTCCTCTGCATCACGTGCCTTACGCTGCGGCGCTGCACCCGAAATGGACGGCCTATTATTACAAACAATTCTCTTCCGATATTCCGGTTCACCTGAGCGCTTACCGCTATAATGCAAATTGGGAAGAGAACCTGCACACGCTGTCTCAAGCTGCCCCGGACATCATTTTCAGTCTCGATTCTGTCAGTGAAGAAGAAAAACAGCGCCTGAATGACATCACTGAAGTTTTTTATCTTCCGGCTCAAGAGAATTGGAGAGACCAGTTTCTTCGCACTGCCGCATATCTGAATGAAGAGCAGGAAGCGCGGCACTGGCTTAATACTTATCAAAGTCTCGCCCATTCAGCGAAAGATGCTCTTAAACACGTGCGGCATCAGCGGTTCTTATTTGTCCGTGTATATAAAGAAAATATGTACATCGCCCATAACAACAGTATTGAGGAAGTCTTCTTCGGTGATTTAGACTTTGCCTCCGCAAAACCGGAATCTTTTGCTCCTGACGAAAAGATTTCCTTGGAAATGCTGGCGGATTGCCAGGCTGACTGCATCATGCTTTTCACTTGTAAAGAACCGGAAACGCTTCGCTATTTTCAGCGGATTCAGCAGACCGGGATATGGCAGAACCTTAGTGCCGTCAGCAGTAAACGCGTGTTTCCCATTTCATCTGACCCGTGGATTGAATATTCTCCAAGCGGACATCAGCGGATGATCGAGCAAAGCATTTCCATTTTATCCGAAGATCGTCCATGGTAATGCCGGAAATTATCCATGGTCTTATCCCTGTTCATTCTCTATAATTCCAATTGATAATAGTTATCAATTGAACAGGAGGAACAATAGATGAAGAAATTGGCATTCGCTTTCATGATTTTGCTTTTGGCTTTCACGGCCGCGGCTTGCGGAAGCTCAGAAACATCTGATACAGCAAGTAAAGGAAAGGACGCTTCTTCAGATAAACAGAAAATCGAATATCTCGGAAAAACATATGAAGTCAAAGCGCCGACTGACAAAATCGCCATTACAGGCAGCGTAGAATCAATGGAAGACGCCAAATTGCTTGACGTTCATCCGGCAGGAGCAATTTCTTTCTCCGGCAAATTCCCGGAACTGTTTAAAGATATTACAGATAAATCCGTATCAACGGGAGAAAAAATGCAGCCGAATATGGAAAAAATTCTTGAGCTGCAGCCGGACGTCATTCTGGCATCAACCAAATTCCCGGAAAAAACGTTGAAAAAATTGAGCGGCACCGCTGAAACCATCCCTGTCTCTCATATCTCATCAAACTGGAAAGAAAACATGATGCTGCTCGCCCAGCTTACAGATAAAGAGAAAAAAGCGAAAAAAATCATCGCAGATTACGAACAGGATCTGAAAAAGACAAAAACAAAGATCAACAGCAAAGCGAAACAGTCAAACGCACTGGTCATCAGAATCAGACAAGGCAATATTTATATTTATCCTGAACAAGTTTATTTCAACTCCACGCTTTACGGTGATTTAGGCCTGAAGGCACCGGACGAAGTCAAAGCGGCGAAAGCGCAGGAACTGATCTCTCTTGAAAAATTAAGCGAAATGAACCCTGACCATATCTTCGTACAATTTTCTGATGACGAAAACGCAGATAAGCCGGACGCTTTGAAAGACTTAGAGAAAAATCCGATCTGGAAGAGCCTGAAGGCAGTCAAAAAAGACCATGTATACGTCAATACGATTGATCCATTAGCCCAAGGCGGAACCGCGTGGAGTAAAATCAGCTTCTTACAGGTTGCGGCTGACAAATTGACTCAAGACTAATAAAGAGTAGGTTTTTCACATGTATGCAAAACGGCGGACACACATTATTATCATTGCTTCACCGATTGCCATTGTTCTGTCACTGCTCCTTTCCGTTTTATACGGCGCAAAGCAGCTTGACTTCCATACCGTGTTCTCCGCATTGCTGCACTTTAATCCGGAGAATACCGACCATCAGATCATATGGCATTCAAGAATCCCGAGGGCTGCCGGCGCTATGTTTATCGGCGCCGCCCTTGCTGTTTCCGGAGCGCTCATGCAGGGAATCACACGGAACTATCTGGCCTCGCCTTCGATCATGGGTGTGTCGGACGGCTCCGCTTTTATCATCACCCTTTGCATGGTATTGCTCCCTCAATCGACATCCATTGAAATGATCATATACTCGTTTATCGGTTCCGCATTCGGCGCGGCTCTTGTTTTCGGGCTGGCCTCCATTCTTCCCGGCGGTTTTACCCCTGTGCAGCTTGCCATTATCGGAACGGTAACCAGTATGCTTCTCAGCAGTCTGTCGGCTGCGCTTTCGATTTATTTTCAAATTTCGCAGGATCTCAGTTTTTGGTACAGTGCGAGACTGCATCAAATGAACCCTGATTTTTTGAAACTGGCCGTCCCATTTTTTGCGATCGGAATCATCACGGCCATGATTCTCAGCAAAAAGGTCACTGCCGTATCATTAGGAGACGACATTTCAAAAAGTCTGGGACAGCAGAAAAGAACCATCAAACTCATGGCGATGGCAGCCGTTGTCATATTGACCGGAAGCTCGGTGGCGCTCGCCGGAAAAATTGCCTTTGTCGGTTTGGTCGTTCCGCACATCACACGTTTTCTCGTCGGATCGGACTACAGCAGGCTGATCCCATGCGCGTGCATCATCGGCGGCGTCTTCCTGACCCTTTGCGATCTTGCCAGCCGATTCATCAATTACCCGTTTGAGACGCCTATTGAAGTAGTTACTTCTATCATCGGTGTTCCTTTCTTTCTTTATTTGATTAAAAGAAAAGGAGGGGATCAGCGTGGTGCGTAAAATGGCCGGAATTTATATCATTCTGATTGCTCTCATATTGCTCGTAAGCTATTTCAGCATGACAAGCGGTTCTTTTTCCGCAAAGCCGGGTGAACTGCTCAGTACGCTTTTCCGCATCCATCCGAATCCGCAATATGACATTTTGCTGTTTCAGCTGAGGCTGCCGCGCATAGTCATGGCTGCTGCCATCGGACTCGGATTGGGGATAGCCGGAGCCGTTATTCAGGCCATTACCAAAAACGGTCTTGCCGATCCCGGTATTTTGGGCATTAATGCAGGAGCCGGAGCGGGAATCGTCACGTTTATGCTTCTGTTTCAGGGACAATCTGAAGCGACGGCACTTGCCTCTGCGATGGGTATGCCTGTCTTCGGCCTCATCGGAGGATTGATGGCGGCCGTGCTGATCTATATTTTCGCCTGGCACCGGGGGCATCTGGAATCGGGCAGAATTATTCTCGTCGGAATCGCCATGAATTCCGGATTCAGCGCGCTGTCTTTATTTCTATCATTAAAAATGGACCCGCAGGATTATGAGATGGCGATGGTTTGGAAAAACGGCAGCATCTGGTCGGCAAACTGGATGACCATTACGGCAATCCTTCCGTGGCTGATCTTGTTCATTCCTCTTCTTATGGCGAAAACGTCATTGCTGGATACCATTCGTTTCGATGAGGACACGGTGAAAAGCCTCGGTGTTTCAACCAATAAAGAAAAAACCATTTTACTCATTGCCTGCATCGCTTTGATCAGCGCATGTGTAACCGCAGCGGGCAGCATGGCATTTGTCGGACTGATCGCGCCCCATATTTCCCGCAGGCTCGCCGGCATTGAGCACAGATACTCATTACCGGTCAGCGGACTGGTCGGTATGCTCCTCGTCATATCCGCCGACTTTGCGGGCAAATTGTTCTTTCAGCCTTCAGAAGTGCCGGCGGGAATTATTCTTGCGATTCTCGGCGTTCCTTATTTCTTTTTTCTTCTGTTTAAGCAAAAGAAGGGGCTGGACGCATGAGAGGCACCCTTACAGAACACCGGATAAACGGAAGGGAATGCACTGTGTATCTTCCTCCGTCCTATTCGGTTCAAACGGGGGCTTTACCCTGTGTGTACGTACTTGACGGAGGATCTTTGTTTTTAGAACAGATAGATAAGCTTGAATTCCAATTTGCAGACGGAACACTTTCCGAATTGATTTTCATCGGCATCAAACCGGCTGACAGACTCGATGAGTACACACCGTGGCCCGCGCCTTCCCTGAGCCCTGCGTTTCATGATTTCGGCGGCAAAGGGAGGCTCTTTCTTGAGGAGCTGACAAATGTCATCATTCCAACTGTTGAAGATATGCATCACATTTCTGCACATTCGGAAACGAGAGGACTGATCGGCGCGTCATTAGGCGGACTGTTTTCGATATACGCGATGCTGCAAAAGCCTGAAATATTCGGCAGAATCGGCTGTATTTCCGGTTCCTTCTGGTATGAAAAATCAGCAGATTATGTCCGCTCCGCACCTTTGCGGCCGGCACGGCGGCGTATCTATATGTCTGTCGGCAGCCGTGAAGCAGAGCAAAAATGTAACATCCAAAACACCATGATCGGACAAAATAAAGGCGTGTACAAAAGCCTGAGGCAAAAAGGCTTTTCTCAATCTCAGCTCTCATTTACGATCGAAGAGGGTGCCGTGCACCATCAAGAAGCGTTCAAACGACAATTCAATTCAGCACTAAGCTGGCTGTACGGAAAAAACCGCTCACGTAGCTGAGCGGTTTTTTTCATACTTGATCACGACCGGCTTAAGTTCAAAGCGTCTCAGCAAATAGCCGAACAAAGCGGCAAGGATTTGCTGAAAGAGCATCCCGATGACGACCGGAACCGCCACTTGAGACGGAAAAAAAGACACGGCGAGAACAGCTCCGGCGCTGATATTGCGCATGCCCCCCGTATAAATCAGAGACACGATTTCATCCTGGCTCCGCTTCATCAGTCTTCCGATCAGCCAAGCCACGGCATAACCCGTCATGGCAATAAAAAATACCATGCCAGCGATGCCCGCAAATTTGATATCCACATGCGTGACATACGGCGCGATTTCCGAACTGTTAATGGCAATGACAATCATCAGACAGATTTTTGAAAAAGGAGACAATGACCGGCTTATCGCCTGAGTCCTTACCGGCGGGGAAAACTGGTTGACCATCATCCCTGCGATGGACGGAATCACCACCATCTCCGCCAGCCCTTTCATCATGCCCCACACATCCATCTGAACATTCGCCCCGGCCAGGACAGACAGGCTTAACGGTACGATAAAAGGAGAAAGTACGGTATCAACCAGGATAATAGACAGCGTCAATCCGACATTTCCCTTATACATCGCAGCCCAAATCAAACTCGTAATTCCGGTCGGGATCACCACACCCATAATCAGCCCCGTCACAGTTAAAGGGTCACCGCTGAAAATCAGATGGCCGCTTCCCCATGCAAAAACAGGCATGAAAATATGCAGAACAAACAATGCCATGATCATCGGGAGCGGCTTCTCGATACTGCGCTTCAGCGATTGAAAATTGGCACTCAGACTGCCCGTAAATGTAATAAATGCAAATATCCACGGCACAGCGCCGGCCATCCAGCTGATATGCTGAGATAACAGCACACCCGCCGCCACACTTGACGGAGTCAAAAGCGGCATGATTCTCCCCAACACTTGGTTCAACTTCTGAAGCCACATCATATGCAAGTCTCCTATATACGGTTTTCAAGTCTCATTCATTATAACAATGCACATCGCCAAATTTAACCGAAAAAAAGCCCGGATATATTCATCCGGACTTCACAAATTCTATGCCATTTGCTTCATTAAATCTCGGCTTTTCTGATTTAATCCCTTTAATTCAGCCTCAATTCCGTATTCTTTACATTTGGCGACAATCTTCTCAAGAGCCGCCGCTCCCGAATCATCCCACACATGGGCATCGGTCAAATCGATGATAATCCGTTTCACGTCTTCATCATAAACGATGGCATTCATCAGTTCAGACACGGAAGCAAAAAAGATTTGTCCCGTGACCTTATAAGTTCTGACATCTTTCTGTTCGGAATGTGACACAATCTTCAGCTTAGAAATTTTCGCCGTAAAAAAGATTGCACTTAGCAGCACACCCGCGAAAACACCCTTCGATAAATCATTTGTCAGAACGACTGTCACGACGGTAATCACCATAACGATCGAATCAGTAAGGGGCGCTTTCCGCAAACCTTTAATCGATGACCAGTCAAACGTGCCGATGGACACCATAACCATCACGGCCACGAGCGCAGCCATCGGAATTTTCACGACGATACCGCTTAATACGGCAATTAAAAACATTAAAAACGCTCCGGCCGTAAAAGCCGACAACCGGCCGCGACCGCCGGCTTTCGTATTAATGACAGACTGGCCGATCATGGCGCATCCGGCCATGCCTCCGAAAAATCCGTTCACAATATTGGCGATGCCTTGTCCGCGGCTTTCTTTGTTCTTATCACTATCCGTATCCGTCATTTCGTCAATGATCTGGGCCGTCAGCAACGACTCAAGCAATCCGACGAATGCAAGCGCCAGTGAATACGGGAAAATAATCCGCAATGTCTCAAACGTCCACGGAACATCCGGTATCAAGAAATGCGGAAGTGAACTTGTAATCCCGCCCATATCACCGACCGTGCGGATATCCGCATGGAAGACCACCGCAATGATCGTCATGACAATAATCGCCACCAGCGGAGACGGCACAGCCGTCGTAACCTTCGGCAAAAGATATATGATAGCCAGTGATCCGGCAAGCATGGCGTACATGACCCATGAAGCTCCTTTGAACTGCGGCAGCTGCGCAGAAAAAATCAAGATCGCCAAAGCATTCACAAATCCGATCATGACCGAACGCGGAATAAATTTCATCAATTTCGCTATCTTACTGACACCAAGAATAAATTGAATAATACCTGTCAAAATGGTTGCCGCAAACAAATACTGCAGCCCGTAATCAGCCACCAATGTCACCATGACAACCGCCATTGAACCCGTAGCGGCTGAAATCATTCCCGGTCTGCCGCCGAAGATAGAAATAATAATCGCGATACAAAATGATGCATAAAGCCCGACCATCGGATCGACACCTGCAATAATTGAAAATCCGATCGCCTCAGGGATCAGAGCGAGAGCAACCAGAATACCGGCCAGAATGTCTTTACGGACATTCCCGAACCATTGCTGCTGTAACGTATAATCTTTCAAATGATAACGACTCCTTTTTACTATAAAAATCCGCACCCTATCAGTTGGAAACATTGATTTTCATCTGGGGAATATGAGGCAAGCTTGCGGGGAAAAAGGGGACACGCTCAGAGTATAATGTCGTTGAGGAAAGGAATGGTTAACAAAGAGTATCATATTAAACTTTAAAGAAATGTGCAAGACCGTATAAATAAGAAAAGAAAACGGCTCTCACTGGAGCCGTTTCCGCTTTTATAAAAGTTCCGGATCAGACACAAGAATCGTTTTTATTGCGCTGATATCCTTTCTTTCTTTTGTCACCGGGTCGATGCCCATGAGATGATCAATGGCTTCTTCATAATTCTTCAGTTCCGTCTTTTCCGTAATAAAATCATAGAGCTGCGGAAGGTCGGACGCGCATGCTAACGCAGCCTCCATGATCTGACGGGCTTCACCTGTGCCCACAATCGTTACGCCGTTTGACAGCAGCTGGTACGGCCTGACTGTCATCTCATACGTATCATCAAAGCCCATCGGCACGATTCTGCCTCCCTTTTCAATAAAAGGATAAGCCCAATCAAGCTGATTGCCGATCGCGTCAAAAATTACATCAAATTTTCTTCCTTGATTAATCCGTTTCACTTCATCCACGGTTAATGCTTCAGGGTGGTAGACATAATCCGATATCCGGCTCGCCGCCTCGCTTCGGAAACTGCCTATTTCAGTCGCAACCGTCAATCGCGCCAGTTTTTTCACCATCATTTGCACAAGCAGTCCGATCGGTCCGGACCCCAAAACCAAGACCGAGTCCTCCGGCTGAATCGAAGCTTTGTCCACAACATTCAGCACACAGGAGAGAGGCTCAACCAATGTGGCCCGCTCCCATTCCATTGAATCCGGAATTCTGTACATGAACCTGTCTTCTCCGACGTAATATTCCGCAAACGTTCCGTGTGCCCCGATTCCGAGCTGCCAATCCTCGAAGGTTTCGCAATAACACGTCAGCCCTCTCCGGCAATAATGACATTTCCCGCAAAACTGCGTAGGATCTATCACGACCCGGTCTCCGACTTTTACATTTGTCACGTCCGGTCCGATTTCCACGACCGCTCCCACCGATTCATGCCCCATAATCATATGATGGGTTGCATTCATTTTTCCTTTCAGCACATTTAAATCCGTTCCGCATATACCGGTGCCGAAAATTTTCACTTTCACATCATTGGATTTCCGAATTTGAGGCTCGTCCACCTCTTGATATTCAAGCTTATCATTAGGAGTCCAGACCAACGCCTTCATATTTCTCTTCCTTTCTGCCCCAGCGGATTTGGTCTAACAATGTTTGATGAAGCTCCTTCGTTGATGCCGCAATACATGATTGCTGGTTCTGATAACTTAAATCTGTCAGAAGCGTTTCGTCCAAAGACCGGCCGTATGCGTCCGTAATGACCACTCCGGCTTTCTTCGCCAAAAAGACGCTTGCGGCAATATCATAAGGAAACAAATGCAGCACCTGTCCGTTCCCGACCTGCTGAAAATCTGAAAGCAGCTTCGGATCATCTTTCAGCAGACGATTGCCGATATCCACATAAGCATCCATCTGCCCCGTGATAATTCGTGAAATCGAATAAGAAGCGCTGTTGAAAACAAAAACCCCGCCATTATTAGCCGATTGGTCAATCAGATGGCCGTATGCGTCCGTCATCAGCTTCGCCGGATGCCCGTTAAATTCAAGGCTCCAAAACATATTCTTAATATCCCGCACTCCGCTCAAATTCGGCAAATCTCCCTGATACCCCTCAAATTGAATGACATCGCTGTAAATATCACCGTACATATAAGAGCCCGATTTCAATTCAAGCAAAAAAGCAAATTCGATATCCTTAATCTTTGCGTTTGGCTTATATGAAGCAAGCGCAATCGAAATACACGACATTTCAAGCCCCGCGGCGGCCGGGCGCGTTCCGTCTATCGGATCTACAATTAAAATATATTGCGGATCTTCTCCAATCAGCTTCAGGCCGCCATCCTCCGTGTAAAAAGCAACCGGATGGCCCTTTTCTTGAATATAATCCAGCACCGCCTCCTCAGCAGCGGCGTCTATGTTAAATTGGGCGTCGCCTCCCGGAGAATAGCCGTTTACGAGCCGGTTTTTCAGCGTGCCTTTTTGATTTTTCACCTTATGATAAACAAATTGTCCAAGCTCAATGATATAGTCTCTCACTTGATTTCCTCCAATAGCTTGCGAAGTCTGTAGCAGAGCACTTCGGCTTCACTAAGTGTAATGGTTAAAGGCGGACGGATTTTAAATACATTTCCGAACCCGTAACGGGATGTCCGGAGAATCAGCCCGTAATCCATCGCCCGTTTGGCAATATAATTGGTCAATTCCACATCCGGTTCATTGTTCTCTTTGACAATTTCCACACCGATCATAAGACCGACGCCTCTTACCTCAGAAATAAAAGCGAACTCCTCTTTCATCGTTTCTAAGCGATCCATAATATAATGACCGACCGTCGTTACATTTTCCAAAAATCCCGGACGCTGCATGATATCTATGGTTTTACACGCGGCAGCGGCGGCCATCACATTTGAGCCGTACGTGAAGGAGTGCGTATACCCCGGAAGCCCGGTATACTTGTCCTCCGTCAGAGTGGCGGCGACTTGGAAGCCTGTGCCCCCGAGCCCTTTTGCTACCGTCATCATATTAGGTTTCACATCGAAGTGGTCCGCGGCAAACATTTTGCCCGTCCGTCCGAACCCGGTCTGAATTTCATCAAAAATCAGAGCGATATCGTGTTCATCACAAAGCTGTCTCAGCTGTTTAAAATACTCTTTAGGCGGAACGACGTTTCCACCGTTTCCGGATATCGGTTCAATAATCATGGCGGCAATTTTTCCATTGCTCGCATACTCAATAAAATCATTAATTCTTTCTACGCACAGCATACCGCATGAATCAGGTTTCTGATTATAAAAACAGCGGCTGCAATACGGATCAGGGACTTGAAGGCCAAAAGAAATTTGCGGCGGGAAAGGTTCTTTTCTGAATGAGTTGCCGGACAAAGCGGAAGTCATATACGTTTGTCCGAGGTGGCTTCGAAATAAGGAGATGACATCGGTTTTTCCGGAGTAATACTGAGCCATTTTAATAGCTCCTTCATTTGCACCGGAACCGCTGCTGACTTTAGGGTGTACTTTTGTGAGATTATCGGGGGCGATTTCTACTAGTTTTTCTGCCAGTTTATTTACAGCGTCTGTTTGAAAAGATGATGTCACATGGATCAGCTTATCGGCTTGTTCTTTAACCGTATCAATGACTTCTTTGTTACCGTATCCTAAATTCAAGTTAAATGTGGCAGAAGCGCAATCAATGTACTCATTCCCCTCTTGATCGTACAGGTAAATCCCTTCTCCGCGCTCCATTACTACATCGTCAACACTGTAATACAAGCTGTCTGGATTCGTGATTTCCTTCGTTCCCACAAATACCACCCCTATGAAATTATTAGAATTTCGCTTTTTATCGTATTAATTATTGAAAATAATGTCAACGATCTTTCTTGTAAAAAATGTTAACAATTTGTTAACGTTACCATAAGGGATGTATGAGAAAAAGTTATGTGATATAGTAACAATACTTGGATTTTTTGTAAAAACGTCATGTCATACGAGTAGAGAGAAATATTATTTTACCAATAAGGAGATAAAATGATGAAAACTCGTCTGCTGTGGATAAGCTGTTTTTCTTATGGATCGATTGCTTTTACACTTGTTATTCTGGGAGCCGTACTGCCTGAGTTACTCACACATTATTCACAAAGCTACAGTAATGGCGGTGTATTGGTATTCTCTCAGTTCATGGGCTTTCTCATCGGTGTCATCGGAATGCCTTACATGGTGAAAAAGCTTGGGCGCAAAAACGTCGTTATCTTTGGCATGGCACTCATCAGCTGTGAAATGTTCATCACCTTCCTGCCGCCCTGGCCGCTGCTCTTTCTTCTCGTCAGCATCGCGGGGCTTGGCGCCGGATTGGTGGAATCCTGTGTAGGCACGATCATCCTCACCGCTATTAAAGAAAGACAGGCTGTGGCCATGAGCAAGATGGAAGTGGCCTACGGATTAGGCGCGCTTTTCATGCCTCTGCTCTCAGGCTTTCTTATCAACAACCACATGTGGACAATTGCTTTTTTAGTATTAGGGTTATCCAGTTTTGCACTTTTAATCGCATGGAAGCAGATGAGTTTCGGCAGTATTGATCAGCTTCTCATCCGAAAAGAGGTCTCTTCCGATGACACTAAAAAAGAAAGCACCGGTTATCAGTCACACGGATTGCTTTTTATTACCTTGGCGGGGGCTTACTTCTTCTTTTACGGCGGCAGTGAAGTTTCAATTGTACATTTTATCCCCTCCATTTTCGCTGAGAAATGGGATATCCCCAACTCTTTGGCAACGATAACAGTTACAGTGTATTGGACGGGGATGATCATCGGAAGGTTATTAACAGGCCCGGTATCAGAAAAGCTGACATATCACCGTTATCTTCGTCTCATAAGCATTGGCGGTCTGGCTGCACTTACCGTATTGGCACTAAGTAAAAACGTATGGTTCGGCTTTGCCCTTTGCTTCTTTTTAGGGCTGTTCATGGCAGGCATGTTTGCAATAGCCCTAATCATCACGAATCATTTTTATCCCGGAAAGACAGAAACGACTACCAGTATTCTGCTCGCTTCAAACGGATTAGGAGGTTCACTCCTTCCGATCGCCGTCGGCTGGAGCTTAGATGAATATCCCGCACAAACTGCATTCTGGCTGTTTACTGCACTGATGGTCCTTATGCTGCTGATTGTGTTCAGTTTAAGAATACTCGAGACAATAAAATCAAACAATCTTCAAAATCACAACAGCAAAGCAAAATCAATGTAAACAAAAAAGCTAATGCCTTTCAAAGGCATTAGCTTTTTATATCTATGTGATCTTTCATATAAAAAAACCAGTTCATCATGAACTGGTTTAAGACAGCTTGGCGGCGTCCTACTCTCACAGGGGAAACCCCCGACTACCATCGGCGCTGAAGAGCTTAACTTCCGTGTTCGGCATGGGAACGGGTGTGACCTCTTCGCTATCGCCACCAAACCATTGAGAGTGTTCTCTCAAAACTAGATAACAGTAAGCATACATTCAA